>NZ_JBFACK010000001.1:0-975664 GCF_040640795.1 Streptomyces sp. NPDC021622
CTGCCCACCCACCCCAACAGCAAGCCCCTCCAGCCCAGCCGCAGGCATCTCAGCCCGTCCGGCGATTGAGGACGAACTCGCCGAAGGCGGTGATCTACGGCCACCTCGCGGCCGGCGCAGCCGGAATTTCGGGAAGGGGCGGGCGTGGGGAAGAAGCCCCGCAGGGCTCGCCCCCGCCTACAGCAACCCCGCCCCCGCCAAGAACTTCCCCACCCGCTCAACCTCCCCGGAGGACAACGGCACCTGTGGCTCCGCAGTTGCCGCGCAAGCGATCACGCCCCGCAGCTGCAGCGCCGCCTTGAACGCGCCGAGCCCGGACGAGCTGCCGCCCATCCGGGCGGGGTCCCCCACCCGCACCATCCCGAAGAGACCGCACAGCCGCTCCTGCTCGGCCCGCGCCAACGCCCAGTCCCCTTCCCGGCAGTAGCGGTAAAGCCGCGCATACCCCCCGGGGTCGACATTGCCGAGCCCCGGCACCACCCCGTCCGCCCCCATCGAAAGCGCCGCGTCCACCGTCGTCTCCGACCCCGTCAGCACGCTGAACCCGCTCACATCACCTCGCGTCCGCGCGCCCAGAATCACCTCCCGGAACGCGCCCTCGTCCCCGCTGGAGTCCTTCAGACCGGCGAGCACCCCCTCCGCCGCCAGGCCGAGGACCAGCTCCGCGCCCAGCTTCGAATGGACGGCGACGGGCAAGTCGTACGCGAAGACCGGCACCGTCGACCCTGCGGCGATCAGCCGGAAGTGGCGGGCGATCTCCGCCGGGTGGGTGCGTGTGTAGAACGGAGCGGTCACCACCACCGCGTCCGCTCCCGCGTCCGTCACCGAACGGACGTGGTCGAGGACGCGGGGCGTTGCCGTGTCGATCACCCCTGCCAGGACGGGCAGTTGACCCCCGGCATGGCCCACCACCGTGTCGATGACCTTCCTCCGCTGCCGGTCCGTGAGGAACGCCACCTCGGATGTCGAGCCGAGTACGAAGAGTCCGTCGACACCCCCCGTCACGAGGTGGTCCACGAGCCTCACCAGCGACGACGTATCCACCTCACGGTCCGGTGTCAGTGGAGTACAGACGGGTGGAATCACACCGGTGAGTGGGGTGGGAATGGTCATTGAGGCTCCCTTGATGCTGTGTCCGTGGCGGCGGACTGGATGACGAGCTCGTGCGTGGACTGGCCGTCCCGCACGGGGTGGTGGCATCGGTAGCGGTGCCCGGACCCCTCCGTCGACGCGAAGTCCGGCATGGCGGCGGCGCAGCTCTCGTCCGCCTTCCAGCACCTCGTACGGAACGGGCAGCCGCTCGGCGGCCGGGTGGCCGACGGGACCGGGCCGACCAGCGGGATCGGGTCGATGGGGTCGAGCAGGCCGGGGGTCGCGGAGAAGAGCGCCCGTGTGTACGGGTGCCTGGCCCGGTCCAGGATCTCCTCGGCCGGGGATTCCTCCACGATTCTGCCCAGGTACATGGTGATCACCCGGTCGCTCATCCGGCGCACCGTCTGGATGTCGTGCGAGACGAACACCAGGGCGAGGCCGAGGCGCTCCTTCAGGTCGAGGAGGAGGTTGAGGATCTGGGCGCGTACGGAGACGTCGAGCGCGCTCGTCGGCTCGTCCGCGACCACCAGCTCCGGTTCGAGCGCCAGGGCACGGGCGATCGCCACGCGTTGGCGCTGGCCGCCCGACAGCTGTCCGGGCAGGCCGTCGGCGAGCACCTTCGGGAGGCCCACCAGCGACATCAACTCCCTTACCCGCTCCTCGCGTTGAGCGGACGTACCCATTCTGTGTACGTCCAAGGGATCCCGGAGGATCTGTCGTACCGGCAGTCTGCGGTTCAGTGCCGTCGAAGGGTCCTGGAAGATCATGCCGGTGTTCCGGCCGATCGCGGCGCGCCGCTCGGCGGGCTTCATCGTCCACAGGTCCCGGCCGCGGAAGGACACCGTGCCGGCCGTGGGGCGCTGCACCCCCACGAGCACCTTCGCCAGGGTCGACTTGCCGCAGCCCGACTCGCCGACGACGCCCACGGTCTCGCCGGGTGCGATGGTCAGGTCGGCGCCGGTCAGGGCGTACACCCGGTCCCGGGAGAACAGGCCGCCGGAGCGCGCCCGGTGCACGACATGCGCGTCGGAGAGGGAGATCAGGGAGTGAGGGGAGTCAGGGGAGTGAGGGGAGTCAGGGGAGTCGGGGGATGCGTCGGTCGGGGGCAGGGTCACTTCAGGGCCTCGCTTCCCCTGGGTTCCGGCACGCGCGGCGGTTCGACGGCCGGATGGTGGCAGGCGATGGAATGCCGTGCACCGCCCAGGAGTTCGGGCGCCGTCGTGCGGCACACCTCACTGGCGAGCGGGCACCGGTCGGCGAACCTGCACCCCGCGGGGAAGTCGGCGGGCGACGGGACGACGCCCTTGATCTGGGTGAGGCGCTGTGCCGCCGACTCCAGGGAGAGCACCGAGCCGAGCAGGCCGCGCGTGTAGTGGTGGGACGGCGACTCGACCAGGTCCGCCGTCACGCCCGTCTCGACGATCTGCCCGCCGTACATCACGACGACCCGGTCGGTGACGTCGGCGACGAGCGCCAGGTCGTGCGAGACGAGGATCAGCGCGAAGCCCAGTTCCTCGCGCAGCCGCAGGAGGAGCTGGATCACCTGGGCCTGGACGGTGACGTCCAGGGCCGTCGTCGGTTCGTCGGCGACGATCAGTTTCGGGTCGCGGGAGAGCGCCATCGCGATGAGTACGCGCTGGCGCTGGCCGCCCGACAGTTCGTGCGGATAGCTGCGCAGGGTGCGGTCCGGGTCCAGGCCCACCAGTTCGAGGAGTTCGACCGCCGTGCGGCGCCCTCCTCGCCGTACGACCTGTTTGAGCTGGGCGCGGACCGTCATCGCGGGGTTCAGGGACGACAGGGCGTCCTGGTAGATCATCGCCATGTCGTGGCCGAGCAGCCGCCTGCGGGTGCGCATCGGCATGCCGATCAACTGCTCGCCGTCGAAGGTGACTTGGCCGCCGATGCGGGCGCCCTTGGGCTCCAGGCCCATCACGGTCAGCGCGGTGAGCGACTTGCCGCAGCCCGACTCGCCCACCAGGCCGAGGACTTCGCCCGGCCGCACGTGGAAGCTGATGCCGTCGACGATGTCCACGCCGCCGTGCCGGGCGTCGAAGCCGATGGTGAGGTCGGAGACCGTCAGGACCGGTGGCCCCTCCGGCAGCGGTCGCGCGCGCGAGCGCAGCCGCTGTGCCGCCTCGGTCAGCCCCGGCAGCTCGAGGACCTTGCCGCTGCCCGGCTCGGGAGCTTCGATCTGGTCCTCCTTGCGGGCCGCGCCCGGCACGTCGCGGGTCGCGGGCGCCGCCCAGGCGTCCGATACGCCCTCGGAGAGGATGTTCAGGGCGAGGACCGTGATCAGCATGAGGAGGCCGGGGAAGACCGTCGCCCACCAGCCGCCGAGCAGCACCATGTTCTTGCCGTCGGCGATGACGCTGCCCCAGGACGGGTCCGGGGGCCGGACGCCGGCGCCGATGAAGGACAGCGAGGCCTCGAAGACGATGGCCTCGGCGACCTGCACCGTGCAGAACACCAGGATGGGGGCGGCGCAGTTGATGGCGACGTGCTTGACGAGGATGTGCGGGGTGCGGGCGCCGACGATGTGCTCGGCGACGACATAGTCCTCGCCGTACTGATCCATCACATTCGCGCGTACGACCCGTGCGATCGGTGGCGTGAACAGGAACGCGATGGCGCAGATCAGGACGAGGATGCCGCCCCCGAAGACCGCGACGAGCACGGCGGCGAGCGCGATCCCCGGGAACGCCATCACCACATCCAGGCACCGCATCAGCGTCTCGTCGACGGCCTTGCGCGAGGTCGCCGCGATCGCGCCGAGCACCGCGCCGACGATCAGGGCGAGGAGCGTCGCCCCGAGCCCGATCGCCAGGGACCAGCGTGCCCCGTACATCAGCCTGCTGAGGATGTCCCGGCCCAGGCTGTCCTGCCCCATCCAGTGGTCGCCGGACGGATGCCCGGTGCCGTCGACCTGCGGCTGCTGGTCGAGCGGGTCGTGCGGGGCGAGCAGCGGTGCGAAGAGCGCCACGAGCACGACGACGCCTACGACGCCGACCGCGAACCGGGAGAGCAGGGGCAGCCGGCGCAGGGACTTCAACCGGATGCCGGGCCGCGAGAGCCGCTCGGCCAGTGCCTTGCGCGACGTGATCATCAAGCGGCCCCCCTCAGGCGCGGATTGACGAGCAAGTGGAGGATGTCGAGGACGAGGTTCACGACCACGAACCCCACGGCGGTCGTGATGACCACGCCCTGCACGACGGCCGGGTCGCCGTTCTTCACGGCGTCGATCATCAGTTTCCCCATCCCCGGCAGCGAGAAGATCGTCTCGATGACGACCGCGCCGCCGAGCAGATAGCCGACGCGCAGGCCGAGCACGGTGAGCGGATTGATGAGCGCGTTGCGGAGCACATTGCGGCCGACGACCACGACCGGCGGCAGGCCGCTGCCGATCGCCGTGCGTACGTAGTCCTTGTCGAGCTCCTCGACCACGGCCGTACGGATGATGCGGGTGAGGCCGGCGGCCACGGGGAGGGAGAGCGCGAGGGCGGGCAGCGTCATGGACTTGAGCCAACCGGTAAAGGAATCACCGGGGTTGACGTATCCGCCGGTCGGAAACCAGCCCGCCTCCACCGCCAGATACTGGATCATGAGCAGTGCGAGCCAGAAGCCGGGCGCCGCCACACCGGTGAGCGAGACGACGCGGATCAGCTGGTCCGGCAGCCGGTCACGGTAGATCGCGGCGGTCACGCCGAGAAGCAGCGAGATGACGACGGCAATGCCGAGCCCCATGAAGGTCAGCTGCATGGTGAGCGGAAGCGCGGTGGTGACCTGGTCCACCACCGGTGAGCGGGTGAGCACGCTGATGCCCATGTCGCCCTGGGCCAGGTCGCCCACGAAGGCGACGTAGCGCACCGGCAGTGGATCGAGAAGACCGTTCTCCTCGCGGAACTGGTGCAGTTGCTCCTGGGTCGGATTGGCGCCCTGGAAGAAAGCCGAGGCCGGATCGACGTCCGAGAACCGCATCACGAGGAAGACGAACAGGACGATGCCGAGCAACAGCGGGACGAGGAGGGCGATGCGGCGGGCCAGGATTCTGACGATCGCGGTCACGTTCGTACGACTCCCAACGGTCTTACGGGCCGACAGGCGGGGCTAGTCGGCCCACTTGGCCTGGAGGAGATTGATCCCGGGGTAGGGCTGGGCCTTGATGCCGGTGAGCTTCTTCGGGTCCCAGGCGGTCATCAGCTCGTTGTGGACGACCGGATAGATCACCGCCTGCTCGGCGACGATGTCGATGTAGTCCTGCACCATGGCCTTCTTCTTGCCCGCGTCGGGCTCGCGCGTGGCCTGGTCCATGTCCTTGAAGAGCTTCTTGGCGGTGGAGTTGCCGGCCCAGCGGGCGTAGCCCATCCACAGGTTCTCGGGCCCGTAGTTGTAATGCATGATCAGATCGGCGTCGATCCCGAACTGATTGGGATTCGATGCGGCGGCGACGACCTGATAGTCCTTCTTCTGATCCATCTTGGTGAAGACGGCGGTCGTCTCCTGCGGATCGAGGGTGGTCTTCACGCCGATGGCGTCCCACGAGGCCTTGATGGTCGGAAGACAGTCGACGATCCAACTGACGTTCACAGCCATCAAATTGACGGAGAGATCCTTGACCCCGGCGTCCTCCAGAAGCTGCTTCGCCTTCTTCGGGTCGTACGCGTAGACCGTCTTGGCGGGCCGGTAGGCGGGATTGGACTCGTTGAGGAACGAAGTCGACGCCTTTCCATGCCCCTTGAGGGCGACCTCGATCATCTTCTCGGTGTCGATGGCATAGTGCAGCGCCTGTCGCACACGCACGTCGTCGAAGGGCTTGTGGGCGGTATTGAACATCAGGAACAGGTTGTTCATCCCTGCCCCGCCCTCGACGGTGAGCCCGCCCTTCTCCAGATGGCTGATGTTGGCGTACGGGATGTTGTCCGAGATCTCCGAGTCCGCGCTGCCGCCGGAGATCTTCGCGACGCGGGGTGCGGCGTCCACGATGGTCAGCCAGTTCATCTTCTTGAAGGCGGCTTTGCGGGGGCCGTTGTAGTCGTCGAATGCCTCGAAGGTGGTGTTGGACTTCGGGGCGTGCGAGGCCTGCTTGTACGGTCCCGAGCCGATCGCCTTGCCCTTGGTCGCCTCGTCCCAGGCGCCGGGCTTGGAGAAGACGTGCTTAGGCATGATCTTGGCGAGAGAGAGCCGGGCGATCCCATCAGGGAAGGGGAATTTCAGCGTCATCTCAACGCTCATCGCATCAACCTTCTTGACACCCTTGAGCCAGCTTTCGAAGAAGCCCTTGGCGAGGGTCTGCGTCTTCGGATCGAGGATCCGGTCGAAGACGAATACGACGTCATCGGCGGTGACGGGCTTCCCGTCGTGCCACTTGGCGCCCGCGCGCAGGGTGAACTTCCAGGTGGTCGCCTTGGGGTCGGTGGGGACCTCGGTGGCGAGGGCGGCGTACGGCTCGCGGGTGATGGGGTCGGTGCCGAGGAGACCCTCGTAGATGTGCTCGTTGCCGGCCATCGCGAACGCGGAGGCGGTCTGCGTCGGATCCCAACTGCCGTCGTTTCCATAGCCGATGACGGCGGTGAGGGTGGACCCGCCGCCCTTGTCACCGCCCCCGCCGGCCTCGTTGGTGGACTCGGGTCCCGACGAACAGGCGGAGAGCGTGGTGGTGATGGCCGTGGCGGCGCCAAGGGCACCCGTGTACTTGAGGAAGGAGCGGCGGTCGGGTGCGGGTTGGGTGGAGCCGATGCTGGTCTTCTGGTCGCTCACTGTGTCTCCCTTGCTCCTTGAGAGATCCCACGTCCTACGTCGTGGTGGCGTGGCGACCATAAGAGCGCCGCGAGGGCCGGTCAAGAGATCGCGCACTTATCGGATTGCGCGCCGATTCCGTGCCGCTTCGACGCTTGCGCAGATGATCTCGATCCGGAGGTGGGACGTGGGATGTCATCCGTGCCTACGATGTGCCGCATGCCTCAGGAGCCAGTCCGCGAGCGGCGCGTGGGCAGTCAAGTCCAGCGCGCTGTCATGCAGTTGATCCTCGACCGGAGACTTCGCCCGGGTGCGTCGCTGCCCACCGAGGCCGAACTGATGGAGGCCCTCGGTGTCAGCAGGAACTCGGTACGGGAGGCGCTGAAGGCGCTTCAGGCGCTGGACATAGTGGAGATCAGACACGGCTACGGCACGTACGTGGGCCAGGCTTCACTGACACCGCTCGCGGACGGCCTGACGTTCCGAACCCTGCTCCAACTCTCGGACGACACCCACGCACTGGCGGAAATCCTCCAACTCCGGGAGGTCCTGGAGGAAGGCCTGATACGCCGGGTCGCTTACCTCCTCACGGACGGCGAGCTGTCCGAACTGGAGGCACTGGTAGGAAAGATGGAGCAGGCGGCAGGCCAGGGAGCCGCCTTCCCCGACCTGGACCGCGAGTTCCACGAAACGCTGTACCGCTCCCTGGGCAACGAACTGGTGCCACAGCTCCTGACCGCGTTCTGGAACGTCTTCCACCGGGTGGCAGGCGTCCGAGGCTGGTCGAACGACCCCGCCCCGGAGCTGACGGTGAGCAGACACCGGGACATCGTGACGGCACTGCGGGCCCGCGACGTACCCCGGGCCCAGCGGGCGATGGCGGACCACTTCAGGGGGATCGAGGCGCGGGCGGGGCAGGGGTCCAGGGGGGTGGGGTGAGACTGTCCCTCATCAGGGTGAGGATGCCGAGTTCCACCTTGCCGTCGCACCTCTCTCGGGTTTAGTGAATGCTAAACTCGTGGAAGGGTCTGAGGAGTGGAAGAGCAGTGGGACGTCTACCTGACCAGTGAGGTGGATCAATGGCTGAACGACCTGGAGAAGGCGGACCCGGATTCGTACACGCTGGTCAACCAGGCCATCTGGATCCTCGCCTGCCACGGCCCGGCGGAGGGCCGGCCTTTGGTCGACCGGATCAAGGGCTCGGCGCTGCACAATCTCAAAGAGCTGCGGCCCGGCTCGGCGGGACGGAGCGAGGTGCGCGTCCTGTTCATGTTCGACCCCTGGCGTTCCTCGATCCTCCTGGTGGCCGGCGACAAGGCGGGCAGCTGGAGTACCTGGTACGACGAGGCGATTCCGTTGGCTGAGCGCCGGTACGCGGAGTACGTAGCCGACCGTGAGAGGGAGCTGGGGAAGTGAGCGGACACATCAAGTGGTCGGCCAGTGGGCACCGCGAGCGGGCGGAGGAGCTGTCGGGCGGCCGGGACGCGTTCCTCGACGGCGCCGAACGCATGCTCGCCGAGGCTCGCGCGTGGCGCCTGGCCGAGATGCGGCAGGAGCGCGGCTACACCCAGGCGCAGGTGGCCGAGCGCATGGGGGTCAGCAAGGGCAGGGTCTCCCAGATCGAGAGCGGTCAGGTGTCCGGCACGGATGTCGTGGCGCGCTATGTCGAGGCGCTGGGCGGCAGCCTGGTGATGGTCGCGGTGTTCGGGGACGGGGAGCTGCGGAAGGTTGGGTGAGGCGCCGTGCCCCTGTTGGCTTAGCCCTCGTCGCTCAATACCGGCGGTGTGTCCTGAGGGGAGGGGCGCTGGGTGACGCGGAGCCTTTCCCGCTCGATGTCCTTGATCTCGTGCAGCATGTCAGCAGGGTTCCTCATCAGCTTTGAACGGCTGCGCAACCTCCGGTGACGGACCCCGGACGGCTGCCGTCAGGGTCGGGTCGTGGGACAGGGCGACTGCCAGGGCGCGGAAGATGCGGACCTCCGGGTTGTCGTCGTTCGCGCGTACCGCCAGGTAGCTGCTCACCCATGGGGCGTCCAGGATCGGTACGAAGACCGCGCCCGGCCAGGCGTAGTAGCGGGCGAAGGACTTGAGGCCCGAGCCCGCCGCCGTGCCGGTGATCACTCCGGTCAGGACCTCCTGCGGGGTCACCGCGTACGCCGTGCTGCGGCGCCTGGCCTCGTCGTCGAAGTACAGGTAGTCCGTGAACGTGCGCGGCGTGTGGCCGGGGACGCGGATGAACGGGAGGTCGGCGATGTCGGCCACCGTCGCGCCGGTCAGGCGGGCGTCGGCCAGGGCGGAGCCCTCCGGAACGACCACGATGCGCTGCTCGGTCGTCAGGACGTCGGCGGTGATCCGTTCGTCGTCGGGGCCCGGGCGGACGAAGGCCACGTCCACACGGTCCTCCGTCAGGGCCGTGACGTGTTCCGTGAAGTCCAACTGGCGGATTTCGACGGCCACTTCGGGGCGTGCGCGGCGGAACGCGTTGATCGACGCAGGGGTCAGCTCCGCCGAGCCGTGGCCCATGATGCCGACCCGTAGCGGCCGCCCGGCGGGGGGCGTCGTCGCCTCGGCCATGTCGTCGAGCGCCGCGTTCGACGCGGCGAGCAGCACGCGCGCGTGCCCGGCCAGGCGGGTGCCCGCCGGGGTGGGGACCACGGGGCTGCCCGTGCGGTCGAGCAGCCGCGTGCCGAGTTCCGTCTCCAGGCGGCGGACGTGCTGCGTCACGGCCGGCGGGGAGAGGAAGAGGCGCCTTGCAGCCTGCCCGAAGTGACCCTCCTCGACCACCGCCAGGAACGACGACAGGAGTCGCAGGTCGAGGGGTGCGGAGGCCATGCGGACCAGCGTAAACGGGGTGACGGTGGGTGGCCGCACGGCATTTACGAATCGTGAACGCAGGCGGCGGGCGGGCGCCTGGCAGCCATAGAACTGGGCCTCATGAGCACCACCGCCACGCATCTCGCCCCGACGGAACAGCCATCCCCGCCCGCCCCGAGCCACGGACTCCGGACGGGCTGGATCATGATGGCCTCCGGCTGGAGCGCCAACCAGTTCTCCGCCCTCCTCGGCTCCTACCGCTCCGAGCTCGGCTTCTCCGAGTCGGCGGTGACCGGCCTCTTCGCCCTGTACGTCATCGGCCTCATCCCCGGCCTCCTGGTCGGCGGACCGCTGGCGGACCGCATCGGCCGCCGCCCGGTCGCCCTGACCGCGCTGGCCCTGAACCTCGTTTCCACCGGCTTGCTGATGCTGGGCGCGGGGGCCACCGCGTGGGTGCCGCCGGGTCGCTTTCTGACGGGCGCCAGCGCGGGTGCGTTGCTCGCGGCGGGCAGCGCGTGGATCAAGGAACTCTCTTCTCCGCCGTACGTCGCCGAGGGCGCCCCCGCGTCCATGGCCTCCCGCCGGGCGGGCCTCTTCGTGTCGGCGGGCTTCGCGTCGGGCGGTCTCGCGGCGGCGCTGATCGCGGAGTGGGCACCGCATCCGCTGATCACGGCGTATCTGCCCCACGCGCTGCTGGCGGCGGGCGCCGGTCTGGCGGCACGACGATCCCCGGAGACCGTTCCCGCCGGTATGAGCCGCCCGGCTGGTCTGAGCCGCACCGCCGGTGTGAGCAGCCCCGCCGGTCTGAGCCGCCCCGCCGTTCCGCGCCGCCTGGCTGGTTTGAGCCGCCTTGCCGGTCTGAGCCGCCCGGCCGGTCAGAGCAACCCCGCCGTTCCGCACCGCCCCGCCGTCCCCGCCGCCCCCGCCGTCCCCGCCGCGCCGAGCCCACCGGACGACGCCGCTCGCCCCGGAAAGCACTTCCGGCGGGCCGTTCTCCCGTTGGCCCCCTGGATTTTCGCCGCCCCCGCGACCGGGTTCGTCACGCTCCCCGCCCTGGTCCACGGCAGCCTCGTCTACACCGGCGTGGCCACCGCCGTCGTCCCCGGCGCCGGTCTGCTGATCCAGCCGGCGGCCCGTCGCCTGGCGGCGAGGCACCGGCTGGCCACGGCGGTGGCCGCGCTGACGGCCATCACGGCGGGCCTCGCCCTGGCCGTACCGGCGGTGAAGGCCGACCAGCAGCTCCTCGCCCTCGCGGCCGCGGCGATACTCGGCGCGGGATACGGCCTGGCCCTCACCCACGGTCTCACCGAGGTCACGGCCATTGCCCCGCCCCGGCGCCTGGCCCGCATCACCGCGTACTTCTGGACGGTGGCGTACGTCGGCATGTTCACCCCGTACGCGTTCACGCTCCTGTCCGGCCCCGGCGCGCTCTCCCCGCCCGTGATCCTCACGGGCATGGCGGCACTCGCGGCCCTCACCTGCGGGCTGCTCATCGCCCTCAACTTCCGTACCGGACCGCGCTAGGCCTTCAGCGCTTACCTTCTGGTCAGCCACTCGCCGAACGTCCGGCGGCGGGGCTTTACCACCACTCGGCCGTGGGTCTTGGTGCCTGCCAGTTGTACTCGCAGCGTGACCGGTACTTCGGGGGACGGCGGGGCCTTGCGGTACTTGATTTTGCTGAAGACCAGTTGCAGGTCGTCCGCGTCGATCACGATGCCCGGCCGCGTGATCAGGGTCAGCGTCTTCCCCGCCGCTTCCATCTCGATCCGCAGGGTGTCGTGCGTGATCACGGCCTCGGTGAAGTCGAGTGTCACGTCGCACCAGTACACCGAGAGCTCCAGCTTCCGCGGCACCACCCACCGGCCCACGCGCTCGATCGCGCCGCTGTGGACCTGCTGGATCCGGACCACGTCCTTGGCCTCTGCTGCAGCCGCGCCGGGCAAGTCCGCGGTGAGCGCGGTCAGTTCGCCGATGGTCCGGGCCGACAGGGCGGTCTCCAGGCGTTCGTCCAGTTCGGCCGCGGTCAGCAGGCCGTCCCCCGCCGCCACACGCAGTACGTCCACCACCCGGTCCCGGTCCGCGTGAGAGGCACGCAGCTCGGGCGACGAGCCGTCGCCGGAGTGCTTTCCGGTGGGCGAAGTCTCTCCCGGCATGCTGCCCTTCCGTCCCGGTCCTGGTCCTGGTCCTGTCGAACGTCGTTGGGGACTAACGTTATATCGCGACATGCGGTGCGGCCAGGGGCTCTTAAGGGAGCCTGCGTACGTAGCGAATGCCCGGGCGGCCGTCCAGGTCCACGTCCAGTTCGCCCGTCGCCATGAAGCCCGTGCGCGTCAGCACCGTCTGCGAGCCGGGGTTGTCGAGAGTCGTCTCCGCCCGCAGCTCGCGCAGGCCGTACTCCTCGGCCGCCCGCACGCACACCTGGCGTACCGCGCGCGTCGCCAGGCCCCGGCCCGCCGCGCTCTCCGCCATGCGGTAGCCCAGCTCCGCCGCGCCGTCCGGTGTCACGTCGATCAGGTTGACCCGGCCGAGGATCTCGCCGCCGTCTCCCACCAGTACGTGGAAGTGGCAGACCCCTGCTGTTTGTTCGGCGAGGAGAGATGCGTGGCGGGTCTCGAAATCAGTGAAGTAGGCGTCGCCCCGGTCGGGGACCGACTTGGCGAAGTACGCGCGGTTCTCCTGCTCGAAGGCGAGCAGGGCCGGGGCATGGTCGGCGCGTAGGCGCTGGAGTTCGGGCATGCGCGAACGCTAGCCCCGGCCGCCCTCCTGCCGCACCGGGAAATACTGGCGCGGCGTCAGACCCACGATGCGGTGGAACGCCGCCACGAACGAACTCGCCGACGCATAGCCGACCCGCGCCGCCACCGCCTCGATCGTCATGCCGTCCGCAAGCAGTGGCATCGCCGCCTGCATCCGAAGGCGCTCCCGCCACTGGCCGAACGCCAGGCCCGTGTCGGACGAGAAGGCGCGGGCGAGCGTGCGGGCGCTCGCGCCGACCGTCCGGCCCCATGCCTCCAGTGGGCGGCCGTCCGACGGGTCGGCCGCCAGGGCTCTCGCCACCTCCCTCGCCCGTGGGTCCTTCGGTTCCGTCACGGAGATGCTCGTCACCGGGACGGGGTGGAGCACGTCGAGCAGGACCCGCTCCGCGCGCGCCCGTGCGGCCACGTCCAGATCCGTGCGGAGCAAGTGGTCGATCAGGGCGCGCAGGAGCGGGCCCGCCGCAAGCACCGTCGGCTCCGTCCACGACGCCGCCGCGGGGCAGCTCGCCGGTTCGATGTACGGGCTGCGCATCACCGTGTCGCCCGCCGCCTCCGTCGCGTGCGGCAGCCCCGCGGGGATCCACAGCGCGAGCGTGGGCGGCAGCAGCCAGGAGCCGGTCGCGGTTCTGATGCGGAGCAATCCCCTTGCGGACCAGGCGAGTTGATGCAGCGGGTGGTGGTGTGTGGCGAAGCGCAGACCGCGCGGCATCGTGAAGTCGCCCACGAAGATCGCCGTCAGCCCTTGACGGGAGTGTCCGGTCTGCGACATGGGACGGCAGCCTAGCCCGTGTCGGACACCTCGGGCCCGGACCTAGCGTCGTCGTATGCCGATGAACCGAGCACACCGCAAGCTGTGCAGCTCCCAGGAATGGGCCGAGGCCGTGAAGGACCGCCTTCTTCCCTGGGCCCTGGAAGACGTCGAACTCGGCGAGGACGTCGTGGAGATCGGCCCGGGATACGGGGCCAATCTGCGCGTACTCGTCGACCAGGTGCCCCACCTCACCGCCGTCGAGATCGACGGCGACACGGCAGGACTGCTGCAGCGCCAGTGGGGCGACCGGGCCCGCATCCTGCACGCCGACGGCTCCGACATGCCGCTCCCTGACGACACCTACTCGTCCGTCGTCTGCTTCACGATGCTGCACCACGTGCCCACCGACGCACTCCAGGACCGCATCTTCGCCGAGGCGTTCCGCGTACTGCGGCCCGGCGGCGTCTTCGCGGGCAGCGACAGCCAGCCCAGCCTGCGCTTCCGGCTGCTGCACTTCCGCGACACGATGAACACCGTGGCCCCGGCCGGCCTCCCCGCGCGCCTGACGGCTGCCGGATTCACGGAGCCGCTCGTGGACCGCCACCCGGAGAGCGGCGGCCTGCGCTTCCGGGCGCGCAAGCCCTGACATCGCGACTATGCGTCCTTGTCGCCCAGGTCCAACCGGTACTGGAGCACGTCACGGGCGCACGAAAGGAGACGGCGGTTGTGGCTGTAGGCGTAGGCGCGCAGGCGGATCAGCGCCTGCGCGCAGGGGATCTCCAGCTGCGCGGCGAGCATGCCGGTCGCCTGGTGGACCTCCGCGAAGTGCAGGCAGGTCTCGTCCAGGAGCAGACCGGAGGAGGGGAGTGGACGGGCGCTGAGCGTGATGACGACCTGCGAGAGGGTGTCCGCCAGCGCGAACGCGCCCGCGAGCTGATCGGTGCCGAGCGGCCCCGGCGTGGTGCGGTGCCCGGTCAGCGCCCCCAGCGCGATCACCCCGATCCGCAGCGGGAACGCGAACACGGCCGCTACGCCCAACTCCTCGACGGCGTACGGCAGTCCGGGCCAGCGCACGGCCGCGAAGCCCGTCGCATCGCCCAGATCGGGCATCAGGAGCAGCGCGCCGTCGGCGGCGGCGTCCCGGCTCGGCCCGTGCCCCTGGGTGAGTTGTAGATCCTCCAGCGCACCGGTGCGTACGCCGAAGGACTGCACCAGCTCCGGGGTGCTGCCCTCGTGGGCGAGCAGCAGCGCGAGACCGTCGAGGCCCAGCGCTTCAGAGCACGCCTGCAGGGGCAGCGGGGCAAGCCCCGGACCCGAGTGAGTGTGCAGTGCCCGCAGATACGACGCCATCGCGCGCATCGGCACCGCTCTCACCTCTCATCGTCCGGGGTCCAGCAGCACGGGGTCGGCCGTGCCCTCCAGGACCTGCCGGGCGATGTCGGTCAGCCGCGCGTTGTGACTGCGCGCGTACTGACGCAGCACCGTGAACGCCTCCTCCACCCCGGTCCTGCGGCGGTGGGCGAGATACCCCTTGGCCTGCTCGATCACGATCCGGCTGTCCAGGGCCGACTGAAGTTGCGCGGTCACCACCATCTGCTCGCTCACCGCCCGCTGTTGCAGCACGCCGATGGTCGCGGTGTCCGCGAGCGCCTGGCCGAGCCGCAGCTGGGGCGCTTCCAGCGGGCCGGGTTCGCTCCGGAACAGGTTCAGCGCGCCGATGACTTGGTCGTGCAGCCGTAACGGGGCCGCGACCACCGACGTCAGCCCCAACTCCACGGCGTACGGCGCGAATCGGGGCCACCGCTTGCGGGCCTTGTCGGTGTCCAGCGGCACGTCCGGCACCTGGAGGCCGCCGAGCACACAGTCCCGGCACGGCCCCTCGTCCCACTCGATGCCGTTCATCTCCAGCATGCGGGTCTGCTCGTCCGAAGCGGCGGCGTCCACCACCTGGCCGTCCGGCGTGGTCAGCAGCACCCCGGCCGCGGACACGTCCAGGAGATCTACGCAGTGCTCGGCGAGTGTGTGCAGGAACCCGATGACGTCGAAGTCGCGTACGAGGGTGTCGGCGAGGTCGACGAACGCGGCCGAGAGTCGTTCCTCACGGGGAGGGCTGGACATGCCCCGCTCACCTCCAGAGGCCTGGGAGTCATCCCGCTCGCTGCCCCGCGACAAACGCGGACCAGGCTTCGGGGCGGATGAATAGGGCGGGACCCTGGGGGTTCTTGCTGTCGCGGACGGGGACTATGCCGGGGACTCCGTCGGCTACTTCGACACAGCTGCCGCCCTCGCCGTTGCTGTAGCTGCTCTTGCGCCACTGGGCGGCGCCCACGAAGTCGCAGGCGACCTCGATGCAGTCGCCGCCGTTGCCGTCGCTGTACGTGCTCTTGCGCCACCGGGCGTTGCTCAGGTCGTACTCGGGCATCTTCTGAAATCCTCAGCCGCCGACTCGATCAGGGCCAGGGACGCCGCCGGCGGCGACGCGGCGGCCCTGAGTAGATCGTATGCGTCCTGGGAGCGCTTAACCAGCGCTGGATCGTCCAGTAGTTCCCCCGAAAACACCGCCTCTGTATAGGCGGTTGGGGGAGCATCATCGAACTCCATCAGCTTCAGCGTCCCGGTGGGGAGAGGGCAGGCCCCTGCCGAGAATGGGAGCACTTGCACCACCACGCTGAAGCCGCGGGCGAGGGATGCGATGTGCTCCAACTGCTCGGCCATGACCGCGGAGCCTCCGACCGGCACGCGCAGGACGCACTCGTGCAGAATGGCCCAATACACAGGGCGTGTAGCGTCCTTGAGGATGCCGCTGCGCTCCATCCGCGCGACCACCTTGTCCTCGACGTAGTCGACCGACTTGAACGGGTTCGTGGCCCGGGTGATCGACCGCGCGTATGCGGCAGTCTGCAGCAGGCCCGGCGCGACCGTGGGAGCGAACTCGCAGATCTTCGTCGCCAGACGCTCCAACTCCACGACCGCCGCAAAGTAATCCGCGTACCGCTTGTCATCGATCAGCTTCCGGCACATCCGCTCGAAAATACCGTCGGATTGCAGGACCTCGTCGATCCTCTCCGCCACATCCAACTGTGGCTTACGAATTGCCTGTTCGAATTGGCCGATGTATCCGCCGGATACGAAAACCCGTACCCCCAGCGCCGACTGGGTTAGCCCCGCGTCTTCGCGGCGCCGCTTCAACTCCGCTCCGAAGAACTCCCATGCCGCCTGCCTCGAACCATTGGCCATGGCCAACCCCCAGTCTCTGCCCCGCAGTTGTAGGAGACAGACTCCTGTCGATTGTAGGCGGATGCCGTCACCGTAGGGATGCGAAGAGTGAGATCCGACGGCAAAGGGGAACCACCCGATGGCTGAGAACAGGACACATGCGCCGGTCTGTGTCGAAGAGGCGGAGGAAACGATGAAAGAATTGCGCGCCGCACTCCAGCGAGCGGGAATTACGTTGCCGTCATTGCGGATCGACCCCACATCTTTGGCCCGTGAAGCGCCCTGCCCGCTCATTGAATTGGGCGGCTGTCGCGTCGACATGGCGGCCAGGCTGGCCGCCGCTCTGGGGGTCGCGCCATGAACGCCAACGCGCTCCCCATCGGTACGTACGCCGTGGACACCCGCACCGGGCAGGTCGGCAGAGTCATGGGCCACGAAGGCCCCTACATCCAGCTGCGCCCCTTCGGCGGCGGCAGGGAGTGGGACTGCGCCCCCGACGCGCTGCGCACCGCCACCACATCCGAACGCCTCCGCGCCGCGACGGCGTATGCGAACGCCCGAAGCCGGGGCGAAGTGCCGTGACGTAGGGTGCGGGCGCATGGCGATATGGAGGAAGTGGAGCAGGCCGAAGACCGAGTCCAAGTACCCGGCGCGGCTCACCATGCACCAGCTCTGGATGGTGTCGCTGAGCGCGCCGGTCAGCAGGGACAAGGACGCCTCGCGTACGACGCTGTATCCGTTCACCCGCATCGATGACGCCAAGGCCGAGGCCTGGCTGGCCCAGCAGTGGGAGATCACCGCGCCCGAGCAGCTGCTCGGGCGCCTGGGCCGCCTCGCGAACACCGGGTACCGGGCGATGGCCCAGCGGCGTCTGGGCGTCGCCCCGCTCGCTTGGGATGTCGCGCTGTACGTGGACATCTCACGGCGCGGCTTCGCCTGCGGCATGCTGACCGAGCCCGACACCTGGACGCTGCTCAAGAACATCGTCCCGGCGGTGGCCGGAACGTACGCGTCCTGGCAGGAGTACGCGGACCACTACCTCCTGGGCAGGCAGGTGTGGCGGGAGAACCTGGAGGCCGCCCGCGGTGACGGCGAGGGCCTCCCCGCCCCGCAGGCGGTGTCGGACGCCCACCTCCGGTCCCTCCTGGACCCGGCGAACCGCACGAGCCCGTGGAACCTGGCCCCCTGGGAAGCGATCAGCAACCCGGACAGGCAGCGCCGCGGCCGCTAGTGCTGCTGCGGCTTGGCGGGAGTCGCCTCGCTCGGCCGCACGATGACGTACCCCTCGCCCTGAAGCATCAGCTGGACGGCCTCCCCGGATCCACCCCTGATCATCGAACCGATCGACTGCGAACGGTGCAGCGAGGTGTCGAGTCCTGCGGTCCAGCCGACGACCGCGTCCGTGTCGACGTACACCGGCTGCTGCGGCGAGACGGGGATGACGAGCGGATTGCCCTCGCAGACGAGGCCGAGGCGGCCCGCTCCCGTGAAGACACTGTTGAACAGCCCGCCGCCGGTGACGCCGGCGCCCTTCACGGTCTTGATCTCGTAGGAGAGCGTCGCGTCGAAGCACAGGACGTTGCGGCCGTTGACGGTGAGGGCGTCGCCCGGCTCGATGTCGACGATGAAGCAGTTCTGCGCCTCGTGCGCGAACCACGCCTCGCCCTGGCCGCGCACGGCCATGAGCGGCAGCCCCTCACCGGTGACCGCCCGCTTGAGCATGCCGCCCATGCCCTGGCCCTTGCGCTCGAACTGCAGGCTGCCGCGGTAGGCGATCATCGCGCCCTGCCGCGCGTGCATCTCGCCGTTCACCGCGTACTTGATCGACTTGGCGTTCTGCAGGGTCATCCCCGGGACGGTGGACGGCTGCACCATGTGCTCGGTGGAGAACAGGTCACTCTTCATGCGGGCAGTTTGTCAGGTGTGGGCGGTTGTGCCAGGGGTTGGGGTGCAACAGTCTTGCGGCAATGGGCAGTTGACACCCATCACGGCCCCGCGTCATCGTCACGCCGATGGAGAGCATGGAGCTGACCGCCACTGAGGCGCGCGTGTGGCAGGCGTACGCGCGCGGCCGCACCGTCGACCTCCGTCCGACGGACGGTGCCGCCGCCGACTCCGGGGCGCAGTGGGGGCCCGAACGGACCGTGCGCGCCGAGGTGCTCCGCGCGCTGCTCCTGGAGGCGCCACGCCAGGCGGGCGAGACACCGCTGCTCCGGCTCACCGGTGCGCGGATCAGCGGGCGACTCGACCTCCAGTACGCCGAGGTGGCGGCGCCCGTCCATCTGTGGGCCTGCTACTTCGACGAGGAACTCGACCTGTACGGGGCGCAGCTGCGGCAGCTGTACCTGGGCCGGTCCGTGCTGCCCGGCCTGCACGCCGTCGCCCTGCGCGTCGACGGCTCGCTGCGTATGAGCGGGTGCCGGGTGCGGGGCCCCGTCCGGCTCGGCGGCGCGCGGATCTCGGGGGCGGTCTTCCTCGACGGGGCGGAACTGGGCGAGGAGGGCGTGGAGCTCACCGAGCCGATCCTCGCGTTCAACCGCGTCACCGTCGACGGCGACCTCCAGGCCGACAAGGGCTTCACCGCGCACGGCCTGGTCCGCCTGGCGGGTTCCGTCATCGCCGGGAACATCACGTTCGACGACGCGGTGCTCAGCAACCCGGGCGGCACGGCTCTGCACGCGTCGAACCTCAGTGGGACCGATCTGAACGCCATGCGCCTCACCGCGCACGGCCGGATCAACATGCCCGGCGCCCGCTTCCCCGGCCAGCTCAACTTCGAGGGCGCCCGGCTCTCCAACCCGGGCGGCACGGCCCTGCGCGCCGGCGGCGTCGTCGGGGGTTCGCTCTATCTGGACCAGGCAGCGCCCATCGAGGGTGCCGTCACCCTGCGCGGCTGCCAGCTCGAACTCCTGGACATCGCCCCGGAGACATGGCCGGACGAGGTCCGCCTCGACGGTCTGACGTACGTGAGGCTCGGCCCGCACGAACCGGCCGAGCGCCGGCTCCAGGTCCTGGAGCGGGACGTCGACGGCTACGTCCCGTACGCCTACGAGCAACTCACCGCCGCGTACCGCCGCATAGGCGACGACGCGGCCGCCCGTACCGTCCAGCTCGCCAAACTGCGCCGCCACCGCGGGACACTCTCCTGGTGGGCCAGGGCCTGGGGGTACCTCCAGGACTTCACCGTCGGCTACGGCTTCCGGCCCGCGCGCGCCGCCCTGTGGCTGCTCTCGCTGCTCCTTGTCGGCTCCGTGACGTACGCACTGCACCACCCGCGCGCACTGAAGCCGGCCGAGGCACCCGACTTCGACCCGTTCTTCTACACGCTCGATCTGCTGCTCCCCATCATCGGCTTCGGCCAGGAGCAGGCGTATGCGGCAGAGGGCGCGTACCAGTCGCTCTCGTACGCCTTGATCGTCATGGGCTGGACCCTGGCGACGACGATCGCGGCGGGCGTCACCCGGGCCATCAGCCGCCAGTAGGCTTCGGCACGTCAGCCGTACCAGGTGATGTTGCAGACGCAGACGCACTCGTGGCGCGGTACCGGCAGCCCCAGCGCGGCGAGTTCCGTGGCGAGACGCTCGACCTCGGCCACAACTCCGGGAGGGAACCCGTCCGTGAGGTACTCCTCGCTCGGGTTCCAGTCCCAGGCCCACTCGCTCACAGACCGGCCTCCGCTTCCGCGGCCTCCCGGATCTGATGCCGCTCGATCGCGATGAACACGGCCCACGAGTGGACAAAGGCCCGGAGCGGGGCGAGGCTCTGCGTCTGCTGTGCGCTCACGGAGTCCTCCGGTGCGGGTGGGGCGGGTCTTCGTACGCTACCGGTCCACCCGAGGAGGCAGGCCGCATACGCGGCGAACCGAAACCGGGGTGGGGAACCCGGGGCCGCCGCCCCGGTGACGTACGCGAGAATGAACCCATGAGCCTGTTCCGTGATGACGGCATCGTGCTGCGCACCCAGAAGCTGGGTGAGGCGGACCGCATCATCACGCTGCTCACGCGCGGTCACGGACGTGTGCGGGCCGTTGCCCGTGGTGTGCGGCGGACCAAGTCCAAGTTCGGGGCGCGGCTCGAGCCGTTCTCCCATGTCGACGTGCAGTTCTTCGCGCGCGGCAGTGAACTCATCGGGCGCGGGCTTCCGTTGTGCACGCAGAGTGAGACCATCGCTCCGTACGGTGGCGGGATCGTGACCGACTATGCGCGGTACACCGCGGGTACGGCGATGCTCGAGACCGCCGAGCGGTTCACCGATCATGAGGGTGAGCCCGCCGTGCAGCAGTATCTGCTGCTGGTGGGCGGGCTTCGTACCCTCGCCCGCGGTGAGCACGAGCCGCATCTCATCCTCGACGCGTTCCTGCTTCGCTCCCTCGCCGTGAACGGCTACGCGCCGAGCTTCACGGACTGCGCGAAGTGCGGCATGCCGGGACCCAACCGCTTCTTCTCGGTCGCGGCGGGCGGCTCGATCTGCGTCGACTGCCGGGTGCCCGGCAGCGTCGTACCGTCGGCGGAGGCGCTCGCGCTGCTCGGCGCGCTGCTCACCGGCGACTGGGACACGGCGGACGCGTGTGAGGCGCGGCACGCCAGGGAGGGCAGCGGACTTGTTTCCGCCTATCTGCATTGGCACTTGGAGCGCGGACTGCGTTCACTGCGGTACGTAGAGAAGAACTGAAGCTAGCTAGGAGAGAGCCCCCCATGGCAGTGTCACGACGCGGAATCCTCGGGCGGTCCCGCCGTGAGTACAAGACCCCCGAGCCGCACCCCACGGGTGTCAAGCCGCCGAAGATCCCCGGCGAGTTGGTGCCGAAGCATGTCGCCATCGTCATGGACGGCAACGGACGGTGGGCCAAGGAGCGCGGCCTGCCGCGCACCGAGGGGCACAAGGTCGGCGCCGAGCGCGTCCTGGACGTGCTGCAGGGCGGCATCGAGATGGGTGTCGGGGCGATCTCGCTCTACGCCTTCTCCACCGAGAACTGGAAGCGGTCCCCGGATGAAGTGAAGTTCCTCATGAACTTCAACCGCGACTTCATCCGCAAGACCCGCGACCAGCTCGACGAGCTCGGCATCCGGGTGCGCTGGGTGGGCCGCATGCCCAAGCTGTGGAAGTCGGTCGCCAAGGAGCTGGAGATCTCCCAGGAGCAGACCAAGGGCAATGACAAGCTGACTCTGTACTTCTGCATGAATTACGGCGGGCGGGCCGAGATTGCCGATGCCGCGCAGGCGCTCGCCGAAGACGTGAAGGCGGGGCGGCTCGACCCGTCGAAGGTGAGCGAGAAGACCTTCGCCAAGTATCTGTACTACCCGGACATGCCGGACGTCGACCTCTTCCTGCGGCCCAGCGGCGAGCAGCGCACCTCCAACTATCTGCTGTGGCAGAGCGCTTACGCCGAGATGGTCTTCCAGGACGTGCTGTGGCCGGACTTCGACCGTCGTGATCTGTGGCGCGCCTGCCTCGAATACGCCTCGCGGGACCGCCGCTTCGGCGGGGCGATCCCGAACGAGCAGCAGATCGCCGAGAGTTAGGCGTCCCTGTATGTGCGAGGGGCCCGCACCGTCGTGCTGACGGTGCGGGCCCCTCGTCGTACGGCTGCTACTGCTACGGCTACTTCTTCTTCGCTTGCGCGCACTCCGCGCACGTACCGAAGATCTCCACCGTGTGCGCCACGTTCACATATCCGTGCTCGGACGCGATCGTCTCGGCCCACTGCTCCACGGCCGGGCCCTCGACCTCGACCGCCTTGCCGCACACCCGGCAGACCAGGTGATGGTGGTGGTCGCCGGTGGAGCAGCGGCGGTAGACCGACTCGCCCTCGTCCGTGCGCAGCACGTCGACCTCGCCGGCGTCGGCGAGGGACTGGAGCGTTCGGTAGACCGTCGTCAGGCCCACCGAATCGCCTTTGTGCTTGAGCATGTCGTGCAGGTCCTGCGCACTGCGGAACTCGTCCACCTCGCCCAGGGCCGCCGCCACCGCGGCACGCTGCCTGGTGGACCGGCCTCGTACCGGGGGTCCCGCAGCTGTTGTCACAGGTGCCTCCTCAACTGAAAACGTCGCACGATCGCCCGCACATCTGTCGTATCCCGTGGGGCCATTGTGCCAGCTCGCTCTCAGACGGTGGCCTTGCCGGCCGAGCGCCGGGCATCGGGGACCTCCGCCGTGCAGGTCGCGGCCTCGGTCGTCGCCAGGGTCCTGGCCCGGCGCCTCGCGAGCGGCGTCGCGAGAGCGGTGAGGACAACGAAGACGCCGATCGCCATCAGGACTATCGTCGCCCCGGGCGGCACGTCCTCGTAGTACGACGTGACCGTGCCGGACAGTGTGACGGCCGTGCCGATGACCACCGACAGGACGAACGTCACCTTGAAGGAGCGGGTGATCTGCTGGGCCGCCGCGACCGGCACCACCATCAGCGCGCTCACCAGAAGCAGGCCCACGACGCGCATCGCGACCGTCACCGTCACCGCCGCCGTGACCGCGATGAGGAGGTTCAGGGCGCGCACGGGCAGCCCCGTCACCCGCGCGAACTCCTCGTCCTGGCTCACCGCGAACAGCTGCTTGCGCAGCCCGACCGTGACCAGGACCACAAACGCCGCGAGCAGGCAGATCGCCGTGACGTCGGAGTCGGAGACCGTCGAGAGCGAGCCGAAGAGGTACGAGGAGAGGTTCGCGTTGGAGCCGGTGTCCGAGAGGTTGATCAGCAGGACACCGCCCGCCATGCCGCCGTAGAAGAGCATCGCGAGCGCGATGTCGCCGCGTGTCTTGCCGTACGCCCTGATCAGCTCCATCGTCACCGCGCCGACGATCGCGATCAGCGTCGCCATCCACACGGGGCTGGAGTTGAGCAGGAAGCCGAGGCCGACGCCCGTCATGGCGATGTGGCCGATGCCGTCGCCCATCAGGGCCTGGCGGCGCTGGACGAGGTAGATGCCGATGGCGGGGGCCGTGATGCCGACCAGGACGGCGGCGATCAGTGCCCGCTGCATGAATGCGGTCTCGAGGATTTCCATGATCAGGTCAGCAGTCCCGTGCGGATCGGCTCGCGCTCGTCGGCCGAGTGCGGATGTACGTGGTCGTGGCCGGGCAGGGCGTGCTGGCCGACCGCCTTCGGGGGCGGGCCGTCGTGCGTCACACAGCCGTCGCGCAGCACGACCGCGCGGTCGATCAGCGGCTCGAGCGGGCCCAGCTCGTGCAGGACAAGGAGGACCGTCGTGCCCGCCGCGACCTGCTCGCGCAGCGTCGTGGCGAGGATCTCCTGGCTTGCCAGGTCGACGCCCGCCATCGGCTCGTCCATGATCAGCAGCTCGGGCTCGGAGGCCAGCGCGCGGGCTATCAGGACCCGCTGGTGCTGGCCGCCGGAGAGGGCGCTCACGGAGTCCTTGGCGCGGTCGGCGAGCCCGACGAGCTCGATGGCCCGGTCGACCGCCGCACGGTCCGCCTTGGTCGTCCACCCCAGCTTCGCCAAGTTCGTACGCGAGAGACGCCCGGCCGAGACGACCTCGCGGATCGTCGCGGGGACGCCGCTGGCGGCCGTGGTGCGCTGCGGGACGTAGCCGATGCGCGACCACTGCCGGAAGCGCTTCAGGGGCGTACCGAAGAGGCCTATGTCGCCGCCCGTCAGCGGGACCTGGCCGATGACCGAGCGGACGGCGGTGGACTTGCCCGAGCCGTTCGCGCCGAGCAGGGCGACGACCTCACCGCGCTTGACGGTGAGGTCGATGCCGCGCAGCACGGGGCGCGCGCCGAGCGTGGCCGTGGCCGCCCGCACGGATATGACGGGCGGGGTGTCCGCTCCGGACGTGGCTCCCATGGCGTGTGCCTCCGATGCTGCCGACTGCCGTGCGGTCACTTCGCGCCGAGGGCCTTCTCGAGCGCGGCGAGGTTGGACTCCATGACCTCTACGTAGTTATCGCCCTTGGACTTGTCCGTGATTCCCTCCAGCGGGTCAAGGACGTCCGTCTTGAGGCCGGTGTCCTTCGCGAGGGTCTTGGCGGTCTTGTCGCTGGCGAGCGTCTCGAAGAACACCGTGGAGACGTCGTCCTCCTTGGCGATGCCCTGGAGCTCCTTGATGCGGGCGGGGCTCGGGTCCGACTCGGGGTCGAGGCCTGCGATGCCCTCCTGGTCCAGGCCGTAGCGCTCGGCGAGGTAGCCGAAGGCGGAGTGCGTGGTGATGAAGGTCTTGGTCTTGGTGTTCTTCAGGCCGTCCTCGAACTTCGTGTTCAGGCCGTCCAGCTTCTTGACCAGGTCCTTGGTGTTCTTCTTGTACGCCGCCGCGTGGTCCGGGTCGGCCTTCTCCATCGCCTTGCCGACGCCCTCGGCGACCTCGGCGTACTTCACCGGGTCGAGCCAGATGTGCGGGTCGGCGCCGGCTTCGCCCTCTTCGGAGTGCTCGTCGCCGTGCTCGTCGCCGTGTTCGTCGGAGTGCTCTTCGCCCTCGTGGTCGTGGCCGACCTCGGTGCCGTGCTTCTCCAGCTTGGTGAGGGTCGCGGCGTCCACGGTGTTCTTCACGCCGGACTGGCCGATGGCGTCGTCGACGGCGGGCTGGATGCCCTTGAGGTAGAGGATGAAGTCCGCTTCGCCCAGGGAGGCGGTCTGCTTCGGGCTGAGCTCGAGGTCGTGCGGCTCGACGCCCGGCTTGGTCAGGGTCTCCACGGAGACGTGGTCGCCGCCGATCTCCTGGGCCAGGAACTGCATGGGGTAGAACGACGCGATCACATTCAGCTTGCCGTCGCCGTCCTTGTCCGCCGCGTCGGAGGACGAGCAGGCGGAGAGGGTCGTGAGGCCGAGGACCGTGACGGAGGCGATGGCGGCGGTGGGTATGAGGCGGCGTACGTTCATGACACTCATTTTCAACAAATCTGGAAACGATTGTCAACTAGCGGGCGCTGCGGGCTCTACTCGGGAACCGATTTGATTAGGGGGGTAAGGCCGCCGGTAACCTGAAGCATTCGCTTCGCCCACCGTCGTAATGAAGAGAGCACCGTGGCCGCCGACAAGATCGACAGCATCGTCAGCCTGAGCAAGCGCCGTGGCTTTGTTTACCCGTGCAGTGAGATCTACGGCGGCCAGCGTGCCGCCTGGGATTACGGGCCGCTCGGCGTCGAGCTCAAGGAGAACCTCAAGCGCCAATGGTGGCGCTACATGGTCACTTCGCGCGAGGACGTCGTCGGTATCGACTCGTCGGTGATCCTGGCGAGCGAGGTCTGGCAGGCCTCCGGCCACGTCGCGACCTTCTCCGACCCGCTCACCGAATGCCTCTCCTGCCACAAGCGGCACCGCGCCGACCACCTGGAAGAGGCGTACGAGGCCAAGCACGGCCGCGTCCCGGAGAACGGCCTCGCCGACATCAACTGCCCCAACTGCGGTACGAAGGGCCAGTTCACCGAGCCCAAGCAGTTCTCGGGCATGCTCGCCACGCACCTCGGCCCCACCCAGGACAGCGGCTCCGTCGCCTACCTGCGCCCCGAGACCGCGCAGGGCATCTTCACCAACTTCGCCCAGGTCCAGCAGACTTCGCGCAAGAAGCCGCCGTTCGGCATCGCGCAGATGGGCAAGTCCTTCCGCAACGAGATCACGCCCGGCAACTTCATCTTCCGGACCCGCGAGTTCGAGCAGATGGAGATGGAGTTCTTCGTCAAGCCGGGCGAGGACGAGAAGTGGCAGGAGTACTGGATGGAGCAGCGCTGGAACTGGTACACCGGCCTGGGCCTGCGCGAGGAGAACATGCGCTGGTACGAGCACCCGGCCGAGAAGCTCTCGCACTACTCCAAGCGCACCGCTGACATCGAGTACCGCTTCCGCTTCGGCGGCAGCGAGTGGGGCGAGCTGGAGGGCGTCGCCAACCGCACGGACTACGACCTCTCCGCGCACTCCAAGGCGTCGGGCCAGGACCTGTCCTACTTCGACCAGGAGGCCGGCGAGCGCTGGACTCCGTACGTCATCGAGCCGGCGGCGGGCGTGGGCCGCACCATGCTGGCCTTCCTCCTGGACTCCTACATCGAGGACGAGGCCCCCAACGCCAAGGGCAAGCTGGAGAAGCGCACGGTCATGCGCTTCGACCACCGCATCGCCCCGGTGAAGGTCGCGGTGCTGCCGCTTTCTCGTAACCCGGAGCTGTCCCCGAAGGCCAAGGGCCTCGCGACGGCCCTGCGCCAGAACTGGAACATCGAGTTCGACGACGCGGGCGCCATCGGCCGCCGCTACCGCCGCCAGGACGAGATCGGCACGCCGTACTGCGTGACGGTCGACTTCGACACCCTGGACGACAACGCGGTCACGGTGCGCGAGCGCGACTCGATGAAGCAGGAGCGGGTCTCGCTGGACCAGATCGAGGGCTACCTGGCCAGCCGCCTGGTCGGCTGCTGAGGACCAGACACGTCCAGACACGTCCAGACACTCTGGCGTTCGCTGAGTGAAGCTTGAAGGAAGCCCCCGGTTCCAGGTACGGAACCGGGGGCTTCTGCTGCACACTGTTCGCCATGCCTTCGATGACCACGAGCAAGGTCAGCAGATGGGACCAGCACGGGCGCGAACACGTCGTGCACGTGCAAAAGGCGGGCGTCCAACGCCAGTTGAGCTGCGACACGTGCGGCTGGGAGAAGCGGGTGCAGTTCCTCCCGTGGCTCAAGGCGGAGGAACACCTCGCCGAGGAGCATCAGGCGACGGTGGATCCTTCGGTGCCGTGACACTTCCGTCTCCGGAACACCCCTACGACGTACGACACCTACGACCAGCGGAGCACGTTGGACGGGCCGTCACCCGGCCTTCCCCGGCGTCGGGTTCATCACGATCCCCGAACTGTGCTGGCGGCGCTTCGAATCGGCCTCCGACGTCGTACAGGTCGGTCAGCGCCCTCTCCCGACGAATGGTTCGGGCAGGTCGCTAGCTCTAGGGGCGTGTGTGCGACGGCCGGGCATGGGCACCGATGGGTGGTTTGGGTGCTTATGGTGTCTTAATGAGGTTCGTACCTTGGTGGGCCGTGCTCTCGTCCGGGTGCGCGCCTCTTCTGCTGGTCGGTGGCTGGTCGGTCGCGGCGGTACTGCACGGGCCCGGCTACGACCCGGCCACGGAGACCATCAGCGTCATGGCGGCCGACGGAGCTTCCGGACGGTGGGTGCTGACCGGGGTGCTGCTGGTCCTGGGGATCTGTCACCTCGTCACCGCTTGGGGACTGCGCCCGGCCGCACCTGCCGGGAGGGTCGCGCTGGGCTGCGGCGGGGTGGCCGTGATGGGGATGGGCCTGTCCCCGGTTCCGGAGAGTGGGGGTTCGCTGGTGCACGGCTGGGTCGTCGCCGTCGGCTTCGCACTCATGGCGCTGTGGCCGGTCCTGGCGTCCGACCGCGGGGCAGCCGCC
This sequence comes from Streptomyces sp. NPDC021622, assembly GCF_040640795.1. Classification (NCBI taxonomy): domain Bacteria; kingdom Bacillati; phylum Actinomycetota; class Actinomycetes; order Kitasatosporales; family Streptomycetaceae; genus Streptomyces; species Streptomyces sp. NPDC021622. The sequence continues at coordinate 27,706 of NZ_JBFACK010000001.1, forward strand.
CCCTGGGCGCTACGGCCCGCGCTGTCGCTCGCGGTGTGCCTGCTGATGGGAGCCGGCGCGGCGTGGTTCCTGATCGAACTGCATCGCCAGGGCACCGCCGGCGTGGCCGAACGCGTCCTGACCACCGCCCAGACGGCATGGCCCTTCGTGGTGGTGGCGTCCTGCAGGGCCAGGGCGCCCCTCGGACGGACGAGTGAGACGGACCGTATGGACCAGGCGGACCAGGCGGACCAGGCGGACCGGACAGATCGGCCGTGAATCGGGCCTACGGCGTGTCTGATGGATCGGTGACGACAAGCCGGAGAGCGGCTCGTTCGAAGTGGTGTGGGGTGATCTAACCGACGCGGAGCGAGCTCGGCTGGAGCCGCACTTGCCGAAGGACGAACGGACCGGGGCCGCAGCACCCCGGTGCGGTCACCCTTGCCGCGATCAGGCTATGGGTGCGTTGATGACCCGCCCGGACAGCCCCTCAGGAGGCGCGCGGAGCGAGCCCCGTCGCCGCGAAGGACACCATGTCCCGGGATGTTGTGCCGTCGGTGATCCACCAGTGCGTGGGGCCCTCCCCGTACGTGCCGAATATCTGGCCGGACGCCCAGTTGAGGATCAGCTCGTCCTTGCCGTCATCGTCGAAGTCGGCGGCCCCCGCGGGCCGGGTGTGCCGCCATTTCTCAGGTCCCTTCTGCACGTTGCGCTGGACAGAGGTGCGCTTGTCGCCGTCGATGAGGGTGGCACCTTCGTACGTGGCGACCAGGACGCCGTCGCGGCCGTCGCCGTCCGGGTCGGCGGTCACGAAACCGCCGGGCCCGTAGTCGGTGCCCGCGCCCTCGGGCACCTCAGGCAGCCGGTGCTTGACGCGTTTGCCGCCACTGCCGGGGTACACGTCGAGCGATCCGACGACGTCACGCGATGTGGAATCGGCTTCGGGCTCGTTGTTGTGGCTGCCGTCGTCCCCGACGGCCACATCGCGTAGCCCGTCGCCGTCGAAGTCGCCGAACGCGTGGGCGTTGCCGGCGCGCAGCTGATGGCCGTTCGCGGCCAGGCCGGTGCCGCGGCGGGCGGGGTAGAGGATGTTGTCGGACTGCTCGCCGTCGCTGATGCCGTGCAGCAGCAGGGAGGTCGCGCGCGGCTTGCCGGACGGGTCGATGGCGTCCACGACGAGTTCGCCCTCTTCCGGCAACGACAGGCTGGTATCGGTGCGGGCCGGCGCACCGGACCGCGTGAACGGGCCGTACAGCACCACCAGGGGCGACTTGTCCAGGGACAACTCGGTCCTCGCGTGCGCCGCGAGGTCGTGGTGCCCGTCCCCGTCGAAGTCACCGCGCACCACTTGCTCAAGGCCCAGCTCCGACGCGCTCTGCGGCAGCCGCACCGGCGTCGGCTTTCCCCCTGCCTTGGGCCCGCCGGGGCCGCCCCAGGCCACGTACGGGGCGGTGCGGTGATCGTCCGCCCCGTTGTTCGGCACGTGCTTGTCCCTGACGGTCGTGACGAAGTCCGGGAAGCCGTCGCTGTCCAGGTCGGCTACATCCAGGTCGACGACGGCTTTCGGCGAACCCGGCAGGTCACGGCTGTTGTAGAGCGTGCGGGTCGCGGGGTCGAGCCCCTTCGCCGAGCCGTAGAGCACGGCGAACTGCCCGCCGTCGGGCAGTCCCCCGCCGGGGAGGGGCACCATGAAGTCGCGGTACCCGTCGCCGTTGATGTCGTCGGGGTCCTTCGAACCCTGCCCGGAGGCCGGCGCCCGGCTCTCGGCGGGCGCGCTGGGCACCGGGACTTCGGGGCCCGTTCCGCCACCGCCGCATCCAGCGAGCGGGGCGAGAACGCTCACAGCGAAGGCCGACAAGGCAACACGAGACTTCATCCACCCACCCTCACACCCCCGTCCGCGCCCACTCCAGCGGGGTGATTCAACTGTTGCCCAGTCGTTGACCGACGGAACTTGGCACACCCGACCGGCCCGACACGCTCTAGGGCCCTAGGGGCTGTCCGATGAGTCCCGTGAACGCGGACTCTGTTGTACGACCCATCGGGCAGTGCCCGAGGCGTGCCGGAAAGGTGTTGCTCAAGTTCGGCTGGCCGCGTTACGGTCACTGCACTCTGAAGATCACGCTCTCTGGAACCCAGGTCGCAGAACGGGAGCAAGCCCGCGCACAGCTGCGCGGAGCCACGGAGGGGCGGCACCCGATTTGGTATGCCCTCCGGAGGATTCACCCCATGAAGATCGGTCTCGGCCTTCCCATCGACGACCCGGCCCTGCTGCTGAGCTGGGCCAGGCGCGCTGACGTCGGCCCGTTCAGCACCCTCGGCTTGCTCGACCGGCTCGTCTTCGACAATCCCGAGCCTCTCATCACCCTCGCGGCTCTCGCCGGCGCCACGTCCCGCATCCGCATCCAGACCGAGGTACTGATCGCGCCCCTCCACAACACCGCGATGCTCGCCAAGCAGACCGCGACCCTCGACCGTGTGTCGGGCGGCCGTTTCACCCTCGGCGTCGGCGTTGGCGGTCGCGAGGACGACTGCCTTGCCGCGGGCATCGACATCCACCGCCGGGGCCGCCGCCTCGACGAGCAGATGCCCCTGCTGCGCCGGGCCTGGTCCGGCAAGCCGTACGGCGAAGGTATCGGCCCCATCGGCCCCCTGCCCGCGACGCCCGGCGGCCCGGAGGTGCTGTTCGGCGGCTTCGCCCCGGCGGCGATCGAACGGGTCGGACGGTTCGGCGACGGCTTTCTTGGCGCCGCGCTGCCGCCGCAGTACATGGCCGGCCTGTTCCGCGACGTCGAGGCGGTCTGGGAGAAGCACGAACGTCCCGGCCGACCGCGCCTGGTGGCCCAGGCGAACGTCGCCCTTGGCCCAGAGAGCACCGTCGAACAGGCCCGGCAAAACATCCGCGCCTACTACGATTTTGGCGGCCGCGCAGACCACGTGGCGAACGGTCTTCTCACCACGCCGCAGGAAATCCGTGAGGCGGTCGACGCCTTCATCGGTATCGGCGCCGACGAGGTCATGCTCTACTGCTGGTCCTCGGACGCCGACCAGGTCGACGGCCTCGCCAGCGTATTGTTCTAGCCCCGCGCGCGGAGCCAGAGCCGGACGGCAGCGACAGTAACGGTGCCGTGAAAGACATAGGCCCGCTTGTCAAAGCAAGTCGCCACCGCTCGGAACATCTTGAGCCGGTTGATCGTCCGCTCAACCTCGTTCCTGCGACTGTCTCGCAACGGATCGAACCTGGTGGGCCGACCGCCTTGGCTGCCACGCCGCCTGCGGTTGGCCCGCTGGTCCTTGCGCTCGGGAATCGTGTGCTGGATCTGCCGCCGTCTCAGGTACTGGCGGTTGCGGCGGGAACTGATGGACAGCGGACGGCAGGCCCCATCACTCGCCAGATGGATTTCGGTGGTCAGCCCGCCGCGTGAACGGCCTACCGCCTCGTCAGCCCGATGTTGGACGGGCCGACTGCGTCGCCCCGGTATCCACATCGACGGGAACGACCTTCTAGCGGGGCAGTTACTGATCTCTTCGGCGGGATGTCGGGTAGTGACGATGGGTGATCCCTGCGGTACCCCGTGGGTATGCGGTACGCGCAGGGTGGAGGGCTGACCGCGGAACGGCAGCAGTTCCGTGAGCGGATTCGCCGGGAGGCCGGTGGGCGGTTCGCGTGCGGTGAGAAGACCGCAGCGATCGCGAAGGATCCGCGGGTGGGCGAGCGGTAGGTGGAACGCTGGCGGCGCGCGTGGCGGGAGGGCGGCATGGAGGCCCTCGCCTCCAAGGGCCCGCCCAAGCTGCCCCGGCTTTCCGACGCACAGTTCGCCGAGCTGGAGGGTGAGTTGTCGCGGGGCCCGGCCGCGCACGGCTGGGAGGACCAGCGATGGACACTCCTGCGCATCAGGGCAGTGATCGCCCGAAAATTCCGGATTGCCTGCTCGACGGCGGGGGTGTGGCGGTTGATGCACCGGCACGGCTGGTCCTGGCAGTGCCCGGCCCGCCGGGCACTGGAGCGCGACGAGCACGCGGTGGCCCTGTGGAAGAAGGAGGTATGGATGCAGGTGGAAGCACCGCGGCGGCGCTCGGAGCCTTCATCGTCTTCGAGGACGAGGCCGGATTCTCGATGACGCCGCCCCGCGCCCGCACTTGGGGCCGACGCGGACACACCCCGACGGTCCGGGTCCGCGGACGCTCCCGGCGCCGCATCTCAATCGCTGCCCTGTGCTGCTACAAGTTCGGCGAACCGTCCCGGCTGATCTACCGGCCCCGCTTCCACATGCCCTTCAAGGGCGCCCGCCGGAGCTTCGCCTGGACCGACTACATCCAGCTCGACGCCCCCATCGTCCTCATCTGGGACAACCTCAACACCCACCGTGCCGCGGACATGCAGCAGTACGCTGCCGATCACGACTGGCTCACCATCGTGCAACTCCCCTCCTACGCACCGGATGTGAATCCGGTGGAAGGGATCTGGTCGCTGATGCGTCGCGGCCCGCTGGCCAACACCGCCTTGGCTCCACCCACCTACACCAACATCACGCCGAAGAGATCAGTAACCGACCCCGCCGGCTCTGCTTCTTCGGTGGCGGCAGCGGCAGCACTCTGCCCATGGAACTGGGCCTCACTGGCAAAGGTCAGAGTGAGCGCCGTTGCGCAGCTCGGCCCCCAACTCGTCATGGTCAAGCCGGTATTGGCAGGGCCGAGACGGGTCGTTGACGGGCTCGGCGTGCGAAGGCGCGGGATCACGCGTGGCGTTCTGCCCCAAGGCCCAAGGCGTCGTCCCTGGATGCGCGACTCATTTCGCTGGCGTCGACGAGCGTGCCGAGCGCGCGTACGCGGAAGGACTTCTGTCGGCTCGCTTCCCCCAGTGACTGGACGGTGTCGCACCACTGGTCGAGGTCGGAGGACGCGCTTAGCTCGGCGGAGCGTGCCTTGGCGCGGCGGGAGGCCCGCGCCCAGTTGTTCGGCTCGCTCAGGGAACTCAGGGCGTGGATCCAGGCGTTGAGGTCGTCGCGGTAGGCAAAGATTCCCGCCTCGCCCAGGGACTCGACCAGGCCCGGGGTGGGGTGGGCGATCACCGGGATGCCGGAGGCGAACGCCTCCACCGCCACCCGCCCCCAGGACTCATACAGGCTCGGCATGAGCATCACCCGCGACCGGGAGTAGACGTGCTCGCGCATCTCCTTTCCCGAAACACCGTCCAGGACTTCGCAGTTGGGCAGGCGTGGCGGCGGCCCGATCTGGTCCCCGTACGCGCCCCGTACCCCCAGGAACTTCCACTCCGGCGACCAGGCGGCGACCTGCCAGAAGATCTCGCTGCCCTTGTCGGGGTTCAGGTTCACCAAGGTCGCGCACTCGCCCGGTTCGGTGCGGTACTCCTCCGCGATCACAGGAGGGCGCACGACGATCGAGTGCCGGGGCTTGAACTCCGCCGGGTAGCGCGCATAGAAGATCTCGCCGTCCCGCCGGATCCACTCGCTGTTGTAGACCACGAGATCAGCTCCCGCCGCGTGGTGGTAGCTCGCGGCGAAGTTGTCGTGACAGATCACCACCACGGGGATCTGGCGGGGCTTGGCGAGGCCTGAGACGAGGGGGACGTTCTCGAAGTGGGACAGGAGCACGTCCGCCTTCTGGGCGGCGGCGGCGAAGTGGGCGCCCTGCTGGAACGGGACGACGCGCACCCCGTCGATGACGTAGCTCTTCTCCGTGGCTCCGGGATGGGACAGCCAGACGGTCACCTGGTGGCCGCGCTCGGCCAGGGGGCGGAGCATCGAGTGGAGCATCCACTCGGATCCCGCGTTGTGGTCGGGTGGATATCCGTACACCCGGGCGGCGATGGACATGCTCCGTGACCTGGGGGGTGTGGCCAGCCTGTGCGGGCGGGATGCCACCGTGTCCACGTGTAGGTACTCCCTCCGGATGGGGTAGTGAGCCGTGGTGCGGAGGCCCTCCGGTGGGGAGGGCCTCTACGGTCACCCGGTCTGCCGGGTCGGTCACCCGGTCTACTGAGCCGTGATGCGGATCAGGGAGGAAGCCGACGTCTGGTCGCCCACTTGGAAGCTCAGGCTCGTGTCCTCCAGGGGGGTGCTGGCGGAGGCGGCCACCTGGACCAGGGCGCCGGACTTCGACCCCGGTCCCAGCAGCGCCAGGTCAACACGCTCGAAGGTGAGCGTGTGCCCGTGCTCCGACAAGGTCCCCTCGTAGGAGCCCACTTGCTGCCACTGGCCGTCTCGCACGGCCCCCACGATCAGCTGGGCGGAGGTGAACTGCAGCCCCTTCCCCGGCGGAAGGCTCACGCTGACCCGCTGTACGGGGACGGTGCCGCCCCCGACGTTCTGCAGTTCCACACCGGCGTACTTGGCCTCGCCCCCGCGGACCAGCGTCACCGGCCCTCCCGGTGAGACCGACAGCCGGCCCGGGGCGAGGGGAGCCGTGTACCGGTAGTAGACGCTGCCGAGCTGGAACGCGTCCTCGGGCTTGGCCTGGTCCCAACTCAGGCTGCTGGGCGAACCGTCGGGGTTGGTGGCCTGCGGCCACACCAGGAACCGGTAGTAGCCCGGCTTGTCGCCCAGCTGCCGCAGGTCGAGCGCGGGCAGCGTCACCTTGCGGCCCGTACCGCTGTCCCGGTGGCCCTCGGCTTTGAGTAACTGCGGGGTCAGGGTGTCGTGGGAAGGCGTGCCGTCCTCGTGGATGAGCTGGTAGTACACGTGGTCGCTGTTGTTGCCCGGCACGTCGGGCTCGCTCTGACGCAGGTTGACCAGGTCGACGATGAACTTGTCGCCGGGGATGCGGCCGTTGTCCGACACATAGCCGAAGCCGGCCTGGCTGTAGCCGTTGGGCGAGCCACCCCAGTTGCTGTCGTACGGCAGCCGGACGAACGGCCGCCCCACCAGCTCCGGGTCGCTCTTGCTCCAGGCGCCGGCGAGCACCTCGATCTCCGGCTTCGCCGTACGGACCTCCCCGTTGTCGAGAGTGACGTCGACGCGGACCTGGTACTTGGTGCTGTAAGCCGGGCGCGGGTCGGTGTCGACGTTCAGGTCGCCGCGGAGGGTGAAGGTGATGACGTCAGAGTCCGCGAGGAAGGTGAGGTCGATGATCTCGTACTGCTCACCGGTGCCGCCGGAGCCGCGCTTGTTGTACGTGGCGCCCGTCTCCGCCCGGTCATTGCCGGTGTAGGAGTACTTGATCTCCTTGATCTTCACACCCACCGGGACGCGAATGCGGCCGTCGTAGCGGAACTCGCTGTCCCAGGTGGAGAAGCGGTTCGCGTGACCGAGGGTGCGGATGCCCGTCCATTCCGGGTCCGTGGTGTCGTTGCGCTGGGGTGTCACTGGAGCGGTCATGCTGGGGCCCTTCCTTCCGTGAGAGTTCCTGTTGCCGCGCTACTGAGCCACGACATGGATGGTCGAGGAGCGCGAGGTCTGGCCCCCTACGCGGAAGCCCAGGGTGCTGTCTCCCAGAGGGGCGTCGGCGGAGGCGTTCACCTCGACCAGGGCACCGGACTTCGCCCCCTTGCTCGGCAGCGCCAGATCAACCCGCTGGAAGGCGAGAGTTCGTCCGTCCGGCGTCAAGGTCCCCTGGTAGGAGCCCATTTCCTTCCACTGGGTGCCCTGCATGACCCCCACGACCAGGCGGTCGGAAGTGAACTGCAGTCCCTGAGGTAGGGTCACGCGAACCTTCTGCGAAGGGACGTCGCCGTCTCCGACGTTCTGGAGCACCACACCGGCGTAGCCGGAGGCGCCTGCGCGTACGAGCGTCACCGGCCCACCCGGCGACACCGAGAACCGGGCGGGAGCGGGAACGCCCTCCACCTTCCGGATCCGGTTGTTGTCGGTGTCGGCGATGTAGAGGCTGCCGCCGGAACCCACTACGACATCACCGGGAGTGTCGAGGGCGGCCTCGACGGCCGGGCCGCCGTCCCCGGCGAAGGCCTCGGTGCCATCGCCTGCCACCGTGGTGATCGTCTCGGTCACCGCGTCCACCCGCCGCACCCGGTGGTTCTCCGTGTCGGCGATGTAGAGGTTGCCCTCGGAGTCCACCGCGACGCCGGTGGGACGGTCGAGGCGGGCCTTGACGGCCGGGCCGTCGTCACCGGCGAACCCGCTCGAGCCGTCGCCTGCGACCGTGGTGATCGTCTGGGTCGCCGCGTCCACCCGCCGCACCCGCCTGTTCCACTGGTCGGCGATGTAGAGGTTGCCCTCGGAGTCCACCGCGACATCGCGGGGGAAGTTGAGGGCGGCCTCGACGGCCGGTCCGTCGTCGCCGCCGTAGCCCTCGTTGCCGTTGCCCGCAACCGTCGTGATCGTCTGGGTCGCCGCATCCACCCGCCGCACCCGGTTGTTTTTGGTGTCGGCGATGAAGAGGTTGCCTTCGGAATCCACGGCGACGCCGTTGGGACGAACGAGGTAGGCCTCAACAGCCGGCCCGCCGTCACCGGCGAAGTAGTCGCCGTGGTAGTGCCCTGCGACTGTGGTGATCGTCTGGGTCTGCGCGTCCACCCGCCGCACCCGGTTGTTGCCGGAGTCGGCGATGTACAGGTTGCCGTCCGAGTCCAGCGCGATACGGGTGGGTGCGTTGAGGGCGGCCTCGATGGCCAAGCCGTCGTCGCCGCCGAAGCCCCGGTTGCCGTTGCCCGCGACCGTAGTGATCGTCTCGGTCTGCGCGTCCACCCGCCGCACCCGGTCGTTCTCGGTGTCGGCGATGTACAGGTTGCCGTCCGAGTCCAGCGCGGTGCCAAGGGGACGGTAGAGCGCGGCCTTGACGGCCGGCCCGTCGTCGCCGTAGGAATCATCGGTGCCGTCGCCCGCCACCGTGAAGATGGACGCCTCACGTGCTGCGGTCGAGGTGCCTTCGAGCTCACTCATCGCTTGCTCCTTCACTCGGGACATACCAGATGCAGGCAGCCACATCGCCGCCCACCCGACTCGTGCGTAATTGAACGCAAAGTTGCTGATCTGGCGGTGACCAGCCGAACCAGGCTGACCCTGGGCGGACTTCTACGGAAGGGGACCAGGTGTGCGAATGTTGTTCCCTGCCACCCATGCGACTCGCTCGGGCCCGTCTCAGCTGACGACCCCTGTCACACGCGCACCCCGGAAGCTCCGCTTCCCCTCTCCACGCGCCCCGCGATGCAACTTTCGCCCCGCCCATGGCCCCGGGCATCACACGCCAAGACGATCCACTATGACTGGGACCTGCCCGGGAGGATCAGGCCAGGGGGCTCGGAATCTTCGATGACCGGGCGCCGGGGTGCCGAACTACCGCTCCGCTGGCCCAAGGAACTACGGCTCCGCTCATACGAAATCCCACATCCGTTGTCCGTTGCCGCAGATCAGGCTGCTCTACCTCCTTGATCGAGTTGATCGAGCCATACGTAGGATTGGGTCGCCCAAGGGTGCTGGGTGTCGCTATCAGGCTGCTGCTGTTCATGGCCCTGGAGGCTTGCCCGCACGGCACCCCGCGACGTCCGCACTACCCGACATCCCGCCGAAGAGATCAGTACCCAACCCATCGGACAGGCCCTAGGGACGCAAGCCGCGCAGTACCAGGTCCAGTACGGCAGTGAAGGCCGCGTCGATTTCCGGGCTTGACCACTGGGGGGCGTAGGCCGGGTCGTGGAAGCGGTTTGTGGCATCGAAGACTGCGCGGGCGGTCAGCGCCAGGTCGGGGAGCGGTGACGTCAACTCGCCTCGCTGGACGCCCTCTTCGAGTATGACCTCAAGCTGGCCGACCAGCTCACCGATGTGCGTCTCGACGACGGAACTGCTCTCGCCGAGCAGCACCTCGTACGTCGCGAACAGCTCCGGATCGTCCCCCGCCTTGCGGCGCTTGGCCGCGAACAGCGCGGAGAACCAGTGGCGGAGACGGACGTCGGAGGGCACCGAGCGATCCTCGACGACCAGCGTCAACTCGCCCGTCGTACGGTCCAGCCACCGCTTCGTGACCGCCTCCCGCAGTTCCGCCTTCGTACGGAAGTGGCGGTACACCGTGCCATGGCTGACCCCCAGGGCGCGGGCCACGTCCACGACCGTGGCCTTTGCCGCGCCGTGGCGGCGCAGCATGTCCTCGGTCGCTTCGAGGATGCGCTCGGGGGTCAGGGTGCCGGTTGCCATGACATTGACCGTACCTGGGGTGGATCAGTGCTCGCTGTCGAGGTGTGCCATCTGGGCCTCCGGGTAACGCGCGCCGGATGCGGCTCCCGCGGGGACGGCCTGCTCGATCGCGGCGAGGTCGGCCGCGTCCAGCGTCACGTCGAGTGCGCCGAGCGCCTCGGTCAGGCGGTCGCGGCGGCGGGCGCCGACCAGCGGGACGATCGCCGCGTCATGCCGGGGGCCCTGGGCGAGCACCCAGGCGATGGCCGTCTGCGCGACGCTCACGCCCTTCTGCTCGGCGATCTTGCGCAGGGCGTCGACGAGGTCGAGGTTGCGGTCCAGGTTCTCGCCCTGGAAGCGGGGGCTCATGGCGCGGAAGTCGTTCGCGGCCAGCTGCCGGTCGCGGGTGAAGTGGCCGGAGATCAGGCCGCGGGAGAGGACTCCGTACGCCGTGATTCCGATGCCGAGCTCGCTTACCGTCGGCAGGATCTTGTCCTCGATGCCGCGTGAGATGAGCGAGTACTCGATCTGCAGGTCGGAAATGGGTGCCGTGGCCGCCGCGCGACGGATCGTGTCGGCGCCGACCTCCGAGAGCCCGATGTGGCGGACGTACCCCTTCTCTACGAGCTCGGCGATCGCGCCGATCGTCTCCTCGACCGGCACGTCGGGGTCGATGCGGGCGATGCGGTAGACGTCGATGTGGTCGACGCCGAGCCGCTGGAGGGAGTACGCGGCGAAGTTCTTGACGGAGGCGGGGCGTCCGTCGTAGCCGGACCAGCCGCCGTCCGGGTCGCGGACGGCGCCGAACTTGACGCTGGTGAGGGCCTGTTCGCGGTGCGCGGCGGGCGCGGTGCGCAGGGCTTCGCCGATCAGCATTTCGTTGTGACCCATGGCGTAGAAGTCGCCGGTGTCGATGAGGGTGACGCCCGCTTCGAGGGCGGCGTGGATGGTCGCGATGGACTCCGCGCGGTCGGCTTCGCCGTAGAGGGCGGACATGCCCATGGCGCCGAGGCCGATGGCGGAGGTGTGGGGGCCGGTGGTTCCGAGGGTGAGTGTGCGCATGCATTCACCATGCCATGACAGATGACAGATTTCAATATCTGTCATCTGTCATTCGTCATTTGTTGTCTGTCACTCGTTGTGTCGGCTGCGTGGCTCCCTCACGCGAACCGCGCCACAAACCGCCGCTGCCACGGCGTCTCCACCGCCCGCCGCGCATAGTGCTCCCGCACATACGCCACGGCCTCCCCGCCCGGCACCCCGTCCAGTACCGCCAGGCACGCCAGCGCCGTCCCCGTACGTCCCTGCCCACCGCCGCACGCGACCTCGACCCGTTCCTTCTCCGCCCGCTCCCACGCCTCGCGCAGGGCGGCCGCCGCCTCCGCGCGGTCGGCGGGCAACCGGAAGTCGGGCCAGCGCACCCAGCGGGCCTCCCAGGTGACGGTGGGCGGCTCCTTGCCCAGCAGGTAGAGCGCGAAGTCGGGGGTCGGTCCCTCGGGGAGCGGGTGTCTCAGGCCCCGGCCGCGGACGAGCCGGCCCGAGGGGAGTCGCAGTACGCCAGGCGCTGTGGGTTCCCAAGTCGCAGTCACGGCGCGAGCGTAGTGCGGGGCAGGCCCGCCGATCCCTCCGATCCCTCCGATCCCTCCGATCCCTCCGAGTCTTCCGACCCGGCGTCGAGCCGCTCCGCCGTCCGTCGCGCCGTCTCCCTCGCCCACCTGCCACTCGTCAGCGCGCCGAGGAGCAGCACCGCGAGGCCGCAGCCGGTGATGATCCACCAGGCGGGGCGGCTCGCCTCGGTGAAGACCGCCGCGTACGACGAACTCCCCACCCCCGATGCCAGGACCGCGCCGATCACCGCGACGCCCAGCGTCTGGCCGATCTGGCGGCTGGTGGAGGCGACGGCCGCGGCGACGCCAGCCTGGGCGCGTGGCATCCCGGAGACGGCGGTGTCGGTGATCGGCGCGTTCACGAAGCCGAAGCCCAGGCCGAAGAGGACGTATCCGAGGAAGAGCGTCGCGTTCGTCGTCTCCGCGTCGAAGGCTGCGAAGAGGACTCCGGACGCCGTCATCGCGACCCCCGCGATCAGCAGGGACAGGCGTGGGCCGCGGCTGCCCACCAGGCGGCCCGACAGCGGGGCGCAGATCAGCGTCATCGCCGCCATCGGCAGCATCCACACACCCGCGTCCAGGGCGTTCAGGCCGCGGACGTTCTGGAGGTAGAGCGTGGAGAGGAAGAGGAAGCCGCCGAGCGCCGCGAAGGCGGAGACCGCGATCACCGTCGCCCCGCTGAACGGCGCCGAGCGGAAGAAGCGCAGGTCGATGAGGGGGTCGGCGCGGCGGGGTTCGTAGGCGATCAGGCCGAGCAGGGCGAGCAGCGTGGCGCCCGCGAAGCCGATGATCAGCGGCGACGTCAGGCCCGCCGTCGGCGCCTCGATGATCGCGTACGTCAGGGCGCCGAGCAGGACGATCACCAGGAGCTGGCCCACGGGGTCCGCGCGGCGGGGCCTCGGGGCGCGGGACTCGGGGACGTACCGCATGGTCAGGAGCAGGGCCGCGAGGCCCACCGGCAGGTTGATCCAGAAGATCGAGCGCCAGCCGACGGAGTCGACGAGCACGCCGCCGACCAGCGGGCCCGCCGCCATGGAGATGCCGACCACGCCGCCCCAGACGCCGATGGCGCGGGCCCGCTCGCGGGGCTCCGTGAACGTGTTCGTGATGATCGACATCGCGACCGGGTTGAGCATGGAGCCGCCGACCGCCTGGATCATGCGGAACGCCACGAGGGATTCGAGGTTGGGGGCGAGCGAGCAGAGGACCGAGGCGATGGTGAAGATCACCAGGCCCGCATTGAAGATCCGGCGGCGCCCCACCCGGTCCGCCGTCGAGCCCGCCAGCATCAGCAGCGCGGCGAGGACCAGGGTGTACGCGTCGATCGTCCACTGCATGCCGGAGATGTCGGTGTCGAACTCCCGCGCCATGGAAGGCAGGGCCACGTTCAGGACGGTGTTGTCGAGACTGACGATCAGCAGGCTCATGCAGCAGATCGCGAGGACGAGCATGCGCCGGCGGTGCGTGAGCTCTTGCTGGGGCATGGGTTCGACGGTATCTCGGAGGCCCGTCCCCTCACCCCAGCCGCCGGGGCAGCCGCAAGCTCAGCAGGGCCAGGCCGATCAGCCCCGCCAGCTGAGCCGTGAGGACGATCGCGAACGCCTTCCGCATCCCGAGGTCCGGCACCAGGGCCAGGAAGAGAGAGCCGAGCGTCGCGACGCCGACAGCCAGGCAGGCCTGCTGCACCGTCGCCGCGAGCCCACTGCCCGCGCCCGCCCGAGCGGCAGGGACCGCGGCGAGCACGATGCGGTAGTACAGGGCGAGTTGGACGCCCTGGCCGAGGCCGCACAGGGCGAGGCCGGGAGCGAGGGCGAGCGGGCTCACTCCGGACCACGGCGTCGAAAGCACCGTCAGCGCGAGGACCACCAGGCCCGCACCGTGTACCAGCGCGCATGCCGTCATCGCGCGGCTGCCGAGCCGTGCCACGAGCCGTGGCGCCAGCATGGACGTCGCGAACTGCGTGACGCCCATCGGGACCAGCGTCAGACCGGCCTTCAGAGCGCTGTAGTGCAGACCCTGCTGCAGGGTCACCGCGGTCACGAACAGCCAGCCGCTGAAGCCGACGAAGATCGGCACACCCAGGACGAGCCCCTTGCGTACGCCGGGTTCGCGCAGCAGCGACGGGGGCAGCAGAGGGCTGCCGCCGGTGCGTTCGGCGCGCCGCTCCACGTACGCGAACGCGGCGGCCAGCAGGGGCGCCGCGGCGAGCAGTGCGACCGACCACAGGGGCCAGCCCGCGGCCCGCCCCTCGGACAGGGGAAGCAGCAGGGCGGTGAGTGAGGCACCGAACAGGACCGTGCCGCCGACGTCGCTGCGCCGTGGCTGCTCCGCGCGGCTGTCCGGCACGGCGCGCACCGCGCACACGAGGGCGGCCACCGCGACCGGCACGTTCACCAGGAAGGCCATGCGCCAGCCCGTGCCCGCCACGTCGGCGGCCACCAGGACCCCGCCGAGGACCTGCCCGAGCACCACGGCGAGCCCGCTCACCGAGCCGTACATCGCGACGGCCCTGGCCCGCCGCTCGCCCCGTGTCGTCGCGTGGATGGTGGCGAGGACCTGCGGCAGCATCAGCGCGGATGCCGCGCCCTGTGCGACGCGAGCCCCCACCAGCCACCACGCCCCGGGTGCGAGCCCGCAGGCCAGCGACGTCACGCCGAAGGCGGCCACACCCCACAGAAAGAGCCTCCTGCGCCCGTAGGCGTCACCGAGCCGCCCGCCGAGGACGAGCAGCACGGCGTACGCGACCGCGTAGCCGGCGACGACCATCTCCAAGGTGGCGGGGGACGCGTGCAGGTCGCGCTCGATGCTGGGCAGGGCGACGTTGACGATGAAGAAGTCGATGCTGGAGAGGGAGGCGCCGAGCAGGACTGTGATCAGGCCGAGGGGCGTGAGGGCGGTCGGCGCGGAGACGGATGTCCCGGCGGTGGGAGACGTACGGCCGTGGGTGTCATGGGGTGTGAGAGTCACGGGTACGACGATGATCCGGCCCCCAGAGGGGTACCAGAGTCTTCTTATCCTGGTACCAAACGCACCTGGAAGCAGGCTGCGGTATGGGGCAGCCTTGAATGGTGACCGTTACCGCAGCGCCGGACGCCACCGGCCACCACTCCGACCGCGCCCGTGCCCGCGCCCGCACCCTCGACCCCGTTCCCGATTCCGATTCCGGCGCCGCCATCCGTCGCCAGGAACTCGCGGCCTTCCTCCGCAGCCGCCGCGAGCGCGTCACACCCGAGCAGACGGGCCTGCCCCGCGGATCGCGCCGCCGCACGCCGGGGCTGCGCCGCGAGGAGGTCGCACAGCTCTCCTCGGTGGGCGTCACCTGGTACACGTGGCTGGAACAGGCGCGGCCCATCAGAGTGTCGGCGCAGGTCATCGACGCGATCGCCCGCGCGCTCCTGATGGACCCGAGCGAGCGCGCCCACCTCTTCGCGCTCGCGGGTGTCGTCGACCCCCGCCCCGAGGCGGAGTGCACCGCGCTCTCGGCGCCGGTCCGGCGGCTGATGCACCGCATCGCCCCCTACCCCGCCGTCGTGCAGAACGGCCGCTACGACGTCCTCGCCCACAACCGTTCCTGGACACACGTCTTCGGCGACTTCGACGCGATGGAGCCGCGGGACCGCAACTGCCTGTGGCTCCTTGCCACCAGCGAGAGCTGGCGCGAGACCTTCCTCGACCGGGAGGAGATGCTGCCCGACCTGACCGCCAAGTTCCGGGCGGCCATGGCCGAGCACGGCGCCGAGCCTGCCTGGAAGGAGCTGCGCGACCGGCTGCTCGCGGCATCCGCCGAGTTCCGCGAGCTGTGGGAGCGACACGAGGTGGCGACGATGTCCCCGCACGTCAAGCGCTACCAGCACCCTCAGGTCGGGCTGCTTCGCCTTGAGCACCGCATGCTGTGGATGGCCCCGCAGATGCAGGCGCACCGCCTGATCGCGTACGTGCCGGCCGACGACGAGACGGACGAGCGACTCGAGCGGCTCGCGGAGCTGTCCGCGGAGCTGTCCGGGGAGTGAGGGCAGGCGGTGCGTGAGGTGAGGGACAATGGATGCTTGCCCCCCCGCCCCGTCGTCCGTATGTCCCGGAGAGATCCCCGATGTCCCAGCCGCCGCAGCCGCTGTCGATTGGCCCGCACACCGTGCGGCCGCCCGTCGTGCTCGCCCCCATGGCGGGCATCACGAACGCGCCGTTCCGGACGCTGTGCAGGGAGTTCTCCGGCGGCAAGGGTCTCTTCGTCAGCGAGATGATCACGACGCGGGCGCTGGTCGAGCGCAACGAGAAGACCATGCAGCTGATCCACTTCGATGAGACCGAGAAGCCGCGGTCCATCCAGCTGTACGGCGTGGACCCGGCGACCGTCGGCAAGGCCGTCCGCATGATCGCGGAGGAGGACCTGGCCGACCACATCGACCTGAACTTCGGCTGCCCCGTCCCCAAGGTCACCCGCAAGGGCGGCGGCTCCGCGCTGCCGTACAAGCGGCCCCTGCTGCGGGCGATCCTGAAGGAAGCGGTCAGCGGCGCGGGTGACATCCCCGTCACCATGAAGATGCGCAAGGGCATCAACGACGAGCACATCACGTTCCTCGACGCCGGCCGCATCGCCGTCGAGGAGGGCGTCACCGCCATCGCGCTGCACGGCCGCACCGCCGCACAGCACTACGGCGGCACGGCCGACTGGGACGCCATCGCCCGCCTCAAGGAGCACGTCCCCGAGATCCCGGTGCTCGGCAACGGCGACATCTGGTCCGCCGCCGACGCGGTGCGGATGATGAAGGAGACCGGCTGCGACGGAGTCGTGGTGGGGCGTGGCTGCCTCGGCCGCCCCTGGCTCTTCGGCGACCTCGTCGCCGCCTTCGAGGGGACGGGCGCGCCCAAGGCCCCGGACCTGCGCGAGGTCTCGAAGGTCATGCTGCGGCACGCGACCCTCCTCGGCGAGTGGATCGGCGACGAGGCGCGCGGCGTCATCGACTTCCGCAAGCACGTGGCCTGGTACCTGAAGGGCTTCGCGGTCGGCTCGGAGATGCGCAAGCGGCTCGCGATCACCTCGTCCCTCGCCGAACTGGAGGACGGGCTCGGCGAGTTGGACCTGGACCAGCCGTGGCCGGTCGGCGCCGACGGGCCGCGCGGCCGCACGTCGGGCAACAACCGCGTCGTCCTGCCGGACGGCTGGCTGAAGGACCCTTACGACTGCGCGGGCATCAGCGAGGAAGCAGAGCTGGACACCTCCGGCGGCTGATACGCGCCCGTAAGGGGCGCGGGGCTGTGACATTTGCGGCTCCGCCGCGTGGGCGCGACCAGCCACATCCGACCCGCGGAGAATCAAGCACCTACACGAGCGTCACCGTCACAGGCAGCTCCTTGATCCCGTTCACGAAATTGGACCGGACGCGGCGAACCTCCCCGGTCAAGCGGATGTCCGCCAACCTCGGCAGCAGCTCCTCGAACATCACCCGCATCTCCAGGCGCGCAAGGGAGTTGCCCAGGCAGAAGTGCGGGCTGCCCTTGCCGAAGGTGACGTGGTCGATGTTCTGCCGCGTCACGTCGAAGCGGTAGGGATCAGGGAAGACATCCGCGTCCCGGTTTCCCGAGGCGAACCACAGCACGACCTTGTCGCCCTCCCGGATCAGTTTGCCGCCCAGCTCGACGTCACGGGTGGCCGTGCGCCGGAAGTGGTAGACGGGCGAGGCCCAGCGCAGGCACTCCTCGACGCCGCCCGGGATGAGGGAGGGGTCGGCGGTGAGCTTGGCGCGCTCGTCCGGGTGGTCGATCAGCGCGAGCATGGAGTGCGAAATGGCGTGCCTGGTCGTCTCGTTGCCGGCGACGACGAGCAGCAGGAAGTAGTTGTCGAAGTCGGTGGCGGAGAGCGGGACGCCGTCCTTGGGCGAGTTGTTGACCAGCGTGCTCACCAGGTCCGTCCCGTCGCCGCCGCGCCGCTTGGCCGCCAACTTCCTTCCGTACGCGAAGACTTCGAGCGCGGCGGGGGAGCGGAACGGCAGATTGCGGTAGCGCTCGCTCTCCGCGCTCTCCAGGAGTACGTCGGCGTAGTCCGGGTCGGTGTTGCCGATGATGCGGTTGCCCCAGTCGATGAGCTGCTGCGTGTCCTCTTCGGGGACGTCGAGCATCCGCGCGAGGACGTTGATCGGGAAGTCGGCGGAGACCTCCTTGACGAAGTCGAAGGTGCCCTTGGGCAGCGCGGCGTCCAGGGTGCGGGCGGTCAGGCCGCGCAGGAACGTCTCGTACGTCGCGACCGCGCGCGCGGTGAACTGCTTCTGCAGGATCAGCCGCAGCGCGCGGTGGCGCAGGCCGTCGGTCTCCAGGAGGGAGCGGCGAAGGGCGATGAAGTCCTCGTCGACCTCTTCGAGGTTGGTGAACCGCTCGGAGGTGAAGGTCTCCGGGTCGCGGTCGACGCGCACAATGTCCGCGTGTCGAGTGACCGCCCAGAAGCCGGAGTTGGGCGCGGGCTCGGGCTGCCAGTGGACGGGGTCCTCGCGGCGCAGCACGTCGAACATCCGCCAGGGCAGGGTGGCGTCGGTGAAGCGGTCGTTGTCGGCGAGGTCGACGTCGGAGAGGGCTAGGGGCGCGGCGGCGCTCGTGACCGTACTCATGGGACGTACTCCTACTGGGGGCAGGGGAGGCGGGTGCGGCCGGATTCATCGGATGCGGAAATTCGGACTCAGATGAGAAAGGCGTACTCCGTGAACTCCCAGTCGGTGATGTGCTGTTGGAAGCGTTCGATCTCGTTGCGCTTGTACGTGAGGAAGGCGCCGGTGAAGCCGTCGCCGAGCAGTCCGGTGAGCGCCTCGTCGGCCTCCAGGGCGTCGAGGGCCGCGCCGAGCGTGCCGGGGAGGCGGGGCGCGGAGTCCTCCTGGTAGCCGTAGCCCTCCAGCGGTGCGGGCGGCTCCGGCTTGTCGCGGATGCCGAGGAGGAGGGCCGCCACGGCGCCCGCGATGCCGAGGTAGGGATTGGCGGACGCGTCGCCAAGTCGCAGCTCCAGCCTTGTCCCTGACCCTCTCTCAGGCGGTATCCGGAGCATCGCGCTGCGGTTGTCGAGGCCCCAGTCGATCAGCCAGGGGGCGAGGGTGTCGGGTCCGAAGCGTTTGTACGAGTTGATGGTGGGGTTGAGCAGGGCGCTGAGGGCGGGTGCGTGCGCCAGGAGTCCGGCGATGGCGTGCCGGGCGGTCGCGGAGAGCCCGTCGGGGGCGCCGGCGTCCTCGAAGACATTGCGTCCCGCGGCGTCGGCCAGCGAGATGTGCAGATGGAAGCCGGAGCCGCCGAGTGCGTTGAACGGCTTGGCCATGAAGGTCGCGAGGCGCCCCTCGCGGCGGGCCGTCTCCTTGACGGCGGCCTTGAAGCGGAAGGCGCGGTCGGCGGCGTCCAGGGCCTCGGAGTGGTCCAGGTTGATCTCGAACTGCCCGCCGTCGAATTCGTGGTTGCCCGCGATCGCGCCGATGCCGAGCTCGGCCAACTGCCGCAGGGTGCGCAGCAGATGGCCGTCCGGGTCGCCGCGCCGTCCCGCGCTGTATACGTTCCCGGTGGCGCCGCCGTACGCCGACCAGCCGGCGGCCGTGGTGGGGTCGGCGTCGCACAGGAAGTACTCCAGCTCGGGGCCGACCACGGGGGTGAGCGGGCCCGCGGGGTGCTCGGCGGCGCGGTCGAGCACCCGCCGCAGCAGGGCGCGCGGCGACTCGGGGGCGGGCTCGCCGGTGGCCGGGTCGTAGCTGTCGCCGAGGCACCAGGCGACGCCGGGCTCCCAGGGGAGCGCCTGCAGGGTGTCCAGATCGGGCCGTACGGAGACGTCGGGGAGCCCCGCGTCGAGGCCGCCCGTGACGGGGACGACGTCGCCGCGCGGGGTGGTGTGGTAGACGGCGCGGCAGAAGGAGAGGCCGTGGCCGCAGGCGCCGGGCAGCTGGCTCACGAGGATGTCGCGGCCCCGGTCCGCGCCGATGAGGTCGGGGTAGATGACGCGGACGATGTCGGTGCCCTGGGCGCGGAGCGCGTCGACCGTTTCGGCGACTCGGGGGTTCCCGGCGGCTTGGTTGCGGGGTGTTGCGGTTGCTTCACTCACCCGTGGTCCAGCCTTTCGCGAGGCTGTCGTTTGAGACCAAACGATAGGAGTCGGTGGGGTTCGGGGCAAGGGGGTGGCGGGGAATTGTGCCCCCGGGGCGGGAAGGGGCTGCAGGGGTGGCCGCTCGTGACAGAGAGGGCGGGAAGGCATATCGTACGGGCCCGAATAACTGCACTCCCGGATGCCCAAGGAGCCCTCCCATGGCCGGAGTTCAAGGATTCTTCCCGCCCCGGACCGCGACGGGGCGTTCCGCCCTCATCCCCGCGCCGCCCTGGCGCTACTCGGGCGACCTCCTCACCGTCGAGTACCGGACCGACCCGGCCAGGGTTCGTGAACTCCTCCCGGACATGCTGGAGTTGGCGCCCGATGACCCCGGTGCCGTCGCGCTCATCTGGGCCGACTGGCAGTCCTGCGGGGACACCGGGGCGGAGCTGCTCGACCCGGTCCGCGCCCAGTACAAGGAGTGCTTCGCCGTCGTGCGCTGCGGCTATCGCGGACGTACGTACTCGCGCTGCGTCTTCATCTGGGTCGACAAGGACTTCGCCGTCGCCAGGGGGATCCACCAGGGGTATCCGAAGAAGCTCGGGTCCATCCATATGACCCGGCCGCACCCCTACGGACCCGCCCCCCGCATCGCGGCGGGCGCCGCCTTCGGGGCCACGCTCGCCGCCGCCGACCGGCGCGTCGCCCAGGCCGTGGTGACCCTGCGCGAACCCTCGGAGGCGAACGGCTTCGTCAACGCCCACCCCATGGCCCACCACCGCCAACTCCCCGCCATCGACGGCAAAGGGCTCGCACTGGATGAACTCGTCGCCTCCGGTGCGGCGTCCTTCGAGGGCGGCCAGGCGTGGGTCGGTGACGCCGAGCTCGATCTCTTCGACGCGCCGACGGAGGAGCTGTCCGCCCTCGCCGTCGAGGAGCCGATCGGGGCGTACTACCGGCAGGTGGGGGTGGTCTGGAACGGCGGGACGCTGCTGGAGCGGGCCTTGTAGGGCTACTCCCCGGCAGGACCCGCAGCCGCCCCGATTCCCTCGTACGTCCGTCGGCGGAACGTCCGCAGATACAGGCCCCATGCGATCCCCGCCGCGGCCGCGACGAGGATCAGGCACGGCAGGATCCACCGCAGCGGGTTTCCGGACGAAACCCCCAGCTGCACGCTGAAGTTGGTCAGCGCGAGCCAGAAGACGACGGCGAGCGCGACGCCCGACAGGACCGGCGCGATCAGCCGGTGCCACAGCGGCTCGCTCAGCTCGCGGCGGCGGGCGAAGTAGCCGACCACCGCGGCCGACGTGGCGAGCAGCAGCAGGATCACGCCCAGCGCGCCGAGGTTCGTCAGCCATGTGAAGACATCCGCCACCGGGTCGCGCCCCGCCAGGGCGAACACGGCGATCACGACGACCGTGAGCGCCGTCTGCAGCAGCGAGCCCCGGTGCGGCGAACCGTGCCGCCGGTGCAGCGCGCCGAGCCCGCGCGGCAGCACGCCCTCCCGGCCGAGCGAACGGACGTACCGGGCAACGGCGTTGTGGAAGGAGAGCAGCGCGGCGAGCAGGCTGGTGATGAGGAAGAGCTGCGCGAAGTCGGAGAAGGCGGTGCCCAGGCCGTCGCTCCGGTCGGAGAGGAAGAACAGCATCTCCGGGCCCTGTTCGGCCGCGACCTTCGTGGCCTGCCCGGTGCCGGCGCCGCTGATCATCGCCCACGCCGTGACCGCGTAGAAGACACCGATGAGGCCGACCGCGATGTACGTCGCGCGTGCCACCGTCCGGCGCGGATCGCGGCACTCCTCGCTGTAGAGCGCGGCCGATTCGAAGCCCATGTACGCGGCGAACACGCAGCACAGCGCCACCCCGAGCGAGCCGTCCGTGGCGGCGCCCCAGGAGAGGGGCGTGGTCGAGATGCCCTCGGGGGCGTCGGCGAACTGCCCGATGTCGAAGACGAGCACGGTGCCGAACTCGAGCACGAGCAGCACGGCGAGCACCTTCACGCCCAGGTCCACCCGCCGGTACCCGAGCGCCCCGACGACCGCCGTGCAGACGAACACCAGCACCCACCAGGGGATGTCCGCGCCGGTCTTGGACTCGATGAACTGCGCGGTCGTCGCGCCGAAGAGGCCCGCGATGCCGATCTGCATGGCGTTGTACGCGAGCAGCGCGACGAAGGCCGCGGTGCGGCCGAGCCCCTGCGCGGTGTACGCGTAGAACGCGCCGGCGCCGGTGATGTGCCTGCTCATCGCCGCGTATCCGGCGCTGAAGAGGGCGAGGACGACGCCGATGAGGAGATAGAGCAGGGGTATGCCGAGGATTCCGGTGACCCCGAGGGACTGGGGTATCCCGCCCGCGGCCACCGTGAGGGGGGCCGACGCGGCGACGACGAAGAAGACGATGCCCGTCACGCCGATGCGTCGGCGGGGTGCGGCCGGTGAGGAGAGGAGCGGCGCGGGGGACGGCGCGCCATGCTGATCGACGGTCATGCCGGGACTCCGGGGAGGGGAGGGCGTTTCCACCGGAAACGCGTTATCGTTTGAGCCCGTACGAGATTCGAGTGGCGCTGATGGTACGGACGCGTATGCGCTCCGGCAAGGTCTTGGGAGACTGGCCCCGTCGGCCGGAACCACACGAACGACGGCCGGGCACACGAGAACGAGGGGACACGCACGTGACGGGCTACCGCTCCATCCGCGAGACCGAGAAGGCGGTCCGGGCCAAGCTCGGCGGCACGCCCGTCAAGTACGAGCAGATGGCCGCCGTCTCGAACATCTACCGCGCCGCGGCGGCCGTGCGCCAGCACTTCGAGAACTCGGTGCTGCGGGGCGCCGAGCTGACGTGGACGTCGTTCGTGGTGCTGTATGTGGTCTGGATCTGGGGGGAGATGGAGACCCGGCACGTCGCGGAGGAGGCCGGGATCTCCAAGGGGACGTTGACCGGGGTCGCTCGGACGCTGGCCGGGCGGGGGCTGTTGGAGCGGCGGGGACATCCGGACGACGGCCGGCTCGCGCTGCTGCGGCTCACGGTGGAGGGGGAGCGGCTGATGGAGGAGGTGTTCCCCGCCTTCAACGGGGAGGAGGCCTTCGTCACCGAGGGGCTGACGGACGCGGAGTGCCGGACGCTGGCGGATCTCCTCCGGAAGATCGTGGTGCGGACGGAGGAGAAGGGCGAGGAGCGGCGGATCGAACTCCTCGACGGGGCCGAGCCGGTGCCGCGCAGGAGCGGGCGGCGGGCGAAGGCGTGACCTCTGGCCGGGGGGTGCCGGGCAGGGGCGGGCGGCGGGCGAAGGTGCGCCGGGGGTGCCGGGCACGAGGCCCGGCGGGCGGCGGGCGAAGGCGGGCCCCCGGCCCGGGGGTGCCGGGCAGGCGGCCCGGCGCGCGTCAGGGCAGTGCTTCTTCAGGGGCCATCGTGCGCCCACGCCCCCATGCGGCCCGGTAGGTGTCCTCGTCCAGTGAGCCGCGTACGGCCTCGGTGATCCGGTCCACGTCGCCTCGTTCGGCGGCGGGGAGCGGCATCGCCACGGAGTGCCTGGCCGCGTGCGCGGCTCCGAGCAGCAGGGCGGCCCGCGCGGGGCGGCCCGCCAGGGCATGCGCTCCCGCCAGGCCTTCCAGGGCCAGTGCCAGGGCCCGGGCGTCTCCCGTCTGCCGCGCCGCGGCCCAGCCGTCCCGGTGCAGCCGCAGGGCGTTCGCCGCGTCGCCGCGCTGCTCGGCGATGAAGCCGAGTTCGGCAAGGACCAGCGCGCGCCCCGGTTCGAAGGCCATCCGGGAGAGCCACTGGAGCACATGGCGCAGATGGGCCTCGGCGGCGTCGAGCCGCCCCTCGCGGCGGGCGCCGAGGCCGAGGCCGACCTCGGCGTGGATCTCGCCCGGCTTGAAGCTGTGCTCCGCCGCGAGGCGCTTGGCCCGCTCGTGGAACTCCCGGGCCGCGGCGTGGTCCCCGGTCAGCGTGGCGGTGCTGCCGAGTCCGGAAAGCCGGTCCGCGGCCTCCGGCCAAAGCCCGAGGTCCTCGGCCATGCGCAGACCGTCCCGGTGCAGCCGCGCCGCCCGTGGGTAGTCGCCGGTCATCTGGGCCAGCGAGGCAAGGGGCTCGACGGTCTGCAACTGGCCCCATTCGTCCGCGAGTTCGGCGAACAGGGCCGCGCTCTGCCGGCCGTCGCGTTCGAGCCCGCCGAGGTCGCCCCGGATGTGGGCCTGGTTGGCCCGTACGCTCAGTGCCGCCGCGATCCCCCACCGGTCGCCGACGGCGCGGAAGCCCTCAAGGGCCTGCTCGATGAGCTCCTCGCTCGACGCCTGCCGGCCCACACCGAACAGGGCGAAGCCCAGGAACCACCGGGCCCTTGCCCCGTCGCGCCGGTCCGTGACGTCCTCGGCGAGCGCCGCGGCGGCCGGGCCCCACTCCGTCCGGTCCACACCGTCTCCGACGAGTACGGCGAAGCCCGCCCGCCAGGCCCGGACCTGGGCCCGCAGGGACGCCTGGGAAACTTGCGAGGCCTGCGACGCCGGGTCCGTGGCGGGTTCGCCGCGCCGCACGGCCAGCGCGGCGTCCAGGGACCTGCCGGCTTCCCGGAGCCGGCCGCGCAGAAACCAGTACCAGGCCAGTGCGTCGACCAGTCGCAGCGCGTCGTCGGCGGCGTCGTGGTCCGCCGCGTGTTCGAGGGCGCGGCGGAAGTTGGCGGCATCGGCGTCCAGGAGCCGCAGTTGGCGTCGCTGGTCGTGGCCGTGCAGTCGAGGTGCGGCCAGCTCGGCGAGCCCGGTGTAGTAGTGGCGGTGCCTGCGGCGCACACGCTCGGACTCCCCGGCCTCGTGCAGGCGGGCAAGGCCGTAGTCGGCGACCGATTCCAGGAGCCGGTACCGAGGGGTGTCGCCGTCGCCCGCCATGACGACCAGCGACCGGTCCACCAGGCGCGCGAGCAGGTCGAGTACGTCCTGTGGCGGTACGCCGTCCCCGGCGCAGACCGCCTCCGCGGCCTCAAGCGTGCAGCCTTCGCCGTGCACGGCGAGGCGCCGGAGCACGGCCTGCTCGGGTCCGGTCAGCAGCTCCCAGCTCCAGTCGATCATCGCCCGCAGCGTCCGCTGCCGGGGCGGCGCCCCTCGGTACCCGGTGGCCAGGAGCCGGAACCGGTCGTCGAGACGGGCGATCAGACCCGGTACGCCGAGGGCCCGCACCCGGGTGGCGGCGAGTTCGAGCGCCAGCGGGATCCCGTCGAGGCGACGGCAGATCACCGCGACGTCCCGGGCGTTGTCCGCGTCCAGGACGAAGCCGGGTGCCGCGGCGGCGGCCCGCGCGGCGAAGAGCTGTACCGCGCTGGATCGCGCGACGGCCGCGAGCTCCGTCTCGTACGGGGTGCCGGGCACGTCGAGCGGGGGCACGGTCCAGACCGTCTCACCGGAGATGCCGATCGATTCCTGGCTGGTGGCCAGGACGCGCAGCCCGCGAGCGCGTCGGAGCAGCAGGGAGACCAACTCGGCGACCGCGTCGACGACATGCTCACAGTTGTCGAGGACCAGCAGGAGCCGCTTCTCGCTCAGTGCCTCGGCGAGGCGGTCGGCCGGCGAGGAGGGTCGGCCGGCGGGGGCGGGCGACTCCTCCCGGATGCCGAGGGCGGTCATGACGGCCTCTGCCAGCGGGGGCAGTGCGTCGGTGGTGCTGGTGCTGGTGCTGGTGCTGGTGCCGGTGCCGGTGCCGGTCCTGGTGTCGGTGCCTGTGCCGGTGCTGGTCCCGGCCCTTGTGCGGCTCAGGGAGGCCAGTTCGACCAGCCAGACGCCGTCGGGGAAATCACCCGACAGCTGCGCCGCCGTCTCCAGCGCGAGCCGGGTCTTGCCCACACCGCCGGAACCGGTCAGCGTCAGGTGCCTCGCGGTGGCGAACAGGGACTTCACCTCGGCCACCGCCCCCTGGCGGCCGACCAGTTCATTCACGGGCGCGGGCAGGTTCGTGGGCGGGCGCCGTGGCCGGTCCACGGGTGCGGGTGCGGATGTGGGTACGGGGGTGGACGTGGCGGCGCGTGCGGTGGCGGGTGTGGTGCCCAGCGCCGGGTCCTGCCGCAGGATGGCCTGCTGCAGGGCGTCGAGTTCGGGGCCCGGATCCAGGCCCTCGTCGGCCAGGCGGGTCCTCAGTTCCCGGTAGCCGGCCAGGGCTTCGCTCGTCCTGCCCGCGCCGTAGAGCGCCCGCATCTGGACCGCGCGCAGCCCTTCGCGCAGCGGGTGCTCCACCACCAGCTCGGCCAACTCCCCTGCCACCGCGCTGTATTCACCCAGCTCGATCCGGGCCACGGCATGCGCCTCCACCGCGGAGAGCCGGGCCTCTTCGAGGCGGGCGGCCGCGGGCCGCGCGAACCCCGTGTCCTCGAAGCCGGTGAACGCGTTCCCCCGCCACAGTGCGAGGGCGTCGGACAACAGGGCGGCACGGGCCCGGGGCTCGGCGGCCGCACCGGCGCGGGCCGTCAGCGCTGCGAACCGGCCCGCGTCGACGCTCTCGGGGGCCGTACGCAGCAGGTAGCCGTTCCCCTGCAGCCGCACCAGCTCACGGCCGCCCGCCTCGGCGTCTTCAAGCACCCGCCGCAGCTGCCAGATCTTGGACTGCAGGGCGGCGGACGGATTGCCGGGGTACTCGCCCTCGCCCCACAGGTCGTCGATCAGCCGGTCCGCGGAGACGGGCCGCCCCTCGTGGATCAGCAGATCGGCCAGCAGGGCGCGGGTCTTGAGCCCGGGAACGACGACCGGACCGCCGTCCGCCGTCCATACGGCCAGCGGCCCCAGCACCCCGAATCGCATGGCGTCACGGTAACTCAGCGCCGTGACGTGCCACTCGGCGCCATGACGTGCAGAGAGTCGGCCGGGAGTCGGCCGGGAGTCGACCGTGAGTGCGTGGTGAGTGCCTGGTGAGTGGCCGGAGAGTGCCCCGTCGCAAGCTCGGACGGCGCCCGGATCACCGGGGCGCGGACGCACCACGGACCACGGAGGGTTCCCATGACCACAGACACCCGAGCCGACGCGGCTCTCAGAGCCGGGCCCCGGGAGTGGCTCGGGCTCTTCGTGCTCACGCTGCCCACGATTCTCTTGGCACTGGACGCGACCGTGCTGAATCTCGCCGTCCCCGAGATCAGCGCCGATCTCCGGCTCAGCGGCACGGAGTTGCTGTGGGCGGTCGACATCTACGGCTTTATGATCGCCGGCCTCCTGGTGACGATGGGAACACTGGGCGACCGGATCGGCCGCCGCAGGCTGCTGATGATCGGGGCGCTCGGATTCGGCGCCGCCTCGGTCCTCGCCGCGACGTCCACCAGCGCCGAGATGCTGATCGCCGCCCGTGCGCTGCTCGGCATCACGGGCGCCACGCTGATGCCCTCCTCGCTGGCCCTGATCAGCAATATGTTCAAGGACCCCCGGCAGCGCGGGGTCGCCATCAGCGTGTGGGTGACCTGCTTCTCCGTCGGGATCGCCGTCGGCCCCGTCCTGGGCGGTGCGCTCCTCGAACGGTTCTGGTGGGGCTCGGTGTTCCTGCTCGGCGTACCGGTGATGATCGTGCTCGTCGTGGCCGCGCCGCTGCTCCTTCCGGAGTACCGGGACCTGGGGGCGGGCCGCGTCGACCCGGCCAGCGTGGCGCTGTCGCTCGGCGCGGTGCTTCCGGTCGTGTACGGCCTCAAGCGCCTTGCCGAGCACGGACTTGACGTACTGTCAGTCGCTGCGATGGTGATCGGTACGGTCCTGGGCCTGCTGTTCGTGCTCCGCCAGCGCGGGTTGGCCGATCCGCTGCTGGACCTGCGGCTGTTCAGGAACCGGGCGTTCAGCGCCGCGCTGCTTGTCCTGCTGCTCGGCCTGGGCGCCATGGGCGGTCTCTACCTGTTCATCACCCAGTATCTGCAACTGGTCGAAGGCCTCTCTCCCATCAAGGCCGGGCTGTGGCTCCTGCCCGCGGCGGTCGCGCTGATCGCGGCTTCCTCGCTGACGCCGGTGATCACGCGAAGGGTGCGTCCTGGTTACGTCGTCGGAGGAGCGCTGCTCATCTCGGTGCTCGGTTACGGGCTCATCACCCAGGTCGACAGTGCCGGCGGCCTGCCGCTACTGGTGACCGGCTTCGTTCTCGTCTACACCGGCATCAGTCCCATGATGGTGCTCGGCACCGATCTGGTCGTCGGCTCGGCCCCGCCGGAGAAGGCCGGTTCGGCCGCGGCGATGTCGGAGACGGGGATGGAGTTCGGCATCGCGCTGGGCGTCGCCGGGCTCGGCAGCGTCGTCACCGCCGCGTACCGGGACGAGATCACCGGCACGCTCCCGGGCGGCCTCTCGGGGGCCGCATCGGAGGCGGCCGGATCCACGCTGACCGGCGCCGAGACCGTGGCCCGTGAGCTGCCGGGGCCGCTGGGCGCCCAGGTCATCGCTCCCGCGCGGGAGGCGTTCACCGGAGGGCTGAACCTCGCCGCCGGTGTCGCCGCAGCCGTCGTCGCCGTCCTGGCCGTCGCGGCGATGGTGCTGCTGCGGCATGTGCGGAGCGTCGACTGAGCCGGAGCCTTGCGCACCGTCGTCACCGGCTTCGCCGAGTTCGTCCTCTATCGCCGGACGGGCTGAAACCCCTCCGCAACGCCGCTTGCATCAGTGCCCGCCGGGGTGTGTCACAGCTGGATCCACGTCGTCTTCAGCTCCGTGTACTTCTCCAGCGCGTGCAGCGACTTGTCCCGGCCGTTCCCCGACTGCTTGTAGCCGCCGAACGGCACCGTCACGTCGCCCTCCTCGTAGCAGTTGACCCAGACCGTGCCCGCCCGCAGCCGGCGCGCCACGGTGTGCGCGGTCGACAGGTCCGAGGTCCAGAGCCCGGCCGCGAGGCCGTACGCCGTGTCGTTGGCGAGGGTGACCGCCTCGTCGAGCGAGCCGAAGGTGAGGACGGCGAGGACCGGGCCGAAGATCTCCTCGCGGGCCAGGGGCATCTGCGGGGTGACCTGGTCGAAGACCGTGGGGGAGAAGTAGCTGCCGCCGGGGACGACTTCGAGCCGGGTGCCCCCGGCGCGCAGCCGGGCGCCGTCCTCCGCGCCCCGGCGTACGTGCTCCTGGACGGAGTCCACCCGCGCCGTACCGGCCAGCGCCCCCATCTCCGTGGCCGGGTCCAGGGGATCGCCGACCCGCAGTGTCCCGGCCCGCTCGACGACCGCCGCCGTCACCTCTTCCGCCACCGACTCGTGCACGAGCAGCCGCGAGGGCGCCGTGCACATCTCGCCCTGGTTGAAGAAGATGCCCCAGGCCGCGGTGGCCGCTGCCGCCGCCAGGTCGGGGGCGTCGGGCAGGACGATGTTGGGGGACTTGCCGCCGAGCTCGAGCCAGACCCGCTTGAGGTTGGAGTCGGCGGCGTGGCGCAGGAAGTGGCGGCCCACCGCCGTGGAGCCGGTGAACGCGAGGACGTCCACGTCCGGGTGGCGGCCGAGCGCGCGGCCCGCGGTCGGGCCGTCGCCCGCGACGACGTTCAGGGCGCCCGGCGGCAGCCCCGCCTCGTCGGCGATCCTGCCGAGCAACAGGGCGGACAGGGGCGTGAGTTCGGAGGGTTTGAGGACCACCGTGCAGCCCGCCGCGAGCGCCGGGGCCAGCTTCCAGGCGGCGAGCGTGAGCGGGAAGTTCCAGGGGACCACCGCGCCGACGACGCCGGAGGGTTCCCGTGTGACGAGTGCCAGGGTGTCGGGCTCCGTGTGCGGGGACGTGTCGGTCAGCTTGTCGGCGAGCTCGCCGTACCAGCGGAAGGTGTTCGCCAGGGCGCGCAGCTCGATCGCGTACGACTCGGAGATCGGTTTGCCGTTCTCCAGGGTGACCGTGAGGGCGAGAGTGGAGCGGTGCTCTTCGATGAGAGCAGCGATCCGCAGCAGGGTCCGGCCCCGGTCGGCGGGGGAGAGCCGCGGCCACGGCCCGGTGTCGAAGGCCCGGCGGGCGGCGGCGACCGCGAGGTCCACCTCCTTCTCGCCCGCGTCCGCCACCAGCGCGAGGGTGCGGCCGTCGCGGGGTGAGACGACGGGGAACGCGCCGCCCGAACCGTCCGCATCGGCGCCCGCGACGCGGTGCCGGGTGGGCAGTTCGGGGACGAGCGCGTCGGCCCGCCGCATCCAGTCCTGGTGGCTGCTGGTGGACAGGGCGTCGTCCGGCATGGCTGCCTCCGGAGGGGGAGTGGCGTAATTCGTTTGGTCTCAAACGGTAGTGCAACACTGCGCCCCCATCGAGGGGTTGACCCGGTCGACTCCACGCTCATAATGTTGTTTGGGTTCAAACGAACTGGCGAACTGGAGGATGCCATGGCTCCCCCCGCTCCCGGACCACCGGCCGACGCCCCGCGTGCCCCGCGTGCCCCGGGCGCCCTGGAGGCCCCGGACGCCGCGCCCGTCGCACCTCTCGCGCCTCTCGCGATCGTCGCCGGCGTCCCCGTCGACACCCGCCACTGGATCGGCGGCGAACGCGTCGCATCCGCCGCCACCTTCACCGACCGCTCGCCGATCGACGGTGCGCCGCTCGCCGAGATCGCCCGCGGCGGTGCCGCCGAGGCGCGGGCCGCCGTGGCCGCCGCACGTGCCGCCTTTCCCGGCTGGGCCGCCACCCCGCCCGCCGAACGGGCCCGGCTCCTGCACGCCGTCGCCGACGGGGTCGAGGCCCGCACCGATGACCTCGCGATCGTCGAGACCACCGACAACGGCGCCCTGCTGCGCTCGCACCGCCGCGGTGTCATGCCCCGCGTCGCCCACAACCTCCGCTACTTCGCCGACCGCCTGCTCGCCCTCGCCCACGACGACTTCGAGACCCGGGGGCACGTCAATCACGTGAGCTGGGATCCGGCGGGGCCCGCCGTCCTCATCACGCCGTGGAACGCCCCGCTGATGCTGGCCA
This sequence comes from Streptomyces sp. NPDC021622, assembly GCF_040640795.1. NCBI lineage: Bacteria > Bacillati > Actinomycetota > Actinomycetes > Kitasatosporales > Streptomycetaceae > Streptomyces > Streptomyces sp. NPDC021622. The sequence continues at coordinate 58,270 of NZ_JBFACK010000001.1, forward strand.
GTTGGAAGGTCGCTCCGGCGCTCGCGGCCGGCTCCACCGTCGTGCTCAAGCCCGCCGAGTGGACCCCGCTGACCGCCTCGCTCCTCGCGGACATCGCGCACGAGGCCGGTCTTCCGGCCGGGGTCTTCAATGTCGTGCAGGGGTACGGCGCGGAGGTGGGCGAGCCCCTCGTCGCCGACCCGGACGTGCGCCGGATCAGCTTCACCGGGTCCGTGCCCACCGCGCGGCGCATCGCCGAGGCGGCCGCCGCGCACCTCGTGCCGTGCAGCTTCGAACTCGGCGGCAAATCACCGCTGCTCGTCTTCGCCGACGCCGATCTGGAGCTGGCCGCCGATCTCGCCGTCGAGCAGTTCGACAACGCGGGGCAGGTCTGCCTGGCCGCCACGCGCATCCTGGTCGAAGAATCCGTACGCGATACCTTCCTCGGTCTCTTTCTTGACCGGGTAACGAAGTTAACCCAGGGAGATCCGCGCGACGAGAGCACTGATCTCGGACCCAACATCGACCCCCGGCACATCGAGCGCGTCGACGGATTCGTGCGGCGCGCCCTGGACGTCGGCGCCAAAGCCGTCGTAGGCGGCGGCCCCAACGAGGAGCTGACCGCGCGCCTCGGCGGGAACTACTACCTCCCCACCCTCCTCACCGACGTCGCCCAGGACTCCGAGATCGTCCAAGAGGAGGTCTTCGGGCCCGTCCTCACCCTCCAGACCTTCCCCGACGGCGACGAGGACGAGGCCGTGCGCCTGGCCAACGGCACCCGTTTCGGCCTCGCCGCCACCCTCGCCACCGGCGACCACGACCGCGCCCGCCGCGTCACCGCACGGCTCGTGGCCGGGACCGTCTGGGTCAACTGCTTCTTCGTACGCGACCTCTCCGCACCCTTCGGCGGCTCCCGCCGGTCCGGCATCGGGCGCGAGGGCGGCGACTGGTCGTTCGACTTCTACTGCGATCTGAAGAACACCGTGAGCGCACCGAAGGGTTGGGCCCGCCATGGGTGAGATCGTCGGGGCGGGCCTGCTCGCCCACGTGCCGACCATCGTGCTCCCCGAGGAGACCCGCAAAGAGCTCAACGAAGGCCGCGAGATCAGCCTCGTCCCCGGCCTGCGGCGGCTGCGCGAGGAAGTCTTCGAGACGCTCGCGTACGACACCGTCGTCGTGCTCGACTCGCACTGGGCGACCACCGTCGAGTTCGTCGTCTCGGCACAGGACCGGCGTGCCGGGCTCTACACCTCCGAGGAGCTGCCGCGCGGCATGAGCCGGATGCCGTACGACTATCCCGGAGACCCCGAACTCGCCTACTCCGTCGCCGAGTTCGCCGAGCGGCACGGCACCTGGATCACCCCGATCGACGACCCGTACCTGCCCGTGTACTACGCCACCATCAATCTCTGGAAGTACCTGGGCGAAGGCCTCCCCGCCAGGAAATGGGTCTCGATCGGGGTCTGTCAGACCGGAGACACCGAGGACCATCTGCGGCTCGGCCGCGCGCTCGCCGACGGCATCGCCGCGCTGCCCGACCGCAAGGTGCTCCTCGTCGCGTCCGGCGCCCTCTCGCACACCTTCTGGCCGCTGCGACAGCTGCGCGACCACGAGTCGAGCGGGCTCAGCCACATCCGTACGCCCGAGGCGCGGGCCGCCGACGAGCTGCGCATCGCGTGGCTGGAGCGCGGCGACCACGCGCAAGTCCTGCGCACGATGCCGGAGTTCCTCACGCACAAGCCCGAGGCGCGCTTCGGGCACTACCTGATGATGATCGGTGCTCTCGGAGAAGAGCAGTGCTCTGCCGCCGGTCGCCCCTACAGCGCGTACGAGAACTCGGTCGGCACCGGACAGATGCACCTGTGGTTCGACCGCCCCGCCGGAGGCTGGACCGCCGGCGCCCGCACGGAGACGGAGGTCACCGCATGACGGACAACAGCAACACCACCACCACCGAATACCGCCGGATCCTCCTCGGCGGAGCCGCCGTCCAGGTCGTGCGCGACGGCGATGAACTGGTCGCCGCCGACGGTCGCCGCGTCAAGGCGGCCGAAGCGAGCCATCTGCCTCCCGTCCGCCCCTCCAAGGTCATCGCCGTGCACCTCAACCACCGCAGCAGGGTCGAGGAGTTCGGGATCGGCCTGCCGCCCGCTCCCACCTTCTTCCACAAGCCCGTCTCCGCCCTCAACGCCCACGGTGGTGCGGTGGTCCGCCCCGACGGCTGCAAGTACCTCAACTACGAGGGCGAGATCGGCATCGTCATCGGCCGTACGTGCCGCAACATCGCCCCCGCCGACGCGGGCGCGTACATCGCCGGATACACCGTCGCCAACGACTACGGCCTGCACGACTTCCGCGACACCGACGCCGGCTCGATGCTCCGCGTCAAGGGCTCCGACACGCTCTGCCCGCTCGGCCCCGGACTCGTCACCGGCTGGGACTTCCACGGCAAATACCTGCGGACGTACGTCAACGGATGGCTCGTACAGGACGGTTCGACGGACGAGATGGAGTGGGACATGCACTATCTCGTCGCCGACATCGCCCGCACGATCACGCTGGAGCCCGGCGACGTGCTCCTGTCCGGCACCCCCGCCAACTCCCGTCCTGTCTCGCCGGGCGACGTCGTCGAGGTGGAGGCCGAAGGCCTCGGCAGGCTCATGAACCGCATCGTCACGGGGCCGACGGCGATCCGCTCCGACGTCGGCGCCCAGCCCACCGAGTCCGAGGAGGTCGTCTCGACGGCCTTCGGCGGCGACTGGGAGTTCCGCGGCGTCCGGCCGCCGCACCGCTGACCCGCCCACGTACAGAAGCACGTACAGAACAGAAGGGAGTTGAGATGCTCAAGATCACCGTCGACATGAAGGTCTGCCAGGACCACGGGCAGTGCGTCTTCGCCGCGCCGGACGTCTTCACGATCGACGACGACGGCCGTCTCGCCTACGTCGCCACGCCCGACGACTCGCTGCGCGCCGACGCCGAGGACGCCGCCGACGTCTGCCCGCTGCAGGCCATCCGGGTCGAGGGCTGACCTGCCGTGGCCCCGGCGGGAATCGCCGTCGTCGGCGCGTCGCTCGGCGGTCTGCGCGCGGCGGAACAACTGCGCGCGGCGGGCTGGCAGGAAGCGATCACCGTGTACGGGGCCGAGCCCCATCTCCCTTACAACCGGCCTCCGTTGTCCAAGGAGGTCCTCGCGGGCGAGGCGCCCGCGACCGTAACGGCGCTGCGTCACCGACCCAGCGTCCAGGACGTCGAGTGGCGGCTCGGCACGGCGGTCGTCTCCGCCGATCTGGCCGCGCGCACACTCACCCTGGCCGATGGTTCGACGCATGCGTACGAGGGTCTGGTGGCCGCCACGGGGGTGCGGCCACGCAGACTCCCACTCACCGGGGGACCGCCCCGGCATGTCGTGCGCACCCTGGAGGACTCGGCGGGACTGCGCACCGAACTCGACGAAGACGTACGGGTGTTGGTGATCGGCTCGGGCTTTATCGGCTGCGAGGTGGCGGCCACCGCACGCAAGGCCGGATGCGAGGTGACGGTCGTCGCACCGGAGGCCGAGCCGATGATCCTGGCGCTCGGCGAGGGCCTGGCACGCGTACTGCGGCGGCGGCACGAGGCGTACGGGGTGCGCTTCCGCATGGGCCGCCTGGTCGCCGAACTGACTGACGGGTACGTGGTGTTGGACGATGGCGCCACATGCCCGGCGGACGTCCTGGTCGAGGCCGTCGGGTCACTGCCCAACGCGGAGTGGCTGGCCGCCACCGAGGGGATCGACCTCAGCGACGGCATCCTCTGCGACGGGCATCTGCGCATCGGCGGCCTCCCGCACGCGGTGGCCGTCGGGGACGTGGCGCGCTTCCCCAACCCCCGGTACGGGCCCGTCGCGCGGCGCGTCGAGCACTGGTCGATCCCCTCCGACAGCGCGAAGCACGCGGCCCGCGTCCTGGTCGCCGGGCTCACCGGCGGGGAGCACGGCCTGGGGCCGTTCGCGCCGCTGCCGACGTTCTGGAGCGACCAGTTCGCGATGCGCATCCAGTCGTTCGGCCAGCCGGGGCTCGCCGAACGGTGCCAACTCCTCCAGGGGGACCCGGAGTCGTACGACAGTGATGTTCTGTACGGCTACTACCGGGACGAGCGGCTGATCGGCGTCGCCGCGCTCGGCGGTCCCAAGGCGGCGGCGCTCGCCGGGAGTTACCGGCGCGAGCTGTTGGCACTTCCGGAGCCGGAGGCCGCCGCGTAATTCCCTGCCGGGCCGTCGCCCTGCGGCTGGACGCTCCGCTGGAAGACCGCTGCGTAATCTGCGGGCCGTCCGTGGCTGGTCGCGCCCACGTGGCGGAGCCGCACATGTCACAGCCCCGCGCCCCTGACGGGGCCGTGGTACCCCACGTGCCGGCTCCGGGCGGGCCGCCGCTAGACCCCGCCCACCGCAGTGAGCAGAGCCAGCGGCGCCGCCGCCGACCGGGACTCCCGTACGCAGGCGTGCGGATACGGAACCGGCCCCGGATAGGCCTCGCGCCCGTACCCCGCAAGCACCTCCGGGAGCCGGTCGCCGCCCGTCGACGCCGCCGCCACGAGCGCGCGGGCCACCGTACGCGCCTCGTCGTGCAGGCCGTAGCGCGCGAGGCCGAGCGCGATCAGTGCGTTGTCGTGCGGCCACACCGAACCCCGGTGGTAGGACAGCGGGTGGTACGCCGCCTGGCCCGCGGCGAGGGTCCGTACGCCCCAGCCCGAGAAGAAGTCGGGTTCCAGGAGGCGGCGCCCGACCGCCTCGCCGTACTCCTTGTCCAGGAGGCCGGACCAGAGCAGATGGCCCGCGTCCGACGCGAGGGCGTCGACCTGGTTGCCTTCACCGTCCAGGGCGAGCGCGGGAAAGCCCTGCCCCGGCATCCAGAAGTCCCGCTGGAAGCGGTCCCGCAGGTCGGCGGCCGCCTGCGTGAGCAGATCGGCGTACACCTTGTCGTCCCAGACGGTGCGGGCCAGCCAGGCGGTGCGGCCGAGCGCGTCGTACGCGTATCCCTGCGCGCCCGCCGCCATCACCGGGCCCGTGGCGCGGCTCCCGTCGGCGGAGCAGATCGCGCCGGGGGAGTCCTTCCAGTTCTGGTTGGCGAGGCCGCCCTTGTCCGCGCGGTAGACGAGATAGCCGCGCGAGGTGAGCCCGCCGTGGTCCAGGATCCAGCCGACGGCGGCCCGCGCGTGTGGCTCCAGGCGGCGGGCAAGGGCGGTGTCGCCGGACTGTTCCGTGTACGCGCCGAGCAGCACGAGGAAGAGCGGGGTCGCGTCGACCGAGCCGTAGTAGCGCCCGTACGGAACCTGCCCGAAGTGGGCGAGCTCCCCGTGCCGCACCTCGTGCACGATCTTGCCGGGCTGGGCGACCGCGCCCTCGGTGGACTCCGTGGCCTGCGTCGCGGCGAGCGCGGGCAGCGTCGCCGCGGCCAGGCGTGGCAGATAGGGGAGCGCGAAGAGGGAGGTCAGGAGGGCGTCGCGGCCGAGGAGCGTGAGGAACCAGGGGACGCCGGCCGCCGGGACGCGCAGGGCCTCGCCGTCCGGGCCCGACGCGGGGACCTGTAGCGCGGCGAGGTCGGCGAGGCCGCGACGGCACGCGGCCGCCAGCTCGGGCCAGGCGCCGGGGAGCGTCACGCCGGAGGTGAAGTCGTCCTCGGCGGCCGCGAGTTGGCGTACGGCGTCCGACGGTGCGTCCGGGACCTGTGGTTCCGGTGCGCCGTGCGGCTGCGCCGCGGCACGCAGTGCCACCTCCGCGGTGCCGTGCGCGTCGAGGCCGAGGGACCAGACGAGGCGCCGCGCACCGGTCCCGGTCTCCTCGACGGCGTCCGGCGCGGGCTCGGCGGTCACGGTCGTACAGGAGCGCCACTCGCGCCGCCGGTAGCCGAACTCGATGCCCAGGACGGGCCCTTCGTCGCCGCCGCCGATGACCCGCCGCGACCTGACGGCGCCCGTCTTCGCGTACGTACGGTGGTCGGCCCGCAGCTCGAACTGGTCGGTGAAGTCGGCGTCGACGGTCAGCGCGACCTGCACGGTCGTCGGCACCCCGCGATTGCTGGTGACCCGAAGGCACTCGACGAACGTCCCGTCGGTGACGGCCTGTTCGCGGAAGACGGTGTACGCGGGAGGCTCCTGCCGGCCGCCGCGCGGCACCAGGACGCACCGCCCGGCACCCGCCTCCGCGTCGGCCCGCGACACCGGCGTGAGGATCTCGGGGACGGCCCCGTCGACCGTCAGCTGCCAGCGGCTCAGATGCCGGGCGTCACGGACGAAGAGCCCGTCCGGAGCCGTGCCGCTGCCGCGCACCCCGCTGATGTCGCCGCTCGCGCCGATGGTGGCGAACGTGCTCCCGCGTACGAGCAGTTGATGTCCCTCAGTCATCCCCAAAACCCTCCCTCATCCGCGAACCCTCCCTGGTCACGCCCGGCGGGGTCGTCGAGCAGCAGATCCAGGGCGAGGGCGGCGCTCCAGCCGAAGCCGCGCGCACCGCAGCCCCGCCCCGTGTACGGGTCCACGTACTCCGCGAACCCGGACTCCCCGGCCACTTCGAGCAGCGCGCGCCGCAGGCCGTCCGCCCGCGCCCGCTCGCCGTGCAGCCGAAGTCCCCGCTCCAGCAGCCAGTTGGTGTTGAACCACGCGGGCCCGCGCCAGTACCGACGGGGGTCGAAGGCGCTCCCGGTGAGGTCGTAGCTCGGCACGAGGCGCGCCGCGCCGCCGAGCCCGAAGTGCGGTCCGTGCGCGGTGCGGACGAGCGCGGCGGCCACGGACGGCGGCAGCGCGGGCAGGATCAGCGGCACGAGCCCGCCGACGCCGCGCTCCGGCACCAGCTCCCCGGAGAGCTGGTCGCGGCAGAAGAACATGCCTTCCGCCGCGTCCCACAGCCGCTCCACGAGGACCTCGGTCAGCGTGTCCGCGCGGGCCGCGCGCCCGGCAGCCGCTTCCGGCAGGCCCAACTCGGCCTCGATACGGGCCAGTGCGTACTCGGAGGCGATGAGCAGCGCGTTGAAGGACGGGTCCTCTACGGCGAACTCGCCCGCCCCGTCCGCGTACCGGCGGTCGCGGTAGTCGGCGGCCAGGCGCACATATCTGCCGTAGTCGAGGTCGGTCGGCCGGTCTTCGGCGGCCCCGTGGTCCAGGTCGGCGCGCCGGTAGGCGGCCGGGTCGGCGGGGGTCACCCGGCTCAACGGGGCGTCCCAGCAAGGGCTGTTGTCCATGCCCTGCTCCCAGGGGTGCACCACGGAGGCGAGCCCGGCGCCGCCCGCGTCCCTGCTGCCGAGCAGATAGCCGTGCCAGGCGGCGAGGCGCGGCTGCACGCGGGCCAGGAAGGAACGGGCCCGGGAGAGGCCCGGGTCGGCCCGGTGCACCAGCCAGGCGGAGAGCGCGTGCACCGGCGGCTGCACGATGCCGGAGGTGTGCACGGCACCGGGCGCCCCGGCGGTGCGTCCCGCCGTCGTGGAGCGCCAGAAGTCCGGGCTGGGAAAGTAGGCGTCCAGAGGGACGGCGGGGTTGAACACGATGTGCGGTACGCGGCCGTCGCCCCACTGCGCGAAGAGCAGCGTCTCCAGCTCCAACTGGGCCCGTAAGGGGGAGAGATGGCGCAGTCCGATGGCGATGAACGCGGAGTCCCAGGACCACTGGTGCGGATACAGGGCACGGGAGGGGACGGTCGACGTCCCCGTCCAGTTGGCCCACAGGACATCGGCGGCGCGTTCGCGCAGCGAGGGCGGCGTGACGGGGCGGGCGGTCAGCTGGGCTGTGCTGCCCACGTTCGTGCGGCTCACGTTCGTGCGGTCCACGCGGATCTCCCCGAGGGGCTCGACGCCCTGTCAGTTTGGTGTTATCCAGCATAGGGTTACGTCTACTTAACACGCAAAACTCAATATGTAACGTGGAGTTGATGAGCGCAAGGGGAGAGTGGATGCCGGACAGGTCGGTTCGTGAGGATCATGCGGATCGTGCGGGGCGGTCGGCGGGAGGGCACATGGGGCAGGCTGCGGGAGGGCGCACGGGCGGACCTCACGCCGGCGCCGGCGACCTTCTCGACCTGGTGCGCAGCGGGCGTGCCACCACGCGCGGCGCCCTCCAGCAGGTCACCGGACTCTCCCGCGCCACCGTCGGCCAGCGCCTCGACCGGCTCTTCCGGGCGGGCTGGCTGCGCGAGGGGGCGGGCGGTCCTGGGGGTTCACCGCTCGGGGGGCGCCCCGCGCTCCGCCTGGAGTTCGACGACGCCCACGCCGTGGTGCTCGCCGCCGACCTGGAGACCCGGCACGCCCGCACCGCCCTGCTGAGCCTCACCGGCGAGATCGTCGCCGAGCACGCGGGCCCGCTGTCGATCGAGGAGGGCCCGGACGCGGTGCTCGGCGAGCTCGGCGCCCGCTTCGCCGAGCTGCTGCGCAAGGCAGGGCGGGCCCCGGACACGGTTTGCGGCATCGGGCTCGCCGTGCCGGGCCCCGTCGACAGCGAGACGGGCCGCGTCGTCCAGCCGCCGATCATGCCGGGCTGGGACGGGTACGACATACGAGGCCGCCTGAGCCGCGCCTTCGCCGAGCACACGGGCGGCCCCGCCGACCTCCCGGTCCTCGTCGACAACGACGCCAACCTCATGGCGTACGGAGAACAGCGCACCTCCTACCGGCAGTGCTCCGCCTTCGCCCTGGTCAAGGTCTCCACCGGCATAGGCGCGGGCGTCGTCGTCGGCGGCGCGGTGTACCGGGGCATCGACGGCGGCGCCGGGGACATCGGCCACATACGGGTCATGGACGCGACACGGGGTGCCGCCGCCCTCTGCAAGTGCGGGTCCTACGGCTGCCTGGCCGCCGTGGCCAGCGGGCGAGCGGTGGCCGCTCAGCTGAGCGCGGCGGGCGTCCCCGCGGCGTCCGGCTCGGATGTGCGCGCGCTCCTGGACGCCGGGCACCCGGAGGCCGTCGGGCTCGCGCGGGACGCGGGGCGCCGGGTGGGCGAGGTGCTCGCGACCGTCGTCACGCTGCTCAACCCCGGGGTTCTGATGATCGCCGGAGATCTGGCCGGAACTCCCTTCCTCACGGGCGTGCGCGAACTGCTCTATCAGCGGGCCCTGCCGCGCTCCACGGCTCATCTGGAGATCGTCACGTCGCGGCTCGGTGAGCGTGCGGGCCTGGTCGGGGCGGGGGCGCTGGTGGTGGAGCACCTGTACGCGCCGGGGCGGGCCGAGGAGCGGCTCGCGGCGCTCGGCGTATGACGGCGGCGCAACCGTCCGGATCGGGGTCCGGATGCTGACATCGGGCCCCTCCGGACAGCGTGATTCTCGCCACCCCTGATAGGGGTTGCGCTCAGATGAGCGGATGGTGGGCGAATCCACTTCTCCAAGGGGTGGCACTCAGTGCCAATGCTCGATCATTCAAAGGGTGAACTCACATCTGAGATTTCTCTGCTCATCTGAGCAAATCCCAGGTTCTACAGGGGTTGATCGTTCAAGACTTGAACACGCGGTTCGGCGAAGACCTACCGCCGAGTCACTTTCGATCTACTGGCGGACGGGTGGTTACAGCCGTATGACGCACAAGTGGACGTACCCAGGTGCCTTCGATCTGGGTATGTTCCTCGCCGTCAGGGCAGCCACCGAGTCCTCGAGGAGTCGAGACCCGTGTCGGAAAACAAAGATCCCCACGTAGCGACGCAGAGCGATGCGGGCGTGAAGTTCGTCTACGACTTCACCGAGGGCAACAGGGACCTCAAGGACCTTCTCGGCGGGAAGGGCGCGAACCTCGCCGAGATGACCAACCTCGGCCTGCCCGTCCCCCCGGGCTTCACGATCACCACCGAGGCGTGCAAGACCTACCTCGCCAGCGGCGAGGAGCCGGTCGAGCTGCGCGACGAGGTGAGTGCACACCTCGACGCCCTTGAGAAGCAGATGGGCAAGAAGCTGGGTCAGGCCAACGACCCGCTGCTCGTCTCGGTCCGCTCGGGCGCCAAGTTCTCCATGCCCGGCATGATGGACACCGTCCTGAACATCGGGCTCTCCGACAAGTCGGTGACGGGCCTGGCCAAGCAGTCCGGCGACGACCGCTTCGCGTGGGACTCCTACCGCCGCCTCATCCAGATGTTCGGCAAGACCGTCCTGGACGTCGACGGCGAGCTCTTCGAGGACGCCCTCGAGGCAGCCAAGGCCGCCAAGAAGGTCACGGTCGACACCGACCTCGAGGCCGCGGACCTGAAGAAGCTGGTCACGAAGTTCAAGAAGATCGTCAAGTCCGAGGCGGGGCGCGACTTCCCGCAGGACCCGCGCGAGCAGATGGACCTCGCGATCCGCTCGGTCTTCGAGTCCTGGAACACCGACCGCGCCAAGCTCTACCGCCGCCAGGAGCGCATCCCCGGCGACCTCGGCACCGCGGTCAACATCTGCTCCATGGTCTTCGGCAACCTCGGCCCGGACTCCGGCACGGGCGTCGCGTTCACCCGCGACCCGGCCAGCGGCCACCAGGGCGTGTACGGCGACTACCTGCAGAACGCGCAGGGCGAGGACGTCGTGGCGGGCATCCGCAACACCGTCCCGCTCGCCGATCTGGAGCAGATCGACAAGAAGTCGTACGACCAGCTCATGCAGATCATGGAAACGCTCGAGACGCACTACAAGGACCTGTGCGACATCGAGTTCACCATCGAGCGCGGTCAGCTGTGGATGCTGCAGACCCGCGTCGGCAAGCGCACCGCCGGTGCCGCCTTCCGCATCGCGACGCAGCTCGTCGACCAGGGCCTGATCGACGAGGCCGAGGCGCTGCAGCGCGTCAACGGCGCGCAGCTCGCGCAGCTGATGTTCCCGCGCTTCGACGAGAGCGCGAAGGTCGAGCAGCTCGGCCGCGGCATCGCCGCGTCGCCGGGTGCCGCGGTCGGCAAGGCGGTCTTCGACTCGTACACGGCCATCAAGTGGTCGCGTTCGGGCGAGAAGGTCATCCTGATCCGCCGTGAGACCAACCCCGACGACCTCGACGGCATGATCGCGGCCGAGGGCATCCTGACCTCCCGCGGTGGCAAGACCTCGCACGCGGCCGTGGTGGCCCGCGGCATGGGCAAGACGTGCGTGTGCGGCGCCGAGGACCTCGAGGTCGACACCAAGCGCCGCCGCATGACGGTCGGCGGCACCGTCATCGAAGAGGGCGACGTCGTCTCCATCGACGGCTCCACCGGCAAGGTCTACGCCGGCGAGGTGCCCGTGGTCCCCTCCCCGGTCGTCGAGTACTTCGAGGGCCGTATGCACGCGGGCGCCGACGACGCCGACGAGCTGGTCGCCGCCGTGCACCGGATCATGGCGTACGCGGACCGGGTACGCCGCCTGCGGGTCCGCGCCAACGCGGACAACGCGGAGGACGCCCTCCGCGCCCGTCGCTTCGGCGCACAGGGCATCGGCCTGTGCCGCACCGAGCACATGTTCCTCGGTGAGCGCCGCGAGATGGTCGAGCGCCTGATCCTGGCGGACGCGGACGACGAGCGGGAAGAGGCCCTGAAGGAGCTCCTCCCCCTCCAGAAGCGCGACTTCGTCGAACTCTTCGAGGCGATGGACGGCCTCCCGGTCACGGTCCGCCTCCTGGACCCGCCCCTGCACGAGTTCCTCCCGGACATCACGGAGCTCTCGGTCCGCGTCGCCCTCGCCGAGTCCCGCAAGGACTCCAACGAGAACGACCTGCGCCTGCTGCAGGCGGTCCACCGCCTGCACGAGCAGAACCCGATGCTGGGCCTGCGAGGCGTACGCCTGGGTCTCGTCATCCCCGGCCTGTTCACGATGCAGGTCCGTGCGATCGCCGAGGCGGCGGCCGAGCGGAAGAACGCCAAGGGCGACCCGCGCGCGGAGATCATGATTCCGCTCGTCGGCACGGTCCAGGAGCTGGAGATCGTCCGCGAGGAGGCCGAGCAGGTCATCGCGGAGGTCATCGAGGCGACGGGCGTAGACCTGAAGCTGGCCCTCGGCACCATGATCGAGCTCCCGCGCGCCGCGCTCACGGCGGACCAGATCGCGGAGGCCGCGGAGTTCTTCTCCTTCGGCACGAACGACCTGACGCAGACGGTCTGGGGCTTCTCGCGGGACGACGTCGAGGCCTCCTTCTTCACGGCATACCTGGAGAAGGGCATCTTCGGTGTCTCCCCCTTCGAGACGATCGACAAGGACGGCGTGGGCAAGCTGGTGAAGGACGCGGTCAAGGCCGGCCGCGCCACCCGCCCCGACCTCAAGCTCGGCGTCTGCGGCGAGCACGGCGGTGACCCGGAGTCCGTGCACTTCTTCCACGAGGTGGGCCTGGACTACGTCTCCTGCTCGCCGTTCCGCATCCCGGTGGCCCGCCTGGAGGCAGGCCGCGCCGCTTCCCACTCCACGGGCAGCGACCACCGGTAAAGCCCCGGGACCGTCGCCGTGTCCCCGACCCTCAGAACCGATGCGGCGACGGTCCCGGTCCACGATGAAGGGGCAGCACCCTGTGCGGGGGTGCTGCCCCTTCGGGGTCGAACAGGGCTTTCCTGCCAGCCCCCTGCGTACTGACCTGCTGCGTGCCCTGTTTCGGCTGAGGCCGAAAGGCGTAGCGCCCCTGTTCCCCACTGAGCAGCATGGCCCGTACTGGCTCTGGACGTGATGACGGGGGAACCATGACGATCAAGAAGGTGTTGGCGCGTACGGCGGCTGTCGCGGTGATCGCGGCGGGCGGCCTGGTGATGGGGACGAGTACTGCGACGGCGGGCGACGGCTCAGGCTCGCCTAGCGGTGGCTTGGCCTCGCTGGTGGAGGGCGGTTCGGAGGCCGCGTTGGCACCGACGGGCGAGAGCGGCTGGAACGAGGCCGCTGCGCCGACCAGGATGGACGACGTCGGCGAGATCCTCGACGCGGCTCGGGGCGACTCCGACGGCGACGGGGACAGGGCGATGCCGATGGGCGAGGGCGTCGGCTTGCCCGGCGGGACCGGCCTCGCGCCGATGCTGGAGTGGGAAGGCTCGGACCGTTCTCCCGGGACCGGAACCCCGGACCCGATGGGCGAGGACACCGGAGCTCCCGGCGGCGGCCTGGTGCCTCCTGTCGAGGAGGGTGCAGAGGCCATGTCCCAAACCCAGGGCTCCCTACCCGTGGATGACTGGGAAATCGGGCCGAGGGGTGAGAGCGATGGCTCACCCGGCGGTTCAGGCCTGACGCCGGTTGAAGCGGGCAGTGGGTCACCCGGCGGGGGCTTCGTGGCGGCGCTGAACAGTGACGGCACCAATGACGCCAGTTCCACGGTGGCTGAGAACGGCGGCTCTCCCGGTGGCGGCATCGCACCGCGGGGTGAGAGCGACGGGGCGCCCGGCGGAGGTGGGCTCGCGCGTGGCTACGACGACAACGGCGACGGCGTGTACGACCAGGTCGCGCCCGCCATGGACGAGGACGGCGACGGTTACATGGACTAGAGGGCGCCCGCCGCGACCCGCCGCAGCAAGCTGGAGGTATGAGCTCGCCGACAGTCGTCCACCCGCCCGCCGGTCCTGGTGGCCGACGGGTGACGATGCGCGGGGAGTTCCTCGGCCTCGTGCACTCGGAGCGCGATGTCGCGAGTTCCTCCGCCGGGCGGGGGCATCGGTGACCACCAGCCACTCAGGCGACGCGGCAGGGCGGCACGCTGGCCCGTACGCGAGAACGGTCCTCCGCGGGACCGGAGTTCCGGCGCCCGATCGCAACGTACTCAGTGACGGTACGCGGCTGTCGCGGTCTCGATGAATGATTGGATCAAAGGGTTCGTGGCGCCCTTGTTCCACGCCGCCACGACGCGGCTCGGTGGCATGTCGGTGAGCGGTGTCACGGCCAGCTCCGCGGGCAGGGCGTGGCCGAGTGGGGCCAGGCCGATCGTGCCGTTCCAGAGGACGGCCTGCAGGCATTCCTGGACGGTGCGCACCACGGGGCCCTCGCGCGGATCGCCGCCGTTCCAGTACGACTGCCAGATGGGGTCGGTCCCTTGCGGGAACTGGAACCAGCGGCGTTCGCTCAGGGCCGCCAGCCCTAGCCGGTCGTGGTGGGCCAGCGGATCGTCGGCGCGCAGGACCACGCCCACCGGATCGGTACGCAGCTCACGCACCGTCAAGGCTGTCTCGTTGAACGGCGCCCGCGTCAGGGCGATGTCGACAAGACCGGCGCGCAGGCCGCAGGTGGGGTCGGTCAGGTCGGTGTCGCGGATGTGGATGTCGATGCCGGGGTGGCGTCGGCGATAGGCGGCGGCCAGCCTCGTCGCTCCCGGGTCGGTGCCGTCGCCCAGGATGCCGACGGTGATGGTCGCGGCACCGGCCGCCGCGGCTACGCGTACGCGGGCGCGGTCGGCCTGGTCGAGCAGGGCCCTCGCCTCACCGAGCAGCACTGCGCCCACCGCCGTGAGCGTGACGCCCGCAGGCGTGCGGGCGAACAGCAGGGCGCCGACGTCGCGCTCCAGTTGCTTGATCGCCCGGCTCAACGGAGGCTGGCTCATGTGCAGTCGGGCGGCGGCCCGGCCGAAGTGGAGTTCCTCGGCGACCGTCACGAAGTAGCGCAGGGTACGTAGCTCCACGCTGGGACGATACCCATGAGGTATGAGCGTCGCGGAACGGGTCTTGGACAGCCGCGGGGTCCTGGCGGTGCACTCGGAGCATGACCGACGAAGCCAAGACCAGTGCACCGCAGGCCGACCCCGCCGTATCGGTGGTCGGTCCCGACGGCGGCGAGACGATCGTCCTCGGCACCACGCGCATGCGCGTCCTCGAAGACGGCAGCCACACCGGGCACCGCCTCGCCATCGCCGAGTCCGTCCTCGCCCCGCACACCGCCGGGCCGCCGCAGCACCGCCACGCCCAGCACGACGAGGGCTTCTACATCGTCTCCGGCACGGTGCGGTTCACCGTCGGGGAGGATGACCACGACGCCATCTCGGGCACGCTCGTGATGGTTCCGCCCGGCGTCCCGCACACCTTTGCCAACGTGACCGGCCAACCCGCCGTCATGCTCAGCACGTTCACCCCGGACCTGTACGTGCAGTACTTCCGAGACCTCCAGGACGTGATGGCCGGCGGCAGGCCGCTGACGCCACAGGCCGGCATCGACGCGATGAGCCGCTACGCGACCGAGCCCGCCACCGACCTCACCTGAAGCCGCCGGGATGAACGGGATGAACGTGATGAACGGGATGAAACAGACCGGCCCTCAGCCGTTCTCGTCGGGCGGTGTGCCGCAGCTCATGCCGCCGGGTCCGTCGAACTGCACCGAGCTGAAGAAGTCCTGGTAGGCAGGGAAGAAGTTGCCCTTGCCCGTCGGGCCGGCAGAGGTCACCGCCGTACAGCCCGTGTAGTTCGCGTCGGACCAGAGGTAGATGGTCGAAGGCGTGCGATTCCAGTCCGACTTGGCCCGGTCGTTCATGCCGAGCGCCGCGAGGTCCGGGGTGTTCGTCCTGAGGGCGACCATGTCACCGGTCCCGTCGAGGCCCGAGAACATGCAGTAGTGGCCGTCGGGGCAGCGGTCGTATCCGTCAGCCGCGTGCGCCGTGGAGGCCGGCAGCGCGGTGGCGGTCGCGGCGGCCACCGCCACGAGCAGTACGGAGAGCTTCTTCCTTGTCGCGATGAGCCTGCGCATCCCGGTCCGCCTTAATCGTCAGGGCCCGTGAGGGCGCCGTGGGCCCTCAGACTTGTTGATCTGTACGGTCAGCCGCCATCCCCCGCAGGGCTGGTTGGCCGGTTCGTCGCGTCGTATCGCGGCGTCGGTGAAACGTGTTCCCATTCCTCAAGTGTGGAATCGGTGACCTTCGTGGGGGCAATTCATGAGGGTCCTGGATTGTGTGCGTCGATATCATCGAGACAGAAGGGGTGGTCGAATGAAAAAGATCAAAGTGCGGCGGACGCTTTCGTTCCGATCGCATTCTCCGGAGGAGCGGACCTGGCCGCAGCGGGAAGACGCAGTTCGGGAGGGTGTCGAAGATGAGGGTGGGGGAGAGGCGGGCGGGGTGCGGGAGCCGCGCGTCGATCCGCCGGAGGGTCCCGGCAGTGGTGAGGAACGCGCCATCCCGCCAAGGGGTGACTGAAGGAGACTCTGTGAACAGCGCGCCGGTTGTCCATATCGGCGAATAGTGTTGCGCCCGACATTGATCCAATGATCGCCGGGGGAGATCTTGGACTTGTTCCTCGACTTGTTCCTGGAATGCCTCTGAGTGGTTACTGGGTCCCCACTGCCCAAACAGGGGGAGACAATGAAAGGGCGATTCTTATTTCTGCTGGCCGCGATGGTCAGCGCGATGACGCTCCTGGTGGTCGGCCCGGCGCAGGCGCAGACCGCGAGCGGCGGGACCGGCACGAGCGGCGGAAGCGGCACGAGCGACGGAACCGGCGCGAACCCCGTGCCTGACCAGCTTCCGCAGCAGCTCGAGAAGCGCATCGCCGAACTGAAGGCCGACGGCGCCGAGATACTCGGCGTCACCTCAGCTCCGTACGAGGAGACCGCCAAGAAGGGGACCGCCAAGAAGGGGTCCTCGGCCGCCGAGCTCAAGAGACTCAAGTACGGCAGCAAGCCGACCAGCGGTACGGCCGAGGTCGGCCCGGCCCAGTACCCAACGGGCTGCGGGCTCTGGGTCCTTGTGTACCGCCAGGGCAACCTGATCTACAACGACTCGCTGACCTCGTGCCTCTACCAGGTGCTCGACATCCAGATGCACAGCGGTCTTGCCTGGTCCCGCTGGTGGGGCTGGCAGCAGCTCTACGAGCAGACCTTCGACAACGATGACAGCAGCTCCCTGGACACCTACATCTGGGTGGACTGCTCCGGCACGGGGACGCACGACTACCAGGGCGTCACCAACGGCTTCATCGAGACGTACGACGGCCGGGAGTTCCATGCGGCCGCCTACGACCAGATCGATCGCATCGAATGCGGATAGCCGCCGCTCCTGTGGCGACGGCTCGCGAGTGTTTTTGTTGATTCCCTTGTGAGGCTGGGGAGTTGAGTGGTGTAGTCCACTGCCATGACGAACCTCTCCCGTCGCACTCTCATCGCCGCGACAGCCGTCGCGGGCGCGGCCGTCGCCCTTCCGTCGCCCACGGCTCACGCCGTGGGCGCGGGAGCGCCCCCTGCCGGTGCCGCGCGTCGGGGCAATGCCCGCCCGACCGTCATTCCCGCCCTCCAGGAATGGGCCGGCGGCGACGGCGCCCACCGGCTCACCCCGGAGTCCCGGGTCGTCGTTCCCGCTCAGGATGCCGGTCAACTTCTCGTTCTGGCGCAGCAGTTGACGCGGGACACCGCCGACATCACAGGGCTGAAGCTCGCCGCGCCCCGCGCCGTCCGCCGCTCCCGCGCCGCCGACGGCGAGATCCTGCTGCGCCTCGACGCGGCCGCCCGGCACGCAAAGGGTGGCGAGCTCTACGCCCGCGAGGGGTATGAACTTGCGGTCAGGGTCGATGCCGTCACCATCACCGCGCCCGCCTACAGCGGTGTCTACTACGGCACCCGCTCACTTCTTCAGATTCTCCTCCACGACGAGCAGCGCTCCCGCGTGCCCGTCGGGACCGCTCAGGATTGGCCCAACTACCGTCTGCGCGGCTTCATGCTGGATGTCGGACGGCGCTTCTTCACGCCCGGATTCGTGCGGGACTACCTGCGCGTCATGGGGTGGTTCAAGCTCAACGATCTTCAGCTCCATCTCAACGACAACGAGATCAAGGCCCCGGGCGGCGACTGGAGCAAGGCCTATGACGCCTTCCGGCTGAGGAGCGACGCTGCCGAGTGGGAGGGGCTTGCGGCGCCCGACGGTTCGTACTCGCGCGCCGACTGGGACTCCTTCGAGGACACCGCCGCCCTGCACGCCGTGCAGCTCACCCCGGAGATCGATGCCCCGGCCCACGCGCGTTCCTTCGTACGCTTCCGGCCCTCGCTCGGCCTCGACGGCGGCAACTCCGACCACCTCGACCTCGCCAAGCCCGAGACGACGGCCTTTATGAAGGCCGTCTTCGAGGAGTTCGTGCCGTGGTTCCGCAGTCCCGAAGTGCACTACGGGGCCGACGAATACACCGGGCCCGAGGCCCAGTACCGCGCGTACTTCAACGACATGGCGGAGCATCTGCGGAGCCTCGGCAAGCATCCGCGTGCCTGGGGAAGCCTGACCGAGATGGCCGGTTCGGCGGACGGGTACGACCGCGACGTCACCATCCACAGCTGGAACAACGGCTGGTACGGGCCGCAGGCCGCCAAGGCCGACGGCTACGAGATCGTGAACACGAACGACGGGCTGTTGTACGTGGTGCCGTTCGCCGACTACTACCACGGGCACGGGCTCGACGGCCGCTATCTGTACGACAGTTGGGAGCCGCACGTCTTCCCGGGGAGCGAGAGTCTGGACCCTGGCGATCCGCAGTTGCGGGGTGCCATGTCCGCGGTGTGGAACGACCTCGTGCATGCCACGTATACCCAGCAGGACGTGCACGGCCTCATCGAGAAGACGTACGGCACGCTCGCGCAGAAGATGTGGAGCGGCGGCGAACAGGGCATCGCCTACGGGGAGTTCACCGCGCTGCTGCGGTGCGGGGCGCAGGGCCCCGGGCTCTCCACCGTGACCCCGACACTGGCCGATCCCGACGAGCTCGCCTTCGGTGCGGCCGCGACCGCGTCGTCGGGCGCCCATGCGTCGTACGTGTCCGACGGCAGCCACGTCACCTGCTGGACCAGCGCCGCCGAGGCCGGGGGACCGTGGGTGCGGGTCGACCTCGGTGCGGTGCGGCACGTGGGGCGGGTGCGGTTGGACTGGGGGCGGGAACACGGTCGTTCGTACGACATCGAGGTTTCGGACGATGGGAGCGCGTGGCGGAGGGTCGCCTCCCGGCGGGGGCTTGAGCGGGCCGGCTGGGACGAGCTGGAGTTCGGGGGTGTGGAGGCGCGGTACGTCCGGGTGCGGGGGCGGGAGAGCGGGCGGGCGCGGTGGGTGTTGTGGTCCGTGCAGGTTTTCGACGTGCCTGATCTGGCTCGGGGGCGGAAGGCGACGGCTTCTTCCGCGGAGACGGCTTCGCTGGGGGCGGAGAACGCGGTCGATGGGGACGCGGGGACTCGGTGGGCCTCGAAGTACAGCGATGGTGAGTGGATCGCCGTCGATCTCGGGGAGGCGCGGAGTGTGCGGCGGGTGCTTCTCGACTGGGAGGCGGCGGCCGGGCGGGACTATGACGTGCAGGTCTCGGCGGACGGGGGCTCGTCGGGGTGGCGGACCGTGGCTGAGCGGCGGGGGCGGGATGAGGCGGGGGTCGACGCGGTCGACCTGCCGTCGGTCGTGGCGCGGTTTGTGCGGATGCAGGGGGTGAAGCGGCAGACGGAGTACGGGTATTCGCTCTACCGGTTCGAGGTGCGGGGGTAGGCCGTAGGCCCTGCGGGGCTTCTTCCCCAACCCCGCCCCTTCCCGAACTTTCCGGCTCCGCCGGCCGCGAGGTGGCCGTAGATCACCGGCTCCGCCGAGTTCGTCCTCAAACGCCGGACGGGCTGAAAGGGTGGGTGGGCGGGCCTGAGCGCCTACCGCAGGTCCGACGCCTCGAAGACCCCCCGCGCCCCCTCCGCGTCCAGGCGGGCGGACAGACCGCCGAGCACCTCCGCGCCTGTCCGCAGCAGCCCCCGCTCCCTCGCGTCCCGCGCCCCCGCGTCCAGGCGGTGCAGCAGCAAGGGGTTCTCCGCGAGCACCTTGGGGTCGAGCTGCACACGGTTGCCCAGGGAGTCGCTCAGGACCAGGCGCGCCGCGACTCCCGGCTCGTGCCGCACCGCGGTCAGCAGGCCCGTACACACATGACGGCCGCGCAGCAGTCCGCGGACGGCCAGCCACCCCGGGCCCGCCGTCACCCGCACCGGATGCAGGATGACGTACAAAAGCGCCGAAAGTGCCGCCCACAGCCCGGCCCGCACCGCGTCCAGCGTGCCGTTGGCCAGGTCGACGAGCGTGACCAGGAGGAAGAGGGCGAGGGCGCAGAAGGCCGCGGCCCGTACGTCGCCCGCCCAGCGCCGGTCGGACACGGTGTCCTCCGCGGCGCCCTCCCACGCCTCCACGCCCCTGCCGAGCACCCTGCCCCGTGTCGTCCTGTCATGTCCCATGTGCGGCACCGTAGGCCCGGCACCACATCGCGTCAGCGGCGTTGACGGGCCGCTTACTCCGCCGCCGCACTCCTTGACGTACCGCTGATGCCACGCCGTGGCCCGCGCGAATCCGAGAGATCCCCGCGAGATCCCCGCGCGACCCCGCGTCAACGACGCGTGAAGATCCCGGCCCGGCGCGCAAGGGAGTCACCAAGACGGCGCGCGGGGCGTGCCGTGCGCCCTGACGCTGGGCATTCCTTTTCCACCCCTGATGCCACCCCTGCCTGGAGGTACGCCCATGACCACCGTGTCCGAGTCGCCGGACAGCGGCCCCGTCGCCGTCGAGGAACCCCCGGATACCGACGCAGCGGCGGCGGCCCGTGCGGACCGCCACCGGCTGACCGCCGTACAGGGGCTCGCCGCGCTCTCCCTCGACGCCATGGCCTCCGTCGCGTACGGCCCCGAGGCCATCGTCCTGGTGCTCGCCGCGGCCGGCGGCCACGGCCTCGGGTTCACGCTCCCGGTGACGCTCGGCATCGCCGCACTGCTCGCCGTGCTCGTCGCCTCCTACCGCCAGGTCATCGCCGCCTTCCCCGACGGGGGCGGCAGCTATGCCGCCGCCAAGACCCACCTGGGGCGCCGGGCCGGGCTCGTCGCCGCGGCCTCGCTCGTCCTCGACTACGTACTCAATGTCGCCGTCGCCGTCACCGCGGGCGTCGCCGCGCTCACCTCCGCCTTCCCCGAGCTGTACGGCGACCGGGTGTGGATCTGCCTGGCGGTGCTCGTCGTCGTCACGGGCGTCAATCTGCGCGGCATCGTCGACTCGGCGAAGGTCTTCATCGCGCCGACCGCGGTCTTCGTCGGCGCGATACTCACGATGGTCGTCGTCGGGCTCTTCCGGGACGGCCCGGTCAGCACGGCCGCCGCCGAGGGCCACGCCTCCGTCCTCGCCGACAACGCCACCACGGTCGGCGCGCTGCTCCTGCTCAAGGCGTTCGCCTCGGGCTGCTCCGCGCTCACGGGCGTCGAGGCGATCGCCAACGCCGTGCCCTCCTTCCGTGCCCCGCGCGTCAAGCGCGCCCAGCACGCGGAGGTCGCGCTCGGCGCGCTGCTCGGCGTGATGCTGATCGGCCTTTCCGTGCTGATCTCCCGCTTCGGCCTGCAGCCGGTCGAGGGCGTCACCGTCCTCGCTCAGCTCGCGGACGCCTCACTCGGCCACAACTGGGCTTTCTACGTCGTGCAGTTCGCGACGATGATCCTGCTGGCCCTGTCCGCCAACACGTCCTTCGGCGGCCTGCCCGTCCTGATGAGCCTGCTGGCCCGGGACAACTACCTCCCCCACGTCTTCGCCCTCAAGGCCGACCGCCAGGTCCACCGGCACGGCGTCCTCGCGCTCGCCGCCGTCTCCGCCGCGCTGCTCGTCTTCTCCGGCGGCGACACCAACACCCTCGTGCCGCTCTTCGCGATCGGCGTGTTCGTCGGCTTCACGCTCTGCCAGACCGGCATGGTGCTGCACTGGCGCAAGGCGGGCAAGCCCGCGAAGGCCCTGCTCAACGGCTTCGGGGCGGTGCTCACCGGCATCTCGGCGGTGGTCGTCACGGCCACCAAGTTCACCGAGGGCGCCTGGCTGATCGTGCTCGCCCTTCCGGCGATCGTGCTCTCCTTCGAGGCCGTGCACCGCGCTTATCTCAGGATCGGCGACGACCTGGGTCTCGGGCGCGTCCCGGAGCCCCCGCACCGCGACCACTCCCTGGTCATCGTCCCCGTGTCGAACCTCTCCCGCCTCACCTGCGAGGCGCTGGGCGCCGCCGTCTCGCTCGGCGACGAGGTCCGCGCCGTCACCGTCACCCACGCCGACCCCGAGGACCGGCGCGCCGCCGAGGCGCTGCGCCGCGACTGGGAGCTGTGGAACCCGGGTGTCGACCTGGTCGAACTGCCCTCGCAGACGCGCACCGTCGGGCGGCCGGTGTCGGCGTACGTACGGAAGATCTATACGTACCACCCCACCACCCGCGTCACCGTCCTGATCCCCGAGGTGGAGCCCGCCCATGTCTGGCAGCGGCTGCTGCAGAACCAGCGCGGCTCGGTCCTCGCGCACGCGGTGCGCCGCGACACGGACGCGGTCATCTGCCGACTGCGGTTCCGTCTTGCAGCGGGGCGGCGCCGGTCCTAGCGTCGGCGCCATGAGCGGAAGCGCGGGCCATGCGGGTGCGAGCAAGAAGATCACCGAAAGTGCCGGCAGGAAGATCACCGAAAAGCTGTCGTCCGACGCGCTGCGCGAGGCGACCGGCAAGGGGTGGGAGGAGTGGTTCGCCCTGCTCGACGCCTGGGGCGGCACGTCCCGCAACCACACCGAGATCGCCCGCCACGTCCGCGAGGACCACGGCGTCGACGGCTGGTACGCGCAGTCCGTGGCCGTCGGCTACGAACAGGAGCGCGGACTTCGCGAGGTCGGCCAGAGCAGCACGGGCGAGTGGCGGACCAGCGGCAGCAAGACCATCGACGCCACGGCGGCGCGGGTGATCGAGGCGTTCACCGACGACGGCCTGCGGGCGCGGTGGCTGCCGGACGTCGACTTCACGGTGCGCACGCACCGCCCCGCCAAGTCGGTGACCGCCGACTTCAAGGACGCGGACGGCGGGGGTGCCGGGCGCATCTCCGTGACGCTCACGGTGAAGGCGCCGGGGAAGACGGTGGTGGGGGTCGGCCACGAAAAGCTGCGGGACGCGGCGGAGGTCGCGGCGTACAAGTCCTTCTGGAAGGACCGCCTTGCCGCGCTGAAGTCCCTTCTTGAGCAGGGGAGTTAGCGGGCGGGACAGGAATGCCCGGTCAACCCTTCAGCTCCCCGTACCCGACCCCGGTCAACCCCTCCGACGCCTCCCACAGCCGCCCCGCCGCCACGTCACTCTTGGTCCACCCCGCCCGCCAGGACCTCGCAGGCGCCCCGCGCCACCCCAGAATCCTCGGCCCGGTGAAGGAGTCCGGCCGCACACCCGGTGCCGTGGCCGCGAACAGCGTGGGCAGCGCGCCCGCGTCGGCCGACTGCGCGACCAGGCCGTTGCCGATCCGCATGAAGCGCTCGGCCGCCTTGCGGCCCTCCATCCGGGGTGCGGCCGCCTGGAGGTTCGTCGACGCATAGCCGGGATGCGCCGCCGCGGCCACCACATCGGAGCCGGCGGCCGCGAGACGCCGTGCCAGTTCGTGGACGAAGAGCAGGTTCGCCGTCTTGGAGCGGCCGTAGGCGATCCAACGCCGGTAGCTCCGCTCGCTGTTGAGATCGTCGATGTCGATGTTCGCCACGGCGTGCATGCCGCTGGACACCGTGACGATCCGCGCGCCCGGCGTCCGCAGGAGCAGCGGCAGGAGCAGCCCCGTGAGCGCGAAGTGGCCCAGGTGATTGACGCCGAACTGCGTCTCGAGGCCGTCCACCGTCTGCCGGTACGGGAGCGCCATCACCCCCGCGTTGTTGATGAGCAGATCGAGCCCGCCCTGCGCCTCACTCTCGTACGACGCCGCGAACTCCCTTACGGAGCCCAGATCTCCGAGGTCGAGCCTCCTGAACTCGGCCTCCGCGCCCGGCACTTCGGAACGCAGCCGGGCCAGCGCCCGCGACCCGCGCTCCTCGCTGCGGCAGGCGAGGACCACGCGCGCGCCACGGCGGGCGAGTTCGCGTGCCGTGACATAGCCGATGCCGCTGTTGGCTCCGGTGACCACGGCCGTGCGGCCGCTCTGGTCGGGGATGTCGCTCGCGTTCCAGCCCGCCATGACACAGCTCCCTCCGCTGCCGAGAGGGAGCGAGCCTACGCCAGAGCGTCAGGCGGCGGCACCCCCGTCGATCACCAGGTCCGCCCCGACCACCGACGCCGCGTCGTCCGACGCGAGGTACAGCACGGCCGCGGCGACCTCCGCGGTCGTGGACACCCGGCCCAGCGGCGTCGCGTTCTTCATCCGCTCCGTGCGCTCGGCCTCGCTCTCGCCCGGCAGCAGCGACATGCTGGTGTCCGACGAGCCGGGGCTCACGGCGTTGATCCGTACCCCGTCCTGGATGTGCTCGGCCGCGGCGCCCTTGGTCAGGATGGAGACGGCCGCCTTGGTGGTGGCGTACGCCGTGGTGCCCGGACGGCGTGCGTGGGTGCCAAGGACCGACGCGATGTTCACGATCGCCCCGCCGCCTGGCTGCGTACGCATCTGCTGCACCTCGGCCCGCAGCGCGAGGAACACCCCGGTGACATTGATGTCGAGCAGCGTCCGCCAGTCGTCCTCGGGCAGATCGGCGACCGGCTGCCCCGCGCGCAGGACGCCCGCGTTGTTGACGGCCACGTCGAGCGAGCCGAACCGCTCGACCGTGGTGGAGACGAGGGTCGCGAGATCCGCGCTCCGGGTCACGTCGGCGGTGACGGCGAGCGCGCTGCCGCCGGCCTCCTCGATGAGCCCCACGGTCTCCTTGAGCGTGCCCTCCGTGCGCCCGGCGACGACGACGTTCGCACCCTCGGCGGCGAAGGCGAGCGCGATGGCCCGGCCGAGGCCGGAGCCGCCGCCGGTGACAAGGGCGGTGCGGCCGGTGAAGCGGGTGCGCGGTCCTGAAGTCATGACAGAGCTCTTTTCTTGAACGATCGGTTCAGTATGAGGGCGTAAAAAAGGGCCAAGAGGGAGCCGGAATTTCAGTCGAGCAGTCAGTCGAGCAGTCAGTCCAGCAGGATCAGCGCCTGCTCCGTGGCGTCCCGCACCCGCGCCGGATCCTGCGACGCCTTGCCGACCACGCGCAGCCCCTGCATCAGGGTCAGCAGCATGCGCGCGATGGCGAGCGGATCGCGGTCCTCCGGCAGCTCCCCCTGCGCCTGCGCGCGGACGAGCGCCGAGTGCAGCAGCGTCTCGATGTGCTCCCAGCTGCGCTCGACGCAGCGGGCGGCCGCCTCGTCGTGCGGTCCGAGCTCGGCCGCCGTATTGGTGATGAAACAGCCGTTCAGGCGGGCGTCCTCGGAGGCGGACTCGCTCCCGAAGCGGCGCACCACCGCGCGTACGGCGGGCAGTGCGGGGCCCGGCTGCGAGAGCTCGGCGAGCAGGCGGGGGTTCTGGAACTGGGCGTACCGGTCGAGCGCCTTCATGTACAGCTCGTGCTTGTTGCCGAACGTGGCGTAGATGCTGGCGCGCCCGATGCCGAGCGCCTCGACGAGGTCGGCCATCGACGTCGCCTCGTAGCCGCGCCGCCAGAACAGCTCTAGGGCCGACTGGAGCGCGGCGTCCGGATCGAATTCCTTGGTCCTGGCCACGAGGGAAGAGTAGACATTTTTGGAACGGACGGTCAAGTAATCCCGTCGAGCGAGTCAGGCAAGCCGCACCGTATGCGTCTCCACCGTCACCGAGTCGTCGTCCAGGCACCGGCCCGTCTCCAGGTCGAAGCGCTGCTTCAGGAGCGGCGACGCGACGAACGGACGTCCGTCCGCCGCGCCGAGCAGCCCGCGCGAGAGCACCGCCGCGCCGGTGAACGGGTCGCGGTTGTCGATCGCGTACGCGCGGCCCGCGCGGTCGATGAAGAGTGCGGCCTGGCGGCCGTCGGGGAGCAGGGCGGCGATGCCCCGGCCCGGCAGCAGCCGTGCGCGGTCGCAGACCTCGAACCAGTCGTCGTCCAGGCGGAGTTGAACGCTCATCGGGGCAGTCATGAGGATGCGGCACCTTCCAGGTCGCGAGGGCGGGAGCCGATGCTCAGCAGCGGCAGGTCGGGCTTGATCTGGTCCCGCTCGGGGACGAAGCTCACCGTGGGGTCCGGGACGTCCGGCGCGTTCACGAAGGACACGAACCGGGCGAGCCGCTCGGGGTCGTTGATGGTCTCGGACCACTCGTCGCGGTAGTGCGCGACATGGTCGGCCATCAGGGCCTCGAGCTCGGAGCAGATGCCGAGCGAGTCGTGCACGACCACATCGCGTACGTGGTCGAGGCCGCCCTCGATCCGCTCGAGCCAGGTCGAGGTGCGCTCAAGGCGGTCCGCCGTGCGGATGTAGAACATCAGGAACCGGTCGATGAGGCGCACCAGTTCGGCGTCGGACAGGTCCTGCGCGAGCAGGTCCGCGTGGCGCGGGGTCGCGCCGCCGTTGCCGCCCACGTACAGGTTCCAGCCGCTCGACGTGGCGATCACCCCGAAGTCCTTGGACTGCGCCTCGGCGCACTCGCGCGCACAGCCGGAGACGGCGGACTTCAGCTTGTGCGGGGAGCGCAGGCCCCGGTAGCGCAGCTCCAGGTCGATCGCCATCCGCACCGAGTCCTGCACGCCGTAGCGGCACCAGGTCTGCCCGACGCACGACTTCACCGTCCGCAGCGACTTGCCGTACGCGTGACCCGACTCGAAGCCCGCGTCCACCAACCGCGCCCAGATCATGGGGAGTTGTTCGACGCGGGCGCCGAACATGTCGATGCGCTGGCCGCCGGTGATCTTCGTATAGAGCCCGAAGTCCCGTGCCACCTCGCCGATCACGATCAGCTTGTCCGGGGTGATCTCGCCGCCGGGGATGCGCGGCACGACCGAATAGGAGCCGTTCTTCTGGAGGTTGGCGAGGAAGTGGTCGTTCGTGTCCTGGAGGGAGGCCTGTTCGCCTTCGAGTACGTAGCCGTCGGCGCCGATCGTCGGGGCGAGCGAGGCGATGATCGAACCGACCGCCGGCTTGCAGGTCTCGCAGCCCTCGGTGCCGCGGGCCGCCTCGCGGCCGTGGGCGTCGAGGAGCTGCCGGTAGGAGGTGATGCCCAGGGTGCGGACGATCTCGTACAGCTCCTGGCGGGTCTGGCCGAAGCAGCCGCACAGGCCCTTGTCGACCTCGACGCCCGACGCCTCCAGCTCGTCGTTGACCAGCTGGCCCAGCACCTTCACACAACTGCCGCAGCCCGTACCGGCCTTGGTGCACTTCTTGACCTCGGGCACGGTGGTGCAGCTGTGCTCGGTGACGGCGCCGCGGATCGTGCCCTTGGTGACGTTGTGGCAGGAGCAGATGACCGCGGAGTCCGGCAGCGAGGACGGGCCGATCGACACCGGTCCGCCCGCGCCCGCGGGAAGGACCAGCTGCTCCGGCGAGACCGGCGGCACGGTGCCGGTCAGCGGCCGCAGGACGCCGTACGCCTCCGCGTCGCCGACCAGGACACCGCCGAGCAGCTCGCCGCCCGGGCCGATGACCAGCTTCTTGTACGTTCCCGAGCGCGAGTCGGAGTAGACGACGTCCAGGCAGTCATCGGCGGTGCCGTGCGCGTCGCCGAAGGAGGCGACGTCCACGCCGAGCAGCTTGAGCTTGGTGGAGAGGTCGGCGCCGGTGAAGCTCGACTCCTCGGCGGCGATCGCCGCCGCTGCCGTCTCGGCCATCTCGTAGCCGGGCGCGACCAGGCCGTAGACCCGGCCGTCCGACGCCTGCGCGCACTCGCCGATCGCGTACACGTCCGGGTCGCTGGTGCGGCACTGCTCGTCGACGGTGATGCCGCCGCGCTCGCCCACCGACAGGCCGGTGTCACGGGCGAGTTGGTCGCGGGGCCGGACACCGGCGGAGAACACGACCAGATCGGTGGCGAGTTCACTCCCGTCCGACAGCTTCATCCCGCTGACGGCGCCCTGTTCGCCGACGATCTCCTGGGTGCCGACACCCGTGTGCACGGTCAGGCCCATGTTCGTGATGGTGCGAAGCAGTGCCGCGCCGCCGCCCTCGTCGACCTGGACCGGCATCAGCCGCGGCGCGAACTCCACGACGTGCGTGTCGAGTCCGAGCCCGCGCAGCGCGCCCGCCGCCTCCAGGCCGAGAAGACCGCCGCCGACCACGGCACCGGTCTTCGCGTACGTCTTCGCGTACTCCTCGATGGCCAGCAGGTCCTCGATGGTGCGGTAGACGAAACAGCCCGTCGTGTCCTTGCCCGGCACCGGCGGTACGAAGGGGAAGGAGCCGGTGGCGAGGACGAGCGTGTCGTAGGCGAAGGTCTGCCCCGAGCGCGCCGTGACGGTCTTCGCGTCCCGGTCGACGGACTCGGCGGGATCGCCCACGTACAGCTCGATGCCGTGCTTCTCGATGAACTCCGGGTCCGTGAGGGAGAGTTCGTCGGGGGTGCGGCCCGAGAAGTACGAGGTGAGCTGTACGCGGTCGTAGGCGGGGCGCGGCTCCTCGCACAGGACGACCACGCGGTGCGTGTCGGTCAGACCGCGAGCGGCCGCGGCCTCCAGGAAGCGCTGGCCGACCATGCCGTGCCCGACGAGCACGATGGTGCTCTGGGCGGTGCTGTGGCGGGGGGTGTCATCCGTGGGCATGTCAGAGGCCTCCGTCGTGGGTGAGCAGGTGGAGCAAGGGGCTGCCGTCGTCCTCGGGCAGCGGGTCGTCGGACTCCCATGCGCGGGCGAGCGCGCCGACGGTGCCGAGCTCGCCGAGCAGGACCCCGCCGACGAGCCGGTCGCCCCGTACGACGACCTTGCGGTAGGTGCCGCGGGTCGCGTCCGCGAGCTGCACCACGTCGTCGTCGGGCCGGGGCTCGGGGTCGCCGAAGGCCGCCAGGTCCAGGGGAGCGGAGCCGGGACGGCCGGTGTGCAGGGTGAGCCGGGTCAGGGCGCGGGTGCCGGAGTACGGCCGCGCGCTGTCCGGCGAGAGCAGGGAGTCGGCCAGGGCGTCGGCCTGTTCGAGGGCGGGTGCCGCGAGGCAGCGCACCTCGCCGGAGTGCTCGGCGCAGTCGCCGATGGCCCGGATGTGCGGATCGGACGTGCGCAGCTCGTCGTCGACGACGATGCCGCGCCGCACGTCGAGCCCGGCGGCCTGGGCCAGGCCCACGCGGGGGCGGACACCGCAGGCGAGCACGGTGAGGTCGGTGCCGAGCAGATAGCCGTCGGCGAGCTCGACCGACCGTACAGCCCCGTCGACCTGCCGCACACCGCGCACCCGGCACTCGGTGTGCACTTCGACCCCGAGGTCGGTGAGATGCCGGTGGACCAGCTCGCTCGCGGCCGGGTCGAGCTGGCGCTCCATGAGCCGGTCGCCCTGCTGGGTGAGGACGACCTGGGCGCCGCGCACGGCGAGCGCGCGGGCGGCGGAGACACCGAGCAGCCCGCCGCCGATGACGACGGCGCGCACGCCCGGACGTATCGCCTCCGAGAGCGCGAGGCAGTCGTCCATGGTCCGGAAGGGGTGCACACCGCGCGGCAGCTCGCGGGCGTCCGGCGCGAAGAGGCCGCGCAGGGGCGGAAGGACCGGGTTGGAGCCGGTGGCGAGGACGAGCGTCTCGTACCGGACGACGCCGCCGTCGGCGCAGTGCACGAGCCGGTCCTCGCGGTCGACCCGGACGGCACGGGTGCGCAGGAACTCCCCGGGGGCGGCCGGCAGGCCGATGACCTCCGGTCCGTACCGGCCGGCGAGGACATCGGCGAGCAGCACCCGGTTGTACGGCGCGTGCGTCTCCTCGCCGATGAGCACGGCGGCACCCCCGAGCCGCTGGGCGAGCCGCACACCGGCAAGGCCTGCGCCGATCACCGCCACACGTGCGTTCGAGGTTGATGAGGTCATGTACGGCAGCCTGCGTGGGCGGTGTTACCCGTCCGCATCCTCACTGTTTCCCGGGGGGAACGCTGCCCTCAGCGGGGGTGGGGGTGGGGTGTGAGGGAGTCCAGAAAATTCAGCCCCTCCGGCGTTTGAGGAGCGGGGTCCGGGGCGGAGCCCCGAGACGGTGCCCGCCCCTAGGGTGCGGCCTGTGGTGCAGGGACGCCCGGCGGGGCGCGGTCGGGGGCAGGCGGGGCCGCGGGTGCGATGGTCATGGTCAGCGCCGTCGCAACCAAGGCGCTGGCCCCGGCGAGGCCCGCCGCCAGTTTGCGGCGGGACTGGAGGGTGGGGCCCTGGACGGGGCCTGCGGGTTTGCGGTGACGTCCCATGTCAGCTCTCTCGAATCAGAAGGCAAAGCACTCGGCATGGATGCGTTCCTCCGGCACCCCGGCCCGCACCAGCGCCGCCGTAGCCGACGCGGACATCCCCGGCGGCCCGCAAAGATAGACGTCGTGCTCGGCCAGGTCAGGCACCAGGTTCCGCAGCGCCTGCGGGGCGAGCGGATCGAAGGACGCGTCGGACCGGCCGAGGAGATAGTGCAGCGCCGCACCCCGGCTCCGGGCGATCCCCTCCAGCTCGTCCCGCAGCACGAGCTGCTCCGCGCTCCCCGCCCGGTAGAGCAGCGTGATGTCACCGGGCCCGCCGGGCAGCGTCTCGAAGAGGGCCCGCATCGGCGTGATGCCGACCCCGCCCGCGAGCAGCAGCACCTTCCGCCGCGTACGCCGATGCGCGGTCAGCGCCCCGAACGGCCCGGTGGCGAGCACCCGCGTGCCCGGCCTGAGCCGCCGCACCCGCCGGGTGTGGCCGCCGATCGCCTTCACCGTGATCCGCAGGGTGTCGTCCCGCACGGGCGCGGAGAGCGAGAACGGCAGCGCGGTGCGCCACAGCCCGCGCCGCAGAAAGCGCCACCGGAAGAACTGCCCCGGCTCGGCCCGCAGCCCGTCGAGCCCGATGCCCTGCATCACGACCGAGACGACCCCAGGACCTTCGTCGCGTACGTCGATGACGCGCAGGCTGTGCCGGAACGCCTGCCGCACCGGCACGACGACGCGGTACCAGACGAGGAGGACCGCGACCACGGCGTGCAGCAACGACCAGACCCAGACGGTGAGGACACTGCCCGCCACATCGGGCCCGGCGAGCTGGTGCACGAAGGCGAGCGCCGCGCCGATGTGGGTCAGCAGATGCACGGCCCGCCACGTCTCGTGCGGGACACGGCGGCGCACCGCACGCGCGGACGTCACGCCGACGGCCACGAACAGCGCGGTGCCGACGGTGGCGAGGGCGAGCCCCGGGTAGCCGAGCAGGTCGAGCGTGGCGTCGACCAGGTCGGTGTCGGCGTGGGCGGCGTATCCGCAGAGGGCAAGGAGTGCGTGGCCGATGCAGAGGGAGAGGACGTAGCGGCCGCCGAGCGCGTGCCGCCGGGCGAGCCGGTCGGCGCCGACCCCGTGCTCGACGGCGGGGACGCGGGCCATCAGGAACAGCATCACGAGGATCCCGTAGCCGGCCAGCAGCCCGGTCAGATGCGCGCCGGTCGCGAAGAGCACGTCGAGCCGCGCCGACGGCTCGGCCTGCGCGGCCCACAGGGCGATGACGGCGACCGCACCGCCGACGACGCCCGCGCGGAGGGCGGCGGGGCTGACGCGGAGTGCGGGGCACGCGGCGAGTCGGGGATGGGCTGCCTCGGTGGTCACGGCCGCAGCGTAGGCGGGCGATGCGTCTGAAAGTGGCTGGTCAGAGGGGTATCCCTGATCCTTAAGGCGGGCTTGAGGATCGGCTCAACGGGGGTTAAGCATCGGCGCTCCGGTGAACGCTTCGAAACCTCTGAAGACCCTCAACTCTCCCCGATTTCATGGACGGCATGATCATCCACTCCATAGGGTCGCGATCATGCCCGACATATCGCTGACCACCGTCGTCGTCCTCTGTATCGCCGCCCTCGCGGCAGGCTGGATCGACGCGGTGGTCGGCGGCGGCGGGCTGCTCCTGCTGCCCGCGCTGCTGATCGGGCTTCCGGGCTCGACCCCGGCCGCGCACGCCCTCGGGACGAACAAGGCCGTCGCCATCGTCGGCACGACCGGCGCGGCGGTCACGTACGTACGCAAGACACCCGTCGACGTGCCGACCGCCGTGCGCATCGGGCTCGCCGCGCTCGCCGGGTCGATGGGCGGCGCCGTCTTCGCCGCGGGGATGAGCACCGAGGTGCTCAAGCCCGTCATCATGGTCGTCCTTGTCGCCGTCGGCACCTTCGTCATCTTCAAGCCCGACTTCGGCACCGCGCCCGCCGCCCGGCCCGCCTCGCCCAAGAGGATCCTCGCCGCGATCGGCCTCGCGGGCCTCGGCATCGGCTTCTACGACGGGCTCATCGGGCCCGGCACCGGCACCTTCCTGGTGC
Organism: Streptomyces sp. NPDC021622; assembly: GCF_040640795.1. Taxonomy (NCBI): domain Bacteria; kingdom Bacillati; phylum Actinomycetota; class Actinomycetes; order Kitasatosporales; family Streptomycetaceae; genus Streptomyces; species Streptomyces sp. NPDC021622. Next base: position 90,221 of record NZ_JBFACK010000001.1, read on the forward strand.
TCGCGCTCACCGCCGTGCTCCACCTCGACCTGGTGGCGGCCTCCGCCACCGCCAAGATCGTCAACTGCTGCACCAACGCGGGCGCCCTCGCGATGTTCGCCTGGCAGGGCGCGGTCCTGTGGCAACTGGCCGGTCTGATGGCCGTCTTCAACCTCGCGGGCGGCATGTTCGGCGCGCGCACCGCCCTGAAGAAGGGCAGCGGCTTCGTCCGGGTCGTGCTCCTGACCACCGTGTTCGGGCTCGTCGCCAAGATGGCGTACGAGCAGTGGGTCGCCTAGCCGCAGCCGCAAACACCTTTCGGAGTCTCAGCGCACGCTCGTCAGATGGGCGAAGACCACCACGTTGCCCTCGTAGCCCGTCTTGCGCGAGTACGTGCCGCCGCACGTGATGACCCGCAGCTCGGGGCGGTCCGCCGCGCCGTACACCTTCTCGTCGGGGAAGTTCTTCGCGGCGTAGACCTCGTTCGCGTCGACGGTGAACACCGCCACGCTGCCGTCCCTGCGTTCGACCTCGATGGTGCGGCCCTTGGTCAGGCCGCCCAGGTCGTAGAAGACGGAAGGGCCTTCGGCGTTGTCGACGTGCCCCGCCACGATGGCGGTCCCGGGCTCGCCGGGCGTGGTCCCCGACTCGTACCAGCCCGCGAGATGCGTCTTGTTCGGCGGCGGTACGTCGAGGCTGCCCTGGCGGGTCAGGCCGAGCCCCATGAGCGGCGCGTCGACCCGGATGGAGGGGATCCGGATCCGGTCGGGCGGCGACGGGGGAAGCGCGGATGACGCGGGGGCGGGGCCGATGCCGGTGCCCGCCGACGCCGAAGCCGAAGCGGCCTGCGCGGCGGACGGCTGCGGCGGCGGGCCCGGACCGGCGCCGTTGTGCAGCAGCCACGCGCCGGAGCACAGGGCGACGGCGGTGACCGCCCCTGTCGCGGAGTTGAGGGTCCTTCTGCGCATACGTGTTCGTCCTCCTCGGGGTCGGGGAGTCCGGCCCCTCGTCCCCCTCCCGGCCCGCGAGGGACATCGCGGGCCGGGAGGGGGAGGGGGCTTGCGGTACCGGTGGACAGCGGAGGGTGTCCGTCAGATCCTGTCGCCTCTCGCCCGGCGATGCAGGAGCCAGGTACCGCCCGCGGCGGCCACGGCAAGCGCCGCCACACCCGCCGTGGTCTGCACGGGGTCGGGGCCGAGAGCGCCGCCGACCCCCGTCTTCACATGTCCCTTCGGGGCGACCCGCTGCTCGGCGGCGGCCGTGGACGTGATCGTCACGACCAGATCTCCCGCAACCTCCTTGCCGCCCGAGTCGGCGCCGGAGCACTTCGCGACGATCTCGTAGGTGCCGGGCTGCGCCGACGACGGCACCTTGAACTGCCCGATCGCGTTCTCCTCGTGCGTGCTCGGCGCCAGCGTGAAGGTGCCCGCGCCCACCGCGCTCGCGTCGCCCGTCGCGGTCCCGTCGCTGCCGCACGCGGTGGTGTTCACCGTGACGGTGGTGCCGGGAGCGACCGTGGACGGAAAGACCTCCAGGCCCCCGCCGGCGACGAGCGCGGCGGCCGCTGCGGGCGGCGCGAGCAGACCCGCCGATGCGACGGCTAGCGCGGCGGTGGTCAGCAGGCGGGCTGTGCGCATCGTGCTCGCTCCTCCGAGGGGCCTTCAGAGGGCACGGCCCGCGGCACCCCCAAGTGCCGCTGCGTCGGTCGAACCCCGCTCTACCGAGGTAAGTGGCACTTGCCGGAGCACGCCTCCTGAAGGCCCGTCAGAAACTCTGCGGCGGAGCGGCTTCTGACGTTTCGACGGATACGTTCCAGCAGGTCACCCGGCGTGTCGCGGAGAAGAATCCGAAGGGGGTGCGGGGCGCCTGTGAATGGGTGACCCGGGCGCCCCGCGAGGGACCTGATGCTGGCTCAGACAACGTCCCAGGGTGCGCTCTCGTACGCCTCCGTCACGGCCCGCATCAGCTTCGCGTCGACCGCGAACTCCGTGTCGTCGATCCGCCGCACCGGCGCGATGCCGCGCGCGTTGGTGACGAAGGCGGCCGTGTACGACGGCAGGTCCGCGAGGGTGACCGGGCCGTGCCGCGTGGGCAGCCCGGCGTCCGCGAGACGTGGCTCGATCAGCTGCATGGTGATGCCGGCCAGGCAGGGTGCGTCCGGCCAGACGACCTCCGTCCCGTCGTAGAACGCGATGTTCGTGACGGCACCCTCGCTGATCGTCCCGTCGGGCCCGGTGAGCAGCGCGTCGTCGAAGCCGGCCCGCCGCGCCAGCTCTCCGTAGCGGGCCTGTCCGAAGCCGCCCAGGTGCTTGATGTGAGGGAAGGGGCGCAGGTAGGGCACCGACTGCAGGGCCTGCGCGTCGGCCGGCATCCGGCCCGGCGCCCGGACGGTGACCATCACGGTCGGTTCGCCGTCGGCGGAGGCGTGGACGAGGACGCGTACGGACGCGTCGGTGATGTCGTCGCGCAGTACGTGCCGGATCAGGCCGCGGACGTACTCGCCGTCGAGATCGTGGTCGAAGAGCTCGCGCGTCGCCGCGTCGAGCCGGGCCAGATGCAGCGCGAGCCCCTGCACCGCGCCGCCCCTGACCTGCATGGCGGTGAAGTGCCCGACGGCGCCGAGCGCGGGCAGGAGCAGCCGGTCGGCGGTGGCGGCCCGGCCGTCGATCTCAAGGCGCTGTACCAGCGCGGGAGTTGTCATGCCTCTCACCGTACGAGGTGGCGGGGACCCCGAGGAGACACGCCCTTGGAGCCCCGCGCGAGATCGGCCACGGGAGCGGCTTGACCTCAAGCAAGGTTGAGATACGAGGCTCTTCCCCATGACTCAGAACACGCTTGTGAACGAGACCCCTGTCCCCACCCCCCTGCGCGTCGCCGTCATCATCGGCAGCAACCGCGAGGGCCGCTTCGGGCCGACCGTCGCCGACTGGCTGCTGTCCCGGCTCGGCGAGCGCACGGACTTCGAGGTGGACGTCGTCGACCTGGCCGAGTCCCGGCTGCCGACCGCGCTCTCCTTCGACCCGTCGCCCGAAGTGGTCGCCGAACTGGAGAAGGTCACCCCGAAGCTGGCCGCCGCCGACGCCTTCGTCGTCCTCACCCCCGAGTACAACCACTCCTACCCCGCGTCGCTGAAGGCCCTCATCGACTGGCACAACGCCGAGTGGCAGGCCAAACCCCTCGCCTTCGTCTCCTACGGAGGGCTCTCCGGCGGCCTGCGCGCGGTCGAGCATCTGCGCCCGGTCTTCGCCGAGCTGCACACCCACACCATCCGCGACACCGTCTCCTTCCACAACGCGGGCGGCCTCTTCGACGCCGACGGCACCCACAAGGACCCCACCGGTCCCGACGCCGCCGCGAAGGCGATGCTCGACCAGCTGCAGTGGTGGGCGTGGGCGCTGCGGAGCGCCAAGGATGTGCGCCCGTACGGCAGTTGAGGGGGCCGAGCCCCGAAGGGGCGCGGGGCTGTGACATGTGCGGCTCCGCCGCGTGGGCGCGACAAGCCCCCACCGGCCCGCAGGTCATCACGGCACTTCCAGCGGAGCTCTCAGCGGAACTCTCAGCCGTCGGCCTCCGGCAGGTGGACCGCCGCCACAGCCCCGCAGGGCACCGCATTGCTCAGCTCCACGCGCGCCCCGATCACCTGCGCCTGGCCGAACGCGATGGTCAGACCGAGGCCCGTGCCCTGACCGCGCTCCCGCGCGCCGGTCTGGAAGCGCCGCGGGCCGTCCGCAAGGAGATGCTCGGGGAAGCCGGGCCCCTGGTCGCTGACCGTGACCACGGGCCCGGCGACCCGCACCTCCACCGGGTCCGCGCCGTGCCTGCGGGCGTTCGCCACGAGGTTGGCGACGATCCGCTCCAGGCGGCGTGCGTCGGTGCGTACGAAGACGTCGTCAGGGCCCGCGGCGACGAACCGCACCCCGTACCCCGACCGCCGGACGATCCCCTCGACCAGCGCGGCCGTCGGATGCACCTCCAGGTCGGGCCGCTCCACCTCCGCGTCGAGCCGCGCCACTTCGAGCAGATCCTCCGTGAGGGTGCGCAGGGCCTGCACCCGGTCGAGCACGAGCTCCGTGGGGCGGCCGCGCGGCAGCAGTTCGGCCGCCGTGTGCAGTCCGGTCAGCGGGGTGCGCAGCTCGTGGGCGACATCGGCGGTGAAGCGCTGCTCGGCCACCAGGCGCCGCTGCAGGGACGCGGCCATCGTGTCGACCGCGGCGGCCAGTTCGGCCACCTCGTCCTTGCCGTGCCCGGTGCCGCCCCGGACGTCCGGCGACCGTGGATGGCCGATACGGGCGTCCAGCTCGCCCTGGCTGATGCGGCGCGCGGTGGCCGCCGCGGTCCGCAGTTCGCGGCTGAGCCGACTGGCCAGGCCGGCACCGCCGAGCGCGGCGAGCACGACGACGACGGCCCCCGAGACGATCAGCTGCCGGTCGAACTCGGCCATCTCGGCGGCCTGTTCGCCCAGCGGCTCGCGCACCGAAAGGACATGGTCGCCGACCGGCCGCGCCGCCCAGACGGCGGGGTCGGCGGCGCCCATGTCGAGGTAGGTGGTCCGCCGCCCGTCCAGCGCGGCCGCCCGCAGCGACGCGGGCAGATCCGGCGAGTCGAGGGCGGCCTCCGTGCCGTCCGAGGTGTCCGTGTCGACCTGTCCGGTCAGCTCGTACAGCTGACGCACCCGCACCAGCTGCGCGACGGCACCGGACCTGGCTCCCGAGGAGACCTGTTCGAGCCGTGCGTGGTGTACGAGCAGGCCGATGGCCACGGCGACCACCGCACAGCCGAGCGCGAGCAGCGCGGCGATCTTCCAGCGCAGGCCGAGCGAGTTGAAGGCGGCGCGGGCGCGCCGGGCGATGCCCCTCACGCGCCGGGCTCCGAGCCGCGCGAGGGTGCCGGGGCGGGGGACCGGGTGCGGTCCTGGCCTGCCGTCCTCCCATAGTTCTTGGTGTCGCTCACCGTGGACATCCGTACGCCGTCCCAGCGGAACCGCACCGCCTGCTCGCCGCCGCCCGCGCACGAGCTGCGCAGCAGCAGATCCGGGCCGATCGTCTCGATGCTCACGCGCTTCCCCGAGGCGAACAGGATGGGGTAGACCCGGCCGCCGAGCGCCCGGTAGACGGCGAGCACACTGCGTCCGGTCTCCGTGTCGGCGGCCACGAGCAGCTCGGGCTTCCCGTCGCCCGTCAGGTCCTTCAGCATGACCGGCCTGAGCCCGGCTCGGCCCGGCCGTTCGATCGTGGGGCGGTCGGCGAGGGCGCGCATCCGCGGGTCGGCCCGCAGGATCTCTCGGAAGTCGAGGCTGCCGATGCCCTCCTTGCCCACGTCGGGCAGCCCGTCCAGGGGTTCCGGCGGCGGCTGGTGGGTGGCGGTGTCGGCGCCGGGCGCCTTGGACGACGTACCCGACCAGGCGGGCCAGAGCGGCTCGGGGCGCGGCTGCACGGAGACGGACGGCGCGGGCTCACCGGCGTCGAGTCCGTCCAGGCTGCCGCATCCGGCAAGCACGACGACCGCGGCGGCGGCGAAGGGCGCGCCGCGCAGGAGGCGGGGGCGGGAGCGGCTGAGTTTCATGGCCCTGTCGACGTTAGGAAGCGTCCGTCACGGAGACCGGGAGGTTGTGTAACAGCCGTCGGTACGCCGCCCCGGCGCGCGCGGTTCGGGACCTTCGGCATGGCCGGTGGCCCCGACCTGCGAGACGTCCGGCGAGAATCGGTGCATGACGTCGACGTACGAAACCGGAGAGCCGGCGGTGGTCACCGTCCTGACCACGACCGACACCGCCCAGAAGGCAGAAGACCTCGCGAGCGGCGCGGTGGCGGCGCGGGTCGCCGCGTGCGCGCAGATCGGCGGGCCCGTCGTCTCGGTCTACCGCTGGGAGGGCGGCATCGAGACCGCGAGGGAGTGGCAGATCCTGTTCAAGACGGCGGCCGCGCGGTACGACGCCCTAGAGGCGTGGCTGACCGAAGCCCACGACTACGACACCCCCGAGATCATCGCGACACCGGTGGTGCGGGGCAGCGCGGCGTACCTGGAGTGGGTGGAGCGGGAGACCGCCGAGTGAGCCCGGCGGCGGGCCGCCTGCCGTTCTTCGTGTACGGGACGCTGCGGCCGGGGGAGCGCAACCACGACGTCCACCTGCGCGGCCGCGTCGCCGCGGAGGAGCCCGCGCGGCTCACGGGGGCGGTCCTGTACGCGGGGCCCGGCTATCCGTACCTGGTGGAGGACCCCGAAGCGGGCCCGGTGCGCGGCGAGTTGTTCACCGCACTGCCGTCCGCGTACGACCGGCTCCTCGCCGAGCTCGACGTACTGGAGGACTTCGTGCCGGGCGATCCCCGCAACCTGTACGACCGGGTGGCGCGGGACGTGACCCTCCTGGACGGGGGCACGGCGCGGGCGTGGGTGTACGTGGCGGCGCCGCGGGTGGCGGCGGGGCTGCGGGCTTCGGGGGCGGTGATCGGGGGAGGGGACTGGGCGTTGTTCCGTGCGGGGCGGTGAGGTGGTGCGGCGCGGGCGCCGGGGCCGGTCCGTGGCGCGGATTCCGCTGCTCAAACGCCTGCGCACTCGATCCGGTGGACTCCGTCACCCGTGCGAGCGACGCGCACGAATCACATGATCACGGAAGGTCGCGGTTATGCCACTCTCCGTGTGCACCAGTCGGTGCGCGAGTCGGTGCGTGAGCACCACGTCCTCAGCAGGAGTTGCCCCATGAGCCTTCGCCGTTCGCTTCCGGCCCTCGTCGGCGCCGTAGCACTCACTCTCGGCCTCCCCGTGGCGGCCGCCGCGTCCGCTCACGCCCCGACCGCCGTCATGGCCCCCTGCGGGTTCTACGAGACCAGCAGCGACGCGTTCTACAACCACTGCACGAGCGACGGCTCGAACGTCGTCATCCAGGTGCGGGTCGCCCTCGCCCCCGACTACGAGCGCTGTGTGGGCCCGGGCAACCACTGGCTGGGTTCGGCGAGCAAGATCCAGGGCGCCCACTACGTGGGACGCACCTGCTGATCCCCGCAGACGCATGACACCGCGGGCTACTCCCTCTCAAGCCGTACCGCACACACCTTGAACTCCGGCATCCGGGACACGGGGTCGAGCGCCGGATGCGTGAGGGAGTTGGCCCGCCCCTCGCCCGGCCAGTGGAACGGCATGAAGACCGTGTCCGACCGGATCGCCCCGGTGATCCGCGCCGGGGCGACGGCCCGCCCCCGCCGCGAGACGACGGTCACCGGCTCGCCCTCCTCGATCCGCAGCCGCGCGGCGAGCCGCGGATGCAGCTCCACGAACGGCCCGGGGGCGGCCGAGTTCAACTCGTCGACGCGGCGCGTCTGGGCCCCCGACTGATACTGGGCGAGCACCCGCCCGGTGGTCAGCAGCACCGGATACTCCGCGTCCGCCTCCTCGGCGGCGGCCCGGTGCACGACCGGCACGAACCGTGCGAGGCCGTCCTCGGTGGCGAACCGGTCGAGGAAGAGGCGCGGGGTCCCGGGGTGCACGGCGTCCGTCCCTTCCTCTTCCTCCTCCGCCGGGGCCAGGTCCTCCGCCGGGCAGGGCCAGAAGACTCCCTCGCCGTTGCCCTCCTTCAGGCGTGCGTACGAGATGCCGGAGTAGTCCGCGGGGCCGCCGGCGCTCGCCCTGCGCAGTTCGTCGAAGATCTCCTCCGGGTCCGTCGGGAAGCCCTTCTCGTGGCCGAGGCGCGTGGCGAGGCCGTGGAGCACGTCCAGGTCGCTGCGGACCCCGTCGGGCGCCGTCACCGCCTGGCGGCGCAGAAGGACCCTGCCCTCCAGGTTCGTCACCGTGCCCGTCTCCTCGGCCCACTGCGTCACCGGCAGCACGACATCGGCCAGTTGAGCCGTCTCGGAGAGGACGACGTCGGCCACCGCCAGGAAGTCGAGCGACCGCAGCCGCTCCTCCACGTGTGCGGCGCGCGGCGCCGAGACGACCGGGTTGGAGCCCATCAGGAGCAGCGACTTGATGTCCCCGCCGAGCGCGTCGAGCAGTTCGTACGCGGACCTGCCGGGGCCCGGCAGCGAATCGGGGTCGACGCCCCACACCCCGGCGACATGCGCCCGCGCCGCCGGGTCCGTCAGCTTGCGGTAGCCCGGCAGCTGGTCCGCCTTCTGGCCGTGCTCGCGTCCGCCCTGGCCGTTGCCCTGCCCGGTCAGACAGCCGTAACCGGCCAGCGGGCGGCCCGCGTTGCCCGTGGCGAGGCACAGGTTGATCCACGCGCCGACCGTGTCGGTGCCCTTCGACTGCTGTTCGGGGCCGCGCGCGGTGAGCACCATCGCCGACTCGGCGGCGCAGAACATCTCCACCGCGTCCCGCAGCTGAGGCACCGGAACGCCGCTGATCCGCTCCACGTACTCCGGCCAGTGCGCCATCGCCGCCGCCCGCGCCTCCTCCCAGCCGCTGGTGCGCTCCGCGATGAACGCCTCGTCCGTCCGCCCCTCGGCCACCACCAGATGCAGCAGCCCGAGGGCGAGCGCCAGGTCGGTGCCGGGGCGCGGCGCCAGATGCAGATCGGCCTGCTCGGCGGTGCGGGTCCTGCGCGGGTCGACGACGATCAACTTGCCGCCGTTCGCCTTCAGTTCCGTCAGATACCGCAGTGCGGGCGGCATCGTCTCGGCGAGGTTGGAGCCGACCAGAATGACGCAGCCCGTGCGCGGGACGTCCGCCAGCGGGAACGGCAGGCCCCGGTCGAGCCCGAAGGCCCGCTGCCCGGCGGCCGCCGCCGACGACATGCAGAACCGGCCGTTGTAGTCGATCTGCGACGTGCCGAGCACCACCCGCGCGAACTTCCCGAGCGCGTACGCCTTCTCGTTGGTCAGACCGCCGCCGCCGAACACCCCGCACGCGTCCGGGCCATGCTCCGTACGCGTGCGGGAGAGCCCGTCGGCGACGCGGCCGACGGCCTCCTCCCAGGTGGCCGGTTCGAGCCGGCCCGTGGCGTGGGATCGGATGAGTGGCTCGGTCAGCCGCACCCGGGAGGAGAGCACAGCGGGCGCCGTACGGCCCTTGCCGCACAGCGCGCCCCCGTTCACGGGAAACTCGGGACGCTCCACGACCTCCACCCCGCCGGGGCCGGACGTCAGGCCCATCCCGCATTGCAGCGCGCAGTACGGACAGTGGGTCGGTGTCGCCTTGGTGTGCATACCAGCCAGAGTCCGACACGCGTGTTACACGCCCCGACGCGATCGCGTTACACACGAGGTAACCCGACCTCAGCGAGCCCCACCCCCCACTGTGAGCCCCTTCAGGGGCGCGGGGAACGGCGCGAGGACGGACCACAACCCGCACCCGGCGGACGAGCGGGAGCAGGCAGACGCCCCCCGACCCCGCTGAAAGGCCCCGGGCCAGCTCGTGCCCCTTCAGGGGCGCGGGGAACGGCGCGAGGACGGACCACGACCCGCACCCGGCGGACGAGCGGGAGCAGGCAGACGCACCCCGACCCCGCTGAAGGCCCGGGGCCAGCTCGTGCTCCTTCAGGGGCGCGGGGAACGGCGCGAGGACGGACCACGACCCGCACCCGGCGGACAAGCGGGACCAGGCAGACGCACCCCGACCCCGCTGAAGGCCCGGGGCCAGCTCGTGCTCCTTCAGGGGCGCGGGGAACGGCGCGAGGACGGACCACAACCCGCACCCGGCGGACAAGCGGGACCAGGCAGACGCCCCTCGACCCCGCTGAAGGCCCGGGGCCAGCTCGTGCCCCTTCAGGGGCGCGGGGAACGGCGCGGGGACGGACCACGACCCGCACCCGGCGGACAAGCGGGAGCAGGCAGACGCCCCCCGACCCCGCTGAAAGGCCCCGGGCCAGCTCGTGCCCCTTCAGGGGCGCGGGGAACGGCGCGGGGACGGACCACGACCCGCACCCGGCGGACAAGCGGGACCAGGCAGACGCACCCCCGCTCAAGGCCCAGGGGCCAGGCCAGGCTCAGCGAGGCGCGCCCAGCGCCCGGTCCACGCCCGGCTCCCGGGGCCCGAGGAAGCGCGGATCCGGTTGAAACGCCGCGTCCAACGCTGCCTTGCCCGCCGCGAAGACCTCCCGCGCGCCGCCGTAGTACCACGTCGCGTCGTGCTTGGCGTCGACCCCGACGCCGTACGACGAGACGCCCGCCGCGCGGCACAGCGCGACCGCCCTGCGTATGTGGAAGCCCTGGCTGATCAGCACCGCCCGGTCGACGCCGAACACCTTCTTGGCCCGTACACAGGAGTCCCAGGTGTCGAAGCCCGCGTAGTCGCTGACGATCCGCCGCCCCGGCACACCGCGCTCGGTCAGATACGCGCGCATCGCGTCCGGCTCGTCGTAGTCCTCCCGGCTGTTGTCCCCGGTGACCAGGACGACCTCGATCCGCCCCGCCTCGTACAGCTCGGCCGCCGCGTCCAGGCGGTGGGCGAGATACGGCGACGGCTCGCCCTCCCACAGCCCCGCGCCGAAGACCACCGCGACCCGCGTGTGCGGCACGTCCGCCGTCGTACGCAGCCGCCCGTCCGTCGTCACGAACAGCCACGTCGCCGGCAGCAGCGCCACCACGCAGGCGGCCATGAAGCCCTGCACGGCCCGCCGCTGCCCCCGCCGCGTGCGCGGCAGCCGCAGCCGCCGCACTCGGGCCCACAGAGGTGTGACCCCCTGCTTCCAATGGGCCCACCGCGCCCACCCCGGCCGTTCCATCCCGAACCCCCGTCCCCCGCCGGATCCCCCGATCCGATCACTGCGCACAACGGTAAGCGAGCCCACCGACAATCGCTGACAGCGCTGCCCAGCCCGCCGTGAGCCCGGCTGAAACGACCCGTCACCGGCGCGCAACGCCGACGCAATCTGCCGCGGCCATCCTCGGTTCATGACGGCGTCGAACCCTCTTCGCGACGAGTCCTCTGTGCCCCAGCTCCTGAACGGCACCCCTCTCGAAAGCACGGCGCAACTCATGGACCGGATCACCAGCCAGCTCGGCAGCCAGCTCAATCTCGTGTCGCTCGACGGCAGGCGCCGCACCGACCCTGCGCCCGCGCTCGTCGTGGTCGCGCACGGCAGCCGCGACCCGCGCACCCTCGCCACCGTCTCGGCCCTGCTCGAACGGGTCCGCGAGCTGCGCCCCGGACTCACCGTGCGGCTCGGCCACATCGAGCTGAACGAACCGCTGCTCCCCGACACCCTCGCCGCGGCGACCGGCTCCGCCGTCCTCGTGCCGCTGCTGCTCAGCCGCGGCTACCACGTCAAGCAGGACATCCCCGACGCGATCGCCGGCGCGCCGCACCTCGACGCGCGCGTCGCCGCCCCGCTCGGCCCGCACCCGCTGCTCGTCGACGCGCTGCACGCCCGGCTCGTCGAGGCGGGCTGGCCGACCCGCCCGAGCGAGGCCGTGCGCCGCACCAGCGGAGTGGTGCTCGCCGCCGCCGGCTCCCGCGACCCGGACTCCGCCGCCGACACCCGGCGTACGGCGGACCTCCTCGCGCGGCGCATCGGCGTGCCGGTGGTGCCCGCCTACGCCTCGCCCACCGCGAACTCCCCGCTGACCGTGCCCGCCGCCGTGCGCTCGCTCGCCGCCCGCGGACGCCACCGGGCCGCCGTCGCCTCGTACTTCACCGCGCCGGGCCGGTTCGCCGCGCAGTGCGCCGAGGCCGCGCCCTGGATCGCGGCCGCCCCGCTCGGCGACCACCAGGCGATGGCCCGCCTCGTCCTGCACCGCTACGAACAGGCCCGCACGACGGCGGCACCGGCGACGGCGGCGACCTGGCCCCCGGCCCGTCAGCTGACCTCCGCCTGACGCCCGTCCCGCGGCCGCACGGCCGATGAGGGGCCCCTGAAGCCCCCTTTGTCACTGCTTGCGTTTACTGTCGGTGCATGGAAGGCACTGCACCGAACGCGTACGACGACGAGGCTGCCTACGACAAAGCCGCCTACGACAAGGCCGCCGTCGAGCGATGGGCCGCCGAGCCGGACAAGAGGCCGGGGCGCACCGCCTTCCAGCGGGACCGCGCGCGCGTCCTGCACTCCGCCGCACTGCGCCGCCTCGCCGGGAAGACCCAGGTGGTCACCCCCGGCACCCGGAGCAACGAGGCCTGGGACGCCAGCGCCCGCACCCGCCTGACGCACTCCCTGGAGTGCGCCCAGGTCGGCCGCGAGCTGGGCGCGGCCCTCGGCTGCGACCCGGACCTGGTGGAGACGGCCTGCCTCGCGCACGACATGGGCCACCCGCCCTTCGGGCACAACGGCGAGCAGGCGCTGAACGAAGTCGCCGAGAGCTGCGGCGGGTTCGAGGGCAACGCGCAGTCGCTGAGGCTCCTCACCCGCATCGAACCGAAGCGCTTCATCAGAAGCGAGGAGACGGACGAACTGGTCAGCGTGGGCCTCAACCTGACCCGCGCCGCCCTGGACGCCGCCACCAAGTACCCCTGGCCGCGCGGCTCCCACCCCACGGACCCGGCGTCCCCCAAGTTCGGTGTCTACGAGGACGACCGGCCGGTCTTCGACTGGGTCCGCAGTCAGGCTCCGGGCCGGCGCACCTGTTTCGAGGCACAGGTCATGGACTGGTCGGACGACGTGGCGTACTCGGTCCACGACTTCGAGGACGGCCTGCACGCCGGACACCTCGACCCGAACGTGCTGCACGCCGAGCCCGAGCGCCGGGACATCTTCGCCGTGGCGATCGGCCGCTACGTACCGGCGGACACCGACCCCGAAGAGCTCTCCCAGGCCCTCGACCGGCTCCTCGACCAGGAGTGGTGGCCGCACGGGTACGACGGATCGGCCGTCGCCCAGGCCCGGTTGAAGGACGCCACGAGCCAGCTCATCGGCCGCTTCTGCCTCGCCGCGGAGGCCGCCACCCGCGCGCGCCACGGCACGGGCCCGCTCACCCGGTACGCCGCCGAGCTCGTCGTCCCGCGCGGCGCCCGCCACGAGTGCGCGGTCCTCAAGGCCGTCGCCGACCGCTATGTGATGCAGCGCCCCGCCCAGGAGCGGCTCCGCGCCGACCAGCGGATCGTCGTCGCCGAGCTGGCGCAGGCGCTCACGGCCCGCGCCCCCGAAGGACTCGACCCGCAGTTCCGCGCGCTGTACGACGCGGCGCCCGACGACCGCGCGGCCCTGCGCGTGGTCGTGGACCAGATCGCGTCACTCACGGACGCCGCCGCCCGTTCGCTGCACGCGCGGCTCACGGCACGGCGCCCCATTTCCGAGCAGACCGACCACGGGGCGTGACGAAAACTGGCCGGATAGGGCCGCAACCCCTTCCCCCATCACGCTCTGTGCGGGACGCTCCCCTGACGGCAAGGCTTTGAGGAGGCATCAAGTGGTCGACGCGGATCAGACGTTCGTCATTGTCGGAGGAGGTCTCGCGGGCGCGAAGGCGGCCGAGACACTCCGATCCGAGGGCTTCACCGGCCGGGTGATCCTCATCGGTGACGAGCGCGACCACCCGTACGAGCGCCCGCCCCTGTCGAAGGGGTATCTGCTGGGCAAGGAGGAGCGGGACAGCGTCTTCGTCCATGAACCCGCCTGGTACGCACAGTCGGACGTGGAGCTGCACCTCGGCCAGACCGTCGTCGCCATCGACCGCACCGCCAAGGCCGTCCGCCTCGGGGACGGCGCCGTCATCCACTACGACCGGCTGCTTCTGGCCACCGGCGCCGAGCCGCGCCGCCTCGACGTGCCGGGCACCGACCTGGTGGGCGTGCACCACCTGCGCCGCCTCGCGCACGCCGACCGGCTGCGTCAGGTTCTGGCCAGTCTCGGCCGTGACAACGGCCACCTGGTGATCGCCGGCGCCGGCTGGATCGGCCTGGAGATCGCCGCGGCCGCGCGGACGTACGGCGCGGAGGTCACTGTCGTCGAGCCCGAGCCCACCCCGCTGCACGCGGTCCTGGGCCCCGAGCTCGGCCAGATGTTCGCCGACCTGCACGCCGAGCACGGCGTCCGCTTCCACTTCGGCGCGACGCTCACCGAGATCACCGGACAGGACGGCATGGTCCTCGCCGCCCGCACCGACGACGGCGAGGAGCACCCGGCGCACGACGTGCTCGCCGCGATCGGCGCCGCCCCGCGCACCGCGCTCGCCGAGTCGGCCGGGCTCGACATCGCCGACCGCGCGCACGGCGGCGGCATCGTCGTCGACGCCTCCCTGCGCACCTCGGACCCGGACATCTTCGCGGCGGGCGACGTGGCCGCCGTACTGCACCCGCTCTTCGACATGAGGCTGCGCGTGGAGCACTGGGCGAACGCGCTCAACGGCGGCCCGGCGGCCGCCCGCGCGATGCTCGGCCAGGACGTGACGTACGACCGGGTGCCGTACTTCTTCTCCGACCAGTACGACGTGGGCCTCGAGTACTCGGGCTGGGCGCCACCGGGGACGTACGACCAGGTCGTGGTCCGTGGCGACGCGGGGAAGCGGGAGTTCGTCGCCTTCTGGCTGAGCGAGGGACGGATCCTCGCCGGGATGAACGTGAATGTGTGGGACGTCACGGACACCATCCAGAAGCTGATCCGTGCGGGTGCCCGGCCGCCCGCCGAGTCCCTCGCGGATCCCTCCGTCCCGCTGGAGTCGCTGCTGGCGTGACCGGCCGGGCGGGAGTGTCACAGCAGGGCCGTAGTATTCCTACGTGGCAGGCAGGATCAATGACGAGGACGTGAAGGCGGTTCGGGACGCGGTCCCGATCGACGCCGTGGTCTCCGACTACCTCCAGCTGCGGAACGCGGGGGGCGGCAACCTCAAGGGTCTGTGCCCCTTCCACGACGAGAAGTCACCGTCCTTCCAGGTCAGCCCGAGCAAGGGTCTCTTCCACTGCTTCGGCTGCCAGGAAGGCGGCGACACGATCGCCTTCGTGATGAAGATCGACCACCTCACCTTCTCGGAGACGGTCGAGCGCCTCGCCGCCCAGGCGGGCATCACGCTGCGGTACGAAGAGGGCGGGTACAACCCCTCGAACCAGCGCGGCGAGCGCATCCGCCTCGTCGAGGCCCACAAGATCGCCGCGCAGTTCTACATCGACCAGCTGGAGAGCCCCGAGGCGGAGATCGGCCGCAAGTTCCTCGCCGAGCGCGGCTTCGACCAGGCCGCCGCGGCGCACTTCGGCGTGGGCTACAGCCCGGCGGGCTGGGACCACCTCACCCGCTTCCTGCGCGGCAAGGGCTTCAGCGACAAGGAACTGACCCTCTCCGGCCTCTCCCAGGAGGGCCGCCGCGGCCCCATCGACCGCTTCCGCGGCCGCCTGATGTGGCCGATCCGCGACATCAGCGGCGAGGTCGTCGGCTTCGGCGCCCGCAAGCTGCGCGAGGACGACAACGGCCCGAAGTACCTGAACACCCCCGAGACGCCGATCTACAAGAAGGGCCAGGTGCTCTACGGAGTGGACCTGGCCAAGAAGGAGATCGCCAAGACCTCCCGCGCGGTCGTCGTCGAGGGGTACACGGACGTCATGGCCTGCCACCTGGCCGGCGTCACCACCGCCATCGCGACCTGCGGCACGGCCTTCGGCGGCGACCACATCAAGATCCTGCGCCGCCTCCTGATGGACAACGGCTCGGCGCGGGTGATCTTCACCTTCGACGGCGACGCGGCCGGCCAGAAGGCCGCCCTGCGCGCCTTCGAGGACGACCAGAAGTTCGCCGCCGAGACGTACATCGCCATCGCGCCCGAGGGCATGGACCCCTGCGAGCTGCGCCTGGCCAAGGGCGACGAGGCGGTCGCCGACCTGGTCGAACCCCGCACGCCGCTCTTCGAGTTCGCGCTGCGCCAGATCGTCGGCCGCTATGACCTGGAGACCCCCGCGGGCCGCGCCGCCGCCCTGGACGAGGCGGGACCCGTCGTGGCCCGCATCAAGAACAGCGGCGCGCAGCACGAGGTGGCCGTCCAGCTCGCCGGCATGCTCGGCATCCTGGACACCCAGTTCGTCGTCAAGCGCGTTGCCCAGCTGGCCCGTTGGGCCCGCGACCGCGGCGGCCGCGGCCCCGCCCCCCAGCAGCGCCCGGGACAGCAGCAGAACCAGTCGTACGGCCCCTCGGCGCCCGCCGCCCCGGCAGGACCCGCGCTGAACCTGCGCAGCCCCGCCCACCGCACCGAGCGCGAGCTGCTCAAGCTGGCCCTGCAGCGCCCGGAGCTGGTCTCCCCGACCTTCGACGCGTACGGCGTGGACGAGTTCACCGCCCCGCCCTACGCCGCCGTGCGCCGCTGCGTGGAGGAGGCGGGCGGCGCCGACGCGGGCATCGCCGAGCCGCAGGCCTACCTCGCCCGGGTCCTGGACGCGGCGCCCGACAACTCGGTGCGCGCCATGGTCACCGAGCTGGCCGTGGAGGCGATCCTGCGCAAGACCGTGGACGAGATGTACGCGGGCATCCAGCTCGTCCAGGTCAGGCTGCGCGCCGTCGACCGCCGCATCCGCGAGGTCCAGGGCAGCCTGACCCGCCTGGGCGGCCAGGGCGACCCGGCGCAACTGACCGCCGTACAGAACGAGTTGTGGGTCCTCCAGCAGTACGCCCAGGCGCTGCGCGAGCGAGGCGCGGACGCCCTTTAGGGCCCGCCCCGGACGCATTCCGAGGTTCACCCCGGACGGCTCCGGTTACCCGTCGGGTAACCACCCGGTCACAGACCGGACTCAAAAAGTCACCGCACGCCCCTCGTGGCGGCCGTGTGTCGTGCCCCACACTGGGTTGCGGTGCCTGAGTCCTCGGAGCGCGGCCGGCCCGCAGACAGCGAATGCGGATCCGGTACACCCGCGATTCCACACATCGTGTTCGGGACGGACAGCGGCGAGGCCGTCGAAGCCGATCCCGCTGTACCGCTGCCGCACGCCTCAGCAGCGATCATCATGGAGGTCGCCCCCGTGCAGACCCAGACCCTCACACAGAGCGAGACCGCCGTGCCCGCGAAAGCGGGGGCGGAGGCCGGCGCGGACGTCATAGCGGCCGTACCGCCGCAGGGCCGCGCCGCACGGCACCCGGAAACGGGCCCCGCGGTCCCCGCGAGCACAGCGGCCCCGGACGCCCCCGAACCCGCCGAGGCGCTCGAACCGGACACCGGCGAGCTGCCCCCGGCACCCCGCGGCCGCACCGACACCGGCGGCCCCTCGTCCGACCTGTTCCGGCAGTATCTGCGCGAGATCGGCCGGATCCCGCTGCTCACGGCGGCGGAGGAGGTGGAGCTCGCCCGCAGCGTCGAGGCCGGGCTCTTCGCCGAGGAGAAGCTGCGGCTCGCCCCCGACCTGGACTCCCAACTCGCGCTCGACCTGGACAAGTTGGTCGTCGCCGGCCGGATGGCCAAGCGCCGCCTGATCGAGGCGAACCTCCGCCTGGTCGTCTCCGTCGCCAAGCGGTACGTGGGGCGCGGCCTGACCATGCTCGACCTCGTCCAGGAAGGAAATCTGGGCCTGATCAGGGCAGTTGAGAAGTTCGACTACGCCCGGGGCTACAAGTTCTCGACGTACGCGACCTGGTGGATCCGCCAGGCCATGTCGCGGGCCCTCGCCGACCAGGCCCGCACCATCCGCGTACCGGTGCACGTGGTGGAGCTGATCAACCGCGTCGTGCGCGTCCAGCGCCGCATGCTCCAGGAGCGTGGCTACGAACCCACGCCCGAAGAGGTCGCGGCCCACCTGGACCTGCCGCACGAACGGGTCAGCGAAGTCCTGCGCCTGGCCCAGGAACCGGTGTCCCTGCACGCGCCCGTGGGCGAGGAGGACGATGTCGCGCTCGGCGACCTCATCGAGGACGGCGACGCGACAAGTCCCGTGGAATCAGCGGCGTTCCTGCTGCTCCGCGAGCACCTGGAGGCGGTGCTCTCCACGCTCGGCGAGCGCGAACGCAAGGTGGTCCAGCTCCGCTACGGCCTCGCGGACGGCAGGCCCCGCACCCTGGAGGAGATCGGCCGCATCTTCGGCGTGACCCGAGAACGCATCCGCCAGATCGAATCCAAGACCCTCAACAAGCTGCGGGACCACGCCTTCGCGGACCAACTACGCGGCTACCTGGACTAGTTAGTCGACCTCGGCCACGGCTTCGGCGAACTGGGCCTTGTACAGCCGCTCATACGCCCCACCGGCGGCCAGCAGAGCGTCATGCGTCCCCTGCTCGACGATGTCCCCGTCCTCCATCACCAGGATGGTGTCCGCGTCCCGGATCGTGGAGAGCCGGTGGGCGATGACGAACGAGGTCCGTCCGTGCGCGAGGCGGGCCATGGCCTTCTGGATGAGCACCTCGGTACGGGTGTCGACGGAACTCGTCGCCTCGTCGAGGACGAGGATCACGGGGTCGGACAGGAACGCCCGGGCGATCGTGATCAGCTGCTTCTCGCCCGCGCTCACCCCCGTGCCCTCGTCGTCGATCACCGTGTCGTAGCCCTCCGGGAGCGTCCGCACGAAACGGTCCGCGTGGGCCGCCCGCGCCGCCTCCTCGATCTGATCGCGGGTGACCTCCTTGGCCGCTCCGTACGCGATGTTCTCCGCGATGGTGCCGCCGAACAGCCAGGTGTCCTGGAGCACCATGCCGATGCCGGACCGCAGTTCGTCGCGCGACATCCTCGCGATGTCGACCCCGTCGAGCGTGATGCGCCCGCCGGTGACCTCGTAGAACCGCATCAGCAGATTGACCAGCGTGGTCTTGCCCGCGCCCGTCGGGCCGACGATGGCCACCGTGTGGCCGGGCTCGACCTTCAGGGACAGGTCCTCGATGAGCGGCTTGTCCTTGTCGTAGCGGAAGGAGACATGCTCCATCTCGACCCGCCCGCTCAGCCGGCCGATGCGCTCGCCCGGCACCGGGTCCGCCTCCTGCTCGTCCGCGTCGAGTAGCTCGAAGATCCGCTCGGCGGAGGCGACACCGGACTGCACCAGGTTCGCCATCGACGCGACCTGCGTGAGCGGCATCGAGAACTGCCGCGAGTACTGGATGAACGCCTGCACATCGCCGATCGACAACGCGCCCGACGCGACCCGCAGGCCACCCACCACGGCCACGAGCACATAGTTGAGGTTCGACATGAAGAACATCAGCGGCTGCATCGCCCCGCTGTTGAACTGCGCCTTGAACCCGGCCTCGTACAGCGCGTCGTTCTGCTCGGCGAAGGCCTTGGCCGACTCCTCCTGACGCCCGAACACCTTCACCAGGCTGTGCCCGGTGTACATCTCCTCGATGTGCGCGTTGAGCTTGCCGGTGGTCTTCCACTGCTGCACGAACTGCGGCTGCGACCGCTTGCCGACCTTCGTGGCGACGTAGAACGACAGCGGCACGGTGATCAGCGCCACCAGCGCGAGCAGCGGCGACACATAGAACATCATCACCAGTACGCCGATGATGGTGAGCAGCGAGTTCACCAGCTGACCCATGGTCTGCTGCAGCGTCTGCCCGATGTTGTCGATGTCGTTGGTGGCCCGGCTGAGCACCTCACCGCGCTGCCGCTTGTCGAAGTACGAGAGCGGAAGCCGCGACAGCTTTGTCTGTACGTCCTCGCGCAGCCGGAAGACGGTCCGGTTGATGGCGCGGTTGGAGAGCCGCGTCGCCACCAGCATCAGCAGGCCCGCCGCCAGGAACGTGCCGAGCGCGAGCAGCAGCACCGCGCCGACCGCGCCGAAGTCGATGCCGTCGCCCGGCGTGAAGTCGACTCCGGAGAGCATGTCGGCCATGCCGCCGTCGCCCTTGTCCCGCAGCTGCTCGATCGCCTGGTCCTTGGTGACCCCGGCCGGCATGTCACGGCCGACGATGCCCGCGAAGAGCAGGTCGGTCGCCCTGCCGAGGATCTTCGGGCCGAGCACGGTGAACGCCACGCTGAGCACCACGGCGGCGATCATCCCGTACATCGTGGCGCGCTCGGGCCTGAACTGCGCCAGGAGCCGCTTGCCGGACCCCTTGAAGTCCATGGACCGGGAGTCCGGCCCCATCATCTGTCCGCCCGGACCGGCCATTACGCGGCCTCCGCTTCCGTCAGCTGGGAGAGCACGATCTCCCGGTAGGTCTCATTGCTCTCCATCAGCTCGTGATGGTGTCCCGTCCCCACGACCCGGCCCTCGTCGAGGACGATGATGCGGTCGGCGTCCCGGATCGTCGACACGCGCTGGGCGACGATCACGACGGTCGCCTCGGCGGTCTCGCGGGACAGGGCACTTCTGAGCGCCGCGTCCGTCGCGTAGTCGAGGGCCGAGAACGAGTCGTCGAAGAGGTAGATCTCCGGGCGCTGGACCAGCGTCCGCGCGATGGACAGGCGCTGGCGCTGACCACCGGAGACGTTCGTTCCGCCCTGCGAGATGGGCGCGTTGAGCCCCTCCTCCAGACCTTCGACGAAGCCCTTGGCCTGGGCGACCTCCAGGGCGTGCCAGAGCTCCTCGTCCGTCGCGTTGGGGTTGCCGTAACGGAGGTTGGTGGCGACCGTGCCGGCGAAGAGGTACGGCTTCTGCGGGACCAGGCTCACGGTCTTCGCGAGCAGCGCGGGATCGACGGTGCCCACGTCGACACCGCCGACAAGGACCTGCCCCTCGGTCGCGTCGATCAGCCGCGGTACGAGGCCCAGCAGCGTCGACTTGCCGCTGCCGGTCGACCCGATCACCGCGGTCGTCTCGCCGGGGCGCGCCACCAGGTCGATCGCCTTGAGCACGGGCTCCTCGGCGCCGGGGTAGCGGAAGCCCGCCGCCCGGATCTCCAGGTGGCCGTGGCTGCGCAGTTCGCGCACCGGGTCGGCCGGGGGCACCACGCTGCTCTCGGTGTCCAGGACCTCCTCGATGCGCTCGGCGCAGACCTCGGCGCGCGGCACCTGCATGAACATGAAGGTGGCCATCATCACGGACATCACGATCTGCATCAGATACGCGAGGAACGCGGTGAGCGCCCCGATCTCCATGCCGCCGCTGTCGATGCGGTGCGCGCCGAACCACACCACCGCGATCGACGAGATGTTCACGACGGTCATGACGATCGGGAACATCAGGGCGAGCAGCTTGCCGGTGCCCAGCGACACCTCGGTCAGCGCGCCGTTGGCCTCCCGGAAGCGGTCCTTCTCGTACTCGTCACGGACGAAGGCGCGGATGACGCGGTTGCCGGTGATCTGCTCGCGAAGGACCCGGTTCACGGTGTCCAGGCGCTCCTGCATCGTGCGGAAGAGCGGGCGCAGCCGCTTCACGATGAGGCTCACGCAGATCCCGAGGACGGGCACGACCGCGACCAGGACACCCGAGAGCGGTACGTCGAGGCCGAGGGCCATGACGATGCCGCCGACGCACATGATCGGCGCCGACACCATCAGCGTGAACGCCATCAGGACCAGCATCTGCACCTGCTGGACGTCGTTCGTGGTCCTGGTGATCAGGGACGGCGCGCCGAACTGGCCCAACTCCCGTGCGGAGAACGACTGCACGCGGTCGAAGACGGCGGCCCGGATGTCGCGACCGAGCGCGGCCGCGGTGCGGGCGCCGTAGTAGACGGCGCCCACGTTGCAGACCACCTGGGCGACGGTGACGGCGATCATGACGCCGCCGAACGACAGGATGTAGCCCGTGTCCCCCTTCACGACACCGTTGTCGATGATGTCGGCGTTGAGCGTGGGCAGATACAGCGAGGCGCAGGTCTGCAGGAACTGCAGCAGCACCAGCAAGGCGATGGGCTTTTTGTACGGGCTCAGGTGGGCCCGCAGGAGTCGTATGAGCACGGGGTCTCTTCGAGAGGCGTGGGCGGGGTTTCTGGCGAGGTCGCCCCCCATACTCCGATACCGCACCGGGGCGTGTGCAACCGATTAAGCCATGACCCGGTAAAAAGTTTGCCCGAGTCAAGAAGTAGGCACGCCCCTGCGGGTGCGTCGTGGCTTGTCGCGCAGTTCCCCGCGCCCCTACGGGGCGCTTAGAGCGCGCCCGGATGTGACTGCTCCCGCACCGTTCGGTACTGCTGGCGTACCGCCTGGCCCACGGGCAGTTCCTCGCCCGGCTCGAAGACCTGCGCCGACGCGCCCTGCCACTGCGGCAGTTGACCCGTCAGGGCCCAGGCCGCCTGGCGTGCCGCGCCGATCGCCGTGTAGTCCGCGGGCTGCGGCACCACGACCTGCGTACCGAGCAGCATCGGCGCCGCGGCCTGCACGGCCGGCAGCTCGGCGGCGGCGCCGAGCAGGAACACCCGCCGGACTTCCACCCCCCGCCCCCGCAGCACGTCGAGCGCGTCACCGAGCCCGCACAGCATGCCCTCGAAGGCGGCCCGCGCCAGATGCTCGGGCCGCATCGACTCCCGCCGGAGCCCGGTCAGGGTGCCCGCGGCGTGCGGCAGATTCGGCGTCTTCTCACCCTCCAGATACGGCAGCAGTACGAGCCCGTGTGCGCCCGGCGTCGACTTCATGGCCAGATCGGAGAGCCCCTCGAGGTCGGCGACGCCCAGCATCTCGGCGGCGCCCCGCAGCACCCGCACCGCGTTCAGCGTGTGCACCACCGGCAGATGCATTCCCGTGGCATCGGCCAGCGACGTTATGGTCCCGCTCGCATCGACCAGCGCCTCGTGATGCACGGCCATCACCGACCCCGATGCCCCCAACGAGACGACCGCGTCGCCCTGTTGGACCCCGAGCCCGAAGGCCGCGGCCATCGTCTCGCCCGTACCGGCAGAGATCAGCAGCCCCTCGGGGGTCGTCCCCGCGGCCTCGGCGGGACCGATCACCTCGGGCAGCATCACCTGGTGCCCGAGCGCGAGCTCGACGAGATCCGGTCGGTACGTCCCCGACGCCGCCGACCAGTAGCCGGTCCCGGAGGCCCCGCCGCGGTCGGTCGTGCGCCGTGCGGGACGGCCCAGGAGCTGCCACACCAGCCAGTCGTGCGCCTGCATCAGCGCGGCGACGCGCTGCGCCGCCTCCGGCTCGGTCCGCGCAAGCCAGCGCAGCTTCGTCACGGGCTGCGCCGCCTGCGGCACACACCCGACGGCCTGCGCCCAGGCCTCGCGGCTGCCGAACCCGTCGATCAGATCGGCCGCGGCGACCTGCGCCCGCCGGTCGTTGCCCACGAGCGCGGGCCGCACGGTGTTGCCGTGCTGGTCCAGGGCGACGAGGGCGTTCTGCTGCGCGGCGACGCCGATGGCCTGCACGCCCTCGAGCAGCCCACCGCCCGCCGCCTCGCCGAGCGAGAGCAGCCAGGCCTGCGGATCGACGTCCGAAGGCCGCCCTCCGCTCTCGGTGTTCTCCAGTGGATGCGGGGCATGGCCCTGCCTGAGTACGGCGCCCGTGTCCGCGTCACAGACCACGATGCGCGTGAAATCGGGCGAACTGTCCAGCCCAGCGACTATCCCCATGTGGGAATTCTGCCGCACCGCGCACCGTGTCCCGTACCGCAGGCCCCAGCCGGCGCTGCCGTCTATGTGTTGCTGGTCCCCCAGTCGTCCTCGACGGGCGCGCCCTGCCCGCGCTCGCGCAGCGACCGCACCCGGTCGGCCACCGATTCGGGCACCCGGTCGCCGACCTTCTCGGACACCGAGTGGAGGGCCTTGCCCGCCACATCGCGTCCCTGCTGCGTCGCGGACTCGACGGTGTTGCGCACGGCCGGGTTCTGCGCGAACTCACGAGCCGACTTCTTCAACTGCTCGTAACGCTCGCGTCCGGCCCTGGTCCCGAGCACGTACCCGAGAGCCAGTCCCGCCACGAAAGTGAGCCGGTAGCGCATGGCTGCCACCCTTCCCTTGCGTCGGAGGGGGATACCGATTGGCGGAGCACCCCCCTGCTTGCGCTAATGTATGTGTCGCAGCGAGCGACCGCCGCCCGGGAATCCCCAGGTAGGTGACATCGTTGCGACGAGACGATCCCCTGTAGCTCAATTGGCAGAGCAGCCGGCTGTTAACCGGCAGGTTACTGGTTCGAGTCCAGTCGGGGGAGCTCGGTCTCCTGTAGCTCAATTGGCAGAGCAGCCGGCTGTTAACCGGCAGGTTACTGGTTCGAGTCCAGTCGGGAGAGCTGTGAGAAGGGCCCCTGAGATTCCCTCAGGGGCCCTTTTTCGTGCCCGATGGAACCATGTGGGCAGCACTGTGGTCCTCATGGTCGAGCGAAGCCGACCATCCGAAGCAGGAGATCGTATGAGCGGCTATGCTGCGGCAGACGGCGCGCACAAATGTGCGCGACGCGCCGTTAGGGGCGGTAGCTCAGCCGGTTAGAGCAGCGGACTCATAATCCGTCGGCCGTGGGTTCGAGTCCCACCCGCCCCACCAAGTGTTGCCCCTGCAGGATCGTTTTATGCAGGCACGACGGGCGGCCCCCACCTCCGGCGGGGGCCCTTCGGCGCCTTGGGTCGGGCTAGACCGAGAGCGGTACGGAGTGGATCTCCGTGGGCGGGTGTCCTGTGCGCTCGTGAATGCGCTTCACGGCGTCCGCGGAGGGTGCCTCGGAGAGGCAGTACACGACTCCGGCGTCGGGGTCGGCCCACGCGCGCTCGAAGTGCACCCCTTCCTCGCCCTCGATCGCCAGATCCGCCTTGTGCGCTGCCGAGAGCTGCTCGGCAGTGATGCCCTTCATGTCGTGGTGGACATCCATGAACATGGTCATCGCCCGCCACCTCCGGTCGTTCTCATCGGACTCATGGGTGCGGAGCTGTGGGACGGCCCCTCGTCCTGGCGGCCACAGACCTGCTCCCTCAATCGTCCGCCCGGCACTTTCCCGGTGCAACCAGGGGCGACGCCGGACCCGGCTGCCTCCAGGAGGCGCCATGCCGACCAGCTTTTCCATGAGATGCGCACGGGCGGGCCATGCGCATCTCATGCACGTCCCATGACAGACGAGCGATGTTCGGGCCCTCGAACACTGCCATCGTGGAAGGGAAGAGGCACCGGGAAGGTGGCCTGACCACCCCGGCCGTCCGGCGCCGCAGCAGCACTCCGCCGCGAAGGAGAGCGCGCGCCCGACCGGGAGGCTTTTCGTGGACAAGCGTTACGAGGTGTACTGCCTCACTCACCCGCATTTCTACGATGCGCCGCACCACGGCCGGACGCGTGGCCGCTTCCCGCAGGCCGGGCGTCCGCTTTCCGCACCGTGGAAGCGCGAGGAGCTCGGCGAGTGGCTGGTCTGCCGTCCCACCGATGTGGCGCTCCCGCCGCAGGGCTGGAAGATCCACGTCTCGGCGTGTCCGGACAACGCGGAGTCGATCCTGGAAGCGGTGTGGGACTACTGCGTTCCGCGCCGCATCGCCTTCAAGTTCCTTCCCGGCATGGATGCCCTGTTCCTCGCCAACACGAAGTACGCGCATCGCGGGTCGAGCGGGAAGTTCGTGACTGTCTACCCCGTCGACGAGGCCCAGTGCGAGTGTGTGCTCACCGAGCTGGGAGCCGTCCTCGACGGCAGGCCGGGACCGTACATTCTCAGCGATCTGCGCTGGGGGGACGGTCCCCTCCATGTCAGGTACGGGGCCTTCGCCGACCGGTACTGCGTGTCGGCCGACGGCGTACTGGAGCAGGCGGTGGAGGATCCCTCCGGGCGTCTGGTGCCCGATGTGCGCGGCCCCACCTTCCAGCCGCCCCCGTGGGTGCGGCTGCCCGGATTCCTCGAGCCCCACCTGGCCGAGAGGAGCCGGACCACGGTCGCCGACCTGCCCTACCGGATCGAGAAGGCGCTGCACTTCTCCAACGCGGGCGGACTGTACGCCGCGGTGGACACCCGGACGCAGGAGCGCGTCGTCCTCAAGGAGGCCCGGCCCCACGCGGGGCTCACGCCGGACGGCGCGGACGCCGTCGTCCGCCTCGAGCGCGAGCGGGACGCCCTGGAACGGCTGAGCGGCCTGCCCTGCGTCCCCGCGCTCCGCGATCAGTTCGAACTGGGCGGCCACCACTTCCTCGTAGAGGAGTTCATCGAGGGGACGGCCCTGCACACGCAGTTCGTCAAGCGCTATCCGCTCACCGAACTGGACCCGGCCACTGGTGCCTTCGCCGACTACACCTCCTGGGCCCTCGACATCGCCCGGCAGGTGGAGGACGCGGTCGCCGCCGTCCACGAGCGGGGCATCGTGATCGGCGACGTCCACAGCGACAACGTCCTGGTCCGCCCCGACGGCAGGGTGGTGCTGATCGACTTCGAGGGCGCGTCGGACGTCGCGCACGCGCGGCAGCAGGTCCTCGCGGCTCCTGGCTTCCTCGCCCCGCGCGGGACCAAGGGCTTCGACATCGACCGGTACGCGCTGGCCTGCCTGAGGCTCTTCCTCTTCATGCCGCTCACAGGCCTGATCGACCTGGACGGAGCCAAGGCGGGGCAGCTCGCCAGGGAAGCCGTCCAACTGTTCCCGGTACCCCGCCGGTTCCTCGACGAGGCCGTACGCACCATCACCGGCGACGGCGGGATGTCCGCCCGGGCGGACGACGAGCCCCGCCTCGAACCCGACCACTCCGGCTGGCTGCGCGCGCGGGAGTCGATCTCCGGCGCCATCCTGGCCGCCGCCACACCCCAGCGCGACGACCGGCTCTTCCCCGGCGACATCGAGCAGTTCGCCCTTCCGGGCGGCGGCCTCGACCTGGCGCACGGCGCTGCGGGCGTGCTGTACGCGCTGGACGTGACGGGCGCCGGACGCCACCCCGACCACGAGGACTGGCTGATCCGGCGCGCACTGAACCCGGAACCCGGCACCCGCCTCGGCTTCTACAACGGCATGCACGGCATCGCGTACGTCCTCGAACACCTCGGACGCCACGAGGAGGCCGCCAAGGCCCTCGACATGTGCCTGGGCGAGCGCTGGGAGGCCCTGGCCCTGGACCTCAAGGGCGGGCTTTCCGGCATCGGGCTCAACCTGCTGCACTTCGCGGCCACCACCGGCGACACCATCTGCCTCGACGCCGCGCACCGCGTCGCACAAGCCGTCGCCGACCGCCTGGGCCCGGCCGACGCAGTGCCGACGACCAGCGGCGGCGCCCATCCGAGAGCGGGCCTGATGTACGGGGCGTCCGGGCCCGCACTGATGTTCCTGCGCCTGTACGAACACGGCGGCGACCCGGCCCACCTCGACCTGGCCGCCACCGCGCTGCGCCAGGACCTGCGCCGCTGCCTCGTGCGCGAGGAGGGCGCGATGGAGGTGAACGAGGGCTTCCGCACCATGCCCTATCTCGCCGACGGCAGCGTGGGCATCGGCATGGTCCTCGACGCGTACCTGGCGCACCGCGCGGACGAGGAGTTCTCGGCCGCCGCCGACGCGATCCGCAAGGCGGCCAGGGCGTCCTTCTACATCGAACCCGGGCTCTTCGACGGCCTCGCCGGGATGATCCTCCACCTCAGCCACCCGCACCCGCCCGGCACGGCGGCCGCGCGGGACCCGCTGATCGCGGACCACGTACGCCGTCTGGCCCGCCACGCCTGCCTGCTCGACGGCCGGCTCGCCTTCCCCGGCGAGCAGTTGATGCGGCTGTCCATGGACCTGGCCACCGGCGGTGCGGGCGTCCTGCTCGCCCTGGGCGCCGCCTTCCACTCCCGCCCCACCGGACTCCCGTTCCTGACACCGGAATCCGCCGCAACCGACGTTCCCGTCCCCAACCGAGTACCAGAGAGGAGGTGAGGATCCATGTCACTCCTCGAGCTCCAAGGTCTGACCATCGAACCCGAGAACGGCCACCACGGACCGCCGCCAGGCAGCCGGGCGAGCAAGGCCTGCAGCGGAGGTGGAGACGCAGGCAGCCGTCTCAGCCTGCTGCTCTGCTAGTTCTCACCACTATGGCGGGGACACTTCGGTGTCCCCGCCCCGATAGCTGGAACCGTACGACGACGGGAGCGGCCGGTGGACCGACGCGCGGCTGACCGTCTGCTCCTTGCGGCCGTCCGGCGAGGCGGCGCCTGGGGTGGCGTCCTGGCCGCCACGTCCCTTCTGCTCGCCGCGGTCTATGTCGTCCTGCCCGCCCTCATGGGCCGCGCGGTCGACGCTGTCCTCGGACAGGGTGACTCGTCACTCTGGCTGACTCTGTCCGCCGTCGCCGTCGTGCTCCTCGTGGTGTGCGACGCCGCGGACGACTACGCCGGTGCCGTCGCCAACTCCCGCTCCACGGCCTGGCTCCGGCACACCCTGCTCGGGCACATCCTCGACATGGGCGCCCGCGCCACCCGCCGCTACACCCCCGGCGACCTGGTGGCGCGCCTGGTGGGCAACACCGCCCGGGCCGGCAGCGCCCCGGCGGGCCTGGTGTGGGCGGTGACCGACCTGATCCCTCCGGTCGGAGCCGTGGTGGCCCTGGCCCTGATCGACCCCTGGCTGTGCCTCACCTTCTGCGCCGGACTGCCGCTGATCGTCCTGGTGGTCCGTTCCTTCGTCCGTGACGTCTCCGACCTCAACGACCGCTACTTCGCCACGCAGGGCCGGATCGCCGCCCGGCTCACCGACGCGCTCGCGGGAATCCGCACCATCACCGCGGCGGGGACCATGACGCGCGAGGCCGACCGGGTCCTTGAGCCGCTGCCCGAACTGCACCGACACGGCATGGGGCTGTGGCGTGCGTACGCCCGGGTCTCCGCACGGGACGCGGCGATCGTCCCCCTCCTTGAGATCGCCGTGCTTGCCGTGGCCGGCCTTGAGCTCTCACGGGGCCGCATCACACCGGGGCAGATGCTGGCCGCCGGCGAGTACGTCCTGCTGGCCACCGGCGTGAGCTCACTGGTGGCCTCGGCGAGGCGGCTCGCCTTCGCCCGCGCCACCGCCGGGCGGGTCGCCGAGGTACTGGACGAACCCGTGCCGGCGTACGGCGGCACGCGCCTGCCCGACGGAGGCGGCGGCCGCCTGGAGTTCCACCGGGTGACCGTACGCACCGCCGAGGGTGACATCGTCCTTGCCGGCGTCGACCTGGATCTGCCTGCGGGCGCCCTGACCGCCGTCGTGGGGCGCTCCGGATCCGGCAAGTCCCTGCTGGCCGCGCTGGCCGGGCGCCTCACCGACCCGGACGGCGGCGAGGTGCGGCTCGACGGGGTGCCGCTGCGCGACGTGGACCGCGCGGAGCTGCGAAGGGCCGTCGCGTACGGTTTCGAACGCCCGGTGCTGCTCGGCGAGACCTTCGCCGACGCGATCGGGTTCGGGCCGCGGACACCCTCCGACGCGGAGGTCCTTGCGGGGGCCGCCGCCGCACGCGCCGACGCCTTCATACGGACCATGCCCCAGGGGTACCGGACCCCGCTCGCCGAGGCCCCGCTGTCCGGCGGGGAGACCCAACGGGTCGGCCTCGCGCGCGCGTTCGTACAGGCCGGCCGGATCCTCGTCCTCGACGACGTCTCGGCCAGCCTCGACACCGTCACCGAGCACCACATCGAACAAGTGCTCACCGGGGACGGGGCGATGGCGGGCCGTACGCGGCTCGTCGTGACCCACCGGGCCGCCACCGCCGCGCGCGCGGACCTCGTCGTGTGGCTCGGCGCGGGCCGCGTCCAGGGGCAGGGCACGCACCGTGAACTGTGGGCGGAGCCGGCGTACCGGGCCGTCTTCTCGCCGGAACCGGAACCGGAACCGCAACGGGAACTCCACGGGGGCATGCGGTGAGCGGGGGCCCGCGCGGTCTGCTGCGCTCCGCACTGCACACGCGGCGCCGGGAGCTCATCCGGCTCACCGGCTGGTCGCTGGTCCAGGCCGTGCCCGCGCTGCTGTCCGGCCGGCTCGTGGCCATGGCCGTCGACGACGGCTTTCTCGCCGGGCGCGGCGCGACGGGCTTCGGCTGGCTCGGGCTGCTTGCCTGCGCCGTCCTGGTCGGCGCCTGGGGCAC
The DNA here is from genome assembly GCF_040640795.1 of Streptomyces sp. NPDC021622. NCBI lineage: Bacteria > Bacillati > Actinomycetota > Actinomycetes > Kitasatosporales > Streptomycetaceae > Streptomyces > Streptomyces sp. NPDC021622. The sequence goes on from NZ_JBFACK010000001.1 coordinate 119,814, forward strand.
CCGGCGGGCCACGCTCGAACTGGCCGGGATCGTCGAGCCGTTCCGCGACGTTCTGGTCGATCTCGTGACCACCGGCACGCTGCGCCGCTCCGCCCGCCTCGGGCAGCCCGCGGACACGGCGGGCGTGGCCCGGCTGACCGAGCAGGTGGAGATAGCCCGGGAGGCGTACGGGGCGGTCGTGATGTTCGTGCAGACCTTCTCCGTCACCGCGGTGAGCGTGCTGATCGGCCTCGCCTCACTCGATCCCGTCCTGCTCCTGCTTGTGGCGCCGCCGCTCGCGGCCGGTCTTGGACTCTTCCTGTCGGCTCTGCGGGCCATGGCGGCCCGGCAGCGGACGGTCGTCCTCGCCGACGAAGCCATCGCCGAGTACGGGGGCGCGGTGGCCGGCGGCCTGCGGGACATGGCGGCCTGCGGCGCCGAGGAACGCGTACGCGGCCGGGCCGGTGTCCGTATCGACGACGCGGCGAGCGCGGCCCGCGCCCTGGCCCGGCTCACCGCCCTGCGCACCGCCGCTCTGGGCGTCGGCGGCTGGCTGCCCGTCGTGCTCATCCTGGCCGCGGCCCCGTGGCTGGTCCGGGGCGGGGCGACGGCCGGCGCGATCATGGGCGCGCTGACGTATGTGTCGCAGAGCCTGCAACCGGCCCTGCGGGGCTTCGTCCAGGGGCTCGGCGGCAGCGGCCTCTGGCTCCTTGTCACCATCGGCCGCATCCTGGAGGCGGCCGATGGTGACGAGGAATCCCCGGCGACGGCAGAGGAGACGGGGACAGCCCCGTCCCGGGCCGCCGCTTCAGGGGAACCGGGGGGCGTGGACGGCCGGGTCGAGCTGCGCGGCGTCACCTTCGGCTACGCCCGCTCCGCCGAACCGGTCGTCCAGGATCTCGACCTCGACCTGCCGACGGGCACCCACCTCGCGGTCGTCGGCCCCAGCGGCGCCGGCAAGTCCACCCTCGCCGCGCTCATCGCCGGGGTGCTCGAACCGCAGGCCGGCCACATCCGCCTGGGCGGTGTCCCGGTCCTGCCGCCGGACGACGGCCGGCTGTCCCGGTCCCGCGTGCTGATCCCGCAGGAGGCGTACGTCTTCGCGGGCACCCTGCGCGAGAACCTCGCCTACCTCCACCCCGAGGCCACCAAGAGCGACCTCGACACTGCGGTCCACGCCATCGGCGCGGGACCGCTCACCGAACGCCTCGGCGGCTACGACGCCGCTGTGGACCCGGCCCGGCTCTCGGCCGGCGAGCGCCAGGTGATCGCCCTCGTCCGCGCCCTGCTGCCGCCCGCCCGCCTCGTCCTGCTCGACGAGGCCACCTGCCACCTCGACCCCGCCGCCGAGGCGGTCGCCGAACGCGCCTTCGCCCGCAGCCCGGCCACCCTGATCGTCTGCGCCCACCGGATCAGCTCCGCCCTGCGCGCCGACCTCGTGCTCGTCATGGACGGCCCGCGCTGCAGCCTCGGCACCCACGACCAGCTGACCGCCGACTGCGCCCTCTACCGTGAACTGGTCGGCCACTGGGGCGACGTGGAGCAACCGCGGGCTGCCGTCGGGAGCGGCGGAGCGAAGCGGTGGCGAAGCCGCCTTTGAAGGGGGCCTGCAACCGGGGCCGACAACCAGGGCCTACAGCCACCCCGACTCCCGGGCGATCCGGATGGCGTCGATGCGGTTGCGTGCCCCGGTCTTCCTGGAGGCCGCGTTCAGATGGTTGCGGACCGTTCCCACGGACAGCGAAAGCCGCTCGGCGATCTCACGCGTCGGCGTGCCGTCCCCCGCGAGGCGCAGAATCTCCAGCTCCCTCGGGGTCAACGGGCTCTCCGCCGAGGAGAGCGCATGGACTGCCAGTTCCGGGTCGACGAACCGCTCGCCCGCCGCCACCTTGCGGATCCCCGCGGCGAGGGCGTCGCAGGGGCCGTTCTTGCCGATGAGGCCCGCGACGCGCTGCGCCAGCGCCTGTCTGACGTAGTCGGGGGGTGTCGAGCCGGCCACCAGCAGCAGGGTCCGGCACTCCGGCAGCCGCGCGGCCAGCTCCGTCGAGGCGCAGAGCGCCTTGTCCGCATTGCCGTCGATGTCGATGACGACCACATCGGGCCGGTACAACAGAGCCCGGGGGACGGTCTGTTCGTTCCCCGGTGCCTCCGCGACCACCTCGATGTCCTCTTCGGATGTCAGCAGGGCCGCGAGTGCCCCGCGCACGAGGTCTGTCTCCTCGACGAGAAGAACACGGATCACATCGCTCCCGCCCGGCCGTACGCGGCCTCCGTCATGCCAAGCGCTCCCGGTCACTCCGACGGCGCCGTACGAAGTATGTCCGGTGGTCACCCTATTTGCCCGGAGCCGCCCCGCCCCTCCGGCGGCGCCCGTCAGCCCGGCCGATCTCTGATCAGACCGGCGACTGCCAGGTCAGGGTCGTGCCCGTGGTGCCGTCCTGCGTCGCCCCGTCGTCGTGCACCGTGAGCCGTACGCCCCTTCTGCCGTCGGGCAGGGTGGCGCGGGCGTCCACGACGACGTCGATGCGGGAGCAGTCCGGGCGCTGGGACGCGGCGGCCAGGGCGCGGCGCAGGGCCGCGAGGAGCTGGGTGCCGACCGGGTCCGTGACCTTCGTGTCGACCGGTCCTGCGAAGTGCACCGACGGCTGGAAACCGAGCACCGCGGAGGCACCCGCCGCCTCGCGGAGCACCTTGCCGCGGAACGTCGTCGGGGCGTCGGCGGGCGGCTGCTGGAGCGCGAAGATCGCCGTACGCACTTCCTGGATGGTCGACTCCAGTTCGTCCACCGCCTGGTCGAGCGCGGACTCCACCTTCGGTGAGCCCGCCCTGCGCCGGGTCGACTCCAGCATCATGCCTGTCGCGAAGAGCCGCTGGACCACGAGGTCGTGCAGGTCCCGGGCGATGCGGTCGCGGTCCTCGAACACCGCAAGGCGCTGCCTGCTCTGCTGGGCATCCGCCAGGACGAGCGCGAGGGCGGCCTGCGAGGCGAACTGGGTGGCGAGTAGCCGCTCCACCGCGGTGTACGCGCGGGCGCCGCGGGAGCGGGGCAGGGCGAGTGTCCCGATGAGCCTGCCGCCCGCCTGCAGCGGCAGCATCATGCTGGGCCCGAAGCGGGTCCGTACGCGGGTGGTCATCCGGGGGTCGGTCGCGGAGTCCTCGATGAACACCGGCTCGCCGCCGAGCAGTTGTTCAAGGACGGCGCTGCCGGGCTCGATGGTGGTGCCGATGAGGTCGCTCTGGAGGGCGGGGGCGTGTGCCGGGGCCGCGCTCGGGTTCCCGGCGCCGTCTTCCGCCGTCGCCGCCGCGACGATCCGCATGCCGCCCTGGTCCGTGGGCTGCAGGATGACCGCCGCCGTGGCGTCCGCGAGGATTCTGGCCCGTTCCGCCACCGTCATCAGGGCGTCCGCCGCGGGCTCGCCGGTCAGCAGGGCGGTGGTCACCGCCGCCGCGCCGTCGATCCACCGCTCGCGCTGCCTGGCCGCCTCGTAAAGACGGGCGTTGCCGATCGCGATGCCCGCCTGACTGGCCAGGACCCGCAGGAGCTGCAGGTCGTCCTCAGTGAAGGGGCCGCCGCGCTTCTCGGTGAGATAGAGATTGCCGAACGCCTCGTCGTGGACGTGGATCGGTACGCCGAGGAAGCTGTGCATCTCCGGATGCCCCGGCGGTACGCCGCACGAGCGCGGGTCGGCCGTCAGGTCGTCGATGATCTGCGGCCGCGGGTCGGTGATCAGCGCGCCGATGATGCCCGCGTGGCCGTCCGGGAGGCGGCCGATGCGGTTCCGCTCGGCCTCCGTCAGGCCCGTCGTGAACAGGTCGGTGACCTTGCCGTGCGCGGGGTCGACGACGCCGAGCGCGCCGTACCTGGCGCCGGTCAGCTCGGCCGCGCTGTCCACCAGGTGCTGCAGCGTGGTGTGCAGTTCGAGGTCCGTGCCGACGCCGAGCACCGCGTCGAGCAGCGGGTCGAGGGGGAGGGGCGGGCCCGCGGGGTTCATCGCGGGGCGCCCGTGCGTGCGGCGGCGCCCCGCGTGGCCATCGGCATCGCCATCGGCATCGGCTTCTGCAGTGGCAGTGGCCTCTGTATCGGCTTCGACATGCGGACGCTCTCCCCTTGAGGTCGGATCGGCGGCAGCCGGCCCGTATCGGCAGGGGCCGGCCCGATCAGCCGGACAGCGGGTCGAGGACCAGCGGCTGGATCTTGCCCTCCAGCATCGCCCCGAGCCCGAGGACGGCGCACGCATCCGGCCGTTCGGCGATCTCCACCGGCATCCCCGTGGCGTCCCGCAGCATCTGGTCGAGCCCCGGGAGCAGCGCGCTGCCGCCGACCATCATGATTCCGCGGTCGGCCAGGTCGGCCACCAGATCGGGCGGGCAGTCGCGCAGCACCTTGCCGATGCCGTCGAGCACGGCGGTCAGCGGGGTGTGGATCGCGTCGCGTACGGCGGCGGTGTCGACGTGCACCGAGCGGGCGAGGCCCGTGGCGACGTCACGGCCGTGGATCTCGGTCGACGCGGGCCCCTGAGGCGTGAGCCCGTTGCCGTGCAGGGCGAGCTGAAGGGGACGTACCGACTGGCTGGGAAGCATCAGCTCGTGGTGGTGGCGCAGATGCTGGACGATCGCGTGGTCGATGGCCTCGCCGCCGACCGGGATCCGCTGGGCCGTCACGATCGCCCCGAGCGACAACACCGCGACCTGCGTGGTCGCCGCCCCGCACACCAGGATCATGGTCGCCTCCGGCTGCTCGACGGGCAGCCCGCAGCCGACCGCCGCGGCGATCAGCGTGTCCACCAGCTCGACCCGGCGCGCCCCGAGCCCGACCATCGTCTCGATGGCGGCGCGCTGGGCCAGCGGATCCGCGTCGTGCGGCGTGGTGGCGGCGGCGCGAAGGCGCGGCTTGCGGCGCAGAGCACGGCGGAGCTTCTCGCCGAGCAGGTGCCGCAGCATGCGCTGGGCCATCTCGATGTCGATGACGGTGCCGCCGGAGACGGGGCGCACGACGCGGATGTAGCCGGGCGTGCGGCCCGTCATCTTCTCGGCGAAGTGGCCCACCGCGATGAGCGCGCCGGTGCGCGTGTTCACGGCGGCGGCGCTCGGCTCGTCGACGACGAGACCCGCACCCTTCACGAACACCCGGGTCCTCGCGGCACCCAGGTCGACGGCGATGTGGCAGCGGCGCAACTGCTCCAGACTGACGGTCATGGCAGATCCTCCCGAGAGCGCAGACCGTACGGACCGTCGGACGACGGTCCTGTCTCGCATCGTGCGATGGCCGCGGGCGGCGCGCGCGCTGGGCTGAGCCGGGCGGGGTGCGGCCGTACGGGTGGTGTTGATCGCCTCGCGGGCCGCGCAGTTAGCATCCCGTGTGACGCATACGCCCCCGGAAGAAGACGAAGCCGAAGGCCCCCTGACACCCGAAGCCGACAGCAACCCCCCGATACCCCCGCTCCCAGTGGAGCCCCACGGGCCCGTCGCGAAAAGGCGGATACTCGCCGATCTGACGCCTTTGCGTACGTCCGTCGACTACCGACGCCTCTGGGCCGGCAACACGATCTCCTGGATCGGCCAGGCGATGACCGCGCTCGCGGTCTCCCTCCAGGTCTACGACATCACGCACTCCAGCTTCTCGGTGGGCCTCGTCGGGCTCTTCTCCCTGGTCCCGCTGATCGTGTTCGGTCTGTACGGGGGCGCGATCGCGGACACGGTGGACCGGCGGAAGCTGGGCCTGTACTCGGCGCTCGGCTCCTGCGCGCTGTCACTCGCGCTGACGGCGGGCGCGTTCGCGGGCTTCCACCACGTGTGGTTCCTGTACTCCGTGGTCGCGCTTCAGGCGGTCTGCGGGGCGCTGAACCTGCCGGCCCGCTCGTCGATGATCCCGCGGCTGCTTCCGCCCGAGCAGTTGCCCGCCGCCAACGCGCTGACGTCGATGACGACGACGTCCGGCCTGATGCTCGGCCCCATGCTGGGCGGTCTCATCGTCGGCCTGTGGGGCTATCAGGCGGCGTACGCGGTGGACGCGGTGGCCTTCAGCGCTTCCCTGTACGCGATGTGGCGGCTGCCCGCGATGCGGCCGGAGAGGGGCGGGGCCGGGGCCAAGCGGGCCTCGGTCCTCGACGGGCTGCGGTTTCTCGCCACCCGGCCGAACCTGCGGATGACGTTCTTCACGGACATGTGCGCGATGGTGCTCGCGCATCCGCGTGCGCTGTTCCCCGCCGTGGCGGTGGTCTGGTTCGGGGGCGACGCGACGACGGTGGGCCTGCTGGTCGCGGCGCCCGCGGTGGGGGCGCTGCTGGGGAGTGTCTTCTCCGGGTGGATCGGGCGGATCCGGCGGCACGGGCTCGCGATCCTGCTGTCGGTGGCGGGGTGGGGTACGGCCATTGCCGTCTTCGGACTGACGCGCGAGCTGTGGCTGGGGCTGCTCTTCCTGGCGCTCGCCGGGTGCGCGGACACCGTCTCCATGGTCTTCCGCACCACGATGCTGCAGGCGGCGGTGCCGGACGAGATGCGGGGGCGCCTGCAGGGGGTCTTCATCGTGGTGGTCGCGGGCGGGCCCCGGCTCGGGGACTTCGTGGCGGGGGCGGTGGGGGATGTGGCCTCGCCGGTGCTCGCGGTCACGGGCGGCGGGGTCGCGTGTGTCGTCGCGGTGGGGTTGCTTGCGCTCAAGTGGCGGGGGTTTGCGCGGTACGACGCGAAGGCGCCGGAGGCGTGAGGTGGCCCTCGGGGCGTGTGGGGCGCGTGGGGCGGTCCGTTCAGGTGCCGCGGAGCACGCTGATCAGCTCCGTCAGGTCGCCGACCGTGGTGCCGACCCCCGCGTCGGCCAGGCGCTCCCGGGCCCGGCGGCCGGGTGCGTACCCGATGAAGGGCATGCCCAACTGCTGGGCGGCGGTCGCCTCCCTCGGGGAGGAGCCGATCATGACGCAGCGGGCCGCGGGCCGGCCGAGCTGCTCCACCGCGCGGCGCAGACAGTCGGGGTCGGGCATGAGGCGGGTGAGGTCGGCGGTGCGGCCGTGGATTCCGCCGTCCGGCGAGGCATGGCGCACAGCCATGTACGTCGACAACGCGTCCGGCCCGGTGTCGGCGACGACGGCGTAGGGGCGCGGCTGCCTGGCCAGCGCATTGAGCAGCGTGCCCTCGGACGCGGTGGGCCTGTGCGCGTGAACGGCCGCCGTCTCGATGCCGGCGAGTTCGTGGTGCAGCGCCGGGGCAAGTGAGCGGTTCCGGGCGAACGCGCGCAGTACGTCCAGCGGATGGATCTCGTCGCTCCCCGAGGCGGGCGGTGCGACTCCCGCGTCCAGGAGTGGGTCACCCTCCAGCGCGGCCTCCGGGCTGCGCTGTTCGGCGATCACGGCGGCAAGGCGGCGTGCCGCGTCGCGCCCGGCCTTGCCGGGATGGAGCCGGGTCAGCAGGCCGTCGAACCCGATGACCACCGCCTCGGCGGAGGCGAGCAGTTCGCCCGCCGAGGGGAAGGTGTTGGAGGGCGAGGCGTCGGGTGGCGCGACGGCCGCGATCCGGCAGTACCAGTCGTCCGACTGGGGCACGGCTTCGAACCGGACGTCCCTCAGGCGGCCGAAGTCCTCGATCCGATCATGGAGATCGTTGGAGACGACCACGACGGCCTGGGCGCCGGTGCCGCTGAAGAGGCTGCGGCGCAGTCCGGTGGGGAACGTCGGCGCGGACACCGTCGGGTCCGGGTCGTGGGTGAGGGTGACGACGAGTCCGAGCACGGGGAACGGTTCGAGCGCGGCACGCAGGCCGGTGACCGTCGTGGTCAGTACGTGCAGTACGTGGACCTCGGGGGCGACGGTCACGTCCCAGCCGTGTTGGCGGGCCCGCATCTCGAACTGGTCCGGGCCGATGCCGCCCTGGATGAAGAGGTGGGAGATCTCGCGGCCCAGCCTGTGCAGGGTGTCCGACTGGGCGCCGGTGGGGCGGGTCAAGTACTCGAAGGTGAGGGTGGTCCCCGGGGGTGTGGGCTGGTCGTCCGGCAGTTCCCGTCGGACGCCGAGGTCGTTCAGCTGGGCGCTGGGGAGTTCCTCGTGGGGGGCGAGGACCTCGTCTTCGGTGTGGGGGAACTCCTGGAGGAGGTCGGCCAGTTCGGCGGAATCCTCGGCCGTGGCATCCCCGTCCCGGCCTTCCAGATCGCCCCACGTGCGCAGCAGGGACTGCCGCAGTTCGGCGATGGTGACGCGGGCGGCGAGGGCCGCCGGGCCGGGGACGTCGAGCAGGGGGGTGCCGCGCCAGAGTTCCAGCGCGGAGCGGACGAGCTGCCGGGAGCGGGGGAAGTCGCCTGCGAAGTACGCATCTTGGGCATCGGCGGCCAGCCGCTGGCAGTGGAACAGGTCGACGCTGTCGGGGCCGGACGGCAGTGGCAGGGAGTAGCCGCCGTCGTCGGCGATCAGGGTGCCGGGGCCCAGCGCCTCGTCCAGGCGACGCGCGGCGGCGTGCAGGTCGTCCTCCCTGTCCACGGGGGCGGAAGGGCCCCGGATTCCCTCGGCAAGTTCGGCGTACGACACGGTGCGGCCCCGCTGGAGCAGCAGCATGCACAGCAACGCCTGCTCCTCCGGTACGTCGACGGCGAGGGGGCGGCCGTGCTGGGTGACCCGGAGCGGGCCGAGGACGGAGTAGGAGCGGGCGTGGGCCGAGGGCTCGGAGAGGTTGATGAGTCGCTCGGCGCCTCGGCCCTGGACGTCCGGGTCGGAGGAGTACAGATCCTGGACGGCCGCGGCGATCCTTTCCTTGGTCGTCCCTGTCTGGAGTTCCCCTGCCTCGGGCTGTGAAAGGTGCGGCATGGATGAGGGATTCGGGCTCATCTGGCTGACCAGCGAGGCGAGTCCGCTGAGGTTCGAACGCAGCTTCCGGAAGCTGTATTCGGAGAGGGCGAAGTCGGCGGTCAGGACCGGCCCACGGGGGGTGACGATGATGTGTGACGGGCGGAGGCTCTGGAGGGGCAGCCGGCGGTGGTGCAGTGCGCTGACCGCATCCGCCAACGGCGGCACCACCACGTGGAGTTGACTGGTGCGGAGGCTGTATCGGTATCGCGTGAGCAGGGACTGCAGGCTGCCCCCGTCCACGAACTCCGTGACCAGGTAAGCCACTCTGCGCCCGGACGCGTCGTCGACGCCGTGGTCGATGACCCGTGCCACGTTCTCGTGACGGAACTCGACGAGCCTGTCCCCCCACTCCCGTGAGTACGGCGATCCCTGCGGATACTGCTTCACCACCACCGCGGTTCCGGGGCGGTGGACGTCCTCGGCGCGCCACGTGCCGCCGTTCTGTCCGAGCTGCTCGACCAACCGGTACCGGCCGGCGAACAGCCCTCCCCTCGCGCCCCCGCCCAACTGCCGCACACTCTCCGGAGTGACCGTCGCAAAAGGCTCCCCCGTAGGAGTCCGGCCCTCGGCGCCCCCGCCCGCGGAAGGCGCCACCGCCCGCAGTTCCCCCGGCGCCACCCCCGCCCGCTCGTCGATCAACCCGCCCACCCGGGCCAGCAGCTCCCGCGTACGCCCCCGCGCGGTCCTCGGCAGCGTACGGAGCAGCAACTCCCTTACCCCGTCGCGGAATTCATACGCCCCGGCGCCCACGCCAGAAGAAAGCATGCCGCTCAGGATCACCTCCGCCAGGTGCTGCGGGCGCGGGCGTTCCTCCACCGCTGCCTGGACCAGGCGCATCACCGGCAGTTGTGGCTCGCCCACCGCCAAGTGGCCCGCCAGGCGGAAGGCCTCGGGGGAGGCCGTGGAGCGGAAGCGGAGTACCAGGTCCTCGGGGGTGAGGTCGCTGACGGCCTCGGCCTCGGGCTCCGGGGCGGGCGGGGTGTGCGTCAACCAGGCCACCGAGCCCGGGAGTTGGCCGCCACCCGCGTCCGCCACCAGTGATGCCCAGTGAGACAGCCACGTCGGCGACGGTTCCAGTACCGGGATCGGCGTCGCGTCGGCGGGTGGGGGCGCGGGGGCCGTCCCGTACGGCGTGAAGGTAAGGGCGGCGGAAGGAGACGCCGGGTGCGGGGCGGAGAGGGTGCCCGGGGTCGTGGGGAGCGCCGTGGTGCGCCAGAGGCGTTCCGGGAGTGGCTGGATCAGGGCCAGCGGCAGTCGGGAGGCCCAGCGGTGGAGGGTGCGGTACCAGAGGGTGCCCGCGGGGCCTGAGCGCCACTGCGGGCCCATGCAGTCGCTGATCAGGAGGACGATCGTGCGGCCCGTGGCGGGGGCGTGCGCCGCCTGGGGAGGCACCGTGCCGTCCGGCTCCGCACGGTGCAGCTCCACCGTGCGGAAGATGCCGGACTGGGCGAGGGCGGTGTGCAGTTCGTGGACCAGGGGGCGCCAGATCGGCATCGTCGGGCCCGCGTCGTACACCAGGCAGAGGCGCAGCCAGCGTTCCTCGGCGGGGCGGAGCACCGGAAGCCAGCCGCGCGGGTGGCCGCCGAGGCGGGCGATGCGGTGGGCCGTCGCCTCCTCGTCGATGACCTGCCCGACGGGGGAGGGGACGCGGCGTTTGAGGGGGCGCAGGGCGCGTTGCAGGGCGAGGGGGTGCGTCACCATCGGGGGGACGGGGACGCGGAGGGTTGTGTGGTCCGAGGCGGCTTCCGGTGCGCTGTCCGGCCCGGGGGCCGGCGCCGGACCGCCGTTGCCCGTCGGGGCCGGGAGCCGCAGCGGCACCCGATCGTCCGGACGAGGGGCGGGTTCAGCGGGTGCCTCGCTCGGTGGTGACACGCGCGTCGGCTGTGGTGTGGATGGCGTCGGCGGCGTTACGTCGTCGGGGGCGTCCGGCGGCGCGGCCTCGGCGCCGCCCATCTGCCCTGCCAGCCACACCAGTTCGGCCAGCTCGATCGACGTCGGCCGGGAGCCGTCCGCCGTCCGGGAGAGGAGATCGGCCAGCCTGGCGAAGGGCCCCCGGTCCCGGGGCTCGTCAGTGTGCATCGGGGCCCGGATCCGCCGACTGCGTCAGATACGGCATGAGTTGCCGCGCGAGGTCGTCGCGCGATGCGGCGTCGACGCCCGCCGCGCCGGTCAGATAGATCGCGTTGAGCAGCTGGTCGGTGGCGAGTTCGCCGCCGGTGCCGCGCTCGAGGAAGCGGGCGATGAGGGAACGGGCGTACGCGTCGGGCTCGCCCAGGTGGGCGCGGACGATCTCCTCCAGATGCTCGTCCCGCGGCTGGCGAAGGCGCAGCGTGACGCAGCGGCGCAGGAAGGCGGGCGGGAACTCGCGCTCGCCGTTGCTGGTGAGGACGACGAAGGGGAAGGCCCGGCAGCGTACACGGCCGCGCTCGACCGTCACCGGGTCGTCGGAGCCGTCGGTCAGCAGGTCGGCCTTCGGGGTGTGCTTGGCGATGCGGACCAGTTCGGGGATCTCGTACTGGCCCTCCTCCAGGATGTTCAGGAGGTCGTTGGGCAGGTCGAGGTCGCTCTTGTCGATCTCGTCGATGAGCAGGGCGCGGGGGCGGTCGTAGGGGAGGAGAGCCGTGCCGAGCGGGCCCAGGCGGAGGTGGTCCTCGACGCCCGCGCCCGATCGGCGCTCCTCGCCCGCACCGCCGGAGCGGCCGTGCCGCTGCTCCCGCGCGGCCTGGTCCTTCGCCGCGTACAGGCGGGAGAGCGGGTCGTACTGGTAGAGGCCGTCGTGCAGCGCGCTGCGGCTCGTGATGTTCCAGCGGAGGACCGGGCCAAGGCCAAGCTCCCGTGCCACCGCGTACGCGAGGCTCGACTTGCCGCTGCCGGGCGGGCCCGTCACCAGGAGCGGACGTCTCAAGTACAGGGCGGCGTTGACGAGTTGGACGCAGGTGTCCGTGGCGCGGTACGTGTGCGCGCGGTGGACGCGGTCCGGGGAGGTCGCCGAGCCGTCGTCCGTGGGGGCCGGCAGGACCGGGCCGCCGTCGAAGGCGCGCCAGGGCGGCGGCGGAGGCAGCTCGGTGATCCCGTCGTGGGGCTCGTTCGTGCCGGTGTAGACGGGCCACAGGGACATGGTCTGGGTTCTCCGGTTTCGTACGTCGGTGTATTCGTACGGCGGGCTCACGGTTTCGTACGGCGGGCTCAGGCGACGGGGGAGTGGCGGTGGGCGGCGGGTGGGTCGGGGAAACAGCGCGGGTCGTCCCAGAGGAGCTGCACGTCCCGCGCCCAGTGGCTTTCCGGCTCGTCCGCCGCCTCGGCGGACTCGCGCAACGCCAGTATGGTGCGCGGGAGTTCGGCGGGTGACGTTCCGTCCACCTGGGCCGCGATGCGGTCGAGGAACTCCGAACCGGGGCAGCCGGCGTCCGCCGGGCCGTGGCTGTCGGCGCCGTCGCAGCCCGTGCGGGGCCACAGCAGCACCGGCACGGGGGCAGTCAGCGAGACGTCGAAGTGCGTGAGGTCGGTGCCCGGTCCGGTGCGGTCGGCCGGGGGCGGTGCCCCGAACCCCGCGAGGTCCGCGCCGTCCTGCCGCAGCCGGAAGCGCAGCTTGTTCGGCTTCTCCTGGGTGCCGCACTCGACACGGTGCAGGGAGGCCGCCGGGCGGCCGTCCAAGTGCTCCCATTTGCGGGCGAGTTGATGGCGCAGCCCGCCCTTGCGCCGGGACCGCTCGGTGACGACCAGGGGGTAGGAGCAGCCGAGCGGCGTCGGGTCGTCGGCGCCGCACTCCCACTGGGCCACCGGCCAGTTGAGCAGCGCGCGGGGGAGCACGAACGCCAGCAACTCGTCCGTACCGGGGGCGAGATGGGAGAAGGCGTCGTCGACGCGCTCCTGGACGTAGGTCCGCACGCTGCCGGAGGCCAGGGTGTCCGAGCCGACGGGATGCCGGTGACCCTCGCGGTACGCGGAGACCTCGACCAGGAGCTGGTCGTCGCCCGCGCCGCTGTGGTCGATCTCGACGAGGATGGGCGACCAGTCCGGCGGCGCACCGGACGGGGCCGTGGACCGGGGCGCGTCGAGCAGCCCGGTGAGCCGGTCGGCCAGGCGGGTCAGCGCTTCTGGCTCCTCGACCTCGGAGAGCACGTACCAGGCCGCCGACCACAGCGAGCCGAAGCCGCCGCGCGGCACGGGCGGGCCGAAGGGGCCCACCGCGTCGTTGTACAGCCGCTCCGGGTCGACGGCCGGGCCGCTGCCGGCCGCCCGCTCCACCAGCTCGCGAAGCCGCTCCTTCGCCGCCCGGTGGTGGCCGGGGGTGGGGATGAGGTCGCCGAGCGGGGCCCAGTAGCGGGCCATGACGGAGGTGGGCAGCATCCTGCCGTTGCGTACGCCGCTGGAGGCGCGGGCCGCGGCCGACACCATGCCCACCACCCGGTTGCTGTCCGCGAGGGTCACCGCCGCGCCGCTGAACCCCGGGGCGAGGGGCTGCCCGTGGGCGCTCCACGCCTCCAGCTGCACCCACTCGTCGGCGATCAACTGGGCGGCGGTGGCCCGGTATTCGGCGATGGTGCCCTCCGGATAGCCCTTCGGGAAGCCGTACACGAGGAGCCTGGGCCGGGGTTCGGCGTACGCGTCGTCGGGCGCCGCGAACTCGGCGGGCCGCACCGGCACGGGGCGCGCGAGCTCCAGGACGGCGAGGTCGCCCGGATCGGCGCCCGCACCGTCCCACCCGCCGTGCGCAACGACGGCCGCGGACACCTCGCCGAGGTCCCCGCGGTGCGGAAAGGAAACGGTGACCGCCGCCCGGCCGCTGCCCCGCACGACATGCGCACAGGTCAGCACATGCCGCTCGGACACCAGGAACCCGGCCCCGACCTCGCCCCCGCAGACGATCCGGGCATGCCACGATGCGCTGCTCATGAGGAGGCGGTGGCCTCCGGGGGCAGGCCTGCCGGGGGATCGGCGACGGGCGCCGGGGCCTGGCCGGGAGTCCATGCCAGGCGCACCACCAGATGGCCCTCCGCCGTGCCCTTCACGATCACCGCGCCGGCCTCCGCCGTCATCCGGACCCCGAACTCGATCTCCACCGAGTCGGGGCGCAGGCTGCCGTCCCGGAACACCCGCAGTGCGGACTCCGCGGCCGCTCGCGCCCCGGCCAGTGAGCCCTCGAAGGTGCGGGCGGCCTGTGCGGGTCCTTCGCCGTGGCGCGAGATGAGGTGGGAGCCGTGCAGGTCGTCCACGTCGGCCATGACGACCCGTGCGCCGTCATCGGTCCTGAACTCCACCAGATCGTCCATCACTGCCCCCGTCACTACCCCTTCGAACCCCGCGCACCGCGTGTCGCACATCCTGACTGTCTGCCAACTGCATTGTCACGGAAGGTGCATGTCGCTGTCAGCCATCCGCGGGGCAACGGCCTGAGACAGGTGTGGCTGGCGGGAAGGCGCCCTGGCGGCTTCCCGCCAGGACCGGTCGACACCCCCGCAACACAAGCCCCCTGACACTCGTCGCAGCACCCGGGAACCACCCCCGCCCGGGTCCGACGAAGAGAGGGCACCCATGACCAGAGCACCCGCGTGGCGAAGAGCGAGGCTGCTGCCGGCCTTCGGCCTCGCGTTCGCCCTGCTCCCGGCAGGGCAGGCCGCCAACGCGGCTCCTTCCGATGTGCCGCCAGGGCGGGCCACCCCTGCCATGCCCGCCGCCCGCGCCGCCCACACCGTCACCCTGGTGACCGGCGACAAGGTCACCGTCACGGAACTCGGCGGCGGCAAGAAGACCGTCACCGTCGACCGGCCCGAAGGGGCCACCGGAGCCGTCCGGAGCGAGATATCGGGCGGCCGCATCACCGTCGTACCGGACGAGGCGCGGCCCTGTCTGAACGCGGGGACCCTCGACGAGCGGCTCTTCGACGTCACGGAGCTGATCCGGCAGGGGCTCGCCGGGAAGAAGGCGGGCGCCGCCCTGCCGCTGATCGTGACGTACGAGAAGAAGACGTACGAGAAGAAGGCGCGTGCCGCGGGCCAAGGAGTGCCGCGCGGTGCCGACAAGGTGCGGTCGCTGCCGAGCGTCGGCGGCGTCGCGGTGAAGGCGGACGAGCCCGGTGACTTCTGGCGGGCGGTGGCGCCGGACGCCACCAAGTCGGCGCGTACGAAGAGTGGTTCGGGCGGCGCTCTCGCCGACGGCATCGGGAAGATCTGGCTCGACGGCCGTGTCGAGGCCGACATGGCGCAGAGCAACGAGCAGATCGGCACCCCCGAGGCCTGGGAGGCGGGGCTCACCGGCAAGGGCGTGAAGGTCGCCGTCCTCGACACCGGGGTCGACACCTCCCACCCCGGTCTCAAGGACCGTGTCGGCGCCACCAAGAGCTTCATCCCGGGCGAGGAGGTCGCCGACCGCAACGGCCACGGCACCCATGTGACCTCGACCGTCGGCGGCAGCGGCGCCGGGTCCGACGGCGACAAGGAGAAGGGCGTCGCACCCGGCGCCACGCTCTCGGTCGGCAAGGTGCTCAGCGACGAGGGCGCGGGCAGCGAGTCGCAGATCATCGCGGGCATGGAGTGGGCGGCCAAGGACGTCGGCGCCAAGGTCGTGTCGATGAGCCTCGGTTCGCAGGAGGCGAGCGACGGCACCGACCCGATGGCCGCCGCCGTCGACACGCTCTCCAAGGACACCGGCGCCCTCTTCGTCATCGCCGCGGGCAACACCGGCGCCCCCTCCTCGATCGGCTCGCCCGGCGCCGCCGACTCCGCGCTGACGGTCGGGGCCGTCGACGCCGCCGACAAGGCCGCGTACTTCACCAGCCAGGGCCCCCGCTTCGGCGACAACGCCCTCAAGCCCGATCTGTCGGCCCCCGGCGTGGACATCCTCGCCGCCCGTTCCCAACTCGCCGGTGGTGAGGGCTACTACACCGAGATGAGCGGTACGTCGATGGCGACCCCGCACATCGCGGGCGCCGCGGCCCTGCTGGCCGAAAAGCACCCCGACTGGAGCGGCGCACGGCTCAAGGACGCGCTGATGTCGACGTCCGCGCAGCTCGACGCCTCGGCCTATGAGCTGGGCGCGGGCCGCGTCAGCGTGCCCGGCGCGATCGACGCCCGGATCACCGCGAGCGGCAGCGCCGACCTCGGCTTCTACTCCTGGCCGTACGGCGACAACAAGCCGGTCACGAGGACGGTCACGTACACCAACTCATCGGATGCTGCGGTGGAGTTGAGTCTCTCCGCCGAGGGCGCGGCGGAAGGCGTCGCGACGCTCGCCGACAAGACGCTCACCGTCCCCGCGCACGGCACCGCATCGACCACGGTGACCGGTGACGGCGCGAAGGCGCCCGTCGGCAACACCAGCGGCCGCATCGTCGCGAGCGCCGCCGGGAAGCCGGTCGCGCACACCGCGTTCGGCCTGGTCAAGGAGGAGGAGCGGTACACGCTCACCGTCCGCGTCAAGGACCGTGACGGCGCCGCGACCGGAGCGGGCCTGGTGCTCCAGCGCCTCGCCGAGGGGGTCGACCCCTTCCAGGCGGAGGTCGGTGACTCCGGCACGCTGGAGCTGCGCCTGAAGCCGGGAACGTACGCCCTCTCCTCCTTCCTCGACGTGCGCGGCGCCGGCGGCAAGGACTCCCTCGGCCTCGGCTACCTCGCCGCGCCCGAGATCGTCCTCGACAAGGACCGCGAAATCACCCTGGACGGCCGGAAGTTGCGCGAGATCGGCGTGGATGTCGGCCGGCGCACGGAGACCCGGCAGCTCCTCATGGAGTACGACCGCAAGGCGAACGGCGCCGAGCTGATGGGCGCGGTCCAGGTGCCGGTCAAGTACGACAGCGTCTTCGCGGCGCCCACCGAGAAGGTGCGCCAGGGCAGCTTCGAGTACCGCACCGTCTGGCGCCTGGGCAAGCCCACCCTGGATGTGAAGGGCATCGGCGAGGTCGTCGCGCAGCCCGGCGGCACCGTCACCGACGGCCGCAGCAGGCTGCCGCTCGTCGACGTGGGCGGCGGCACGGCCGCCGAGTACGCGGGCAAGGACGTCAAGGGCAAGGCCGTCGTCGCGCGCCGCTCGGCGGCCGCGACACCCGCCGATCTCGGGCAGGCCGCCCAGGACGCGGGCGCGAAGGCGCTGTTCGTGACGGACGACGTGCCGGGGCGGCTCAACGCCTGGTTCGGCACGGACGACAACGCGGACCGGCCGCTGCAGATCGGCACGGTCGGCGCGGCGGACGGCGCACGGCTCATCGCGGCGGCGAAGGCGGGCAGGGCCGTGGAGACCACGGCGACGCCCCGCACGCCGTACGTCTACGACGTGTCGGAGGGCCACAAGGGAGCGGTGCCGCGCGACCTGACGTATGAGCCGTCGAAGCGTGAACTCGCCGTCCTGGACACGAAGTTCCATGCGGTGAAGCCGGTGCCGGGCGGCGAGTTCCGTTACTCCCTGACGGACACCTTCGCGATCGGCTTCGGCTTCCAGGAGAAGATCGACTACCCCGTCGAGCGGACGGACCACGCATCGACGGGGGCGGGCCAGCTGTGGCACGAGTCCGTGTCGGTCGGCCCCGGCGTCCTGGAGGAGCGCGGCGGCCTCGTGAAGTACCGGGGCGGTGAGCGCTCCACCCTGAACTGGTTCAAGCCGGTGTGGCATCCGTGGCTGGGCACGGGGCTCGGCTGGGGGCAGCAGCGGGCCGGCAACAATCTGGAGTTCAACGTGCCGGGGTGGGGTGACTCCGGGCCCGATCACACGGGGTTCGGCGACGTGTGGAACGACGACTCGATGACGCAGGTCAGCGCGGTGTACGCGGACGGCGATTTGGTGGACCGGCGGCAGAGTTCAGGGGTCTATGTGTGGGACGCGGACCCTGCCGAGCGGACGTACAAGGTCGTGACGGACACGACGCTGGACCCGGGCCGGTGGCGGCTCGCGACGAAGGGCCACTCGGAGTGGACCTTCAAGTCGAAGGAGACTCCGGCCGACCGGAAGACGTTCCTTCCGCTGCTGAACCTCGGGTTCGACGTGGACACGGACCTCGCCGGGGCCGTACCGGGTGGGCGGACCGTGGACGTCGGGATCTTCTCCGAGTACGTCAAGGGAGCGGTGGACGTCGGCACCATCGGCGGCGGCGAGCTGGAGGTGTCGTACGACGACGGCGCGAACTGGACGGAGGTCGCCCTCGACCGGGAGGGCGAGAAGGCGTCCTGGGGCGGCGAGTTGAAGGTTCCGGCGTCTGCTGAGTACATCTCGCTGCGGGCTTCGGCGAAGGATGACCGGGGTGGTTCGGTGACGCAGGAGATCGTCCGGGCGGTGGGGGTGGGGCCATCAAATAGCCCGTCCGGCGTTTGAGGACGAACTCGGCGGAGCCGGTGATGGACGACCGCGGGGCAAGCACCCCGCAGGCCCCGCGCACCGCCTGCACGGAGTCGTAATCCAGGCGTTACGCCAGTGAAGGTGCTGTGTCACAGTGATCGTTGAGGCTGATGTAGCCGATTGCCCCGGTTTCTGGGGCTAGTTGGCGGCTCAACAAACGAATCCGGTCCTCCCCCCACAATCCGAACAGGATGGGACCACACTGATGACCCTTCAACTGCCCATGGGGCCCGATCCACTCAGGTCGGCCCCACTACCCGGCGGCCACGTCCTGGCCGTCGGTTCGCCCGGCCCCAGCCGGGAACTGCTCACCCGGACGCTGAAGCTCACCGGGTACGAAGTCACCCATGCCGTACCCGGCGACGTACACCGTCAGGTCAGGCTCGCGCCCCCTGACGCGATCGTGGCCCTCGACGACGGCCCGGACGGTCGGCGCCTCGGCCTCGACGTCATACGGGAGGTGCGCGCCGACCCCGCAGGGCAGGCGCTTCCGCTGCTCATGGTCACCGGGGCCCGCACACACGCCCCCGGCACCGTCGCCGATCTGCTGCAGAGCGGCGCCGACGACTGCCTGCCGGAGGCGTCCGACCCGCGCGAGCTGTCCGCGCGGATAGCGGCCAAGCTGCACCGCGTCCCGGTCCCGGTCGAGAACCTGCTGCGCGATCCGCGCACCGGCCTCTACTCGGGGCCGCACTTCATGGACGAGCTCGACCGCGAGCTCAGCCGCCCGCCGGCCGCCCGGCGCGGCGGTGTGCTCGCCGTCGTCGGCGTCGCCGAGATGGCCGCCCTGGAGTCGCGGCTCGGGCCGCGCGTGCGGCGCGAGGTCGCCGAGCGTCTCGCCGGTGTCGCCGAGAAGATGGGCGGCGTCTGCGACCGGCTCGGCTGGGACGAGGGCGGGCAACTGCTCGTGCTGATGCCCGGTGTCGACGAGGAGACCGCCACCCGGAGCCTGCGGGAGTTCGCCGCGTCCGTGGCCGGCACCCGGTTCGTCGTCGCGGACGAGAACGTCCGGCTCACCCCGGCGATCGGCTGGACCCCGCTCGCCGATTACGCCGACCACACCCGGGCGGCCGAGCACGCGCGGGACGCCGTGTCCGAGGCCGTACGCCACCGGGACCTGCGCCCGGTGCGCTACGAGCCGTGGATGCGGGCGAGCGCGCCGCACGGCCACCGTCGCGCCCGCGCCGGGTTCCGGGTCCTTGTCACCTGGCTGACCCGGATGATCTCACCCGTGCTTCCGCTTGTGCTCGGCGTGGGCGTGCCGTTCGCGCTCTACCAGCAGGCGTACGAACTGGGCTGGGACGCGGCCGGGTTCGCCTACTGGGTGGTGGTGGCCGGGCTCGTGCTCTCCGCGCTGCTCATCATGCTGGAGTGCCTGTTCTCGCTGGACGCCACGCCGAGGCCCGACCGGCCCGGCGCGCCCTATCCGGCCGCCAGCGCCGTCATAGCCGCGTATCTGCCGAACGAGGCGGCGACGATCGTCGACACCGTCGAGTCGTTCCTGCGGCTCGACTACCCCGGCGAGCTCGAGATCGTCCTCGCGTACAACACACCGCATCCGCTGCCCGTCGAGGACACCCTGCGGGACATGGCGGCCGGCGATCCGCGCCTCGTGCTCCTGCCGGTCGTGGGCAGCACGTCCAAGGCGCAGAACATCAACGCCGCGGTGACGCGGGTGCACGGCGAGTTCGTCGGCATCTTCGACGCCGACCACCATCCCGCGCCGAACGCCTTCCGGCACGCGTGGGACTGGCTGTCCAACGGCTACGACGTCGTGCAGGGGCACTGCGTCGTACGCAACGGGGACAGCTCGTGGGTCGCGCAGACCGTGGGCGTCGAGTTCGAGACCATCTACGCCGTCAGCCATCCCGGACGGACCCGGATGTACGGCTTCGGCGTCTTCGGCGGGTCGAACGGCTTCTGGCGCACGGACCTGCTTGCCAGGACCCGGATGCACGGCTCGATGCTCACCGAGGACATCGACTCGACGATGCGTGCCCTGAACGAGGGCGCGCGAATAGCCATGGACCGGACGCTCATCTCGCGTGAGCTCGCGCCGACCCTGCTGCGGCCGCTGTGGAACCAGCGCTCGCGCTGGGCGCAGGGCTGGCTCCAGGTGTCGCTGCGGCATCTGTGGGGCGCGCTGCGCTCGCCGGTGTTCTCGCGGCGCCAGAAGACGGGCCTGTTCGTGCTGCTCGGCTGGCGCGAGGTGCAGCCGTGGCTGACGCTGCAGATCCTGCCGATCCTGGCGCACGCCGCCTGGCGCGCGGGCGGTGCGGACCGGCTCGACTGGGCGGTGCCTGTCTGCCTGATGGCGGCGGCCGTCACGATGTCCGCCGGGGTGGTGCAGGCCGCCTTCGCCTGGCGGCTCGCGGTGCCCGAACTGCGCCGCCGCAAGCGGTGGTTCTGGCGCTATCTGCTGGTTTCCACGTTCTTCTACAGCCACTTCAAGAACATGGTGGCGCGCCAGGCGCACCTGAAGGAGGCGCTCGGCGACCGGCAGTGGCGGGTCACGCCACGGGCCGCCGCCGCCCCCGATGCGGCCGAACCGGCGGTGCGCGCATGACCAGCACCCTCACCCCCCTTACGGCCACCCCGCCCAGGCCGGCGCCTCCCGCTCCACGCCCGTCCCGCGGCCGTGCGCTCGAACTCCAGGGATACCGCGGCCTCGCCGCCCTGAGCACGGTCCTCTTCCACATATGGCAGGAGTGGTACACCTACGACGCCGCGGGCGCGCACCCGCCCGTCGACAGTCCCTGGCTGGGCGCGCTGATCTCACTGGAGGTGATCGACCTCTTCTTCGTGATGTCCGCGTATCTGCTCACGCTGTCGTACGCCCGCGCCGCCATCGACGGCGGCACGATCCGCACCGGCCGGAACTTCCTCTTCCGGCGGGCGATCCGCATCCTGCCGCTGTACTTCCTCGCGGTCCTCGTCGTCTGGGCGAGCCGCAATCCGACCCTGCCGGGGGACTGGCGGGACCTGGTCGAACACCTCACGTTCACGCACATCTTCGACCAGGAGCGGATCTTCTACACCCTCGGCCCCACCTGGTCCCTCTCCCTGGAGGTCGCCTTCTACCTGGCGCTCATCGCGCTCGGCCCGCTGGCGGTGCGGGCGTGCCGGAGGCTCTCGACACGGCGGGCCCGTGTCGCGGTGTGCGCTTCGGGGTGTGCGGCGCTGTTCGTCCTGCCGGTGGTCTGGATCTCCGTCGCGCGTTACGTCGTCGGGGTGCCGCACACCAACTGGCCGGTGTACTTCGGTCCGCAGGCCCGCTTCGGGGGTTTCGCCGCGGGCATGGCGCTCGCGGTGCTGCTCGTGGCGCTTGGTGAGCGGGGCCGGCTGAGCGCGCGGGCGACGGTGCCGCTCTCGGCGGGGGCGCTCGCGGGGCTCTACGCCCTGTCGTACCTCTCCGACCCGGAGAACTTCGCGCACACCTACTACCACCCGATCGCGGCCGTGCTGTGGTTCACGCTGCTCTACGCCACGCTGCAGGTCAGGGCGGGCGAGCAGGTGCGCTGGCACGGCGTGCTGCGGGCGCGCTGGGTGACGGCGGTCGGGCTCATCAGCTACAGCCTCTACATCTGGCACGAGCCGGTGATGCTGTGGCTCATCAAGTCCGGTCTGGTGCCGACGAGTCAGGCCGGTTTCCCCTTCGCGGCGCTGATCGTGCTCGCGGTCGCGCTGGCCGTCGGCACGGCGAGCTACTGGCTCATCGAGTACCCGGCGAGCCTGCTCGGCAAGGCGAAGGACGGCAAGGGCGGTGCGCGGGACTTCTATCCGGATCCGACGCGCTGACCGCTGACACGGTGATGCCGCCTCCCCGTGGGACGGGGGAGGCGGCATCGCCGTGCGAACTCCGGGTGACGTCAGACCAGCCAGCCGAGGAAGTGGGCGATACCGGCGACGACGTCAGTGATGAGGTTCATGGTGGTGCTTCTCCTTGTGGGACGTGCTCAGGTCTTCTTCCAACTCCCGGACCTCGTATGGGACATGGACCGGGAACGCGGCAACTACGGTCTGCAGCCCGTCGCTTGCGTTCCGTAATCATCGTCAATCACATGCGTCACATGCAATCCCTGAGGCGACGATCACCTGTTCCAGGGAACACCTGCTCCCTTGTTCGCATTTTCGGGACCGGCTGCTGTACTGACACCCCGTCAATTAAGGGGCTGCTCATGCGATTTCGTAGAACGGTGCTCGCGGTGGCGTCGACCTCCGCACTCCTGACGACGGGAGCCGCTCCCGCCGCTCCCGCTTCCGCCGACCGCGCGGCTTGCTCCCCAAGGGTGTCCGTCTCCGGCTACTCGGACGCCCTGAACAAGACCACCGTCGACGGCCGGATGGTGGGGGGCCTCTCGGCGCTCAGTGTCGAGCGGGACGGCGGCGTGACCGCGGTCTCCGACCGCTCGGCGCTCTTCGCGCTCGATCTGCGCGGGGGCGAACCGCGCGCCACGGGGTTCGTGCCGCTGGTCGACGCGACGGGCGCGGTGCTCGACTCGGAAGGGCTCGTCACGGACCGCGACGGCAGCCGCCTGGTCGCCGACGAGCGGGCCCCTTCCGTCCTCCGCTACGACGAGGACGGAACCACCCTCACGGGCCGTTTACCGGTCCCGGACCCTCTCCGGGTGGCCCCGGCGGGCCGCGCCCGGCAGAACCGGACCCTCGAGAGCCTCACCCTGCTGCCCGGCGGACGCACCCTGGTCGCGGGGATGGAGGGCCCACTGGCCGGCGACGGCACGGACGCCGCAGGGCGCACCCTGAACCGCGTACAGACCTGGCAACGCAAGGCGCACGGCGGCGAGTACGGCGGCGAGTTCGGCATCGGGCCGCAGTACGGGTACGCCGTCGACCCCGGCATGGGTCTGGTCGAGCTCGCGCCGGCCGGGGACGGCCGCCTTCTCGTCCTGGAGCGCGGCTTCACGCCGGACTTCATGATCTCCGTACGGCTGTACGTCGCCGATGTGCGCGGCGCCGAGGAGACCGGCGCGGTGGAGCAGTTGGACGGGGACACGCGCGTGATGCGCAAGACGCTCCTTGCCGATCTCGCCGACTGCCCCTCCATGGGCGCACCCTCGAACCTGCCGCCCGGCAACAATCCGCTGATCGACAACATCGAGGGCATGGCGGTGACCGGCCGCGGCGGTCACGGCGCGCTGCGGCTGCTGCTCGTCAGCGACGACAACGAACTCCCGCAGCAGATCACCCGCCTCTACAGCCTTCGGGTGAAGCTGCCGCCGCGCCGGTGAAGGAGCGGCCGCGCGGGGCGCGACGATGGGGGCATGGAGACCCAGCCGTTCCCCGTGCGCCGCGTGTACGACCCGCCGAACGAAGCCGATGGCGTACGCGTCCTGGTGGACCGCCTGTGGCCGCGAGGCGTCTCCAAGGAACTCGCCGTCATCAGCGAATGGCCCAAGGAGGTCACGCCGTCCAGCGCGCTGCGCACGTGGTTCCATCAGCACCGGGACGAGTACGAGGAGTTCGCGCGCCGCTACCGCGCCGAGCTCGAAGGACCGGAGCAGCAGGACGCGATCCTGCATCTGCGGGAGCTCGCGGACGCCGGGACGGTCACCCTGATCACCGCGGTGCGGGACCCGGAGCACAGCCATGTGCCCACGCTGCGGTCCGTGTTGCTGGAGGGGAAGGCCTGAGCGCTTGGGTCAGCCGCCCAGGGTGAAGGACTGGTGCGCCTCGATGAAGTGGCGCTCGCCCGCCGCCGCACGCCCGGCGGGCGCGGAGACCCACAGGTCGTACATCTTGCCGCCCTCGTCCCAGCTCAGGTCGTAGGTGCGGCGCGGCCCGCCGTCACCGGCTCCGCCGTCCCAGGTGAACTCCCAGACGGCGGCGGGGCGGCCGTTGTGCGTGGTCTTGCGCACCGAGCCGTCGCGGTAGCCGGGGTAGTCCGAAGGGCCGTCCTCGTGGGCCTGCTGCATCACCGCGAGGGGGCCGTCCGGGTCCAGGGGCTGGGGGTGGACGCCGATGCGGAAGGCGTTGTCCGCCGAGTTGTAGAAGACGCGGGGCGGTTCGTTGGAGCGGAGGAAGCCGGTGGGCGTCGCCATCGTGAACCCCGTCGGGTCGTTGACCGTCCGATAGCCCGCGGGGGCGGGGTCCTCGGCGGGCTTGGAGGGGGTCTTCGTCCCGGCGGGGGTGGGTCTGCCGGTGCCGTCGGCGGACGGCTTGGGGTCGATGGTCGGCTTCTTGCCGGGGTTCTTCGGCTTGTCGGGGTTCTTGGAGGGCTTCTTCGTCGGAGTCTTCGACGGCTTCGCGCTCTCCGGCTTCTCGCTCACCTTGCCAGCAGGCCCGCCGCTCCCCGTGGCGTCCGTCTTCGTGTTGCTGGAGTCGTCCCGCGTCATGACCCACGCGCCCGTGCCGCCCGCGGCGAGCGCGAGCGCCAGGGCGCCGGCCAGGAGTGCCGTCCGGATCCGGGGGCGTGCGGCGGGTGCGGGGGCGGCGCCGAGCACGATCGCGTCGTCGGACGGGGGCGGCGCCGCGGGTCTGCGGGCCACCGGAGTGCGGGGCACGGTCGGCATCCGCTCCTCCACGAGGAAACCCCGCAGCGCCTGCTCGGCCTCGTCGGCACCGAGCCGCTGTGCCGGATCCCGCTCAAGCAGTCCCCGTACGACAGGAGTCAGCGGACCGGCGGATTCCGGCACCTGGATCTCGTCCATCACCACGGCGTGCAGCACCCCGGCCACCGAGTCGCGGTGGAACGGCGACTCGCCCTCCACGGCGGCGCAGAGCAGCACGCCGAGGGACCACAGGTCGGACTCCGGGCCGGTGCGCTTGCCCGACATGCGCTCAGGGGCGGTGTATTCGGGCGAGCCGACGAAGGCACCCGTCTCGGTCAGCGTCGTCTGCCCGTCGACCTGGGCGATCCCGAAGTCGGAGAGCACGACGCGCTCCGTGGCCGCTTCCAGGAGTACGTTCGCAGGCTTGAGGTCGCGGTGCAGGACGCCCGCCGCGTGGGCGGCGCGTAGCGCGGCGAGCAACGCAAGACCGATCCGGGCGGCCTCGGCGGGCGGCACCGGGCCGTCCACGGCGATCCGGTCGGCGAGCGATCTGCCGTCGATCAGCTCCATCACCAGCCACGGCTGCCCGTCGTGCTGCACGACGTCGTGCAGGACCAGGATGCCCGGATGCCTCACCTGCGCCACCGAGCGCGCCTCCCGCAGCGTGCGCTCGCGCCGGCTCTCGGCGTCGGCGGGCGAGAGGCCCGCGTCGACGTGCAGCTCCTTCACCGCGACGGCGCGCCCCAGTAGTTCGTCCTTCGCCCGCCAGACCGTGCCCATGCCGCCGCGCCCGAGCGGTGTGGTGATGCGGTAGCGCCCCGCTATGAGATCCCCGTGACTTGCCATGGCCCGCATCATACGAACTCCCGTTGCAGATGGCGCAGTTGGGAGCTCTGATGGTGATGGTGCGACTGTGCCGTGACCATGCGGTGAAGGGAAGTGAACGGCGCACGTGCCGCGGGGATGTGCCACCGCGCGCCGGATACGTGGCGTGCCTGATCGCCTACTTTAGGTGACTCGAGCGGGTCGCGCAGGGAGCGGCCCGTGCGGCGGAGGGGATCTCACTCATGATGCGACGACGACGCATGGCCATGACGCTGGGGGCGATGGTGGCAGCGGCGGCTCTGACACTCGGGATGTCGGGCTCGGCGTACGCCGCGGAAGGCGTCCTGGCCATCAACGGCAACGCGTATCTCGACCCGAGCGGCTGCTACCCCGTCGACTGGTTCCCGTCATCGGTGACCAACCACACGGACGCGATCGCCGAGGTCCACAGCGGCCCCGACTGCTCGGGTCCGGTCGAGTGGCTCGTCTACCCCGGCGAGACCTACTACACGGAAACGGCTCAGAGCGTCTTCATCCTCTGACCCCATGAACGACACCGGCGCCCCGCCCCCACAGGGCGCCGGTGTCTCCGTGTGCTGATCGCGGGCTTACCCGGCGCGCGATAGGAAAGCCGGATGCCAGCTCCCCAACTCCCGCCCGTGTGCGGCCCGGAGGGCCCGATCCGGGCCACCGCCCCGATGCCCGTCACCCCGCCCCGCGCGGTGCTCTTCGACTTCTCCGGGACGCTCTTCCAGGTCGCCCCGTACGCCGACCGCATCCGCGCCGCACTGCCGGGCCCGGTGGACGAGCCCACGATGGACGCCATCCTCGCGGCCCTGGAGAAGGGCCTCACCGATCCGGCGGTCGTGGCGGCACAGCACGCCCGTGACGTCTCGTCCGAGGCCCACCGCCACGCGTTCACCACCTGGTACGCCTCCGCCCAGGCCCTCGCCCCGCACGCCGGCACCCTCTACGAGCAACTCCGCTCCCCGGAGCACTGGTTGCCGTACGCGGACGCCGAGCGCACCCTGGCCGCGCTCGCCTCGCGGGGCATCGCGCTCGGCATCGTCAGCGACGTCGGCTGGGACCTGCGGGCCACGTTCGCCCGGCACGGCCTCGACGGCTACTTCTCGAGCTGGGTCCACTCGTACGAACACGGCACGGAGAAGCCGGACCCGCTCCTCTTCGGCCACGCCTGCGCGGAACTCGGCGTGGCCCCGGCCGACACCCTGATGGTCGGCGACCACCCCGCCAAGGACGGCGGAGCGGCGGGCGCGGGCCTGCGGTCCTATGTGCTGCCGGGCGGGGCGGCGCCGGGGTCCGTGCGGGGGCTCGGGGCCGTGCTGCGGCTCGTGGCGGAGGCTCGCTGATCGGGGCGGCGGGCGGCCGGTGTCGACCCTGGTCGTACAGCCACGGTCCGATGACCTGCCGTGCCCCCCGTGGCTACGATCTGCGCATGTCAGCCAAGCCGCGTCTGCCCCTGCTCAAGCGCATGCCCGTGGGTGTCTGGGTGGGTGTGACGTGGGCGGCGGTGACCGTGTATCCGCTCGCCGAGTACGTCGTGCTGCCGCCCGGGCAGGACGTCTCGTACTCGTACCCGCGGCATGGCATGGACGAGCTCTGGGCGCAGTTCGCGCTGCTTCTCGCCACCGCCCTGGCCCTCGCGGGCTGCGCCGTGCTGCGGCGGTGGCCGCTGACCGCCATGGCTCTGGTGATCGCCGGTACGGGCGGCACGATGGTCGCCTGGCGGCAGACCGAGGTGGTGCCCATGGCGTTTGTGCCGGTGACGGTCGCCCTCGGGTTCGTCGCCGCAGGGCACGCGCGCAGGACCTCGCTGATCGCCGGTGGCATGGCGTTCGGTGCGCTCTTCGCCCTCTGGGCCCCGAGGGAGTTGCTCGGCTTCGGGCGGGACGACGGGACCGCGGCGGAACCGTACATTGCGCTGACCGCGGTCACCGCCTGGCTCATCGGCAACTCGGTGCATCAGGCCCGCGCGTACGCCGACGGTCTGCGCGCCCAGGCCGCCACGCAGGCCGTCACCGAGGAACGGCTGCGTATTGCACGGGAGTTGCACGACATGGTCGCCCACAGCATCGGCGTCATCGCCCTCCAGGCGGGCGCGGCAAGCCGGGTCATCGAGACCCAACCGGCCGGAGCCCGCGAGGCGTTGACCGCCATCGAGGCCACCGGCCGCGAGACCCTCTCCGGGCTTCGCCGCATGCTCGGCGCCCTGCGCGACGCGGAACCGGAGGGGGCGGACGCCCCCCTTGGTCCGGAGCCCGGCCTCGCCTCCGTCGACCGGCTCGCCGAGACGACGACGGCCGCCGGCGTCCATGTCGACGTGCGGTGGACCGGCGAACTCCGGCCGCTGCCACCGGAGATCGACGTATCGGCGTACCGGATCATCCAGGAAGCCGTCACCAACGTCGTACGCCACGCGGGTGCCGCGTCCTGCCAAGTTTCCGTCGACTGTCGCGAGGACGAGCTCGCCATCGAGGTGACCGACGCCGGGCGCGGCCACGACGCCACCACCCCCGGCGGCTACGGACTGCTCGGCATGCGCGAGCGAGTCGGCCTGCTGCACGGCGAGTTCAGCGCCGCACCCCGCCCCGGGGGCGGCTTCCGGGTGGCGGCCCGGCTTCCTGTCCCGGCGGGCGTCCGATGAGCATGGAGAGTCCAGTGCCCCGAAGCCCGGCCCCCGCACGCGTCGTACGCGTCCTGCTCGTCGACGACCAGCCCCTCGTCCGCGCCGCCCTGCGCATGGTCATCACCGAGGCCCCCGACATCGAGGTCGCCGGCGAGGCGAGCAATGGCACCGAGGCGGTCCGGCTCACCGAGGCAATCCGCCCGGACGTCGTGGTGATGGACATCCGCATGCCCGGCATGGACGGCATCGAGGCCACCCGCCTGATCACCACAGGGCCGAGCGCGGAGACCCACGTCATCGTCCTGACCACCTTCGACGACGACGATTACGTGTACGGCGCGCTGCGCGCGGGCGCGGCCGGGTTCCTCGTCAAGGACATGGCGCTCGACGACATCCTCGCCGCGGTCCGCGTGGTCGCCGCCGGAGACGGTCTGATCGCCCCGGGCGTCACCCGCCGCCTCATCAAGGAGTTCGCCGAACGCCCCGCCAAGGACGCCAGGCCCCGGGGCTCGATCACCGGCATCACCGACCGCGAACGCGAGGTCCTCACCCTCGTCGGCAGCGGTCTTTCCAATACGGAGATCGCCGCCGAACTCACCATCAGCGTCGCCACCGCCAAGACCTATCTGACCCGGCTGCTCGCCAAGCTCGGCGCCCGCGACAGGGTGCAATTGGTGATCATCGCGTACGAGGCGGGCCTGGTCGCAGCACCCCGGTGACCTGGGCATGGGCGTTGTCGGGTGCACGTCGAGCGGTTGTTAGCCTGCGGTGCGCACAACCGAACCCAGGAGGCCTCCGTGTCACCCGACCGCCCCACGATCGCGCTGGTCACCAGCAGCATCCAGCTGGAGACCGGCATCGACCGTGATCTCCCCGAGCTCGCGCGCTCGCTCGGAGAAGCGGGGGCTGACGTGGCCACCGTGACCTGGGACGATCCCCGGGTCGACTGGGAGCGGTTCGACCTCGTCGTCATCCGGTCGACCTGGGACTACAGCTGGCGCGCCGCCGAGTTCCTGGCCTGGGCGGGACGCGTCGCGCGGCTCACCGTCCTCGCCAACCCGGCGTCCGTGGTGCGGTGGAACACCGACAAGCGGTACCTGGGGGAGCTGGCGGACGCGGGGGTGCCCGTCGTGCCCACCCGGTTTCTGGCGGCCGGCGACCCGGTCGAGTTCCCGGACGGCGGCGGCGAGTTCGTCGTCAAGCCCACGTCCGGGGCGGGCGCGCGCCTCGCGGCCCGGTACGGGGCGGGTGAGCACGAGGCCGCGTCGAAGCATGTCGCGAAGATGCACGAGGACGGGTTCTCCGCGATCGTGCAGCCGTATATGCCTCGCATAGACGAGACCGGCGAGCGTGCTCTCGTCTTTGTCGGCGGGCGGTTCCTGCACGCCGTTCAGAAGGGTGCGGTGCTTGCGCCGGGGGTGGCCTATGACGATGAGAAGATGCCGCACCCCGATCTGCGGACGTGGGTGCCTACCGCTGCCGAACTCGACGTCGCCGAGCGGGCGTTGGCCGTGATTCCCGGTGCGCCGGAGCTGCTCTACGCCCGTGTGGACCTCATCGACGACGAGAGCGGGAACCCCTGCGTCATGGAGCTTGAACTCGTCGAGCCGAATCTCTTCATCGACCTTCACCCCGGCTCGCTGGCAGCGGTGACGGAGGAGATCCTTACCGCCGCGAGTTAATCGGGTGGACGTGGCGTGTGAGGCGTGAATAGCCTGCCGCCATGTCCAGCCCCGAGTCCGACAGAAGCTAGCCACCGGCCCGGCATGTCCGGTGGCCCAGTAGTTCTGTTGATGCCGACCGCCCTCTGCGGGTGCGTCGTGGCTGGTGACGCAGTTCCCCGCGCCCCTTCGGGGCGCTCCCTTTCGCGGAGTACCTTCATGCCCTTTGCCATCTACATGCTCGGACTTGCCGTTTTCGCGCAAGGCACATCCGAGTTCATGCTCTCGGGTCTCGGCCCCGACATCGCCGCCGATCTGAACGTGTCCCTGTCCACCGCGGGCACCCTCACCTCGGCATTCGCCGTGGGGATGGTCGTCGGTGCCCCGCTGATGGCCGTCCTCAGCCGCCGCTGGCCGCGCCGGAACGCGCTGCTCGGCTTTCTCGTGACCTTTCTGCTCGTCCATGTCGTCGGGGCGCTGACCAGCAGCTTCGCGGTGCTGCTCGCGACGCGTGTCGTCGGTGCGCTCGCCAACGCGGGATTCCTCGCCGTGGCGCTCGTCGCCGCCACCGGCATGGTCGCGCCGGACGCCAAGGGGCGGGCCACCTCCGCCCTGCTCGGCGGGGTCACCATCGCGTGCGTCGCGGGTGTGCCCGGCGGTGCGCTGCTCGGGCAGTACTGGGGGTGGCGGTCGGCGTTCTGGGCGGTGGCGCTGGTCTCGGTGCCCGCCGTCGTCGCCATCCTGCGGTCCGTGCCGGCCGGCGCCCCCGACATCGCGGTCACCGGGGCACGCGGCGAGCTGCGGTCGCTGCGCGCGCCGCGGCTCCTGGTGACGCTGCTCCTGGCGGCGCTGGTGAACGGCGCCACCTTCTGTACGTTCACCTACCTCGCGCCGCTCGTCACCAACGTCACCGGCTTCGAGGAGAGTTGGGTGCCCGTCCTGCTCGCGCTGTTCGGCGTGGGGTCGTTCGTCGGGGTCACCCTCGCGGGGCGCTTCGCGGACGTACGGCCCGTGCCCTTCCTCCTCTGCGGCGGGCTGGCGCTGCTCGCAGGCTGGGTGCTCTTCGCGCTGACCGCGGGGAACCCGGTGGCCGCGGTCCTGCTCGTCCTCGTCCAGGGCGCGCTGTCCTTCGGCGTCGGCTCGGCGCTGATCACCCAGGTGTTGTACGCCGCGACCGGCGCCCCCACGCTGGCGGGCGGTTTCGCCACGGCCGCGCTGAACGTGGGCGCGGCGATCGGACCGGTGGGCGGCGGACTCGCCCTCGGCGCGGGGCTCGGCTACCGCTCGCCGCTGTGGGTCAGCGCGCTGCTGGTGGCGTCGGCCCTCGCGGTGGCACTCGTCAGGCCTCAGGCGCCGTCCGGGAACGACACCCGCTGGAGCAGGCCCCAGGTGAACTCCGCGACGCAGCGCCGTGGTTGACCCGAACCGTCGGGAGCCGTGAAGACGAGCCGCCAGCGCGTCGGTGCCGTGCCCTCCATCGGGCGGGCCGGGGCGAACGCGCGGGCGGCCTCGTCGACCGTGCACGACCAGGGGGAGAGGTCGTCCACCGTACGCAGTTCGGGTCCGGGGGTGTCCGGAGCCCGGACCAGCCACTCGTTCCAGGCCGCGCCGTTCGGTGCGAGCAGCACCTCGAAGCGCAGGGTGGGCCAGAGCGGCACCGGCCACAGCAGGGCCTCGCACTCCAGGTCGCCGATGCGGCGGGGCACGGTGGCGACCGGTGGGCCGAGCACCGAGCGGTAACGGGAGGCCGAACCCCGTGCGCGAGGGGAGCGGGTCATCGCCTGCCAGCGGCGGTTGGCCTCGCGCATGTCCGCGATGGAGACGCCGAGCTCGTGGCGGGCCTCCTCCACCAGGTCCGGGTTGTGGTCGGCCATGCGGCGCAACAGGACCAGCTGGAAGTCGAGCGGAGTGAACGGGCCGGTGGGCTTCGGTGAGGAGCCGGAGGCGGAGCTAGCGGACATGGGCTCCATGGTCGCGCACCGCGGCGCCTCCCGGGCGGCGGCCGCCGGGAAGGAAGAGCACCGAATTGACGTACCGGGGGTGCCGGGGCGTGAGGGCTCTGCGCAGCAGTCCCTGCGAGACGACGTACGCCGTGTCGTGCTGGTGCGCCTCCAGGTCGAAGCCCTCCAGCGGCAGCCAGGTGTCGTGCGGCAGGACCCAGCCCTGGTAGCCGTGGTGCCGGGTGAGCAGGTCGACGATCGGGGTGATCGGCTGGATACGGGACTCCAGTTCGATGAAGAGCGCCGGGCGGTCGCGGGTGAGCAGATCGTGCGCGCCGCGAAGGACCTGGAGCTCATTGCCGTCCACGTCGATCTTGATGAAGTCGACGTCGCGCAGACCGAGTCCGTCGAGCGTCAGGCAGGGTACGTCGACCGCCTTCGCGTGGATGTCCCTGCGGATGAGCGAGGAGACGCCCCGGTCGCCCCGGTCGCCGCGCGGCAGCCAGAGGCGCGCCGTGCCGGGACGGTCGGTGGCCGCGGCCTGGATCACCCGGACGTTGCCGGGCGTGGAGTCCTCCAGGAGGCGGGCCAGATGCGGCACCGGCTCCACGGTCACCACGCGGCGCGCGCGGGACGCCAGGCGCCGCGACCACGGGCCGTACCAGCCGCCGACGTCGACCGCCGTGGCGCAGCCGCGCGGGCAGAGGTCGCCGAGCCGGGCGAGCTCCGGTTCGAAGCGGGGGTAGACGAAGCGGGCCAGGGCGCCGATCAGCCGGGCGGGAAGGTGCGGGGCGAGGCGGGCGGCGACGGTCTTGTGGGGCCCCGCCGCGGTCTTGTCGGGCCCCGTCACGGCGAGATCCGCTTCAGGAGCTGCTCGTGCTCGTCCTCCGGTATCTGCTCGCCGGAGGAGGGGAGGAGCTGCGGTATGCCGTCGATGATCGGGTAGCGGCGGCGCAGCCGTGGGTTGTAGAGGACCTCCTCCGGCACGAGGGGTCCCTCGGGCTCAAGGAGGTGCAGCGGGCCCTTGTCCAGCGGGCACGCGAGGATCTTAAGCAGCGGGTCTTCGGGGTTCATCAGCTGGTCAGCTCCTTGGTGGGGGTGGGGGGTTGGGCAGGCGGTTCGGGTCGGGGGTCGTGCTTGGGCATGGCGAGCAGTACGGACACCGCGAGCGCCGTGCCCGCGATGCGCAGGGCGAGCCGCAGCGGTTCCTCCGGCAGCGGCTCGCCGAAGGCGAGGGTCCCGAGCACGGCGGTGAACAGCGCGGTGACCGTCGTGCACACGGGGACGATGAGCGAGGCCCGGCAGCGCTGCAGCGCCGCCTGCGACATGACCAGGCCGAACGCGCCGGTGAAGAGCAGGAGATACGGATACGGGGAGCTCAGCAGATCGAGCAGCGCCGAGCCGAGCCCCTCCGTCGTCAGATAGCTGGACACGCCCTTGATGGCGAGCGAGCTCACGCCGTAGAGCAGCCCGACGGCCACCCCGTACTCGACGCCGGTCGTCGGAAGCCGGTGCCGGTGCCTGGCCCGGCGCTCGGCCGATCCGTACAGCAGGACCCCTGCCGCGAGCGAGGGCAGACAGACGGCGAGGACCAGCGGCACGGGCGCGCTGCGGCTCACCGTGTCCGAGCCCTCCCGCAGCGAGAGCACCACCATGAGCAGCGCGGCCAGGATGGCCCCGACGGCGTACCGCTCGCGTCCGGAGGTCTGCTCGCCGAGCAGCTTGGAGGAGAGCAGCAGCAGAAGGACGAGTCCGGATACGAAGATGCCCTGCGCGGCGGCGATCGGCAGCGTCCGGTAGACGGCGAGCTGCGCGCCGAACCCGGCGGCGAGCGCCAGCGATCCGCCGATCCACAGCGGGCTGCTGATGACCTGCATCAGGAGCCGCGCCGGCCTTCGCACGCTGACGGACGGCATCGCGGTCAGGGCCCGTTTCTCCAGGACGAACCCGGTGCTGTAGAGCACGTTCGCCAGCAGGGCGGCGGCCACACCCCACCACATGGCTCTAGGTCCTTCGGGCGTGCAGCAGCAGGATCGACGAGGCGCTCGGCACGGCGCAGGCGAGCCGGTCCAGGGCGCGGAGTGGTCGTGGTACGCCATGGAAGGGCGCGCCCGCGACGCGGACGACGTCGAAGCCGGACGCGGCGACGAACTCCCGCAGGGCGCGCGCGGTGTAGAGCCGCAGATGCCCGACGACCTCGGTGCCGGGGCGGCCGTGGATGCCGCGCAGGCTCACCTCGGAGAAGACGGGCTGCACCCCGGCGAGCAGCAGCCCGCGGTTGTACCAGGCGGCGAGGTTCGGCGTGGACAGCATCAGATGGCCGCCCGGCCTGAGGACTCTGCGCAACTCGTCGAGCGCGCTGTCGGGGTCCACGAGATGCTCGATGACCTCGCTGAACAGCACGGCGTCGGCCGAGCCGTCCGCGAACGGCAGGCCGCCGTCGGTGAGTTCACCGCGTACGACGTACGAGAGATGGGAGTGGGCGCGCTTGAGGGCGTCCTGCGACCAGTCGACGCCGATGACGCGGTGCCCCGCGAGGAACGGGGCCGCGGCCGCCGCCGCGGTGCCGTCGCCGCAGCCGATGTCGAGGACGACGGCGGTGCGCGACGTGGCGGGGCCCAGGGCGTCGGCGAGCATCCGGGCCTGGCGCAGGCTGCGGGCGTCGCCGGACGCGACCGGGACGGACGGGTCCTCGTAGAAGTCCCGCAGATCGCGGGAGGCGCTGCTGGTGGACCTGGTGGACCTGGTGGGCGCTGTCATGACGATGTGCCCTCCTCCGTGGCGTGCAGATAGTGCTCGAAGAGGTCCCGCAGATGGGCCCCGTCGCCGTGGCTGAGCAGCGTCTTCGACCAGCGCAGGGCGAGATGGAGGCGGCCCGCGGTGGACGCGGTGGTCACGGTCAGACCGCGCGGAAGGCGGGCGGGCGCGGAGAACCAGACGGCGTACGCGCGTCCCGCGTCACCGAAGTCGAGCGGGTACGGCACACGGCCGATGTTGCTGAGCAGCGTGGTGGAGGTCCAGGGCCCGGCGGCTCTGCGCAGGCCGCGGGTGAGGGCGGCCCGGACGGTGACGGGAAGCACGGGGGAGGTCAACAGGGCGGCTCCGTGGCCGAGTTGGGGCCGGGTGAGGGCCTTGAGGGCGCGGGTGCGCTCGGAGGTGCGCCGCAGCAGTGCGCCGATTTCCTCGGGTCCCCATTCCTTCCCGGTCAACTCGCCCGCGCTGAAGGGGACTTCGACGAGCCGGGTGCCGTTGCCGATCGGCATCTCCATGTCGCGCGGCCGGTCGTCCACGGGCATGGTGATCCGGAACGGCCGGGGGCGCGAGCCGTGCTCCCGGTTCCAGTGCGCGATCATCAGCGCGGTCGCCACCATGAGCTGGTCGTTCACGGTGAAGGGCGCGCCCTTGGGCCGGTGCGGCACGGGAAGCTCCGCG
Organism: Streptomyces sp. NPDC021622; assembly: GCF_040640795.1. Classification (NCBI taxonomy): domain Bacteria; kingdom Bacillati; phylum Actinomycetota; class Actinomycetes; order Kitasatosporales; family Streptomycetaceae; genus Streptomyces; species Streptomyces sp. NPDC021622. The sequence continues at coordinate 154,956 of NZ_JBFACK010000001.1, forward strand.
ACGAGCATGCCGTTGCCCGGGGAGGGCTCGGGCGTCCCCTTGGACACCCGGGCGGGGGGTGCCCACCCGGAAGGCGCGTCGACGGGAGCCCGTTCCGCCTCGGGGGCGGGCGACGGGGCCGTACGCAATGGGGGAGGAGCGGCAGGGGAGTTGTCCTGGCCGCCGTACAGCTCGGCGGCGGTCGCGAGCACGCGGAGGCAGGCGGGGCCGTCGAGGGCGGTGTGGTTGATGGTGAGAAAAAGAACGCTGGCTCTGGCGGGGCGCCCTGAGCCGTCGGGGGTACCGGCATCGAGGTGGCCGTCTGTCACCGGCTCCGCCGAGTTCGTCCTCAAACGCCGGACGGGCTGGATACTGCCGTCCTCCCCGGAAGCGATCACCTCCATCCGGATCGGAGGTGAGGCCGACAGCGGCGGCGAGTCGGAGAGGGAGCGTATGCGGGCCTTCTTCAGCGCGTCCCGCTCCGGCGGCGGGAACGTGACGACCTCGACGTCCGGCTCCGCCGTCAGTTCCCACTCGTAGCGGCGGCGGTACCAAGGCCCCCGCGCCTCCCGCATCAGGATGCGCGGGTGGCGGCGCAGGGCCTCGGTGAACGCGGCCTTGAGCCGGGCCGGGTCCGGGGTGCCCGGCAGGTGCACCTCGATGTGCACCGTCTCCGGCTCCTCCTCCTGGAGGCAGTGCCTTGCGACCTCGTCGACGACGGGGAACGGCACGCGTTTCGGCCGCCGTTCGGGTCCGTCCGCGTGACGTGCCGGCTGGTCGAGTGCGGTCATCGCTCGGTGTCCTCCCCCGGGCCTGTCGGGGCCGCGGTCGCCGCGAACCCGCCCGAAGCCTTCGGCCTGCGCCGCCTGAACCGTGTGGTCCGCGTGCCCGGCGGGGCGGGCTCCGGCTGTGCGGAAGCGGGCCCTCGGGCGGAGATGGTCGAACTGGCGGCTTGCGGCTCACCCTCCGACGACTCGTTCCCCGACGGCTCGCTCCCGGTCGCCTGCCCCGAGTTCCCGCCGTCACCCGCATCAGCCCCCGGCCCGCTCTCCCCGCGCTTGCGGCGCGGCAGCGGCTGGGTGCCCAGGTCCCGGTCGGGCCCCAGCGGGAGGGGTCCCGTCGAGGGGTCCGGAGCCGGCGGGGGAGCCGCGGGCGGGGCGGCCTGGGGCGGCGGGCCCCATGGCGTCGCGCCGCCGCTGCCGGGGCCGCCGGGCGAGTCGGGGCCGCCACCGTCAGGACCGGAAGGACCCCCAGGCCCGGCAGCCGCAGCCGCAGGCACAGCAGCCCCCGAAGCGGACCCCACACTCACCAGCGCCGCGAACAGCGCGATGAGCGCCAGGAGTTGGGCCGCGGGACCGAACGCCCCCTCGTCCGAAGCGACCGGCTCGCCCGCACCGATGGCCGCCGCGATGCCCGCCCCGGCCATCGCCACGAAGGCGAGCGGCACGAGCAGCGCGTGGCGGCGCCAGGCAAGCAGGGCGAGCGCGGGCACGATCAGCGCGAACCAGCCCGCGATCACCGCGGCGACCAGCGTCAGCGCGACCGCGCCGAGGACGAGTCCGGGCGCGGGCGGTGCCGTGTCCGGGCCTTCCGGGTTCGGCTCGCGGCGCCGGATCAGGACCAGGGCGACCAGGGCGAGCACCCCGACGCCACCGCCGATCAGGCCGATCTCGTAGACACGCGAGGGCTCGTAGGTCAGCTTGACGGTGCCGCCCTCTCCCTTGGGGATCAGCCAGCCCTGCTGCCAGCCGTCGAGGCGTACCGACGAGAGCTCCTCGCCGTTCAGCGTCGCCTTCCAGCCGTCGTTGATGTTCTCGTACGTCGAGAGATACGAGGCCGCGCCCGAGCCGACCGACACCTCGCGCCGGTCGCCGAGCCAGTCCTTGATGTCCAGGGAGCGGGACTTCCGGTCGATCGCGCCCGGCGTGCCCTGCGTCAGCGAGACGTCCATCAGGGTCAGCGGACCCGCGTCACCGGCCTCGACGGTGTGCTCGCCGGAGCCGAGCGACACATTGGTGTTCTCCTCGCCCCGGCTGCAGAGCGTCACCTCGATGGGACGCCGCTCCACCAGATCCCGCACCGAGCCCTTGGCGCTCGTCGCGTACAGCTTGCCGTCGACGGCGAGCTCCGGGCCCTTGCCGCAGGCGAGTTCGAAGGTCGCGGACGCCTCCGGCTGCGGAGTGCGGTACTTGTCCAGGGCCGGGACGTACACCTCGGTCAGACCCACCGGAAGCTGCAGCTCGGCGTCCGCCACCGGGTTGTGCACCGTCAGCGGCGCGGTCTCGGTGATCGTGATGGTCATCTCGTCCGTGGTGATCGGGGCGAAATGCGCCACGCCGTTCTCGTCGACGCCGGCGAGCGCGGCCCCGTCCGGCGAGCTGATCTCGATCTTCTGGGGGCGCGTAGAGAGACCACCGGCCGCCGGAAGCACGATCTCGTCGATCTCCTGCTTGTCCGGCCACTTCAGATGGACGACCGGAGTGTCGCCGGCGATCCAGCCGGTCGTCAGGTCGCCGTCCGTCAGATTGCGCGGCGACAGACTCCTGCCGAGCCCCGACGTGGAGTCGGCGGTGGCGATGATCTGGTCCTTCTGCTCGGGCGCCACCTGGTAGAGCAGCTTGTCGAGCTCCTTGCCCGGTACGGCGACCGCGCTCGCGGACACCTCGTAGTCGCCCTCGGCGGGCGTCGTGAAGCGGCGGTGCAGGCCCGACTCGGTGTTCACCGGCGACAGCGCGCTCGGGTCCGACGAGCGGTGCATCGAGTACGTCGTCGCGTCGGCGCCGACAGCGGTGTCCCTGGAGGAGCCGCCGGTGTCCGACGGCATCTTCAGGAGCTTCGTCACCTTCACACCGGGCACGGTGATCTCGGAGAACCCGGCACCGGTGAGACCCGCACGCCCGATCTGCGCGTCCAGGATCGTGATCTTCAGCCAACTCGACGCTCCGGCGGGCGACTTGATCCGCTGCCGCATGCCGTCGGGCTGCAGGGTGCTGGTGGCGCTGCCCTGCTCGGTCTCCACCCGCACCTTGGTGGGCGCGGCCCGCACGCCCTCCTGCGGCAGCGGGATGACCTTGATCGAGGAGGGGATCGACTCCTTGGACCGGAACTCGGCCTTGATCCACGAGCCCTTCGGCTTTCCGGGACTGCCCTCGGCCCAGGCCGTCTCGGGGTTCCCGTCGAAGGCGTTCACCGGGTCGTACTGCGGCAGATGGAAGAGCCAGTTGCCGTAGCTCGACGCGGTGACGGACTTTGCGCCGCGCAGCTGCGCCGTCGTCTGGTGCTCGATCCCGTCGGTGGGCAGGATCTGGTGCGGCTTCTTGCCCGGCTCCTGGAGGGCGTCGCTCGCGTTGCGTTCGCCCGGTCCGTACGTATAGGAGGTGTTGTTGTTGACCAGGCCGAAGCGGGTGTCCGCGCGGCGCAGTCCGTCACCGACCGCCTGGAGTCCGGGCGCCCCGATCCCCGGGTGGTTGTCGCCCGTCAGGACGGAGGGGCGGTCCCGCATCGAGGGGTCGGCGGAGAGCGGGAGCAGCGACTCGGGTCCGCCGCTCACCACGGCCGTGTTGGAGACCGCCTTGATCCCGGCCTGGCCGGGGCGCTGTGCGCCCGAGCCGGGGGCGTAGATCTCCACCGCGCGCTCGCGCGGATACAGGCCCTCGACCTGGAGCGGAGTGTCGTTGGGGATGTTCCCGCCGGTCTCGGTGGGACCGAAGCCGGTGACCCGCTCGAATCCCGACTCCTCCAGGGTCCGCTTCACCGTCGCGGTCGGCACGTTGCCGATCTGGTCGGGGTCGAGGTCATTGCGTACGACGACGTAGTACATCCCGGCGCGGGTCAAGTAGTCGCGCAGCCCGGGTACTTCACCGCCCGTGGCGAGCGCCTGCTCCACCGCGTCCATCGCGCGCCGGTTGCCGGGCGTGCCGAACGGGACGTAGTCCCGCTGGGCCCAGCGGGACTCGGCGAGCACGTCGAGGGGCTGGTCGATGGGCGAGCCCCAGGTGTAGATGCCGTGCGCGGTCGCGGGCACGACCATCGCGCGGGAGTCGGGGGAGTACTTCTCCAGCCAGTCGGCCGTCGCCTGCCAGTAGTCGGGCAGCTTCTGGAACGAACCGGGCTGCAGGATCGACCCGTTGAGGTAGGGGAACGCGAGCCCGGGAAGGACGAGTACGGCGGCGATGAGAGGAGCGTACTTGCGGCCCTTCACCGGCCGCGCCCCGCGCGCCTGCGCGGCCACGCCCACCAGATGCATCAGGCCGAAGACCAGCGCGAGCGCGAGACCCGTCTGGAACTTGTAGATGTTGCGGAAGGGGACGAGCCCGCCGTTCAGCCAGCTCTGCACGGTCTCGTGGAAGGGTGCGCCGAACGCGCCGCCGTACCCGGCAAGCGTGACCAGGACGACCGAAAGGACCGTCAGGACGAGCCAGCGGCGCTCGGGCAGATCACGCCGGGCCAGGCCCGCGAGGCCGAGCGCGGCGGCGAGCGCCGAGCAGACGACGACGATCACGGACGTCGCGACCGTCCATCCGGCGGGCAGCCAGGCCTCGCCGAAGTGCAGATAGGCGACCCAGTTGCCGGCGCCGCGCAGCGTCTCCGTGGCCGACATCGTGCCGGTCGTGGTGGCCGAATTCTCCACGTACGGAAGGAAGTTCTCGCCGTAGATGCCGAGCATCAACAGCGGCACCACCCACCAGGCGGTCGCCAGGATCACTCCCGGAACCCACCAGGTGATCAGCTTCCGCTTGCGCGGTCCGTTCGGCCGGGAGAGGAGATAGAGGCCCACCGGGAGCAGGGACGCGAGCGTCGCCGCCGCGTTCACGCCGCCCATGAAGGGGATGAAGAGCGCGGAGCGGCACGCCGCAAGACGCGCGCTGATGCGGTCGTTCGTCAGCGGGAGCAGCACCCACGGCAGGAACGCGCCGGGCAGCGCGGCCGCCGACGTCGACCCGACGACCACGGTGAACGTCGGCCACAGCGCGTACGCCACCGCGCCGAGCAGCCTGCTCGCACTGTTGCCGATCTTCAGCCGCTCGGCGAGCCGCAGCGCACCCCAGAACGCGACCGACACGATCAGCGAGAGCCAGAGCCGCTCCGCGAGCCACACCGGCAGGTGGACGAGCTTGGCCAGGCCGTAGAACGGCAGCATCGGCCAGGCATAGCCGACGTACTGGTCCTGGATCCCGCCGAAGCCGCCCCGGTCGTGCCAGAGCTGGCCGAGATCGGAGAGGAACTGCCAGGGGTCGACGGCGACGCCGAGCTTGGTGTCGAACGTCATCCGCCCCGGTTTGACGGCGAGGAAGAGCACGAGCACAACGGCCCAGAACCCCAGCAGCCAGCGCTTGGAGCGTGGCCCCCGTTCGGGTTCCGGGGCGGCAGTCGTGGGGCGGACTGCCGCCGGGGGTGGGGCCTGGACCGTGGTCATGGACACCGCCTGAGGATGAGGAGGAGATTCCAGGTGGCGAACTCGCGCACGCCGGGCACCTTCGTGATGCCGCCGGCCAGGAACGGCCAGTAGCGGGACCGTGCGGACACGACGGAGACGTCGTCCCTGGCCCGCACCTGGCGCAGCGTGGGGCCGATGTGATGGGCGAAGAGGTTCTCGCCCAGGGTGTGCTTGGCCTTCTTGCCGGTACGCCGCTCATAGCGGGCCCGGGCCCGGTCGGCGCCCAGGAAGTGCCAGGGCGCCCACTCGTGCCCGCCCCACGGCGAGTACCAGTTGGTGAACGAGACATAGATCAGGCCGCCGGGCCTGGTCACCCGCACCATCTCGCTGAGGAACGTCTGCGGGTCGTCCACGTGCTCGAGGACATTGGAGGAGAACGTGACGTCGGCGACGCCGTCCGCGAGCGGCAGCAGATAGCCGTCGGCGACGACCGAGCCCTCGGGGGGCTTGGCGCCGAGCTCCGCCGGGTCCGGTTCGAAGAGGAAACTCTGCGCGCCGCGCCGCCGGAACTCCTCGGTGAAGTAGCCACCGCCGCCGCCGACATCGACGACGATCCGGTCCCTGACCGTGCCGTACGCCTCGACCTGGTCGGCGGCGTCACGGGCGAGCAGCGTGTAGCACCGCTCGGGCTCCTGCTGCTCACGCAGGAAGGCCCGGAAGAGGGTCAGGGAACGGCGCAGCGAAGGGTCCTTCACGCGGACCCCTGGGAGGCGTGATGTGCGACCGCCTCTGCGGCGACCGTCTGGAACTCGCGTACGGAGTTGGCCCAGCGGAAGCTGGCGGCCCGCTCGCCTGCGGCCTTGCCGAAGGCCGTCCGCCGCTCGGCGCTCAGTGCGAGGGCGCACCAGGCGGCGGCGAAGGAACTCTCGCCGCGGGCGAGGAGCCCGGTGACGCCGTCCTCGATGGAGTCGCGGATGCCGGGGACGTCGAAGCCGACCGCGGGGGTGAACCGCGTGGCGGCCTCGGTGACGACCAGGCCCCAGCCCTCCACCGCCGAGGGGTGCAGGAGCAGCCATGCCTCGCAGAGCAGCCGGTGCTTCTCCGCCTCGGAGACATGGCCCCTGAACTCCACGCCGGGCCCCGCGAGCTGTTCGAGGCGGGCCCGTTCGGGACCGTCGCCGACGATCACCAGGCGGCCACCGGTGACGGGTCTGACGCGCTCCCAGAGCCGCAGGAGCAGATCGATGCGCTTGTACTCGACGAGCCGTCCCATCGCGAGGAACAGCGGCTCGTCGGAGCGGGGATGGAGGGGGCCGGGTTCTTCGACCCCGTTGTGGACTATCCGTATTCGCTCCCGCTCCACGCCTATCGCGCGCAGGGCGGTGGCCGTCGACGGCGAGACGGCCACGAGCAGGTTGCCGCGCTGGGCTCCCGAGAGCGACCAGTGCTCGAGTCTTCGCCCGAGCCGGGCCGCGGGGGCGAGCGCGCCCTGGAAGCGCATCCCCCACAGGTCGGTGTGGACGTGGTTGACCAGGCAAAGCGTGGGACCGCGGTGCCACAGCGGCGCCAGGTACGGCATGCCGTTGCAGACCTCGACAAGCAGGTCGCAGTCGCCGACCTGCCGGGCGAAGGCGGAGCGCGAGCGCAGATAGTGACCGAGGTCGCCGCCCGCCGACACCACGCGGTAGTCGCGGAAGGCGGCAGGACCCCCGCACAGCAGGGTGACCTGGTGGCCCAGCTTGCTCAGGCCGTCGGCCAGCCGGTCGACGAGCAGTTCGGACCCGCCCGCGGCCGGATTGCCGAGGTCGCGGCGGGCGAGGAAAACGATCCGGCGCGGCTGTGGGGGAGGCGCCGGAAGGCGCTGCGCGACCCGAGGGGTGGCGGCGCGCAGCGGGGATGGCACGTGCTGGGGCATGCGTGCTCCAACTCGTCAGGGTGCGGATCCGTGGGGGGTGGAACCGGTCGGGTCACTTACGGGGTCGTTCAGGTGCGGGGCCTTGCGGAGGTGCTGTGCTCGGTCTGTGCGGGGGCGGTGCGGGGACTGTGTTCGGGTGGGGTGGATAGTTTTCGCCGCCCTGTTCGACGCGGCTACTCACCGAAGTGATAATTTCCGGGGTTTCATTAGCTGACGTCTCATCACATCGTGGTGGGTTGCAGGGCGCTTGGTGACGTATCGCCATTCGGACGGTCCGGCTCCGCTGCTGAATCCGGCCCTCCGGGACCATGTGCCCCGCTGTCGGACCGCCGTCCCCTGGCGACGAGCACGACTCCCGCGACGGCGAGCAGCGCACCCAGCGCACCCGCACCCACGGGCAGCGTCGTGCCCACCAGCTTCAGCCGGCTGCTGTCGTCGTCGGCGAGACCGACCTGTGTCTTCTGCGTCTTGGCCGTGAACGCGATGCGCTTGCTGTCGAGCAGCACCGTCGCGTCCTTGTCGGAGCCCGGCGCGCGCAGTGTCTTGCGGGGGCCGATCGCGGCGTAGATGATCCGGCCCGTGGTCTTGTCGGCCACCAGTTCCACGCCGTGGTTGGCGTACCACTCCTCGGCCAGCACATTGCTGCGCTTGGGCTGCCCGACCAGGCGTCCCGGCACGAGCCGGGTCCCGGTCTTGGCGGGCTTGACCTTGGCGGTGAAGCGGTATCCCTCGTACCCCTGGATCTTCTTCGTGCCGCGGAAGGTCAGCGGGACGGTCGCGCCCAGGGTGTTGTCCCACCAGACGTACGAACGCTTCTCCACGTCGAAGGGGAACTTGAGGTAGGCCTCGCCCTCGAAGTACGGCTTCTCGCCGCAGCAGTGCACCGGCCTGTTGGTCTCCCGGTCGGTGACCCAGCGCTCCTGGGTGAACTGGAGCGAGTCGTGCGGGTCCGCGGCCGGCAGGGACTTGTCGGGATCGACCGACGTGACCACGTCCCAGACTGCGTGCTCTTTGGTGCTGTCCTCCACGTCGCCGCGTACCTGACGCGTGATCGTGAGGTTCTTGTTATGTACCGTCTTGATCTTCTCGGTGTCGAAATAACTGCCTTTGCCCTTGAAGACCGTAATGGTGTCGATATCGACTGGCGTGCGTTTGGCCCGTGGCTCGACGTACCACGCGAGCAGCGGTGCCAGGACGAGCAGGAAGACGCCGAGTCCCAGGAGGACCAGCGAGAGGGGCGAGGCTGTGCGGCGCATCCGGCACTCCTGAGGGCTGGGGCGAAGGTTACCGAGCCGTATGGGGCCGGAACGCTAGGCGGACCCTTGACTTAGTGTCAATGCATTGATGAGACTGTGCTCTCGCCGGGCGGGGCCGGTAAGGGACTGTGCGAACGCCGGCCGTGCGACCAGGGTGGGGACGGACCTCCAGCAGAGAGGCTGACCCTGACATGCACCGATTGCTCGCCGCAGGACTGACCGCCGTGGCCGCCGCCGCTCTCGCCGTGGCCGCCGCCTTCGGCATCGTCGCTGTCCTGAACGCGACCCCGGACCAGCCCAATACGCCCCTCGTGCACTACGAGCCGCCGCGCGGGGGCAGTGAGTGACCGTGCCCGTGAGCGAGAGCCAGGGGTCGCTGTCCGTCCGTTCCGCCTGGCGGGATGTGCCGCCGATGCTGGTACGGCGGTTCGCCGCGCTCGCCCTGGACGAGGTGCCCGCGCTGGCCCAGGACATCCTGCGGGAGATCCGCGCCGAGTACCCGGGGCTTCCCGTGGTCCTCGACGAATCGGGCGAGCCGATGGCGCTGATCGGCATCCGGCGCGCCCTCGAAGGCTTCGTCCAGCAGATCGCCGCAGGTGAGGGGCGCCCGTGCTACCCCCTGGAGGTCTTCCAGGAATTCGGCCGCGGCGAGGGCCTGCACGGCCGCAGCCTCGACTCGCTGCAGGCCATCTACCGGCTCGGCGTGCGCCTCGCCTGGCGCCGCCTCGCCGAGATCGGCCAGCAGATCGAGATCCCGCCGCCCGCCATGTACGAACTCGCCGAGTCGGGCTTCGAGTATCTCGACGGCCTGGTCGACCAGTCGGTACGCGGCTACGCCGAGGCCGCGGCCCGGCAGGCGGGCGAACGGCTGCGCCTGCAAAGGAAGTTGATGGAGCTGCTGCTCTCCGAGCGGCGCGGCGACCCCTGGACCGGGGCGCCTGCCGATTCCGCTTCCGCCGGTGGCCCGTATTCCGGTTCGGCTCAGCCGGGCGGTGCCCTCGACGAACGGGCCGCCCGCGTCGGCTGGCAGCTGCCCGAACGCGTCGCCGTCGGCGTACTGCTGAGGCCCGCGCGGGAGGCCGTGGCGCCCGCCGTCGGGCAGGGCGTGCTGCTCGACATGGAGACCGAGCAGCCCCGCATGGTCATCCCCGACCCGGACGCGGCCGGGCGCCCCGAACTGCTGCGGCGCGCCATGGCGGGCTGGTCCGGCGCGATCGGGCCGCCGGTGGCACTGGCCGACGCCGCCAAGTCGCTGCGCTGGGCGCAGGCCGCGGTCCGCCTGATGGAGCGCGGCCTGCTGCCCTCCGGCGAGGTCCTGCACTGCACCGAGCACACCGAGGCCCTGGTCCTGCTGCAGCCCGAGGAGCTCATCGACGACCTGGCCCGCCGCTGCCTCGCACCCCTGGCCCACTGCGGTCCCGCACACGGCCGCCGCCTGGCCGAGACCCTCCTCGCCTGGCTGGAGACGCGGGGCGGTGCGCCCGAGGTGGCGGCGCGGCTCGGCGTCCACCCGCAGACGGTGCGCTACCGCCTGCGGCAGATCCGGGAGCTGTGGGGCGACGAGGTGGACGACCCGGACCGCCGCTTCGAGCTCGAACTGGTCCTGAGGGCAAGGAGGTTGCGGGGAGAGCTGGGGCCGGTGGGCCGATCGGCGGCGCGCGGGTAGCCTGCCCGGATGGACATAGCGGTACGCGCGCAGGCAGCACTCGGCGAGGGCCCCACGTGGGACGCCGCAGCCCGGCGGCTCATCTGGGTCGACATCCTGAGCTCACGCGTCCACGGCTACGACCCGTCGACCGGGCACCGCTCGGTCATGGCCACCGAGCAGCACGTCGGCGCCGCCAAGCCCCGCGCGGGCGGCGGCCTTGTGGTCAACCTCCGGGACGGAGTGGGCCTTTACGACGCCGTGTCCGACGGTTCCGCTTTCCGGTGGCTGCACCGCGATGTCGTACCGGGCCGGCGGGGCAACGACGCGGCGGTCGCACCGGACGGCGCTCTCTGGGCGGGCACCATGTTCTACGACGAGACGGCGGGCGCCGCCAACTTCATCCGCGTCACCGGCGACGGCACCGCCACCGAGGTGTTCGGCGACGTATCCGTGAGCAACGGCATCGGCTGGAGCCCCGACGGCCGCCTCATGTACTACATCGACACACCGACCCGGCGCATCGACGTACTGGAGCTGGGCGACGACCAACTCCCGCGCTCCCGGCGCCCCTTGGCGGTCGTCGAGGACACCGCCGGATACCCCGACGGGCTCGCCGTCGACGCCGACGGCTGCGTCTGGGTCGCCCTGTGGGACGGCGCCGCCGTCCGCCGCTACACCCCGTCCGGCGAGCTGGACCGGGTGATCGAACTCCCCGTCGCTCGCCCCACCGCGTGCGCGTTCGGCGGCACCGATCTGCGGGACCTCTACATCACCAGCGCGCGCACCGGACTCGACGCGCCGCACCCGCTCTCCGGCTCGGTGCTGGTGGTGCCGGACGCGGGCCAGGGCGTGGCTCAGGCGGCGTTCGCCGGATAGCGGTGCTTTCAGGCTGGGTTGACCGAGTAGCACCACATCCACCTGGCGCTTTCCGCTGGAACATTCGATTCCGCACACAACCTTCACGGCAGCCGCTTCCTCTGTTCCCCGTGGCTCACCTAGCCTCCATGCCTCATGGACTACTGCCACCCGTGCCACAGGCACCTCAACGGCGCCCTGGCCTGCCCGGGATGCGGAACCCCGGCCGAAGCCTGCCGTGAGTACGTGGAGGCCGTCGACGAGCAGGAAGTGGTGGACGGCCCCGAGGGTGTGTCCGACGCGGCGGCGCCGCGCGTCCGGGGCCGCCGCCGCAAGGAGCGCGGCCGCAAGGCGCACCGGCGCAGGCGCCGCAGGATCCTCCTTGCCACGGCCGGCCTCGCACTCGCCGCGGGAGGCCTGAGCCTGGCCGAGCTCGGCACCGAGGGCCCGTCCGACGACCCCACGGCGGCGTCCGCCGCGGACGGGGGCACGGGCGAGCGCCCCGCGGCACGCGAGTCGGCGGGCCGGGAGGACGAGACGGCGTACGAGGACGAGGCCACGGCGACCGCTTCGGCCAGTCCCACGGCATCGGCGTCCGCGACCGACAAGGACGAGGCGGCGCGGAAGAAGAAGTCCAAGGAGTCCAGGGAGGCGGAGGCGGACAAGGCCGACGACGGGGCCGATTCCCAGGCCCCGGCCACCAGCTCCGCACCGGACACCCCCGACACTCCTCGGACCACGCGCCCAGCGCCCCCGCCGGCCTCGCAGAAGCCCGACCCGAAGCCGGAGCCGACCCCGTCGGAGACGTGCGACCGCTTCCTGTGGTGGTGCACGTAGCGGTTCAGTCCGCCGTGTCCTCCGGGCTCTCGCCGATCATCCTGCGCAGCAGCCCGCGCAACGACAGCCGCTCCTCGTGGGTGAGCTCGGCCAGCGGCTCGCGGGCGAAGCTCAGGGATTCGCGCAGGCTCCGCGCGACCTGCCGGCCCTCGTCCGTGGGGGCGGCAAGCTTCACCCGGCGGTCGGCCGGGTCGGGGCGCCGCTCGACCAGGCCGCGCGCCTCGAGACGGTCGACGATCCCCGTGATGTTCGACGGCTCGCACTTCAGCTTCTGGGCGATGCGCCGCATCGGGACCGGTTCGAGCGAGAGAAGGCCGAGGACGCGCGCCTGCGCCCCGGTGAGGGCGTGCTCGCCCGCCGCCTCCTCGTACTCCTCGTGGTAGCGGGCCACGACCGTGCCGATCAGCTCGACGACTTCGAGCGTCAGGGGGTCGGTGCGCGGAGGGCGGGAGCTGCTGGTGGCCATGGCACCAGACTACCCGGTTACTTGACATCATCAAATATCTAGGCGCATGGTTGTTTCACCACATGAAGCATTTTGGGGCGGCGGTCCGCCGTCCCAGCCGGAAGTACCAGGAGGACGCCCCGCATGTCCGTCACCCCCGAGTCCGCAGAGCTCCCCGCCGTCAGCCGTGAATGGCACCTCGTCCGGCGCCCGCACGGCTGGCCGGTCCCGGAGGACTTCGCGCTGCGCGAGGCCCCCGTCACCGCCCCGGCCGACGGCGAGGTCCTGGTCCGCAATCTGCACTTCTCCGTGGACCCGTACATGCGCGGCCGCATGAACGACGTGAAGTCCTACACGCCGCCGTTCAAGCTGGACCACCCCATGGAGGGCGGCGCGGTCGGCGAGGTCGTCGCATCGAACGCCGAGGGCCTCGCCGTGGGCGACCACGTCCTGCACTTCGGCGGCTGGCGCGAGTACGCGACCTTCCCGGCCAAGCACGCCACCAAGGTGGACGGCAAGGCCGCGCCGCTCTCGGCGTACCTCGGTGTGCTCGGCATGACGGGCCTGACGGCGTACGCGGGCCTCTTCGAGGTCGCCTCCTTCAAGGAGGGCGACTCGGTCTTCGTGTCCGGCGCAGCCGGTGCCGTCGGCGCCCAGGTCGGCCAGATGGCCAGGCTCAAGGGCGCATCGCGGGTCGTCGGCTCGGCGGGCTCGGACGAGAAGGTGAAGCTCCTGGTGGAGGAGTACGGCTTCGATGCGGCGTTCAACTACAAGGACCCGCGCCCGGTGGTCGAGCAGCTGAAGGAGGCCGCCCCCGACGGGATCGACGTCTACTTCGACAACGTCGGCGGCGAGCACCTCGAGGCGGCCATCAGCCGGATGAACGTGCACGGCCGCGCCACCATCTGCGGCATGATCGCCGGCTACAACGACACCGAGCCGACGCCGGGCCCGCGCAACATGGCCATGATCATCGGCAAGCGCCTTCGCCTGCAGGGTGTGCTCGTCGGCGACCACGCCGCGCTGCAGCCGCAGTTCGTCGAGGAGGTCGGCGGCTGGATCCGTTCCGGCGAGCTCAAGTACAACGAGACGTTCGTCGAGGGCGTCGAGAACGGCGTGGAGGCCTTCCTCGGCATGCTCCGCGGCGAGAACACGGGAAAGATGATCGTTTCCCTCGTCTGAGCCCCTGTGCTGGGCCCTGTGTCGGGCCCCGTGCTGGGCCTCCTGAGGCGGGCGGCGGATGGCCACCTTCCGGGCCGCCTTCCGGCATCCGATAAAGTCTTTCCAAAATGCCGCACTGCGGGCGCGCAGAGCGGCTCGTCTCAGGAGGAACCGGCACTTATGTCCATCCAGCAGATCGACGTCAAGTACACCGCCGTCGCCACCGCCGAGAACGGCCGTGACGGCCGCGTCGCCACCGACGACGGCAAGCTCGACGTCGTCGTCAACCCGCCGAAGGAGTTGGGCGGCAGCGGCGCCGGCACCAACCCCGAGCAGCTCTTCGCGGCCGGCTACAGCGCCTGCTTCCAGGGCGCGCTCGGCGTGGTCGCCCGCAAGGCGAGCGCCGACATCTCCGGCTCGACCGTGACCGCGAAGGTCGGCATCGGCCAGAACGAGGCCGGCGGCTTCGGCCTGGAGGTCGCGATCACCGCCTCCATACCGAACGTGGACGCGGCCACCGCGCAGTCCCTGATCGAGCAGGCCCACCAGGTGTGCCCGTACTCGAGCGCCACGCGCGGCAACATCAAGGTGGAGCTGGCGACCGCCTGACCCGCGCTGCGTGTACGTGACGAGGGCCGCATCCCGAAGCGAGGGTGCGGCCCTTTGTCATGCAGTTGTCATGCGGTCCTGTCGGTGATAGCCGCCGTATGGATGGCCCGTACGAGACGCTCGTCCTCCGGGGGCGGTCCGCCGGGGAAGGGGAACCTGCGCCGCGTGTAGCCGTACGCGAGCCCGCTGCGCGGATCGGCGAAGGCCTGCGAGCCGCCCACGCCCTTGTGCCCGATGGACCCCGCGCCGAGGAACGGGTACCCGGCTTCGGCGGTGTTCTGGAACCCCACCCCGAACGATTTATGGGCCTGCGACACCAGGTCGTACCCGTTGGAATGGATCTGCCCGAACTCGGCCACGGTGTCCGCCTTCAGGAGCGGCTCACGCCCGTCGAGCCCGCTGACCGCCGCCGCGTACATCCCGGCGAGACCGCGCGCGGAGGCGACACCGCCGACGGAGGCGGGCCCCTTGGCGCGTACGAGGCGGGAGTTGGGGAGCGACTCCAGGTCGGTGGGCCGGGTGCCGTTGCGGTTGAAGGCGATGGAGTTCAGGGTGTCCGGCTGCGGCGGCTGTGCGTCGAGGAAGGCGCGCTCCGTGGCCGAGGGGATCATCGGCAGCACGGAGCGGAAGCGGGGTTCTTCCGCCTCGGGGAGGCCGAGGTGGAAGTCAAGACCGTAGGGGGCGCGGACGCGCTCCTCGTAGATGTCCTGCAAGGTCCGCCCGGTGACCCGGAAGACGACTTCACCGGCGAGCGCGCCGATGGAGAGCGCGTGATAGCCGAAGGCGGTACCGGGGCGCCAGTAGGGGCGCTGGGTCGCGAGGCGGGCGGCGATGGCGCGGTCGTCGGCGATCTCCTCGGGGCTGAAGCCCCTGTCGGCGCCGACTATGCCCGCGCGGTGCGACAGCAGCTCCCGGAGGGTGATGCCGCCCTTGCCCTCGGCGCTGAACTCCGGCCAGTAGTAGGCCACTTCCCTGTCGAGGTCGAGGACCCCGTCTTGCACGAGCAGGGCGGTCGTGAGGTGGGCGGCGCCCTTGGTGGACGAATACACCCCGAAGAGCGTGTCACCGTCCGTGTCGGGCCCCACCCACAGGTCGACGACCTGCCTCCCCCTTACGTACGCGGCGAGCTGCGAGGCATGCTCGGGCTTCTCCCCGGCGAGGAGAGCGGCGAACTCGCCCCGAGCGGCTTCGTATCCGGCTGCGGTGGTGCCGTGCACCTTGATCTCTCGGGTCATGTGTTCAGAACCTCCCTGCGGGTGGAACCGCGGCCAAGAGCACTCTTCTTCCCCAACCCCGCCCCTTCCCGAAACCGGGGCTCCGCCCCGGACCCCGCTCTACACCGCCGCTTCGCGGCGGATCTTTCCCGCCCGCCCGCCCGATTGCCCCGCAGTTGCCCGCCCACCCTTCAGCCCGTCCGGCGTTTGAGGACGAACTCGGCGGAGCCGGTGATCTACGGCCACCTCGCGGCCGGCGGAGCCGGAAGTGATTCGGGTAGGGGCGGGGTTGGGGAAAGAACCGCCGGAGGCAGACCTCAGCCCACGCTCAGCAGCGCCCTCCCCACCTGCGGAAACATCCCCTTCGGATGGTCACGGAACAGCGGCTCGGTGCCGAAGAGAACGACCCGCGACCCCGCCGCGGAACCACTCACCACAGACGCCCGCCCCGCCGCATCCCCAGGACCACCCGCCCCGTCCACCGGCCGCCAATGCCCGGACAGCAGCGGATTCCCGCCCCCATACGACTGCTCGACCCGCACCCCACTCCCCAACTCCGAGAACCACATGGGCGCGTACACGAACGAATGCGACGGCGCCCCCCGGGTCAGCGGCCCGGCATTCACCACCCGCACCACCCCATTCGCATCCCCGTTACCGGAAACAGCCTTGGCGGCAAGCAACTTGGCATCGGAGTTCAACGCGGCACCCTCCGAACCGCGCCCGACGACCCCGCCGCCCCCGGCGAGGAACCCGTCAAGCCCGTCCCGCGCACCCGCGTTCAACTCCCCGTAGGAAAGCCCGGCCGAGACGAACAACGCGTCCACGCCACCCGACTTCTCCCAGTCGAACCCCGCGTTCAGCACGGCGGTCGAAACCGGCACCACATCGAAGTTCATCTCCCGCAGAGCGAACAGCTCACCCGGCGTCGCGGCCGCCGCGACCCGCGTGCGCCGCACCACCGCCCCCGCCTTCGCCTTGGTCGCGTCGAACGCCACGTCGTACTTCTTCGCCGCGGCGAAAGCCGCACCCCGCGCCTTCGACGAGAGGATCACGCTGCCGTCGTCCCCGGCGGCACGCCGCACCGAAACCCCGCGCCCGAGCAGCCAGTTGAGCGCGGCCACCTCCCGCGCGTCGTCGAGCCGAAGCCGCAGATCCCCGCGCGGCGCGACCCGCCCGACCCGCGAGGGCTCGTGAACGGCCTTGGCGGGGACGCCGTCGAGGCCGCCGCCCCGCACCGAGTCGACCGTGGCGCCCCACAGCCGCCCGAGGCTCCACCCGGAGATGTCGTACATCGTCGACACCTTGTCGCTGATGTCCCGGCCGTCGGCGAGCATCACATTGGCCAGACCGCGCTTCGGCTGACGCATGTCGATGACGTACGAACCCTTCTCGTACGAGGTCCCGCCGAGCCGGAAGTCGCGCGTCGCACGCTCCACCCGCACGTCGTTGTCAAGCAGATGCCGCACCAGCCGCGATGCCGCCGCCGCCGAGCGCTGGTCGCGCGACCCGGCCGGGATGACGTACGCACGCGGGAAATCCGTGGTGTACACGTCCTCCGGGCCGATGCCCGGAACCCCGGGCACGGTCTCCGGCGACACCGGCACCTGCGCGGCACCCGCCGCGCCCCGCCGGAACGTCTCGATCTGGTCGGCCAGCACCGAAGTGCGGTGCTCCTGCGTGTAGTTGAGCGTCGCCGACATCGCCGCTCCCGCGATGTCCACGTTGATCGCCGACCGGCGCCGCAGCTCCGGCACCGGGAGGTCGTCGTACTCCTCGTTGTTGACGACCATCGGGAACTCGATGGTGTGCGCGGCGACCGTGCCGTGGAACGGCATGTACTGCGGGGTGAAGATCGGCGGCCAGTCGTCCCAGCCCTCCTCCTGGTCACGGAAGGGGATGACCGCGGGCTCCACGCCGTCCTTCTCGGGGGTGTAGCCGAGGCCGTTGACCGCGGCTTCCATGCCGAGGGCGTTGGCGTAGGTGTTCTTCAGGAAGAGGTCGTACTCGTAGTTCTCGCCGTGCGGCGGAGTCGTCGGCTCGATCAGTGTGCCGTTGACGTATCCGTGCAGGTCGATCATGACGGCCGGCTGCTTCGTGATGGCGATGTCCCGCATCGCGCGGGGCTCGGGCTGCGACGCGGTGATGAAGTCGCGGTTGAGGTCGAAGCCGTTGGCGTTGGCGCGGGTGCCCGCGATACGGCCGTCGGGGTTGGCCGTGACGTTGAAGTAGAGGCGGTTGTGGGCGAGGAGGTCCTTCGACTTCTCGTCCTTGGCCTTCGCCAGCTTCTCGATGAGCTTGAGGGCCGCGTCCGTGCCCTCCCACTCGTTGCCGTGGATGTTGTTGTTGATGAAGACCGGTGTCTTGTACGAGGACTTGACCGCCGGATCCTTGGCGGCGGCCTCCGGCGCGTTCTCGATGAGCTCGCGCATCCGCTCCTGGCGGGCGGCCTCCTTGGCCGACTCGGGCGCGGTGACGGTCACCAGGTAGAGCTGGTGGCCGCCGGCCGAGCGGCCCGCGATCTCCACGCTGACGCGGTCGCCGATGCCCTGGATGTCGTTCAGCTTCGGGGCTATGGAGTGGTAGGGCGCAAGGCCCAGTTTTATCGACTTGTCGTCAGGGTTCGCGGGCGGCGGGGTCAGCTTCTGTTCGCGCGGGTAGCCGCGGTTCCTCGTGTCCGTGAGGCCGGTGCTGCCGCTCGCGTCGTCGAGCGCACGGTCGGCCGCGCTCGCCGGACCCTTGGCGGCCCGCTCGGTGCTGCTGAGCGGCGAGCCCTCGCGGTGGATGTCGCGGCCCGGACTCGGGTCGGCGGTCGCGCTGCCGGGTGCGAGCGTGGTGAAGACGAGGGCGCCCGCGGCGGCGAGCGTGGTGAGCAGGACGGGTCTGGACGGCCGGGATGGCCGGGATGGCCGGGATATGCCCATACGTACCTCCGGAATCGGATCGGTACGCGTGGTCTACCGTTTCAACCCCCGCACAACAAGAGGGCCTTGGGCCCCATCCGTCACTCCTGTGACCGGCGGATAGGCTGTGCGCATGCGTGATCTAGGACGGGGCTTCGGCTACTTGATGAAGGGCCAGCGCTGGGTCGCCCAGCATGGCAAGCAGTATGGAGTCGGCCTGTTGCCCGGCCTGATCACCCTGCTTCTCTACGCGGGGGCGCTCGTCGCGCTCGGCCTGTGGGGCGCGGACTTCGTCGACTGGGCGACGCCCTTCGCCGACGACTGGTCATCGCCGTGGGCCGGGCTGTTCCGCGGCTTCCTGACCGCGCTGCTCTTCGCGCTCGCGCTGCTCCTCTCGGTGCTCACCTTCACGGCGGTCACCCTCCTCATCGGCCAGCCCTTCTACGAGTCGCTCTCCGAGAAGGTCGACATCTCCGTCTCCGGGTACGCCCCCGAGTCGGGCCTGCCGCTCTGGCGCGAACTGCTGATCTCGGCGCGGGACAGCCTGCGCATCCTCGTGCGGGCACTGGTCTGGGGCGTGCTGCTCTTCGCCCTCGGCTTCATCCCGGTCGTCGGCCAGACCGTGATCCCGGTGGTCGGCTTCTGCGTGACGGGCTTCTTCCTGGTCGAGGAGCTGACGGGGGTGGCACTGCAGCGGCGGGGCGTCGAACTCCGCGAGCGGCTCGCGCTGTTGCGCGGCCACAAGCAGCTGGCCTGGGGCTTCGGCACCCCGCTCGCTGTCGCCTTCCTGGTGCCGTTCGTCGCGGTGTTCCTGATGCCGGGGGCGGTCGCGGGGGCGACGCTGATGGCGCGGGAACTGGTGGGGGAGGACACCGCTGCCACCGCTGCGGCGGACGACCCGGACGACGCTACCGCCGGGCGTTCATAGCGGCCGTCAGGATCTGCCGTACCTGCGCGATGATGTCGAGCCGGTTGCGGACGAACTCGGGATCGGTGACCTTGCCGGTCGCCGGGTCCGTGTTGCCGGCGCCGAACTGCAGCACGGGCGTGTGCACATGGCCGCCCGGCAGGCTCTCGTGCAGCCCGAGGCGGTCGCGGAGCAGCGTCGCCCGGTAGGCGATCTCGTTCGACAGGTAGTTCCCGCCGCCGCCCTCCCGCGCCGTCGAACCCGCGGTGGGCCCGTCGGGGCGGACCACGGGATCGGTGCCGCCCGCCGGGATCTCGGTCACCGACGTGTTGTCGTACACGGGGAAGCGGCCCGTCGCACCGTTCACGATCTCCTTGTACGGGAGGGTCGTCGACGTCCACTGCGGCTGTGTGGCCGGGTCGGTGACCGGGATCGTCTCCGTGCGGGCGATGGTCTCGTTGTCGGGGAATCCGCCGCGCCAGGCCCCGTTGGTCCGCTCGATGTCGAAGCGGCCGACGCGGCCCTGGCTGATGGTGGTGAACAGGTCGACGCGCGGCAGCTTGTCGCGGAGGACCCGCTCGACCGTGCCGTCCGCGAAGTCCTGCCAGCGGACGGGGAAGACGGTCGTCTCGACGCGGGCGGGGCCGTCGGCGGTGTCGATGACGGTGCCGTCCAGGGCGAGCGCGGTGGCGCCCGAGGGGTTGCTGATGCGGACGTCCCGGTCGAGCGTGAAGGGGTCGAAGCCGGTGACGAGGATCCGCTTGATGCGGTGACCCGCGGCGTCCGTCTTCGGACGGCTCGGGTAACGGATGGAGTCGTGCCCGCGTGATGTGGTCTCCAGGGCCCGTATGAGAGCCGCCTGCCGGTCCCTGCCGACCCCGAAGTCGTGCTCCGCGTCCGACCATTGGCGAAGCTCCCGTGTCATCGCGATGCGGGCCCAGTACAGCGGCCGGTCGTCGTCCCTGCTCAGGTCACCGGCCGCGGGGCCCCGGCCCTGTGCCCGGTCGACGGCACGCTTCCACAGTGCGGAGCCCTGACGTACGACGATGCGCTCGGCCTCGCCGTACGACTGCGCGCGGTCGAGCGCGCGGGCGAACTTCGGTGCCACGGCGTCGAATCCGCTGCGCCGCAGGATCTCCTGCGGGGCGGCGCGGTCGAGCCGCTGCTCCTCGACCGAGGCGGTCTTTTCGGCGGTGGCTGTGGTGGACGCCGCCGCGGGCGCGGTCGCGGCGGCGAGCAGCAGGGCGGTGCCGACCGCGGTGAGCCGGGGGAGCGCGGGGCCCTTGGGGAGGTGGAGAGGCTTGAGTGACACGGGAGTCCTTCCGTGGCCGGTGGGGGTGGAGGCAGTATTCCGGCAGGAAAGGCGCCGCGGCTACAGCTTCTCGGGCTTCTCGGCGGCGTGATCCGCGAGGACCTCCTCGATGACGTGCCGCGCGGTCCGCGCGATCGACTCGTTCCTCGTCCGGTAGTACGGCAGCTCGATGAGCGCGATCGACAGGGCCCAGCCGCGCCCTCGCGCCCAGGTCGCGTCGTCGACGTCCAGGGCGGCGCGGAACTCCTTACGCGCCTGGCCCGTCAGCAGGCTCCACGCCGTGATCAGGTCGACGGCCGGTTCGCCGGTGCCCATGCAGCCGAAGTCGATGACGGCGCTGAGGCGTCCGCCCGTGGTGAGCAGATTCCCCGGCTGCAGGTCGGCGTGGACCCAGACGGGCGGGCCATGCCACTCGGGAGCCCGCAGGGCGGTCTCCCAGGCGGCGGCCGCCGCGCCGGTGTCGATGACACCGTCCAGTCGGGCGATGGCGTCGCGGGTGTCCCGGTCGCGCGGGGCGAGCGGACCGGGGCGGTACGCGGTGGGCAGGCCGGTAGGCTCGACCCGGTGCAGCGCGGTCACGAACCGCGCCAAGTCCGCCGCGAGCAGCTTCGGTTCGGGGACACCGCCGATGACCGGATTCGCCCCGTCGAGCCAGCGGTAGACGTACCAGGGCCAGGGATAGCCATCGCCGGGCTCGCCCTTCCCCAGCGGCGCGGGCACGGCGAAGGGGACCCGCTGGGCGAGCCGCGGCAGGTGCTCTACCTCGGTCCGTACGTCGTCGACGCCTCCCGCGACGCGGGGGAGCCGCACCGCCATGTCGTCGCCGATGCGGTAGATGGCGTTGACGGTGCCGTTCGACTCGACGGGCGTGACGGTGAGCGAGGCCCACCGCGGGAACTGCGCGGCGAGCAACCGCCGTACGAGCGCCGCGTCGATGTCGGCTTCGTCGGCGTGCATCTTGGCCGGGGGCATGGGGTGACCTTCGGGAGAAAGTACGGCGGACAGCGCGTCGGACGAGTCACCACTCACGAGCGGCGATCAGCTCCTCCGCGTCCGCGTCCGCGAAGCCGTACGCCGACGCCACGAAGGCGAAGGTACAGCGCGTCCAGGTCGGCGGGCCGCTCGGACTCGATCCGCGCGCAGAGCCCCAGCAGGATCGCCTTCCCCTTGTCGAGGAGGTGATCGGGGTAGTACGAGTCCCCGTAGAGCTCCCCCAGAAATCCGTGCCCGACCACCTGCTGGTTGCTCACCGGCATGACGATCCCCCCCTGCCTTCTTCGTTCCGTGCTTCTTGTTCCTCGAAGATCCGACGGACACTTCGATGATGCACGACCCCACTGACAACGCCCGCTCACCCCGAAGCGATCTGCCCCGCGGTGAAGGTGATCCCCTCGGTCCCGGTGCCGCCGCGGCTGATCCACCAGCGGGCCGGGACGTTCTTCCGGGACCAGGTCAGGACGAGCTCGGCGGATGCACCGCCGAAGGCGCCCGCCGTGGCGATGCCGATCCGGCGGTCGTAGGGCTTCAGCGTCTTCCCGGCGTACCGCTTCGGCCCGTTGATGCGCACGCTGTGCCGGTCGCTGCCCAACAGGCCGCCGCCGCGGCCGTGCAGGACGACGACGCCCTTCAGGTCCTTGGCGAGGATCGCCTCCATGTCCGTGCCGTACTTGGTGATCAGGTCGTCCTTGCCGTCACCGTTCAGATCGGCCGCCTCCAACTGAAGGCCGAGCGCCTCCGATCCCCGGACGGTCTTGGTCACCGGGGCGGCATAGCGCTCACGGGAGCCGTACGCGACGACGATCGGGGCGAGGTCGTGCGGCGTGGCGGAACCGTCCACGGCCTCGTTGTTGCGGCTGCCGCTGTCACCGATGGCGATGTCGCCCCTGCCGTCCCCGTCGAAGTCGCCGAACGCGGTCAGATCGCCCAGGGGCAGCCGGTGTTCGGCGCCGGGGAAGCGGCGCCCGTCCGCGCCGCCGAGCAGCAGCGTCGCGGCGGTCTGCTCGCCGTCCCCCGAAGGCTGGACGATCAGATCGGTCGCCGCGTCCCCGTTCATGTCACCGGCGGTGAGCCCGCCGATGTCGTCGTGGCAGCAGTCGCTCCCGGCCACCCGCGAAGGCACCCGCCAGTCAAGGGACGTACGGGCCGCGGCGCCGTCCCGCGTGAAGGGCCCGTACCGCACTTCGAGCCGGTCGTCCCGTGGCACGGCGAGATCCGTGCGGCCGTCGCCGTCGAAGTCGCCGGGCTGCCCCGGAAGCGTCGCGGGCTCGGTCGTCGCGGCCAGCGGGGTCGGCGTGGCGGCGGGGTCGGGACCGCCGGGGCCGCCCCAGACCACGGACCGCTCGGGGACCGGCTGCGGTCCGCCGGTCGCCGCCGGGTCGTCGGCCACCGCCATGAAGAGGCCGACGAGATCCGCGTACCCGTCCCCGTCGAGATCGCCCGTACGGACCGGTCCGTACGGCGAGAACCGTGCGCCGGAGGCGGGGACGACCGTACGGGTGGCGGGGTCGAGGCCCTTCCGGGAGCCGTAGACCACGGTCAGCCTGCTCCTCTTCTCGTACGTCACCGGGAGCACCAGGTCACCGTGCCCGTCCCCGTTGACGTCCGAGGACAGTTCGCTGCCCTTGCCGCGCGGCACGTCCGCCGTCGCGGGCTTCCAGGCGGGCAGCGAGAGATCCCGCTTCCCCGGCTTCGGCCGCGCGGAGTCCT
The DNA here is from genome assembly GCF_040640795.1 of Streptomyces sp. NPDC021622. Lineage (NCBI taxonomy): Bacteria > Bacillati > Actinomycetota > Actinomycetes > Kitasatosporales > Streptomycetaceae > Streptomyces > Streptomyces sp. NPDC021622. Next base: position 178,080 of record NZ_JBFACK010000001.1, read on the forward strand.
CGGAGCCCTCGCCGCCGGCCGCGCAGGCCGTGGCGAGGAGACCGCAGCAGAGGAGCACGGCGGAGGCGCGGAGCACACGTCGGGTCATGAGGCCTCACCTCACACCGGGGGAGCGGGGCGGCACCAGGTAGTGATCACCTTCGTGCCAGGACCGTTATGACTCGGCCTCATGACGCATCCCTTACGCCTCAGCCCTGTTGGCCGGGCCCTTACGACCCATCCCCGCCGAGCAGCCCCAGGAAATCCCTGAACGCCCCTGCCATGTCCACCGATTCGGGGTCAAGGAGCCACTGGTACTGGAGCCCGTCCATCACCGCGACGAGCAGCGGCGCGGCCGCCTCCGGGGTGAGGCCGCCGGGCAGCCGGTCCCCGTACTCGGCGCGCAGCACGTCCGCGAACTTCTCGCGCACCGAGCCGTACCGCCCGGTGAAGTACTCGCGCGCCGGATGCCCGTCCGTCACGCTCTCGCCGAGCAGCGCCGAGAAGGTCTGGATGATGCCGGGGCGCATCGCGTTGTACTCGACGAGCGAGCCGAGCAGATCGAGGCGGATCTCGTTGGTCGGCACCGCGTCCCACTGGTCGCGGGCCTCCAGGACGGCGACGAGCAGCGCCTCCTTCGTGGGGAAGTAGTGCAACAGGCCCTGCTGGGTGAGGCCGACCCGCTCGGCGACGGCACCCAGGGTCGCGCCGCGGTAGCCCCGCTCGGCGATCACCTCGAAGGCGGCCCGGAGGATCTCCGCACGTCGCTCCTCGCTCCTGGCCCTGCTCCTGGCCTTGGGCGCCATGGCACCTGCACCTGCCTCTTCGCGTTCCTGAGTCGCCTGCTCGCAGACCGTACGCCACCGTGATGCTCCCCCAACTATAACGGCGAGATAACTAAATCTACCGATCTACAGGTAGCCGGTGCAGGATGGAGGGAACGTACGGAACGGACTCCAACGAGGAGGTACCGCCATGGCGGGAACACAGGGCCCCGGAGCCACCCGCGCCGACCAGGCGCGCGAGGCGGCCGTCGAGACCGCGCTCGGCACGCTGGATCTGGACGCCAAGGCCCGGCTGCTCGGCGGCCGTGACATGTGGTCGCTGCACGCCCTGCCCGAGATCGGCCTTGAGCCCCTCGTGATGTCCGACGGCCCGATCGGCGTGCGCGGCATCCGCTGGACCGCCGACGACCCGTCCATCGCGCTGCCGTCCCCGACCGCGCTCGCCGCCACCTGGGACCAGGACCTGGCCCGCCGCGCCGGCACCCTCCTCGCCCAGGAGGCCCGCCGCAAGGGAGTCCACGTCCTCCTCGCGCCGACCGTCAACCTGCACCGCTCACCGCTCGGCGGCCGCCACTTCGAGGCGTATAGCGAGGACCCGTACCTGACGGGCGTCATCGGCACCGGCTATGTCCAGGGCGTGCAGTCCGGCGGCGTCGGCACGACCGTCAAGCACTTCGTCGCGAACGACGCCGAGACCGACCGCTTCACCGTGGACAACCTGATCTCCCGACGCGCCCTGCGCGAGCTGTACCTGGCCCCCTTCGAGGCGATCGTCACCAACGCCCACCCCTGGGGCATCATGACCGCGTACAACCAGGTCAACGGCGCGACGATGACCGAGCACCGCTACCTGGTCAATGAAGTCCTGCGCGGCGAATGGGGCTTCGACGGCTACAACGTCTCGGACTGGATGGCCGCCCGCTCCACCAACGGGGCCATCGACGGCGGTCTCGACGTCGCCATGCCGGGACCCCGGACCGTGTACGGCGATGCGCTCGCCGAGGCCGTGCGCGCGGGCGAGGTCAAGGAGTCGACGGTCGACGAAGCCGTCCGCAACGTCCTGCGCCTCGCCGCCCGCGTAGGCGTCCTCGAAGGCGCCGAGCCCGTCGTCACCGATCTGCCCGCCGAGATCGACGGCGAGGCCCTCGCCCGCGAGATCGCCCGCCGCGCCTTCGTCCTCGTACGCAACGAGAACGGCACGCTGCCCCTGGAGCGCACCGCGTCCGTCGCCCTCATCGGCGCCGCCGCACGCGACGCCCGCGTCCTGGGCGGCGGCTCCGCGACCGTCTTCCCCGCGAGGGTCGTCTCGCCGCTCGACGGTCTGACCGCGGCGCTCGGCGCCGACCAGGTGACGTACGCAGTCGGCGCCGACCCGAGCGACGAACTCGCCCCCGCCGACCAGGGGTTCGAGCTGCGCGCCATCTGCCGCGACGCGGCCGGAAACGTCCTGGGCGAGGGCAGCCTGCCCTCCGGGCAGGTGCAATGGATCGGCGACGACCTGCCCGACGGCGTCACCCACGAGGCGATGGCGAGCATCGAGGTCGTCGGCACGTTCACGCCGCGCGAGAGCGGCGAGCACTCCTTCGGGACGCGTGGGCTCGGCGCCTTCAGGCTCACCGTCGCCGGCGAAGTCGTCTTCGACGGCGAGCAGGTGATGGGGGCCGAATCCGACCCCTTCGAGGCGTTCTTCGGCTCCCCGGTCGAGCGCGCCAAGGTGAACCTGACGGCGGGCGAGACGGTCGAGGTCTCCCTCCACCACGGCCTCGACAAGGGGTACGCCCCGCCGCTGCCCGGCGTCGTGTTCTCCTTCGTCCACCTCGGGCCGCGGCGCGACCCCGACGAGCTGATCGCCGAGGCCGTCGAGGCCGCCCGGGGCGCCGACACGGCGGTCGTGGTCGTCGCCACCACCGAGCGGGTCGAGTCCGAGGGCTTCGACCGGCAGGACCTGCGCCTTCCGGGCCGCCAGGACGACTTGGTGCGGGCGGTGGCCGCGGCGAACCCGCGGACGGTCGTGGTCGTCAACTCCGGTTCCCCGGTGGAACTTCCGTGGCGCGACGAGGTCGTGGCGGTCCTCCTCGGCTGGTTCCCCGGACAGGAGGGCGGCGCGGCGCTCGCGGACGTCCTCACCGGCGACGAGGAGCCGGGCGGCCGCCTCCCCACGACATGGGGCACCCTCACGGGCGCACCGGTCACCGCGGTGACCCCGACCGACGGCCAACTCGCCTACTCCGAGGGCGTGTTCATCGGCTACCGCGCCTGGGAGAAGGAGGGCAGGACCCCTTCGTACGCCTTCGGCCACGGCCTCGGCTACACCGACTGGACGTACGAGTCCCTCACCGTGGAGGGCACGACGGCCACGGTCCGGGTCCGCAACTCCGGCAGGCGCGCGGGCCGCGAGGTCGTCCAGGTCTATCTGGCGCCGGCCACGCACGACGGCGAACGCCCGGTCCGCTGGCTCGCCGGGTTCGCGGGCGTCGAAGCTGCTCCCGGCGAGAGCGTGGAGGTGCGGGTCGACGTCCCGCCCCGCTCCTTCGAGATCTGGGACGAGGCCGCAAACTCCTGGGCACGCCAAGGAGGTTCGTACGAAGTGCAGGCGGGCCGCTCGATCGCCGACCGCCGCCTGAGCGAGTTGATCGTCGTGTGACGGTTCGGCGGTGGATCGGTGCGGGCCCCGGGGCGGTACCCCCGGGGCCCGTGGCGTGCGGGGCGGTTGTGGCAGACTCGCGGGCCGACAACAGCACGTTCGGGGGAGAAACACATGTACCCAGGTCAGCAGGGTCAGCCATACCCGCCTCAGCCCTATCCGCCCCAGCAGGGCCAGCAGTTCCCGCCCCAGCAGGGCCAGCAGCCGTATCCGCCCCAGCAGCAATATCAGCAGTACCCGCCCCAGCAGCAGTACCAGCAGTTCCCGCCCCAGCAGCAGTATCAGCAGCACCCGCCGCAGCAGGGCCAACAAGCCGTGGGCGACGGCATGATGGCGCCCGCGCCCGGTCTCAGCCCCGAACAGCGCGACCTGGTCCTGCGCATCCAGAACACCACGAAGGTGTTCGTGCTCGGGCTCTTCGTCGGCATCCCGCTCACCTTCGGCGGCGCCCACTTCGGCATCACCGAGAAGCCGCTGGGCTTCGCGGCCGTTCCCGTCGGCATCGTCGGCTTCGTGGTCGGCGTCATCTCGTTCCTCAAGATGAACGCCATGAAGCGGCAGCTCCGTTCGATCACCGCGGACGCCTGGCGCTCCCCGGTCGCCCATCTCCAGAGCGCCCGCAAGGCGGCCACGCTCGCGGCGTATCTCAACGGCCTGCTCGCCCTGCTCTCGCTGGCCGTCGCCGTGTTCCTGCTCGTCGCGGGCGCCGGCTGGGGCGCCTACGGCAACTCGTTCGGCTTCGGCGCCCTGATGCTCGGTGCGGCCATCCCGCTGGGCCAGGCACTCGCCGCCGCGTCCACCATCCCGCAGCTCCTGCGGGTGATCCCCGCGGGAGCCAGGGTCGGGCAGTCGCTCTACTCGGTGCTGCTGCTCCTCGGCATCATCGTCACGTTCCGCGGCAGCGGCTGGGACACCAAGGCCGTCGCGGCGGTCTTCACGCTGATCTGCCTGGGCGCGGTGACGCTGCTCGCCAAGGCGGGCAAGACGATGCGCGGCGAGAGCGGCTGAGAAGTTCTCAGCGCGCCAAGACCCCGCTTAGCGCACCAAGATCCCGCTCAGCGCACCGAAAACCCGTACACCGTCTCCGACTCGTACACCCCACCCGGCCGCAGCACCGTGCTCGGGAACTCCGGCCGGTTGGGGGAGTCGGGGAAGTGCTGTGTCTCCAGGGCGATCCCGTCCCCCGGCGCGAACGGCAGCCCCGCGTCGAAGTGGTCCGCCGTGTACAGCTGAAGGCCCGGCTCCGTCGTCGCCACGGTCAGCACACGCCCCGACGCCGGATCGCTCAGCTCCGCCGCCTCGACCGGCTCCGCGGTGACCCCCTTGTCCAGCACGAAGTTGTGGTCGAAGCCGGCCCCGGCCTTCCGCGCCGCCCGGAAGTCGAACCGCGTCCCGTCGACCTCCTCGTACGCCCCCGTGGGGATCTGCGCCCCGTCCGTCGGCGTGACGCGCGCCGCCGCGATCCGCACCTCGTGCCCGCCGGCGCCACCGCTGCCGGCCCCGGCCAGATTCCAGTACGTGTGGTTGGTGAGGTTCACGACCGTCGCCGCGTCCGTCGTCGCGCGGTAGGCGATCCGCAGCCCGCCCCCCTCGTCCAGCGTGTACGTCACCGAGACCGCGAGCCGCCCCGGATACCCCTCCTCGCCGTCCGGACTCACCCGGGAGAGCCGCACCCCGTGCTCGACCTCCGCCGCCTCCCACACCCGCTTGTCGAACCCGGCGTACCCGCCGTGCAGCGCGTTGGACCCGTTGTTCCGCGCCAGGCGATACGTACGGCCGTCCAGTTCGAAGGAACCCCCGGCGATCCGGTTCGCGTACCTGCCGACCAGCGCGCCGAAGTAGGGGCCGGGATGGTCGACGTACCCCTGAAGATCGTCGAACCCGAGCGCCACCGCCCCGCTCCGCCCCGACCGGTCCGGAACTTCCGCCGACTGGATGATCCCGCCGTACGTCAGGACGCGTACCCGCACCCCGCCCCTTTCCAGGGTCCAGCGATGGACGGGCGTGCCGCCGGGGAGCGTCCCGAAGAGTTCACTGCGCATGATCGCGACCCTACGCCGGGCCGCGCCGCGTCACCCTGCGGGATCCTTGGCCGGATTCTTGGCGGGGTTTTTGGCCTTCACCTGCCGGTAGGCCATCTCCGCGAGCCGCGACTGCCCGTCCTTGCTGGGGTGGAACCAGTCCCAGTGGCTCAACTGGTCGCCGTCGAAGCGGAAGTCGAAGACCGCCCCGCCGTCGTACCGGCAGCGCAGATCCTTCGCGCACACGTCCTTGAGCACGTCGTTGTACGCGACCACGCGGTCCTGCACCGTGTCCCTGCGCTGTGTCGCCTTCGCGTCCACGGCGTCCGGCTCCGCCAGCATCGAGGAGCAGATGCCCAGCTTCCACACCTGCTTGCCCAGTGGGTTGGTCCGCCCCTGGGACCAGAGCCGCTTCAGGTCCGGCACGGAGGCGACGTACACCTGCGTCTTGGGCAGCTCGCGCCGCAGCGTACGCATCGCCTCCTCGAAGTCGGCGCGGAAATCGGCGACCGGCGTCATCGCCTCCGCAGACGTGCGGCAGGCGTCGTTCGCGCCCGCCATCACCGTGATCAGCTCGGGGCGCTCGGCCGCGGCCTCCTCCAGCTGTCCGGGCACGTCTGCCATCCGGGCGCCCGTCTTCGCGTGGTTCCAGCTGTGCTCGGCGGCCCGGTCCTTCCCGAGCAGCCGGGTCGCCAGACTCTGCACCTCGGAGTCCGTGCCGGTCGCCCAGGAGACCTCGGGGCAGTCGGAGAGCACCGAGCAGGCGTCGAAGCCGCGGGTGATGGAGTCGCCGACCGCGGCGATGGAGCGCGGTGTCGAGTCCCAGGTGGGGGTCGGCTTGGGCTTCGGCTTCTTGTGCGCCGACGGGCCGTCGGGGGCGGGAGACGCGCCGCCCTGGGCGTCGCACGCGGTCAGGGCGGCGGCGCCGAGAAGAACCGCCGTCGCGGCGGCGACGGCGGCATGTGAGCGGTGCCTTCGGTTCCGCATCCCCGGGTCCCCTCTGTCGTCGGCTCTCTCGTCGGCGTACGCGAACTGAGCTATATGGCGCCCCGTCGGGTGAATGGTGGGCGATTCCTGGCTTTGGGACCGACGGTACGTCACACTCCTTGCGCCGCCGCACGGTAGCCTCGCCACCCAGTGGCACCCTCTTCTCGCGGTTCCGCTAAATTACATCACGTCACATCTGTCCCGTTTTCGGGAGTTTCTCGAATTCAGGGAACAACGCTCGGCACGGGCGCGAGGCCGCTGGGGAAGGCGAACCTCGACCCACACTGGAGGTCCCGGTGACGACACGTGGAGTTCTGTACGTGCACTCCGCGCCCCGCGCGCTGTGTCCGCACGTCGAATGGGCAGTCGCGGGCGTGCTCGGCGCGCGCGTCAACCTCGACTGGATCCGGCAGCCCGCGGCGCCCGGCAGCTGGAGATCCGAGTTCTCCTGGCGGGGCTCGGTGGGCACCGCGTCCAAACTGGCCTCCGCGCTGCGCGGCTGGGATCTGCTGCGCTTCGAGGTCACGTCCGAGCCGTGCGCCACGGCCGAGGGCGAGCGCTACAGCGCCACGCCCGAGCTGGGCATCTTCCACGCCGTCACCGGCATCCACGGCGACATCCTGATCCCTGAGGACCGGCTGCGCGCCGCCCTGTCCCGCTCCCAGCAGGGCGAGAGCGACCTGGAGGCCGAACTCGCCAAGCTCCTCGGCAAGCCCTGGGACGACGAGCTCGAGCCCTTCCGGTACGCGGGCGAGGGCGCGCCGGTGCGGTGGCTGCACCAGGTCGTCTGACGCGTACGAAAAGGGCCCCCACCGGTCGGTGGGGGCCCTTTTCGTACGCGTCCTGGGTCAGACCGTCCTGAACGCGAGCACCACGTTGTGGCCGCCGAAGCCGAACGAGTCGTTCAGCGCCGCGATCCGGCCCTCGGGCAGCGGGCGGGCCTCGTTGCGGACGATGTCCGCGTCGACCTCGGGGTCGAGGTTGTCGATGTTGATCGTCGGCGGGGCGATGCGGTGCTTCAGCGCGAGGACCGTGGCCACGGTCTCCACGCCGCCCGCGCCACCGAGCAGGTGACCGGTCATCGACTTGGTGCTGGAGATCGCCATGTGGTCGACGTCGTCACCGAAGGCCTTGCGCAGCGCCTTGATCTCGGCGACATCGCCCTGCGGCGTCGAGGTCGCGTGCGCGTTCACGTGCATGATCTCGGCGGGCTTCAGGTCGGTGTTGTCGACCAGGTTCTGCAGCGCCGCCGCGATGCCGTTGCCGGACGGCTCGGGCTGCGTGATGTGGTGGGCGTCGGCCGAGATGCCCTGGCCGACGGCCTCCGCATAGATCTTCGCGCCGCGGGCCTTGGCGTGCGCCTCGGACTCCAGGACGATCACGCCGGCGCCCTCGCCGAGCACGAAGCCGTTGCGGTCGGCGTCGTAGGGGCGCGAGGCGCCTTCCGGGTCGTCGTTGTTCTTGGACATCGCCATCATGTTGCCGAACGCGACGATCGGCAGCGGGTGGATCGCCGCCTCCGTGCCGCCCGCGACGACGACGTCGGCACGGCCGGTGCGGATCATCTCGATCGCGTAGCCGATGGCCTCCGCGCCCGACGCGCACGCCGACACGGGGGTGTGGACACCCGCGTGGGCGCCCAGCTCGATGCCGACGTTGGCCGACGGGGAGTTGGGCATCAGCATCGGCACGGTGTGCGGGGAGACGCGGCGTACGCCCTTCTCCTTGAGCACGTCGTACTGGTCGAGCAGGGTGGTCACGCCGCCGATGCCGGAGGCGATGACCGCGCCGAGACGGTCGGGGTCGACGCTCTTGTCCTCGCCGGCCTTGTCGGTGTAGCCGGCGTCCGCCCAGGCTTCCTTGGCCGCGATCAGCGCGAACTGCGCCGAGCGGTCCAGCTTCCTGGCCTGCGGACGCGGGATGATCTCGCCGGGCTCGACGGCGATCTGGCCGGCGATACGGACCGGCAGCTCGGCTGCCCAGTCCTGCTCGATCAGGCTCACACCCGAGCGGCCCGCGAGCAGACCTTCCCAGGTCGAAGCTGCGTCGCCACCCAGCGGTGTGGTTGCGCCGATACCGGTGACGACCACGGTGCGATTGGTCGAGTTCACAGGAAAATTCTCCACGGTGTTGAGGGGATCAGCGGCGCCACCGCCGGGTGGCGACTGAGCAACGACTGGATCAGCCCTGGTGCTCGAGGATGTACTTGGTGGCGTCGCCGACCGTCTTGAGGTTCTTGACGTCGTCGTCCGGGATCTTGACGTCGAAGCGCTCTTCGGCGGCGACGACGACCTCGACCATGGACAGCGAGTCGACGTCCAGGTCGTCGGTGAAGGACTTGTCCAGCTGGACGTCCTCGACCGGGATGCCGGCGATCTCGTTCACGATCTCGGCGAGACCGGCGACGATCTCTTCCTGAGTGGCGGCCATGTTGGCGCTCCTTCTTATGTATCCAGAGGGTGTGGCGGCTTCCGAACCGGACCGGATGATCCGGACGAGATGCCTAGGGGAGGGTAACGACCGTGGCGGCGTACACGAGACCCGCCCCGAAGCCGATGACGAGCGCAGTGTCGCCGCTCTTCGCCTCGCCGGTCGCCAGAAGCCGCTCCATCGCGAGCGGAATCGAGGCGGCCGACGTGTTGCCGGTGGTCTCCACGTCACGGGCGACCGTGACGTGCTCCGGCAGTTTCAGGGTCTTCACCATCGAGTCGATGATCCGCATGTTGGCCTGGTGCGGGATGAAGACGTCCAGGTCGTCCGGGCTCAGGCCGGCGGCGTCCAGCGCCTCCTTGGCGACCTTCGCCATCTCGAACACGGCCCAGCGGAAGACCGCCTGGCCCTCCTGCGTGATGGCAGGGAACTTGTCGGGCGCGCCCTTGCGGTACGCGTCCCAGGACTCGGTCTGCTTGATCGTCTCGGACTTGTCGCCCTCCGAGCCCCAGACCGTCGGGCCGATCTTCGGCTCCTTGGACGGGCCCACGATCACGGCGCCCGCGCCGTCGCCGAACAGGAAGGCCGTCGCGCGGTCCTCCAGGTCGGTGAGGTCGCTCAGCCGCTCCACGCCGATGACCAGGACGTACTCGGCGGAACCCTCGACGACCATGCCCTTGGCGAGGGTGAGGCCGTAGCCGAAGCCCGCGCAGCCCGCGGAGATGTCGAACGCGGCGGGCTTGCCCGCGCCGATCTTGTCCGCGATCTCGGTGGCGATGGCCGGGGTCTGCTTGAAGTGCGAGACGGTCGAGACGATCACGCCGCCGATCTGCTCGGGCGTGATGCCCGCGTCGGCGATCGCCTTGCCCGAGGCCTCGATGGACATCGCGGCCACGGTCTCCTCGTCGGAGGCCCAGTGGCGGGTCGCGATGCCGGAGCGGGAGCGGATCCACTCGTCGGACGAGTCGATCGTCTCGAGGATCACCTCGTTGGGCACGACACGCGTGGGCCGGTAGCCGCCGACGCCCATGATGCGCGCGTAAGGGGCTCCCTTACTGGGCTTGATCTTCGACATGCTCTCCAGGCTCCTTCTCAGGCACCCGCCGCGTCGGCGGCGGATGAGGTGTCGGCGATGAGCGCAGATGCGGCGTCGAGGTCGTCCGGGGTCTTCAGGGCCACCGTCTTCACACCGGGCAGGGCGCGCTTGGCGATCCCGGTCAGCGTGCCGCCGGGGCACAGCTCGATCAGGCCCGTGACGCCGAGCTCCTTGAACGTCTCCATGCACAGGTCCCAGCGCACCGGGTTGGCCACCTGGCCGACAAGCCGCGCCACCACGTCGGAGCCGGACGCCACGGCCTTGCCGTCACGGTTCGACACGTACGTCAGCTTCGGGTCGGCGACGTCGAGGGCCTTGGCGGCCTCCTCGAGCGTGGCGACGGCCGGAGCCATGTGGTGCGTGTGGAACGCGCCGGCGACCTTCAGCTGCACGACACGGCGGACGCCCTCGGGCTTGTCCGCCTCGAGCGCGGCGAGCTGCTCGGCGGTGCCCGCGGCGACGATCTGGCCCGCGCCGTTCACGTTCGCCGGCGTCAGGCCGAGCTTCTCCAGGTGCGGGACGGTGACCTCGGGGGCGCCGCCGAGCAGCGCCGCCATGCCGGTCTCCGTGATCGCGGCGGCGTCGGCCATCGCGAGCCCGCGCTTGCGTACGAGGCGCAGCGCGTCGTCGTCGGTGAGCACACCGGCGTACGCGGCAGCGGTGATCTCGCCGACGCTGTGCCCCGCGACCGCGCCGGGCTTGTTCGCCGTGAGCGCGTCACCGAGTGCCTCGGCGGCGAGCAGACCGGCGGCCACAAGCAGCGGCTGGGCCACGGCGGTGTCGCGGATCGCGTCCGCGTCGGCCTGCGTGCCGTAGTGGGCGAGGTCGAGCCCGATGGCGTCCGACCACGCCGCTAGGCGGTCGGCCGCGCCGGGGAGGTCGAGCCAGGGGGTCAGGAAGCCGGGCGTCTGGGCGCCTTGGCCGGGAGCGACGAGTACGAGCACTCTCACACTCTCTCTTGTGGACGGTGGGAGCCGCCCGTGGGGACAGGGACCAAGAACGGCTGGGGGAATTGTAGGGGCCCGACAAAAAGCTACTGTTGGAGATCTCCGTCGGCCAGACGCCCCAGGATCAGCGCGATGCGCAGCGTGAATGCCGAGCGTACGTCGGAGGGTGACCAACCGGTGACGTCTGTCACACGTCGGAGCCGGTAGCGCACGGTGTTGGGGTGCACGAACAGCATCCGGGCGGCCCCTTCGAGGCTGCTCGCCTGTTCCAGATAGACGCTCAGCGTCTCCAGGAGCGCGGAGCCCGCCTCCTCCAGCGGTCTGTAGATCTCCTCCACCAGCTGCTCCCGCGCGGCGGGATCGCTCGCGATCGCGCGCTCCGGCAGGAGATCGTCCGCGAGAACGGGCCTCGGGGCGTCCTGCCAGGCGGCGCACGCCTTGAGCCCGGCGGCCGCCGCCTGTGCGGAACGGGTGGCCGCGAGCAGGTCGGGGACGATGGGGCCCGCGACGACGGGCCCGGCCGCATACGGACCGATGAGCCCCTTGGCGACGTGCAGCGGATTGTCGCTGCCGCCCGCGATGACGACCAGGCGGTCGCCCAGCACACCGGTCAGGACCTGCAGCTTGGCGTGCCGGGCGGCGCGGCGGATGGCCTCGACGGTGAGCTCGCTGTCGCCGTCGGGCGCGGTGCCGAGGACGACGCAGACGTGCTCGGGCGAGTTCCAGCCGAGCGCGGCGGCGCGGGAGACGGCCCCCTCGTCGGCTTCCCCGGACAGGACGGCGTTGACGACGAGCGACTCGAGCCGGGCGTCCCAGGCACCGCGTGCCTCGGCGGCCTGCGCGTAGACCTGGGCGGTGGCGAAGGCGATCTCGCGGGCGTAGACGAGCAGCGCCTCGCGGAGGATGGACTCATCTCCCGGGGCCGCGATCTCGTCGACCGCGGACTCCATCACCTCGATCGTCGTACGCACCATCTCGACGGTCTGGCGCAGGGTGATCGCCCTGGTCAGCTCACGGGGTGCGGTCCCGAAGACATCGGTGGAGATGGCCTGTGGCGCGTCCGGATGCCGGAACCACTCGGTGAAGGCGGCGATGCCGGCCTGCGCCACCAGGCCGATCCAGGACCGGTTCTCCGGTGGCATCGCCCGGTACCAGGACAACGTCTCGTCCATGCGCGCGATGGCCTGCGCCGCCAGACTGCCGGAGGACTGCTCCAGGCGCTTCAGCGTGGCTGAGTGCGCGTGGGCCTTCCGATGTGCGTCCTGACGGGCGGCTTCCTCATGGGCTGCCTGGTGGGCGTCCTGGCGGGCTTCGTTCGCAGAGGGTTCGGGCACGGGGACAAGACTGCCTTATCGGGACGGTGGTGTGCGGTGCCGGGTCGTATGTGGGGTGGGGATTGGGGGTGGGGGCGGGTGGTGTTCGGGTCGTGTGTGGGGTGGGGATTGGGAGTGGGGGGGCGCGGTGTCGGGTCGTAAGTGGGGTGGAGATCGGGGGGCGGAAGCGCACAGTGTCGGGTCGTGGGTGGGATGAGGATTGTGGGTGGCGGCGCGCGGTGCCGGACGTTGGCCGGGGTGCGGGTTTCCGGGCGGGGGCGGGCGATGCGCGGTCTACCGTGGGTGCGTGATTGATGTACGGCGCTCCGGCGATCGGTACCGCGGCGGGGAGCCCGGCACCGGTATCGAGACCTTCCACGCCTTCTCCTTCGGGCCGCACTACGACCCCGACAACCTCCGCTTCGGCGCGATCCTGGCCTGCAACGAAGAGCGGCTCGCGCCCGGCGCGGGCTTCGACGAGCACCCGCACAGCCACACGGAGATCGTGACGTGGGTGGCCGAGGGCGAGCTCACCCATCGCGACTCCACGGGCCACGAGTCGGTGGTCCGCCGGGGCGACGTCCAGCGCCTGAGCGCGGGCGGCGGCGTCCGCCATGTGGAACGCAACGACGGAGCGGATCCCCTGGTCTTCGTCCAGATGTGGCTCTCCCCGCTCGCACCGGGAGGCGACCCGTCCTACGAGGTGGTCCACGGCATCGCGGACTCCACCCCTTACGCGGTCCCGGCAGCGGGAGCCCTCCTCCACGTCCGCCGCCTGGCCCAGCAGGAACGCACCGCGCTACCGGCCGCACCTTTCGTGTACGTCCACGTGGTGCGCGGCGAAGTCCGCCTGGGCGGTGCGGATCTGCGGCAGGGCGACGCGGCACGCCTGACGGGGGAGGCCCCTCTGGAGGCAGCGGCTACGTCTGCGACGGGGGCGGAACTGCTGGTGTGGGAGATGACGGGCTGAGAGCGGGGGGGGGGGGCGTACCGCTCGCCGCCGCCGTTGTGGGCAGTCGTGCCGCTGGGGCGGCACGGGTGGGCACAACGGCACCCCGCAACCGCCGGGCTGCGGAAACCCCCGTCCGGCAGCACCCAAGACGCGGGGCACGGATACCCCAGGGGCCGCCCCAGACCCGCTTACAGCTCGGAGAGCACCGCATCGGTAAACGCAGGCCACACCTCAACCGCCCAAGGCCCAAACGCCCGATCCGTCAGAGCGACACACGCCGCCCCCGCATCAGGGTCGACCCACAGAAACGTCCCGGCCTGCCCAAAGTGCCCGAACGTCCGAGCCGAAGAAGAACTCCCCGTCCAGTGCGGCGACTTGGAGTCCCGGATCTCGAATCCGAGCCCCCAGTCATTGGGATTCTGATGCCCGTACCCCGGCAGCACCCCCTTCAGCCCCGGATACGCCACGGACATCGCCTCAGCCACAGTCCGCGGATCCAGCAACCGCGGCACCTGCACCTCCGCCGCGAACCTCACCAGATCATCCACGGTTGACACCCCGTCCTTGGCGGGCGAGGCACCCCCTTCGAGCGAGGTGGCCCCCATGCCCAGCGGATCAAGCACCGCCTGCCGCAGATACTCCCCGAAGGGAATCTCCGTCGCCTTGGCGATGTGATCCCCCAGCACCTCGAACCCCGCGTTCGAGTACAGCCGCCGCGTCCCGGCAGGCGCCGTCACCCGGTGCTCGTCGAAGGCGAGCCCACTGGTGTGCGCAAGCAGATGCCGCACGGTCGACCCCTCGGGCCCGGCGGGCTCGTCGAGCTCGATCGCCCCCTCCTCGTACGCCACCAGCGCCGCGTACGCCGCGAGCAGTTTGGTGACCGAGGCGAGCGCGAACTGTTGCCCCGTGGGCCCATGGGCCCCGGCGATCGTGCCGTCCGCACGGACGACGGCGGCGGCAGCGGTCGGTACCGGCCAGTTCTCGATCAACGCCAGGCTCTGCATGCGTACGAGCGTAAGCGCCCTAGAGGCTCAGCCGCATCGAGGGGTCCGGCTTGCGCACGAAGCCGAGCGAGGCATACAGCGGCTCCGCCTCCGCCGACGCGTTGAGATCGACACTGCCCGCCCCCCGCTCACGGAACCAGTCGAGCAGCGCCTCCATACAAGCCCGCGCATACCCACGGCGCCGCTGCTCGGGATCGGTGGCGACACTGAAGACATAGCCGACGACCCCGTGCGGATTCCCCGCCCGCCCGATGCGGTAGTCCAACGTCCCCACGACCAGGGCCGCCAGCCTCCCCGGCCGGCCGGGGAAGTCGACGACGAACGCCGCGAACTCCCCGTCCGTATCGGCCAGTCTGCCCCGTACCGTGGGCACGGACTCGGCATGCCAACTGGTGTCGGACTCGCCCCCGGAACGTGCGGCGAAGACCGAATCGATCATCACCTGCCGCAACCTGATCAGTTCCTCGGCATCCTCTGGCAGCGCACGGCGAACAACAGTCATGATCGGCACCGTAGTCACCGCACGACGGGATTTCCCGTGGATTGTTTCCGTCACATATTTCCTCCCGGTACCGCTTGCTTCGAGTGCGCTCCAAGGTTCTAGCGTGGTGGTCATGACGGTGATGGAGACCGAGACCACCCCCGCACAGGGCCTGACCGACACGACCGACACGACCGACACAAAGGCTGACGCCCGCGCCTCGGCGCCCACCGCCCACCCACGCCCCGACGGGCAGGACCACTACACGATCAGCGAGGTTGTCGCCTTCACCGGCCTGACCGCGCACACCCTGCGCTGGTACGAGCGAATCGGCCTGATGCCCCACATCGACCGCTCCCACACGGGCCAGCGCCGCTACCGCAACCGCGATCTCGACTGGCTCACCTTCGTCGGCAAGCTCCGCCTGACCGGAATGCCGGTGGCCGACATGGTCCGCTACGCCGAACTGGTCCGCGAAGGCGACCACACCTTCACCGAGCGCCACGAACTCCTCGAACAGACGCGCCGCGACGTCCGCACGCGCATCGCGGAACTCCAGGACACGCTCGCCGTACTCGACTACAAGATCAATATTTACTCGGACGCCCGACAGGCGCCGGAGAGGCACTGAACCTGATGACCGCACAGACAGGCCAGATCGCGAAGGTCCAGCTCGGGACGGAAGGACCCGAGGTCGGCGTCCAGGGACTCGGCTGCATGGGCATGAGCTTCGCGTACGGCCCGACCGACGCCGACGAGGCCCGGGCCACCCTGGAACACGCCCTGGACCTGGGCGTCACCCTCTACGACACCGCCGACGCCTACGCCGCCGGTGAGAACGAGCAGTTCCTCTCTCCCTTCTTCAAGGCACATCGCGACGAGGTCGTCATCGCGACCAAGTTCGCCCTGGCCGTGCACCCGGACGATCCGACGAAGCGGATCATCAACAACGACCCCGCGTACATCCGTTCCTGCGTCGACGCGAGCCTGCGACGCCTCGGCGTGGACGCCATCGACCTCTACTACATGCACCGCCGCGACCCGAACGTACCGATCGAGGAGACGGTCGGCGTGATGGCCGAACTCGTCGCCGCCGGCAAGGTCAAGCACCTGGGCCTCAGCGAGGTCACCGGCCCCGAACTCCGCGCCGCCCACGCCGTCCACCCCATCGCCGCCCTCCAGTCGGAGTGGTCGCTCTTCAGCCGGGACATCGAGCGGAGCGTCGTCCCCGCCGCTGCCGAACTCGGCGTCGGCCTCGTCCCCTACTCGCCGCTCGGCCGCGGCTTCCTCACCGGCTCGTTCGTCAGCGCCGACAAGGAACTCGGCGAGGACGACTTCCGCCGCCAGCAGCCCCGCTTCACGGGCGACAACGCCGCCGCCAACTCGGCCCTCCTCGAACCGGTGCGCACCGTCGCCGACGCCCACGGCGCGAGCCTCGGCCAGATCGCCCTCGCCTGGGTCAAGGAGCAGGCCCAGACCTACGGGCTGACCGTCGTCCCCATCCCCGGCACCCGCAAGCGCACCCGGGTCGAGGAGAACACCGCGGCCACCCGCATCGAGCTCACTCCCGCCGAACTCGACCTCCTCGCCCCCATTGCCGCCCAGGTCGCGGGCGACCGCTATGCCGACATGACGTTCACCTCGGCCGGCCGGGAGTAGCTCCAGGGGGACGCCTCGGCCCTGCCAGGTCGTCCCCGCCCACCGGCCCGGGCCGGTCACGCCAACCCCAGGGCGAAGACTGCGAACCCCGCCGCCAGCAGCCCGGCGAGGGCCCGACGTCCGTGCGTCGCCCGCCTCCAGGGAGCCTCGAAGCCGCGCGTGCGGCTGCCTATCAGCACCAGCAGGGCCCCGAAGACCGGAAGCCAGGCGATCCGGGCGGCTATCCAGCCCAGGGTGTCCGGTGCCGCGGTCAGCCCCGGCACCGTGCTCCCGAGGAACGAACCGGGCACGGCCGCGGCGAGCAGCGCCGTCTGGTGCCAGCACAGGATCGTCATCGCCGACAGGTTGATCACGACGACCGGCGCCCACAGCGCGGGCCTGCGCAGCAGCCTGCCGATCCGCTCGCGCAACAGGATCGCCGCACCGCTCTGCGCGGCCGCCAGCGCCAGGACCAGCAGCGACGGAGGATGTGAATTGGTCCGGGCCTCGCCGGGCACGCCGACCATCGACGCCGGATAGTGGAACGCGAGCAGCAAGGCGGCGAACAGAGCCGTGCCCCCGATCAGCAGCAGCCACGCGCCGCGCCTGCCCAGCTTCTTCTCGCCCCAGCTGACGCCCAGTTGATAGGCGAACATCCAGCCGGGCAGCAGATTCAACAAGCTCACCCAGGACGGCATGGCGTCCCCGACCGGCCCGTAGCGCAGGAAGTCGACGACGGCGACCGAGCCGAGCAGCGGCGCCGCGGCCCAGGCCCCGAGCCGCTCTGCCGCTCGGATACACCACGGGGTGAGAGCGGTGATCACCGCATAGATGCCGACGAACCACAGCGGCTGTATGACCAGCGTGGACCCCGTGCGCAGAGTCGTCCCCGGCACCCCCAGCGCGTACAACACCGGGATCAGCGCGGCCCATACGGCCGTCACCCCGAGGACCGGGCGCCCGAGGCGCGCCACCCGCCCGCGGAGCCACCGCCCCGTCGACTCGCCGCGCGCCACCGCACGGCGGTACGACAGAGCGGAGGCATATCCGCCGACCAGGAAGAAGATGCCCAGCATCTGCAGCACCCAGCTCAGCGGTGCGAAGAATCCGAACGCGGCCAGGGGACTGGCATTGTGCAGCGCGCCTTCCGCGTCGAGGGTGAAGCCGCCGAGCAACCAGTGCCCGGTCGGCACGGCGAGCAGGGCGAGGGCGCGCAGCCCGTCTATGGCCCGGTCGCGATGGGCGGGCGTCTTGGCGTCGATCGCTGCCGCGGTCCCGCGCAGCTTGGCCAGGGGTGCAAGGCTCATGACCGCTCTCCGATGGGACGGGCGCCGGCGGAGGGCTCACTTCCGTCGATGCCGCTGTCCGGTGTGGTACCGGAAGGTGTCCGTGCGATCGCGGCGAAGGCCTGCAGCGAATCCGTCCCGGGTGCGAAGTAGCCGGTGTGGCCCTCGGCCCGCTCGGCGGGAACGCGCCGGGCGCCGAATCCCGGTCCTGCCGGGTCCGCGCCGTGGCCGAGGCCGAACAGCTCGACGTTCGGCACATCACCGATCCAGTCGCTGTCGTCCCGGGCAGCCCAGACGCGGGCGGTGGTGTGCAGATCGGCGACGCTGTCCGCACGCATGCCGGGGGAGCCGAGCACCACCAGGTCGGACGTCGGCAGCTTCGGAGCCGCGAGGCCGCACACCACCGAGCCATAGCTGTGGCAGAACACGGCGGGCCGCGGGGCACCCGACGCCGTCAGGCCCTGCACGAATCGCGCGAGACGGGGAGCTCCCGCTTCCGCGAGCCGTCCCGTCGCCGCGTCTGGGCCGAGACCGACCGGTGTGGTGTACCCAACCCAGGCCACCACGGCCGTGCGGTCACCCGCCGCCGCATGCAGCGAGCTTGCCATCCCCGCCGGTGTGCCGTACTCGTCCTTCGAGCGGTCGAAAGTGCTCAGGTCGATGTCGGATCCCGGCACGACGACCGACACACGGTCGGCACTCGCCAAGTCGCCATAGACCTCGGCGATTTGACCTCTGCCACGAGGATCGAACGCGAGTATCCGCCGACCGGGATCCAGCAGCTCTTCGTAGCGGGCGACCAGGGAACGGGCCCGCTCATGATCCTGCTGTGTGAGGCCCGGATCGCTCGCGCGGGCCCGCTCGCGGTCACGCTCTGCCTTCAGGGAAAGGGAGTTGGCCTCGTACCGCAATGAGATCGGGGCGCCGTCCAGATTGCCGACGACCGACGGGTGCCGCTCCGCCAGCTCACGCTGCCGGGCGTCGCTCAACGAGCCGAAGAACGCGGCCACTCGGGCGGGGGACGCGGTCGCCGGATCCGGCAGCTCCACCCCCTGCGTATGGTCCGCACGCCAGGCATGCGTGCCCGGTGGTGGACCGGTGATCGGCTGCTGTTCATTGCCGACGGCCCAGCCCGTCGTACCGGCCACGACCGTCGTCGTGAGAGCCGCGGCGATCAGCGTCCGCTTGCTGCGGGCCTTCCAATTGCCGCGAGACCTGCGAGACCTGCGAGATTCCTGAGAACGAAGGCCCATGGCCCGTCTCCCTCCCCAATTCGTTGCGCGCTCTGGCGTGACGAGGGGAAAGGTAGGAAGACGATGACCCGCGACACCTCACACTGCGGTGCCAACTCGCAACTGATACCGGGGTATGTGGAGCTGATACCGCGGTAGGGGGCGGGAGCTCTACTGCTCGCCGGGCGTGATGAGGCCGGACTCGTACGCGAAGATCACGGCCTGTGCGCGGTCGCGCAGATCCAGCTTGGAGAGCACCTTGCCGATATGGGTCTTCACCGTCTGCTCGGCGAGGACCAGGCGCTCGGCGATCTCCTGATTGGAGAGCCCGCGCGCGATCAGCACCAGTACCTCGGTCTCACGCGGCGTCAGGCCGTTCAGCCGCAGCGACTGGTCGTTGCGCGGCCGCTGCTTGGCGAAGTCCGTGATCAGTCGCCGTGTCACCGACGGTGCGAGCAGTGCCTCCCCAGCTGCCACCACACGGACCGCCGAGATCAGATCGGCGGGCGGGGCGTCCTTGAGGAGGAAACCCGATGCGCCGGAGCGCAGCGCCTCGTACACATAGTCGTCCACGTCGAAGGTGGTGAGCATCAGCACCTTGGGAACGTGCACCACGCCGGGCGGCGGGTCCAACAGCGCCCGAGTGGCGGCCAGTCCGTCCATCTCCGGCATCCGGACATCCATCAGGACGACATCGGGATGGGTGCGGCGGCTGACGTCGACACCCTCCTTGCCGTTCGGCGCTTCGCCCACGACGTCGATGTCGCTCTGCGCCGCGAGCAGCGCGGCGAAACCGGCCCGCACCATGTTCTGGTCATCGACGATGATCACGCGGATGGTCATGCGGTGCCGGAGTCCTTCTTCAGGAGGGGGAGTTGGGCCGCGACGCGGTAGCCGCCGTCGGGCAGTGGCCCGGTGTCGACCGAGCCGCCGACCAACCGTACGCGCTCGCGCATGCCGACGAGTCCGTGTCCCGTGCCACCGCCCTCCAGCGGAGCGGGTGGATCGGTCGCCGGGCCGTTGACGACGAGGATCAGCAGGTGTTCCTCGTCCAGGGTCAGGGTGATGGAGGTGCGTGCTCCCGGCGCGTGCCGCATCACGTTCGACAGGGCTTCCTGGACGATGCGGTACGCGGACAGATCGACGGCCGGTGTCACATCGGCCAGTTGTGTGAGCACGGACAGTTCGGGACGTGAGAGATCGACCGGCAGGCCGGCGCGCACCGTCGCCTCCACCAGCTGCGGCAGTCGGCTGAGCCCCGGCTGCGGGGCCCGCTCGCCCTGCGCGTCCTCGCTGCGCAGCACCGCAAGCAGCCGCCGCATCTCCGTGAGGGATTCACGGGCGCTCGCCGCTATGCTCCCGAACTCCTCGCGGGCCGCGTCCGGAAGGCCGGGGAGGCGGTAGGGCGCGGAGTCCGCCTGCACCGTGATCACGGACATGTGGTGGGCCACGACATCGTGCAACTCCCGGGCGATGCGCGCCCGTTCCTCAAGGAGGGTGCGCTGGGCTCGCTCGGCCTCGCTGATGGTCTCCTGCTCGACGAGTCTGCGCTGTGCGTCGCCGCGCTCCCGCAGCAGGGCGCCGAGCAGCAACGCGACACCGCTCAGCACGATCAGCAGCACGCTGGTGTCCTGGCTGTCGGCGTCGCGGAACGCGCCGAGGACAAGGCTCGTGACGACCGTGACCAGCCAGATGCCCAGGAGGGTGCGCCGACTCTCGCGCAGCGAGAGGACAAGGCACAGGGCCACGTACGCCACGATGATCATGGCCGTCCAGGGGGCGGGACGGTCCTGGCTCGCGGACATCGTGACGATCGCCCCGAGGACATCGGCGACGATCATGATGTACCAGGCGAGCATGGGGCGGCTGATCGCCAGCAGCAGGGGTGCGGACTGGGCGACGCCCAGGGCGCCCGCGAGGCCGCCGCTCACCCCGTAGTCGTTCGTGAGCACCTGGGTGGTGACCGGGATGAGTGTCACGACGAACGCCAGCGCGATGATCAGGGGCAGCAGCCGCATCCAGCGCTGGGGAGCCTGCGCCAGCAGAGGCTCGGTCCGCCCCGCGGGCGTCGTGAAGAACACCCCGGCCCGTCCGAGCCCTTCGCGGGCGCCCGCGGTCGCACGTCGAAGGGCGCCCCCGCGCCGGCCCGGCTCGGCGGCCGATGGGCGGGGATCCTGGTCCGGTGGTGTCGATGCGCTGCTCATGGCCTGCTCAGCGTAGGCATGAAGCACCTCGCGCGGCGTCGTACCGCGGAGCTGACCCGCACCTCATACCCAGGTACGAACAGAGCCCCCGGCCATACCGAGGTATGACCCGAGCCCCGCAGGCCCCGCCATGCCCCGTGACCCGGCTCCGACCTCGCGGCTCCCGCCTCGCAAGGTCAGAGCTCCGCCAGCAGCTCGGCCTTCTTCGACGTGAACTCCTCGTCCGTCAGCAGCCCCGCCTGATGCAGCTCGCCGAGGTGCCGGATACGTTCGGCGATGTCCGCCGGATCGCGCCGGGTCACCGGGGCGGCAGCGCCGACCGTGCCAGGGGTCAGGGCCGGGCCCGACGCCCGCACCGCGGCGAGCACGGACGCCGCGAAGGGCAGCGACTCGTGCACCGGGCCGTACCCGAGACCGAAGACGACGGCCGCGGGGTCCTGGTCCGCCTGCGCGGGCTGGGCGATGGGGGTCTCGCGACGCAGCAGCCGCAGATGGCCCTCGAAGACCTCGGGAGAGCGCCACTCGACGCCGCTCAGATCCGTGACCAGGAAGCTCTGGTCGCCGGCCTTCCACTTCGCGGACGAAGCGCCGGTCCAGAACCATCGGAAGGCCACCGATTTGCCGTCGAAGGACGCCTTGCCGTCGTACGCCTTGAACTGCAGCGGCGTCTCCGGCGCGGCGACCAGATAGCGATCCGGAGGCCCGCAGTCGTCCGGCGTCAGCAGTGCCCGCAGCTCGTCCGCGTAGTACTCCGCGAGCGTCTCCCGCTCGGCGGGCAGCACGAGCCTGTACGGGTCGCAGCCGTCCTTGAGCTGACCCGCCGCTGCCTCCATCAGCGGATCCGCGCCCGGTCTCGGCACGGCGTGCAGGACGACCGTCCCGCGCTTGCCAGGAGTCAGTGTCACCGCTGCGATCGCCTCATGGGGGATGCGGCGTTCACCGAGCGCCTGCAGGAGCTTCGGTGTGCGGATCCCCCGTTCGTAGCGGATGAGCACGGAGTCGGACTCGAACTCCCAGGCGGCATGAAATCCGGCCAGTACGTCACCCATGCGGCTCATCGTAGGCGGCACGCGCGCCTCCGTCCCTCCTGCGGCGGGCCGCTGTTTTGTCGATTTCTACGCGCGTCAGGCCGCTGTCGTGCCGGAAAAACCCTCCCGGCACGCGTCATCCCCGTCCGCGCACCGCACCGAGCGGTACGAGCCAATGCCGATGTCGGCGAAGTTCCTGAGGCTTTCCGTGCCCGGTTCGAAGTACCCGGTGTGGCCGACCGCGCCCCTGGCGGACAGCACCCGCGCGCCGAAGTCCCGTGAGACCGGATCGGCCCCGTGACCAAGCCCGCCGACCTCCATGTTCGGTACATCTGCGATCCAGTCGTCGCCGTCCCTGGTGGCCCAGACCCGGGCACCGGTGCCCAGCTGCGACGCCGAGTCGGCGCGCATTCCGGGGCTGCCCGCGACCGCGATGTCGGAGACGCGGGACGGCAGGTCCCGCGCGGCGACCCCGCAGACCACCGAGCCGTAGCTGTGGCAGTACAAGGCGATGGGGGAGTGGCCGGGTAGTCCGCGCACCAGGGAGTTGAGCCGGACCGCGCCGTCCTCCGCGCGCATGGACGTCGCCGCGTCCACACCGAGACCGACGGGCGCGGTGTAGTCCGCCCAGGCGATCACGGCGGTACGCGCGCGTGGGCTTGCCGCACGCTCCGCGCCGTACAGGGCCTTGGCCATGCCGACGGGCGCCGAGTACTTGCGGAACGTCCGCTCGAAGGTCAGCAGGTTGGTGTCCACGCCGGGCACCACGACCGACACCCTGGACGCCTTGTCGAGGTCTCCGAAGACCTCGGCTATGCGGCCCGACCCCATCGGGTCGAAGGACAGGACCTGGCGGCCCGGGCGCATCATCACGCCGAACCGCTTCATCCTGCGTTCCGCCTCCTGCTGCCCGAGGGGCGAGAGGCGCTTGTCGTGCATGCGTCGCTGCTCGATCTTGCGGGCCTTGCCCAGCGCGATGTTGTTCGCGCGATATCGCAGCTCTACGGGGGCGCCGTTCATGTTGCCGACCGCCAGGGGATAGCGGGCGGCGAGCCGGGCGCGATCCTGCGCGTCGAGCGAGTCGAAAAAGTGGGCGAGCCTGCCGGCCGGGCCATCGGGGTCGGGCAGCGCCCGGCCGTTGATGTGCCCCCGCTCCCAGGCGGAGAGCGTGGCTTCGAGCGGCGACGCAGCGTGTCTGTGGTTGCGCACGGCGGTCCAGCCGGTCGTCGCCAGCATGACGAACACGACGGCGAGCGCGAGCAATGCGCGCCAGACGTTGAGTTGGGGAGAGGAGTCGAAGGAAGTCACTGCGGAACAGCCTAGGAGAATCGTGATGCCTGCCGTGCACTGGGTGAGGCAGATCACGTTTCCTATGGGGTAATTGAGGCAAAGCGGGCGCACATTGCGCGATTTCATCACGCTCCGTAGGTGGCGGGTAGGCGCAGCGCACTCGGGGCGCATCGTTACGTACGGTGCTTATCGCTGCCACTCAACGTAGCGAAGTGCTAGGGAAGTTGATCGCGTCACGTGGGTCGCACCCTGCGTGCGCGATCACTCCTTGCGCCAGTTCTCCGCCAGCGCCGGCCCCAGGTGGTCGAGATAAGACTCGGTGAGCGCACGGATCGATTCGACGCTGGTGTCCTCGCCCGCTCCCCACAGTTGACCGGTCACCCGCATCACCCCGCTGAACGCGGCCACCACCACCCGCGGTCGCGGGTCCTCGTCCATGTCGAGACCCTCGCGCTCGGCGATCACGCGCGCGATCTCCTCCTCCATCTCGATGGAGCGGCGCAGGTGGACGGCGAGCAGGGAGGGGGTGGATTCGATCATCCGGTAGGTGCGCATGTGGAGTTCGACCGGGACGACCTCCTCGATGGACCGGCTCATCGCGTCCCAGGCGCCGATGACGGCCTCGCGCAGTGCGACGAACGGCGCTTCGTCGGCGGGCCGTTCGCGCAGTACCTCCACGAACCGCCGCTCCACCATCTCCTGCACGGCGAAGGCGGTCTCCTGCTTGTTGGCGAAGTACCGGAAGAACGTGCGCTGGGAGACGTCGACGGCCTCGGCGATCTCGTCGACGGTCGTCTCCTCGTACCCCTTGGTCGTGAAGAGCTCGAGCGCCGCACGCAGGAGCGCGTTACGAGTGCGCTGCTTCTTGCGCTCGCGAAGGCCCGGCCGGGAGGGTCCGTCGGACGTCTCTCCGTACGCCTCGACCTGCGACTCCGCCGAGTCTGACGCTCGCTGCTCGGTCTTCACACCGTGGTCCTCTTCCTGCCTGTCCGCTCAGCTCACCTTATCTGTGAGCGACGTGACAGCTACCGACTTGTGAATTGGTTTGTCAACTGTCAGCGGCTGACATTAGCCTCGCGCACATGACTAGTCAGACCACCGTCGACAAGGCGGACAAGGCGCCGGAGCCCTCGTCCGCTCCGGCCGCGACCAAGGGCCTGCGTGGCCACCCTTGGCTGACGCTCTTCTCCGTCGCGATCGGCGTGATGATGGTCGCGCTGGACGGCACCATCGTGGCGATCGCCAACCCGGCCATCCAGAAGGATCTCGGCGCCTCGCTCGCGGACGTCCAGTGGATAACCAACGGCTACCTGCTCGCGCTGGCCGTCGCGCTCATCACGGCGGGCAAGCTCGGTGACCGCTTCGGCCACCGGCAGACCTTCCTCATCGGCGTCGTGGGCTTCGCCGCCGCCTCGGGGGCCATCGGCGTCTCCGGGAGCGTCTCCCTGGTGATCGCCTTCCGCGTGCTCCAGGGTCTCTTCGGCGCGCTGCTGATGCCGGCCGCCCTCGGGCTGCTGCGCGCCACGTTCCCGGCCGAGAAGCTGAACATGGCGATCGGCATCTGGGGCATGGTCATCGGAGCCTCCACCGCGGGCGGCCCGATCCTCGGCGGTGTGCTGGTCGAGCACGTCAGCTGGCAGTCGGTGTTCTTCATCAACGTGCCGGTCGGTGTCGTCGCGCTCGTCCTTGGCCTGGTGATCCTCAAGGACCACCGCGCGGAGAACGCGCCGAAGTCCTTCGACATCCCCGGCATCGTCCTGCTCTCGGGCGCGATGTTCTCTCTCATCTGGGCGCTCATCAAGGCCGGTGACGCCTGGGGTTGGGGCAGCGGCAAGACGTGGGCCTTCCTGGGCGCGGCGGTCGTGCTCTTCGTGCTCTTCGCCGTGTGGGAGACCAAGGTCAAGGAGCCGCTCATCCCGCTGGGCCTGTTCCGCTCCGTACCGCTCTCCGCGGGCACGGTGCTGATGGTGCTCATGGCCTTCGCCTTCATGGGCGGGCTGTTCTTCGTCACCTTCTACCTGCAGAACGTGCACGGGATGAGCCCGGTCGACAGCGGTCTGCACCTGCTGCCGCTGACAGCCATGATGATCGTCTCCTCGCCGATCGCCGGCGCGCTGATCACCAAGTTCGGGCCGCGGATCCCGCTGGTGGGCGGCATGGTGCTCACGGCCGTCGCGATGTTCGGCATGACGACCATGACCACGGAGACCGGCACCGCCGCGATGTCGCTCTGGTTCGCCCTCCTCGGCCTGGGCCTGGCCCCGGTCATGGTCGGCGCCACCGAGGTGATCGTGGGCAACGCCCCGCTGGAGCTCTCCGGCGTGGCGGGCGGCCTCCAGCAGGCCGGCATGCAGGTCGGCGGCAGCCTCGGCACGGCCGTCCTCGGCGCCGTCATGTCCAACAAGGTCAACTCCGACCTCGCGGGCAAGTGGAAGGACTCGGGTCTGCCCGACGCACCGCCGCCGGGTCTCGACAAGGCGGCCGCGATCGGCGCCGTGCCCGAGCAGGTGGCCAAGGCTCCCGGCGTCAACGAAGGCGTACTTGCCAAGATCACGGACGTCGTCCACGACACGTTCATGTCCGGCATGGGCCTGGCCTTCACCGTCGCCGGTGTCGTCTCGGTCATCGCGGCCCTGGTGGCCGTCCTGACCAAGCGCGGCTCCAACGCCGATGCGGGCGCGGGAGTTGGGCACATTTAGGGTATACACCGCGTATGCCGCATTGCGCCGAGCAGGCATCCGCCCGGCGTCCGCGCATCAGGGAAAGCCCCTCAGGGTCCGCCTGGGGGGCTTTCGCCTATCTGGGTGACGCACATCCGTACCCCTTCCGACGGAGCGAGCGAGTGGGTCACAGTTCTGTCAAGTGATCGACACGACACGGGAGTTGATTCAGATGCGTACGACCATGCCCGCGACCGTCTCCACCGCTGCCGCCCTCGCCGCGGTGATCCTGACCCCCGCACACGCGGGGGCCATGACGACGGCCGCGCAGGCCGATTCCATGACACCGGCCAAGCGCGCCGGCGCCGCCGCGCCACCGACACTCGCCGGGTGCGGGCCAGGGGAGCTTTGCCTCTGGGGGAAAGCGGACTTCCGGGGTGCCCGACAGGTGTACGACCTGTCCGAGATCGACATCGAGAGCTGCGTAGCGCTGCCGGAGGGGGGCAGCGCTGAAGCCCTCGCCAACCGCACCGGCCGACCGGTCACCACCTACCAGTCGGCGGAGTGCGCCGAGACCGGGGAGTTCGACACCTATCCCGGCGGCGGCACCTGGACACCCGAATCGCCTTATCGCGTACGGGCCTTCAAGGTCTGGGAGAACTGACCGGGGGCACCTCACTCGTCAACGCCGCCACCTGCGCCCGCAGCGCCTGCACCTCCACTGTCAGCGCCTCGATCGCGGCTGTCTGGCGCCGCTCCTCGACGTCGTCCCGGTCGAAACGAGCGATGAACCAGGCCGCGATGTTGGCGGTGACGACACCGAGGAGCGCGATGCCCGACAGCATCAGACCGACCGCGAGGATCCGCCCGAGCCCGGTCGTGGGCGCGTGATCGCCGTAGCCGACGGTGGTCATCGTGGTGAAGGACCACCACACAGCGTCGCCAAGGGTCTTGATGTTGCCGTCCGGCGACTCCCGCTCAACCGAAAGGACAGCCAGTGAACCGAACATGAGAAGGCCCACCACAGCGCCGGCGACATAGGTCGTCAGCTGAATCTGCGACGCCATCCGGGCTCGTCGCCCCACCAGCAGCAGAGTCGAGACAAGCCGCAGCAGTCGCAGTGGCTGCAGCATCGGGAGGATGACAGCACACAGGTCGAGCCAGTGAGTGCGGACGAACTGCCTGCGGTGGTCGGTGAGGCGGAGACGTATGAGGTAGTCGGCGGCGAACGAGCCCCAGACGATCCACTCCACCACGGTGCAGGTCTTCGACACGGCTCTGCCCGCGTCGGGCACCACGATGGGTACGGCGTAGGCGACGGCGAAGGCCACCGCGAGTGTGAGGAGCGGACGCTGGGTGCGTCGCTCCCACCGGAGTTGTGCGGTCGACTGCTTCGTGGGCGCTTCCATACGGGCATCGTAGGAAACGCCAAGGGGCGACGGAGCCTGTGGTCCGCCGCCCCCTGCTCAAGGCGTGTGCTGTTCAGACGCGTGCCGGCCAGGCACGTGTCAGGCGTCGCCCCCGGCGGCACCCGGGTCCGCGGCCGTCACATCGAGCAGCTGGTAGCGGTCGATGGCCTGCTTCAGTACGGAGCGGTCGAGCTTGCCCTCGCGGGCCAGCTCGGTCAGCACGGCGACCACGATCGACTGCGCGTCGATGTGGAAGAAGCGGCGGGCGGCACCGCGGGTGTCCGCGAAGCCGAAGCCGTCCGCGCCGAGCGACTGGTACGTGCCGGGAACCCAGCGCGAGATCTGGTCGGGGACGCTCCGCATCCAGTCGGAGACGGCCACGAACGGGCCCTGGGCGCCGGAGAGCTTCTGCGTCACGTACGGGGTGCGCTGCTCCTCCTCGGGGTGCAGGAGGTTGTGGCGCTCCACCTCGACCGCCTCGCGGCGCAGTTCGTTCCAGGAGGTCGCCGACCAGACGTCCGCCTTGACGTTCCACTCCGAAGCGAGGATCTGCTGGGCCTCTACCGCCCACGGCACCGCGACACCGGAGGCGAGGATCTGTGCCGGGATGGCTCCCTGCTCGCCTGCCTTGAAGCGGTAGACGCCCTTGAGGATGCCGTCGACATCCACATCGGCGGGCTCGGCCGGGTGCTGGATCGGCTCGTTGTAGACGGTGAGGTAGTAGAAGACGTCCTCGCTGTCGGGGCCGTACATCCGGCGCAGGCCGTCCTTGACGATGTGCGCGATCTCGTAACCGAAGGCCGGGTCGTAGGCGACACAGCCCGGGTTGGTCGAGGCGAGCAACTGCGAGTGGCCGTCCGCGTGCTGGAGGCCCTCGCCGGTCAGGGTCGTACGGCCGGCGGTGGCGCCCAGGACGAAGCCGCGGGCCAGCTGGTCGGCCATCTGCCAGAACTGGTCGCCGGTGCGCTGGAAACCGAACATCGAGTAGAAGACGTACACGGGGATCAGCGGTTCGCCGTGTGTGGCGTAGGCCGAACCCGCGGCGATGAGGGACGCCGTGCAGCCTGCCTCCGAGATGCCGTCGTGCAGCATCTGGCCCGTGGGCGACTCCTTGTACGCGAGGAGGAGTTCGCGGTCCACGGCCTCGTACTGCTGGCCGAGCGGGTTGTAGATCTTCGCGCTCGGGAAGAAGGCGTCCATGCCGAACGTGCGGTACTCATCGGGGGCGATCAGCACGAAGCGCTTGCCGATCTCCTTGTCCCGCATGAGGTCCTTCAGGATGCGGACGAACGCCATGGTGGTGGCGATCGACTGCTGGCCCGAGCCCTTCTTCGCGGTCGCGTAGGTTTTGTCCTCGGGGAGCTGCAGCGGCTTCGAGCGCACGACACGGGTCGGGACATAGCCGCCCAGGCCCTGTCGGCGGTCGTGCATGTACTGGATCTCTTCGGAGTCGCGGCCCGGGTGGTAGTACGGCGGGGCGCCGCCCTCCAGCTCCTTGTCCGTGATCGGGATGTGCAGACGGTCGCGGAAGCCCTTGAGGTCGTCGGCCGTGAGCTTCTTCATCTGGTGGGTGGCGTTGCGGCCCTCGAAGTTCGGGCCGAGGGTCCAGCCCTTGACCGTCTGGGCGAGGATCACGGTGGGCTGGCCCTTGTGGGCCTTGGCCGCCGCGTAGGCCGCGTAGACCTTCTTGTGGTCGTGGCCGCCGCGGCCCAGGTGCAGGATCTGCTCGTCGGTCATGTTCTCGACCATGGCGCGCAGCCGGTGGTCGCCGCCGAAGAAGTGGTCGCGGATATAGGCGCCGGTCTCGGTCGCGTACGTCTGGAACTGGCCGTCGGGCGTCGTGTTCAGCTTGTTGACCAGGATGCCGTCGCGGTCCTGGGCGAGCAGCGGGTCCCAACTGCGGTCCCAGACCAGCTTGATGACGTTCCAGCCGGCGCCGCGGAACTGCGACTCCAGCTCCTGGATGATCTTGCCGTTGCCGCGCACCGGGCCGTCGAGGCGCTGGAGGTTGCAGTTGACGACGAAGGTCAGGTTGTCCAGGCCCTCGCGTGCGGCGATGGAGAGCTGGCCGAGCGACTCGGGCTCGTCCATCTCGCCGTCGCCGAGGTAGGCCCAGACGTGGGACTTGGAGGTGTCGGCGATGCCGCGCGCCTCCATGTAGCGGTTCATCCGCGCCTGGAAGATCGCGCCGAGCGGGCCCAGGCCCATGGAGACCGTCGGGAACTCCCAGAAGTCCGGCATCAGGCGCGGGTGCGGATAGGACGACAGGCCGTAGGGAGCCTTCGACTTCTCCTGGCGGAACGCGTCGAGCTGCTGCTCGGAGAGCCGGTCGAGGAGGAACGCGCGGGCGTAGATACCGGGGGACGCGTGCCCCTGGAAGAAGATCTGGTCGCCGCCGTCGCCCTCGTCCTTGCCGCGGAAGAAGTGGTTGAAGCCCACGTCGTAGAGCGACGCCGAGGAGGCGAAGGTGGCGATGTGACCGCCGACCCCGATGCCGGGGCGCTGGGCGCGCGAGACCATCACCGCGGCGTTCCAGCGGGTCGCGTTCAGGACCTTGCGCTCGATCTCCTCGTTTCCGGGGAAGAACGGCTCGTCCTTGGTGGCGATCGTGTTGACGTAGTCCGTGCTGCGCATCTCGGGCACGGCGACGCGCTTCTCGCGCGCACGTTCGATCAGCCGGAGCATCAGGTAGCGGGCCCGCTCGCGGCCGCGTTCGTCGACCGCGGCATCGAGGGAGTCGAGCCACTCCTGGGTCTCTTCGGGATCGAAGTCCGGGACCTGACTCGGCAGGCCGCCAATGATGATCGGGTTGCGATCGGATCCGGAAGCCACGCTGTTCCTTCGCTGTTGGGGCTTTCGCCTGGGTTCTGCCTGGCTGTGAGACGTTCCCCATCGTGTACCGCGGGGGCGGAATCGTCATCTCTACCGAGAGGTAACCGAGAGGTCCGCGCGGTGGCCCTGGGGTAGGCTCGGCCAAATCGCAACGATACGCCCATCCTGCCTAGTCGCTTCGTAAGGTCGTTCGGACGTCAGTCCCCATCGGCCCGCATCGGCGCCGTACGAGCGAAGTACGCGCCAGGAACGCGCGAAGAAGGATCTGGCAGATGGGTCTTGAGTTGCGGCGACACGGCCGGGAACGTCACCGTTTCAGCGGTCTTGACGGCCGGGTACTTGCGCGATCCGTCCCGCCCGTGTGGACTACGGCCAACGCCCCGCGCACGCGCGTGGCTGAAGGCATACCCAAAAACATGATCAGGAGGCAATCCGTGAGCGCGACCGCGGACCACGCGGAGACGAACCTTGCCGTAAGGCTTGGTTTCCAGCCCGAACAGGTGGTCCAGGAGATCGGCTACGACGACGACGTCGATCAGGAGCTCCGCGAGGCCATCGAGGAGGCCATCGGCTCCGAGCTCGTCGACGAGGACTACGACGACGTGGCTGATGCCGTGGTGCTCTGGTTCCGTGAGGACGACGGGGACCTGACTGATGCGCTGGTGGATGCCATCGCGTACATGGAGGAAGGCGGCTCGATTCTGCTGCTGACTCCGAAGACCGGTCGTGACGGTTACGTCGAGCCGAGCGAGATCGGCGAGGCGGCCACCACCGCGGGCCTGTCCCAGACCAAGAGCATCAACGCCGGCAAGGACTGGAGCGGCACCCGCCTGCTCAGTCCGAAGGCGGCAGCCAAGAAGCGCTAGCCACTCGCGCGAGCCGCGACCCCAGCAGAGACCGCTGTGAGGCCCCCGTCGACATCTGTCGGCGGGGGCCTCACGCATGCGTGAGGTGAAGATCCGATGTGCGTGTGCGGCGGGGGACCGATGCGCCCAAAGGGGCGCAGACCGGCGGACGTAGGGTGGGTGTCACCCGAACAGCCCCACCGGAGGGGCACCGTCGAAGGGATGCGTACTCATGGCGCTCGCTGGACTCGTGACCGGCACCAAGGCCCCGGACTTCGAGCTGAAGGACAATCACGGGCGGACCGTGCGGCTCTCGGACTTCCGCGGTGAGAAGAACGTGGTCCTGCTCTTCTATCCGTTCGCGTTCACCGGCGTCTGCACCGGCGAGCTCTGCGCGCTCCGTGACGAGCTGCCGAAGTTCGTCAACGACGACACGCAGCTCCTCGCCGTCTCGAACGACTCCATGCACACGCTGCGGGTATTCGCCGAACAGGAGGGTCTGGAGTACCCCCTGTTGTCCGACTTCTGGCCGCACGGCGAGGTCTCGCGCGCGTACGAGGTCTTCGACGAGGAGAAGGGCTGCTCGGTGCGCGGCACCTTCATCATCGACAAGGAGGGCGTCGTGCGCTGGACTGTCGTCAACGGCCTGCCGGACGCCCGTGACCTCAATGAGTACGTCAAGGCGCTCGACACCCTGTGATTCCTCAGGGGTGACACCCTGTGATTCTTCAGGTGCAGAGCCTGTGGCGGCCGGGAACCGGTCACTAGGATCCACTCGTTGATCTGATGGCAAAGCACGACTGGGGCTCCCCGCCCCTGGACAACTATTGGGAGGACTTGTGGGAGTCAGCCTCAGCAAGGGCGGCAACGTATCGCTGAGCAAGGAGGCGCCCGGCCTGACCGCTGTTCTGATCGGTCTGGGCTGGGACGTCCGCACCACGACGGGTACGGACTTCGACCTCGACGCCAGCGCGATCCTGACCAACGCCGAGGGCAAGGTCAGCAGCGACGGCAACTTCGTGTTCTTCAACAACCTGAAGAGCCCGGACGGATCCGTCGAGCACACCGGTGACAACACCACCGGTGAGGGCGAGGGCGACGACGAGGCGATCAAGGTCGACCTGGCCGCCGTCCCGGCCGACGTGGACAAGATCGTCTTCCCGGTCTCGATCTACGAGGCCGAGTCCCGCCAGCAGTCGTTCGGCCAGGTCCGCAACGCGTTCATCCGCGTCGTGAACCAGGCGGGCGGCGCGGAGATCGCGCGGTACGACCTCTCCGAGGACGCCTCGACGGAGACGGCGATGGTCTTCGGCGAGCTGTACCGCAACGGCGCCGAGTGGAAGTTCCGCGCCGTGGGCCAGGGTTACGCATCGGGCCTGCGCGGCATCGCGCAGGACTTCGGCGTCAACGTCTGAGCCGAGTAACGCCCTCCGCCTTGCCGTCCGGCGCCGCACACCACCCGTGCGGCGCCGGACGTGCTCGGCATCTCTTGCTCAACTGCTCAACTCCCGCTCCCACAACAGGGGAGTCCTGGGAACTCTTGCTCTCGAACCACGGGGAGGACCACATCATGGGCGTCACGCTCGCCAAGGGAGGCAATGTCTCCCTCTCCAAGGCCGCACCGAACCTCACACAGGTCCTGGTCGGACTCGGCTGGGACGCGCGCTCCACCACCGGCGCACCCTTCGACCTCGACGCCAGCGCGCTGATGTGCAACTCGGGCCGGGTTCTGGGGGACGAGTGGTTCGTCTTCTACAACAACCTGAAGAGCCCTGACGGCTCTGTCGAGCACACCGGCGACAACCTCACGGGTGAGGGCGACGGGGACGACGAGTCGCTCCTGATCGACCTCTCCAAGGTCCCCGCCGATGTGGACAAGATCGTCTTCCCTGTCTCGATCCATGACGCGGACAACCGCGGGCAGACCTTCGGCCAGGTCAGCAACGCCTTCATCCGCGTGGTCAACCAGGCCGACCTCCAGGAACTCGCGCGCTACGACCTCAGCGAGGACGCCTCCACGGAGACCGCGATGATCTTCGGCGAGGTGTACCGGTACGGCGGTGAATGGAAGTTCCGAGCCGTTGGGCAGGGGTACGCGTCGGGTCTGCGGGGCATCGCTCTAGACTTCGGGGTCAATGTTTCGTAAAGCCGGGGACCGGCGCGGGGGAGACCGCTAAACGGGAGCCCGTACACACACGATTGGGTAGCCAGTGCTTCTGAAAACCTTCGGCTGGTCGTTCGCGGTTACCGCGCTCGGCCTGGTCGCGGCGGTGTTCTACGGGGGGTGGACGGGATTCGGGGTCGTGGCGATCCTGTCGATCCTCGAGATCTCGCTGTCCTTCGACAACGCGGTGGTCAACGCCGGGATCCTGAAGAAGATGAATGCCTTCTGGCAGAAGATCTTCCTCACCATCGGTGTGCTGATCGCCGTCTTCGGCATGCGGCTTGTGTTCCCCGTCGCGATCGTGGCCATCAGCGCCAAGATCGGCCCGATCGAGGCCGTGCGGCTCGCGCTCAACGACAAGGACCAGTACCAGCAGCTGGTCACCGACGCGCACCCGTCGATCGCCGCCTTCGGTGGCATGTTCCTCCTGATGATCTTCCTCGACTTCGTTTTCGAGGACCGTGACATCAAGTGGCTGGGCTGGCTCGAGCGCCCGCTCGCCAAGCTCGGCAAGATCGACATGCTGTCGGTCTGCATCGCGCTCATCGTGCTCATGATCTCCGCGATGACCGTCGCCACGCACGCCCACCAGCATGGCGGGACGCACGCGGACAAGGCGGAGACGGTGCTTCTCTCCGGCGTCGCCGGACTCATCACCTATCTGATCGTGGGCGGCCTCTCCGGCTTCTTCGAGAACAAACTCGAGGAAGAGGAGGAGCGCGAGCACGAGGAGGAGGAAGCGGCCAAGAGGAGCGGCAAGAAGGTTCCTGCGGTCGTCATGGCCGGCAAGGCCGCGTTCTTCATGTTCCTCTACCTCGAGGTCCTGGACGCGTCGTTCTCCTTCGACGGCGTCATCGGCGCCTTCGCCATCACCAACGACATCGTCCTGATGGCGCTCGGCCTCGGCATCGGCGCGATGTACGTCCGGTCGCTCACGGTCTACCTGGTCCGCCAGGGCACCCTCGACGACTACGTCTACCTGGAGCACGGCGCGCACTACGCGATCGGCGCCCTCGCGGTGCTCCTGCTCGTCACGATCCAGTACGAGATCCACGAGGTCATCACCGGCAGCATCGGCGTCCTCCTGATCGCCTGGTCCTTCTGGTCGTCCGTGCGCCGCAACCGCGCGCTGGCAGCGGCCGAAGGGGACTCGGGGTCGGACGAGAAGGCCGAGGTCTCGTCCGGCGTCTGACGTTCTGACGTTCTGACCTCCGGGGTGTGACCGGGGGCCCAGTGAGGAACGCTTCAGCGGGGCGGTCTTCGAGGTGGACTCCTCGAAGACCGCCCCGTTCGGTATACGCACGCGACTTTGGGGGCGGCAATGTCCTTCTGGGACGGTTTATGGCGTGGGCGCTCGATGGACTTCGAGTCGGGCAGTGCCGCGACCAACTCCATCGAACTCACCAAGCGGCATCCGACGGTCTCGCTCAACAAACAGGGCGCGGCCACCGGCAATCTGCGGGTCAACCTCTCCTGGCAGATGCGTACGTCCGACATCATCGGCAAGCAGCGCGGGGGCGGCGGCCTGCTGCGGCACCCCTTCAAGATGTTCCAGCCCGACGTGGTGCAGGCGCACACCCAGGGCGTGGTCAACGTGGACCTGGACATCGGCTGCCTGTACGAGCTGGTGGACGGCGCCAAGGGCGTCGTACAGCCGCTGGGCAGCTTCTTCGGGAGCCTCAACGCGCCGCCGTACGTGAAGCTGAGCGGTGACGACCGGTTCGGTTCGCCGTCCGGCGAGACGATCTATGTGAACCTCGACCACCGCGAGTCGATCAAGCGGCTGCTGTTCTTCGCGTACATCTACGACCAGACGCCCGCGTTCGACCGCACACACGCCAAGGTCACGCTGTACCCCAGCAACGGCCCGCGGATCGAGATCGACCTCGACGAGCGCCAGCCGCAGGCCAGGTCGTGCGCCGTGGCCTCGCTGGAGAACGTCAAGGGCGAGCTGGTCGTGCGCCGCGAGGTGAAGTTCGTGTACGGCTTCCAGGCCGAGCTCGACCGCCTGTACGGCTGGGGGCTGCAGTGGGGCCGGGGCTACAAGGCGAAGGCGGGCGGCGGCTGAGTGCCTCCCTGCGGGGCTCTCGGCGCCCCTGGCCCCTCCTCAGCGGTTCAGGAACTGCGGCCCCTGCGGGGGCAGCCGGAAGTTCGGGTCGGGCATCGGCGCGACCGGCTGCGGATAGCCGTACGAAGGCTGTGCGAGCGGCGCCGGCTGGGCGGGCGCGGGCTGCGGATAGCCGTACGAAGGCTGCGGCATGGGCTGGCGCGTGGGCTCGGGCGGATAGCCGTACGAGGGCTGGGGCGCCGGAGCGGGGAAGGGCCGCGGGACGGGCGCGGTGGGCGCGGCGGACGACGGGAAGGGCCCTGGATCGGGCTGCGGCTGGGGCTGCGGCTGGGCCTGAGGCGGCTGCGGGAGCGAGGCCTCGGGCGTCGGCTCGGGCACGGCCTCCGACTCGTCCACGGAGATGCCGAAGTCCCCGGCGAGGCCCTCAAGGCCGTTCAGATAGCCCTCGCCCAGGGCGCGGAACTTCCAGGCGTCGGCGCGGCGGTAGAGCTCGCCGCAGATCAGCGCGGTCTCGGCGCCGGTCTGCGGGGTGATGTCGAAGTACGCGAGAGGTTCGCCCTCGGTGGTGGCGGCGTCGTACAGCAGGATCCGCAGCGCGCGTACGCGCTCGAAGGGGACGTCCTCCGCCGATGCGACGAGCAGGACCCGGCTCACCGCCGGATCGAGGCCCGCCATGTCCGTCTGGATCGTGTCGGTCAGGCCCTCGGCGACCCGCTTCTTGCCGAGCCGCCAGACCTTGCCGGAGGGGTGGCGCGGCTGGTTGTAGAAGACGAAGTCCTCGTCGGACCGCACGCGGCCGTCGGCGCCAAGGAGGAGTGCCGACGCGTCGACGTCGGGGACTCCCTGTCCCGGGGTCCAGCGCAGCACGGCGCGGACGGCCGTGGCTTCGAGCGGGACGTTCGACCCCTTCAACATCGCGTGCGTCATGCGGTCATCCTGCCTTCCCGGTCGCGGACGGGACAACGCGGGGGTGACTGTGTGTGGTGTCTGTGTCTGACATGGCCGGGTTACCTGAATTTCATGCCCATGGGGAACCCTTGACACCCGTCCCTACGTACTATTACCGGCCACATCACGTCGGACCGCGCCGACGAGTACAGGGGAATTTCATGCGTCATTTCGGGCATATCGCCCCAGAGGTGCGACAGCACCTCTTCCATCGGGAGCCGTGCGACTTCACCGCCGACTCCTCTCCCCGCCTGCTTGCGGCGGCGCTCGGCGCCACGCTGTACAGCCCTGCCACACGCCCCCGGCTCGCCGACGACATCCTCAAGCAGGCCGGGCGTGGCGTGATCTCGATGGTGCTCTGCCTCGAAGACTCGATCGACGACGCGGAGGTCGTCGGGGCCGAGGAGAACCTGGTCAGACAGTTCGCGGAGCTGGCCGCCCGCGAGGACGCCAAGCCGCCGCTGCTGTTCATCCGGGTCCGCACCCCCGAGCAGATAGCCGACCTCGCGCGGCGCCTCGGCGACGGCATCCGTCTGCTGTCCGGATTCGTGCTCCCCAAGTTCACCGAGGAGCGCGGCGTCCCCTTCCTGGAGTCGCTCTCCGCGGCCGAGGCGGCGACCGGGCGGCGGCTCTTCGCGATGCCCGTCCTCGAATCGCCCGAGCTGCTGCACCTGGAGAGCCGCACGGAGACCCTCGCCGGGATCGCCCGCACCGTCGACAAGTACCGCGAGCGGGTGCTCGCGCTGCGCCTCGGCGTCACCGACTTCTGCTCCGCGTACGGCCTGCGCAGGCCGCCGCACATGACCGCGTACGACGTCCACATCGTGGCCTCCGTCATCGCCGACGTGGTCAATCTCCTCGGCAGGGCGGATGGCACGGGCTTCACCGTGACCGGTCCGGTGTGGGAGTACTTCCGCGTCCAGGAGAGAATGTTCAAGCCTCAGCTGCGCCGCAGCCCCTTCCTGGAAGGGCGGGCGGAGGAGCTGCGGCAGGCGCTCATCGAGCACGACATCGACGGGCTGCTCCGCGAGATCGAGCTGGACCGGGCCAACGGCCTGCTCGGCAAGACCTGCATCCACCCCTCGCACGTGCTGCCCGTGCACGCCCTCTCGGTCGTCAGCCACGAGGAGTTCAGCGACGCCGAGGACATCCTGCGCCCGGAGCGGGGCGGCGGCGGGGTCATGCGCTCGG
The DNA here is from genome assembly GCF_040640795.1 of Streptomyces sp. NPDC021622. Taxonomy (NCBI): domain Bacteria; kingdom Bacillati; phylum Actinomycetota; class Actinomycetes; order Kitasatosporales; family Streptomycetaceae; genus Streptomyces; species Streptomyces sp. NPDC021622. The sequence continues at coordinate 215,514 of NZ_JBFACK010000001.1, forward strand.
CGTACACGAACAAGATGAACGAGGTGAAGCCGCACCGCGCCTGGGCCGAGCGGACCCTGCAGCGCGCCGAGGTGTTCGGCGTCGCGCGCGAGGACATCGGCTTCGTGGAGCTGCTCACCGCCGGGCTCTCCGGTTGAGGAACGTGTTGAGGAACGTAAGGACTGTGAACGACGACATGGTGTGGTCAGGGACGTGGGTCGCCGAGCGGCTCGGCGTGGAGCTCGTCGGTGACGCGAGCCTGGGCGAGCTGCTCGGGCTCGCCCTGCGCCGCAACCCCAAGCGCGCGCACCTGCTGGTGTCGAACGTCCTCGGCAAGCATGTGCCCCAGCGGCCTTCCGTCGTGTACGCGGCCGGGCACGACCTGGGTGTCAGGGCGCGCGCCCTGCTCGGCGACGCGGAGGCCCGGCGTGCGGTCGTCCTCGGCTACGCGGAGACGGCGACGGGCCTCGGTCACAGCGTCGCGGACGGCATCGGCCTCGCGCCCTATCTGCACTCCACGCGCCGCCCGGTCGACGGGGTGCGCCAGGCGGGCGGCTTCGAGGAGTCCCACTCGCACGCGACCTCGCACCTGCTGCTCCCGGCCGACCCCGAACTGCTCGCAGGGGACGGCCCGTTGGTCCTGGTGGACGACGAGTTCTCCACCGGCAACACGGTCCTCAACACCATCCGCGCGCTGCACGAGCGCTATCCGCGCGACCGGTACGTCATCGTGGCGCTCGTCGACATGCGCTCGCCCGAGGACCAGGGCCGCCTGGCCGGCTTCGCCGAGGAGATCGGCGCGCGGGTCGATCTGATCGCGATGGCGTCCGGCACGGTGCGGCTGCCGGACGGCGTCCTGGAGAAGGGGCAGGCGCTGGTCGCGGAGCACGAGGCGGCGGCGCCGCTTCCCACGCCGCGCCGGGAGCGGGGCACCGTCACCCGGGTCGAGCTCGACTGGCCCGCCGGTGTCCCGGACGGCGGCCGCCACGGGTTCACGCCCGAGCACCGGGCGGTGCTCGACGCGGCGCTGCCCGGGATGGCGGAACGCCTCGCCCAGGCGCTGGCCCCGGATTCCGCACCCGTCCCTGCCCGCGTCCTCGTCCTCGGCTTCGAAGAGCTGATGTATGCGCCGCTGGCCCTCGGGGAGGCGCTGGAGGAGTGGCTTGGCGGCAGCGGCGCCGAGGTCCGGTACTCCACCACCACCCGCTCACCCGTACTCGCCGTCGACGACCCCGGCTACGCCATCCGCAGCCGCCTCGTCTTCCCCGCCCACGACGAACCCGCCGACGGGCCCGGTGAGCGGTACGCGTACAACGTCGCGGGCGGCGGCTTCGACGCGATCGTCGCCGTGGTCGACTCCGTGGGCGACGGGCCCCAACTGCACGCCCCCGACGGCCTGTTGGCGCAGCTCGCCGCGCACACCCCGCAGGTCCTGCTCGCCGTCGTTCCTTCGTACGTCCCTGAGTACGTCCCCGAAAGGCCCCCGATGCTGCCCGAGCCCCTCCGCGGCCCCGACTTCTCCTCGTACGCGCCCGAAGACGTCGGCTGGCTGCTGCAGGACCTCTCGGACGTAACGCTGGAAGCGCCCACCGAGGAGCGCGAGGAGGCGATACAGAGCGGTGGCGCGCACTACGCCGAGTCGCTGCCGGTCGAGTACCAGCCGAGCCCGCAGTACCAGGAGCTGTTCCGGGCCGCGCTCGACACCTCCGCCGCACGGATCGCGCAGGCCGTCGGCACCGTCACCGAGACCGTCCTCGCCGAGCGGTCGCCCCGCCCGGTCCTTGTCTCCCTTGCCCGCGCGGGCACGCCCGTCGGCGTACTGATGCGCCGCTGGGCGGCACACCGGCACGGTCTCGACCTGCCGCACTACGCCGTGTCGATCGTGCGCGGGCGCGGCATCGACGCCAACGCGCTGCGCTGGCTCGCCGCCCACCACGACCCGGCCGACGTGGTCTTCGTCGACGGATGGACGGGCAAGGGCGCGATCACCCGCGAACTGGCCGAGGCGGTACGGGAGTTCGAGGAGTCGGGCGGGCCCACCGGGTTCAACCCGGAGATCGCCGTGCTCGCCGACCCCGGATCGTGCGTGCGCACCTACGGCACCCGCGAGGACTTCCTCATCCCCTCCGCCTGCCTCAACTCGACCGTGTCCGGCCTGATATCGCGCACCGTGCTCCGCGCCGACCTGGTCGGCCCGGACGACTTCCACGGCGGCAAGTTCTACCGCGAGCTCGCCGGCACCGACGTCTCCCTCGACTTCATCGACGCCGTCGTGGACCGCTTCGACGAGGTGACCGAAGCCGTCGACGCCCAGGTCAAGGAGGTGCCCTCGGCGGACAGGGCGCCGACCTGGGAGGGCTGGGCGGCCGTCGAGCGGATCAGCGAGGAGTACGGGATCCACGACGTGAACCTGGTGAAGCCGGGCGTCGGCGAGACGACGCGCGTGCTGCTGCGCCGCGTGCCCTGGAAGATCCTGGCGCGGGCCGGCGCCGGGGCCGACCTCGATCACGTACGACTCCTCGCCGAACAGCGCGGCGTGCCGGTCGAGGAAGTGGCCGAACTCCCCTACACCTGCGTCGGGTTGATCCACCCTCAGTTCACGCGCGGAGCCACCGGCACGGACGGCAAGGCGGTGGCGGCCAAGTGAACACTCCCCGCACTCCCCGCACGGTGCTCGTCGCCAGCGACCTCGACCGCACCCTCATCTACTCCGCCGCCGCGCTCGGCCTGACCATGCCCGACGCCGACGCGCCGCGCCTGCTCTGCGTCGAGGTCTACGAGAGCAAGCCGCTGTCGTACGTCACCGAGACCGCCGCCGGGCTGCTCGACGAGGTCGGCCGCGGCACGGTGTTCGTACCGACGACCACGCGTACGCGCGAGCAGTACGGCCGCATCCATCTGCCGGGCCCCGCACCGAAGTTCGCGATCTGCGCCAACGGCGGGCACCTCCTGGTCGACGGGGTGTCCGACCCCGAGTGGCGTGCGGACGTCGACCGTCGCATCGCCGCCGAGTGCGCCTCGCTCGACGAGGTCCGTGCGCACATGGTGCGCACCGCGGACCCGGCCTGGCTCCTGAAGGAGCGGGTGGCCGAGGACCTCTTCGCGTATCTGGTCGTGGAGCGTTCCCTGCTGCCTGATGGCTGGGTCAAGGAGCTCGCCGAGTGGGCGGAAGGCCGTGGCTGGACCGTCTCGCTGCAGGGCCGCAAGATCTATGCCGTGCCGAAGCCGCTCACCAAGAGCGCGGCGGTGCGCGAGGTGGCACGGCGGATCGGCGCCGACGAGATCCTCGCGGCCGGTGACTCGCTCCTGGACGCCGATCTACTCCTGGCCGCCGACCGCTCGTGGCGTCCGGGCCACGGGGAACTGGCCGACACGGGGTGGACGGCACCGGGCCTCACGGTGCTGCCGGAGCGCGGGGTCGCGGCGGGGGAGGAGATCCTGCGGGGGTTCATCGCGGCGTCGAGGTAGGGCTGCGGCTGTGGCGACTTCAGCCGCAGCAGCCCCCGCCGCAGCAGCCGCCTCCGCCGCCACCGCCGGCGCTCGGGCCGGGCGCGGCGCTCGTCCCGCCGACGGCCACCGCCGAGAGCAGCTTGACGGTGTCGTCGTGCCCGGCGGGACAGACGGCGGGGGCCGAGGACTCGGCCATCGGGCGGCTCAGTTCAAAGGAGTCGCCGCAGGAACGGCAGCGGTATTCGTAGCGGGGCATGGGCACAGGTTAACCAGCGCTCCGCCCCGGCACCACGGCCCCGGCTTCCGGACCACGCCTAAGTGCTCCGCGGGAAGCGCCGCGAGGTGCCGTCGCTCGTCTGCGGCCGTGTCGTGGCTGGTCGCGCAGTTCCCCGCGCCCCTTCGGGGCGCACCACCGCGACGCGCCCGTCGTGACCGCCCGGCCGTGCCATGACCGTCCGGAAGGACGCCTCCGCGTCGCTGCCGCGCACGATGGCGACCAGGCGCCGGGCCCGCAGGGCGGTACTGAATGCTGAGGTGAGGTCGGACGCGGCCCCAGGCTCGCGCAGCGGTTCACGCCGCCGCCCGCGGGGTGACGTCCCTGCTCAGGGGCGCGGCGCGGTCAGTGCTTGGGGTTTGGGCTCGCGTGCTCGGCGTGGCGTTCCGCCTCGGGGTGGCGCGCCTTCCAGTACGGGTTGTCGTGTGGCAGGGCCGAGCCGACACGGCCGTACATCCCGAAGAGCATCAGCAGGACGCCCACCACAAAGCTGAACAGCACGTTCTGGATCTCGAAGGCCAGGAAGTTGTAGTCGCTCTCCAGCAGAGCGAGATTGACGAAGCCGCTGAGGACGAACAGGACGCCGAGGCTCATGTTCAGCGTCGAGGCGAAGTTGCCGCCGATCACCATGCCGACGAAGAGGAGCAGCCCGACACAGATCGACAGGACGCTCAGCGCGCCGTTGGTGTTCAGGGTGGCGACGGTATCGCCCTCGGTGTCGAAGAACCCGATCCTGTCGATCAGGCCGAGGATGCCGAACGCGAGCAGGACGAGTCCCATCAGACCCGCGCCGACGCGGTAGACGGTGCTGAGGCGGTGGTCGACGGGCAGGTGCTCGTTCAGCGTCACATGCCGCCTGGGCCGCTTCGTCCCCGGGTGAAGTACATGCGTGGCCATGTCCGCCTCCTTGGTGTGTGGGGAGGCCGCTTCGTACGTGGCACTGCGTGCGGATCGCCGCGTGCGTATATCCAGGATCCGCCTTCGACGGCCGCACCGCCAACCACGGCGGCCGCCGCCCCGGGGCGGCTACGCCCCCTGCCCCCGCTCCTCCCGGATCTGCGTGACCACGCGGGCCACCGCCTGCCGCACGGCCTCGGTCTCCGTCAGGAAATGCCAGTAGTCCGGGTGGCGGCCCTCCAGGGACGCCACCGCGCGGTCCAGGCGGGCCACGGACTCGTCCAGCGGGCGGGCGTGCCGCTGCTCCGGGGTGTGGCGGCCCGCCATGGCCAGGCGCTGGGCGTCGCGGATGGCGAAGCGGGTGCGCTCGATCTCCTGCTGGGGGTCCTTCGCGACCGCGTTGAGCCGCCGCAGCCGGTCACCGGCGGCCGAGACCGCCTCGTCCGTCGAGTTCAGCAGGGCGCGGACCGTGGAGAGCAGGGAGGTGGCGTCCGGCCAGCGCTGCTCGTCGCGCGCCTGTCCGGCCTCCTTGAGCTTGGCCTCGGCCTGCCGTACGTTCTCCGCGGCCTGGTCCGGTACGCGCTGCAGGTCTTGCCAGCAGGCCGCGGTGAACCGGCGGCGCAGCTCGCTGAGGATCGGGTCGACCTGGCCGCTGCGGGTGGTGAGCGCCTGCGCGCGCGTACGCAGCGACACCAGACGCCGGTCTATCTCGGCGGCCCGCTCGGGCAGCCGCTCGGCCTCGGCGCGCACGGCTTCGGCGTCCCGCAGGACGCGGTCGGCGCGCTGCAGCGTCTCCGGTACGCCGTGCTGTCCGGCTCCCTGATTGAGCTTGGTCAGCTCCGGCCCGAGGGCGGCGAGGCGAGCGGCGAGATCATCGGCCTTGAGCCCGGCACCCCGTACGGCATCCAGTGCGTTGCTGGCGGCGAGGAGGGTCTGCCGGGCCCGCTCGACGGCCGGGGCGAGCCGGGCGAGCTGGGTCTCCGCCTTGTCGAGCAGCGGCCCGAGCCCCTGCTGGAACCGGTCGAGATCCTGCTTGGCCTTGCCGAGATCGTCCTTGGCTTGGGTCAGCTCGGCGCGCGCACGGGCCGCGACGGACGCCTCGAGATCATCCCGATCGAGATCATGCGCGTCCACGGCGCTGATGTACTGATGACTGACCTCGTCGATCCGCCGCCCCATCGCCTCGAAGTCCGATACGGCGCGCTGTGCGGCGGGCGACGAGTCGACGGCGACGATGGTCTCGATGGAGATCCGCAGATCGCGCTGGGCGGTGTCCAGCTCGTAGAACGCGGCGGCCGCCGCGTCCTTGGCGGCCTGTGCGTCGGCCCGCATGCTCTCGCCCCGCCCGCCGAACCACCGCCGGGTGCCGCCGCCGGCGAAGGCGGCGGGGAGGGCGATGGCGACAAGGGGGAGGGGCAGGAGGGCGAGGGCGACGATGTCACGGAGGGCGCTGTGGCGGGAGGCCCGGCGGGAGCGGGGGCTGTGCGGCCACACGCTCCCGCGGCGACGACGCACATGCGGCGTGCTCGGCGTGCTCGACCGGCTGGACGTACTCGGCGTGCTCGACCTGCTGGACGTACTCGGCGTGCTCGACCTGCTGGACGTATAGGACTTGCTAGACGTGTCTGGCGTGTACGGCTGCGATGGTGTCGCCGTCACTATCCCTCTCCCGTGCTGTCATCCGCCTTGCCCGGCGTCACATTCTCCCACCGGTTAATGACGAACACACGGGTCGGTTAGTTCGCGTCGCACCCCGTGACTTTGCCGCCTTCGCTGCGGGCGGACACCGGCCGCGGAACGCGTTTGGGAGGCACCCCCGCCGGCAAGGTAGGCTGTCGAAACCTTCCGGGCGCGTAGCTCAGGGGTAGAGCGCTGCCCTTACAAGGCAGATGTCGGCGGTTCGAAACCGTCCGCGCCCACCGGGAAGAAGACCCCCAGCCGATCATGGCTGGGGGTCTTCGCGTTTCTGGTCAGCACTCCATCGCCCAAGTGTGGGAGTCGCCGCTGTCGTTGGCCCAGCCGCTGGGGGTGGCGATTTCCTGGCCGGGGGCCAGGCAGACCGTGCCGAAGCCGACCAGGCCCGGGTTTTCGTAGACCTGGACGTGGTCCTTGATGCCGGGGCCGGAGATGCCGTGGTTCGCCCAGGAGGAGTCCTGGTCCTGGATGGGGTCCTCCCAGTCGTGGTCGTCGCCCGACCAGTTGGTGCGCTGGCCGCCGAAGTCGGCGTCCGTCCAGGCGCAGAACTGGCCGCTCGGGCACGAGGCCGCCTGGGCCGCGGCCGACGTGGTCACGGCCGTGCCGATGGCCAGGAGCGTGGCGGCGAGCAGGGCCGTGGGCTTGCTGATCATGTGGGGGATCTCCTTCTGAGGCTCTGAGGCTCTGAGGCTGTAAGGCTCTGAGGTTTTGACGGTCGTTTTTCGCTGGTGTCAGGTGGACAACTGGGTCGTGGCTCGACGCAGGGCCTGTTCGCGCATGCTGTGCCAGTCGGACAGTTCCGTACGGTGCCGGGCGCGGACCCAGGCGAGGCTGCGGTGGCGGTGGGCCGCCTCCGGCTTGAGGTTGTTGGCGATCGTCGAGACGTGGAACCAGCGCCGCTGGTCGCCGTAGAGCGTGCGCTGTGCCGCGGCCAGGCAGCCGTCCGTGTGGGCGCGTACGGAATAGCCGGTGGGGAGCGTGAGCGAGAGCTCCGTTGGGCCTGCGCCGAACAGGGCGTCCGCAATGCGCTGGGAGTTCCTTTTGTCGGCCGGCGTCGCTGCCTGGCGTTCGCCCGCGCGGGGCGGGGTCAGGCCCTGGCGTTTCAGGCAGCGGTCCGTCAGTTGTTGCTGGGCCGCCTTGATGACGTCCTCGGGCGGCATCGCCGGGCGGTTGGGCGTGGTCGCGCAGCCGCCGATGAGGGTGGCGGTGCAGAGGAGCAGGAAGAGGGGGCGGAGGTGCCTCGTACGCATGGGTCGGTCAGCCCGGCTCGCAGCCCAGCTTTTCGTGGCTCACTCCGTCGAGTCTGGTGGCCCAGGCCGTCCAGTTCTCGTCGTAGTCGTCCTTGCGGATCTCGCGGTATACGCAGCCCGCCCCCGGGCCGTAACTGATGGCGTAGACAGTGCTGTTGGCGCGGGACTCGAAGGAGTAGGCGTTGCGCTGCGTGCCGTTCTCGGCCTCCGCGTAGCCGGGCGGGCCGTAGCACCAGCCCTGGCCCATCATGCCGGGCTTGGTCCAGAAGCAGACCTGGCCCGGTGGGGTGGCGGCTCGGGACGTGGGTGGTTCCGCGACGGCCGCGGGCGTGACCGTGGTGAAGAGGGCCGCGAAAGCGGCGGTGACTGCGGCGGTGCTGAAGCGCATGCGGGTGGCTCTCCGAGGGTGGTCGATGCGTTGTGCATGACCTCAATCCCCGGCGTTTGCACAGGTAAGCGCGGTGTCAGAGAGCTAGACCCTGATAGGTGAATCAGCGGCCCGAGCCCGGATGCGTCCTGCGGTACCTGCGGTCCCAGCGCTCCTGGCGTTCCTTGCGGAGGCGGTAGTCGCGGTACGTCTTCGGGTAGCCACCGCCCCCTCCGCCTCCGCCGCCCGCGCTCCCTCCGGAGCCGGAGCCTGAGCCGCCTCCGCTCTTGGAGCCCGCGCGGTCGTACTGCTGGAAGATGAAGAAGACGAGTGCCGCTGCGGCCAGCCACAGGAGCGGTTGGTTGAAACCCAGGCCGATCAGGGCCAGGAGCAGGACGACCAGCAGCAGATTCATGGCAGCACCTCCTCGGCGTAGGGGGAGTCAACGCCCGCTGTCACTCCGTGTCAATGGCTTTCTCATGGACGTGTTTGAGGTGTGCGCGGGCCGCCACCGCGTCCGGTCCCGTCACCTCGTCCCAGAAGCGATGACAGGTGACAAATACCGCCAACTCCCGCTCCCGCTCGCGGAGTTTCTCCACCTGCGCCTGTTCGTCCGGGGTCCAGCCGGGGGACGCGGGGCGCTCCACCTTGCGCCAGCCGTGGTCGTCGCTGAAGCCGTCCAGGGGTGTGACCGACCAGGGGAGCCGCTTCAGCAGGGCCAGGAGTTCGGCCCGGACCTGGTGCAGCTCCTCCTGTCCGGCGAGGAGGTCGCTCGGGAAGTCGTACGCAGGGGTTGCAGGCACGGGCGTAATGGTACTCCTGTTCGATTTTCAGGGGCGAGCGATGTCACGCGGGAAACGGGGGAACTTCCGGGCCGAACCGGGCCGATCTTCCGGGCCGAACCGGGCCGATCTTCCGGGCCCTCGCCTCGACCGCCCCGGACGCGGCAAGCTGGAGGCATGTGCCGCAGCATCAAGACGCTCCGTCCGCCCGCCATCCCCGAGGACGCCACCGAGGAGGAGATCCGGGCCGCAGCGCTTCAGTACGTGCGCAAGGTCTCCGGATTCCGCGCCCCGGCCGCGCACAACCGCGAGGTGTTCGACCGCGCCGTCGACGCCGTCGCCGAAGCCACCGCCGAGCTGCTCGAAGGGCTCGAGATCCGCGGGGCGAGCAAGGCGAGCGCCTAGGGCCTGTCCGATGGGTCCTGCCGGGGTCGCGACCCCTGGCACGCACTCCCCCAAGCTCTCGGCTTCGCTCGAGCAGGGAGGTGCCCCCTCCCGCGTTGTCGTCGGTTGCCAACGCTCCGCGTTGACGCCCTCCTCCGCCTTGCAGCTGCACGCACCAGGGCCCGCTCGGCCTTGGTGAATCGGCACCCGGCGCGAAGGCCGGCCTGACCCATCGGACAGGCCCTAGTCCCGCCTCAACGGCCCACTCCTAGTGCGCGGCCGCCCGCGGCCGCCGCACCAGGAACGCCGCCCCCGCGCCCGCGCCGAACAGCGCGACCAGGGAGACGCCCGTGGCCAGCCACGTCGCGCCGAGCCACTGCCCGCCGAAGTAGCCGAGCGCCACGCTGTACCCGGCCCAGGCCACGCCCGCAAGCGCCGACCAGGGCAGGAACTCGCGCACCTTGCGATGGGCCGCGCCGGCCGCGAGCGAGACGATCGAGCGGCCCGCGGGGGCGAAGCGCGCGAGGACCACGAGGGCGCCGCCGCCCCGTGAAAGGGCCGTGCCGAGTCGTTCCTGCGCGCTGGTGAGGCGGCGGGAGCGGGCGATGGCCCGGTCCAGACGCTCACTTCCGCGACAGGCGAGACGGTAGACGGCGAGATCGCCGATGACCGAGGCGGTGGCCGCGCAGAGCATGAGGGCCAGGATGTCGGGGACCTCCTGCGGAACACGCCCCGTGCCCGTCCCCGCCGCTGCCGCCGCGGTGGCCGCCGTGATGACGAGGACGCCACTGGGCAGCACGGGGAGGACGATGTCGAAGAGCACGGAGAGTGCGACTACCGCGTAGATCCATGGGCTGCCGGTCAGTGCGCCCAGATTTTCCAGCACCGAAATTCCCCGTAACTCCCCGGTCGACGACTTGGCTGCCGCGACGTCGCGGGGGAGCGGCAGGGGCGGCTTGTGACAGCTGTACAGCGTACGCCGCGCGCTTCGCCGGAGATCCACGGGGGGCTCAGATGTTCGCTACATCACGTTCACCCGGCTGCCCCTTCCGACGCGGCGTGCGGCGCCGAAGTCCCGTACGAAGGACCCGTATGGAGTGAAATCGGCTGACGGGTACGGAAGGAGCTGGGCGATGGTGGCAGGAGTACTCGCCGGGACCGTGGCGGCGGCGGTGCTTGCCGCGGGCGGTGGCGTGGCGGGTGACGGAGCGGCGCACTGCTACCGGGTGCGAGTCGACGGGCAGTTCGCGCCGCCCTCGGCGTTCGTGCCCTCGCCCGCGATCACGTACGACATGGATCTGGTGCCCGCGGCCTCCTGGATCGGGGTCGTGCAGCACGGGAAGCCGGGCGGCAGCATGACGGTCACCCTGCGGGTGAAGGGGCTGAAGCCGGGATACGCGTACGGCGCCCATGTGCACCAGAAGCCGTGCGGCGCCGAGCCGACCGCGGCCGGCGGTCACTATCAGCACCGCAAGGACCCGGTGCAGCCGTCGGAGGACCCGGCCTACGTCAATCCGCGCAACGAGGTGTGGCTGGACTTCACCACGGGCCCGGACGGCGCGGGCAAGGCAAGTGCCCGCCACGGCTGGGAGTTCCGGCCGGGCGGGGCCGGGTCCGTCGTCCTGCACCGCGAGCAGGGCGGCGCGGGGGACCGCCTCGCCTGCTTCACGGTGCCGTTCGCCCCGCGCACCTGAGGGCGCCGCCGGACGTGACGGAGCCCCCTTCCCTGTACGCGTACCGGGAAGGGGGCTCCGTCGAGCCGTGTGGGAGCTACGCGGCGGCCACCGGCGTCCGCTCCGACGCCGTGTCGTCCTTGCGCTCGCCGCGCGCGGCGAAGAGGCGGTCGATGCCGAGCGCGCCGGAACCGGTGAAGACGAGCAGGAGCAGGGCCCAGCAGAACATCGCCGAGGCCTCTCCGCCGTTCTCCATCGGCCACAGGGCCTCCGGCTGGTGCACCTTGAAGTACGCGTACGCCATCGATCCGGACGAGATGAACGCGGCGGCGCGGGTGCCGAGGCCGAGGGCGACCAGGCCGCCGCCGACCAGCTGGATGACGGCCGCGTACCAGCCGGGCCAGGTGCCCGCGTCGATCGTGCCGCCGCCCATCGCGCCGCCGAGCACGCCGAAGAGCGAGGCGGCGCCGTGGCAGGCGAAGAGCAGGCCGACGACTATGCGGAACAGTCCGAGTGCGTAGGGCTGGGCGCTGTTGAGACGTCCGGTCATGGTGGGGGACTCCTTCGGTTTGGGGACGTGAACCGAGCGGAGGCCCAAGGTTAGGGGAACCTAATCGATGCTTGCAAGTTCAACATCTGGCCATTCGGACGATTCCGCTTCCGCCACCGCCGTCATCGCCGGGGCCGTCGCCGCCGCCCGCAGCACGGCCCGCGCCACCGCGTCCGCGTCCGACAGGGTCACCGAGTCGACACCGGGCCTGGCCCCCGCCGCCGTCACCCAGTGCACGCCCTCCGTGGGCACGCCGAACGCGAACCGCCTTGTGTGCGCCCGGCCTTGACGGTCGATCAGACGGTACGGGCGGGGTGTTACGTCGAGGCCTCCGGTTTCGTAACCGTCGACGACATGGGGGCGGCACTGCCCCGTCCGCACGAGCCGCCCGAGCAGTTCGTCCGCGGTGCGGCGCACGTCAGGCTCCGGGAGCCGCGCCTCGATCAGCGTGGTGACGCGCACATCGGACCCCGGAACGTCGGGTGAGTGCGCACGGAAGGTCCCGTCGGCGCCGGCCCGCACGTCCAGGCGCGGACCGAGCACGTCGAGGACGCCCGCCTCGATCAGCGCCGTCATCTCCTCGATGCGCCGCCGGGGCGGTCCGATCGAAAGGAAGGCGTTGAGCGGCGTGTACCAGCGGTCCAGGTGGGTGCGCCGGGACGGTCCCGCGATGCCGCCGTGGTCGACGATCAGGCGCAGTTCGTTGCGCAGGTCGCGCAGTACGTCGAGGGCGGACTTCAGGGGGCTCGCGACATTGCCGAGCGCGGCCTGGGCGGTGTCATCGCGCAGATACGTCAGGAGCCAGCCGCGGAAGTCGTCCGGCGAGCGGAAGGCGCGGTCGGCGCACGGCCGCGCGAGGCGGTCCCAGGACCAGCGCGCGGCCTCGGTGATCCCGAACTCGTCCAGGATCAGGGCCTCTTGAGGGCTGCGGTGGGGTACGTCGAGGAACGCGGCACGGAAGGCGGCGGACCGCCCGTCGGGGCGGACGAGCGCCGCGTAGTAGACCGTCTCGACCTCCTTCGCGACCAGCGGCCATATCTCGTCGAGGAAGTCGGGGGCGGCGCCGCTGTCCGCGCGCTTGCGGAAGCGGGCTATGACGTCCGGGGTGAGGACGGCGGGATCGTGCCGCCCGTACGCGCCCTTCGCGTTGTCGCCGCGCGCCTGGTAGGGGATGCCGCGCCGCGAACCGGCGTACAGCTTCGGCTCGTGCCCCGACGGCCGGTAGCGCAGGCCGCCCGACGGCTCGGTCACGAAGCGTCCGCCGCGGCCCTGGGTAAGCAGCGCCATGTGGTCGAAGAAGTTCAGGCCGAGGCCGCGCAGCAGCACGCGCTCACCGGGGGTGATCGCCGAGAGGTCGACGTCGGCGGGGTTGGCGGGCTCGATGTGCCGCAGGCCGTGCCGGGCGGCGTGCTCGGCGAGGGGCCGCCCCGCTTGGTCGCCGGCCGAGGGGAGGTGCCCCTGCGCGAGGACGACGGCACTGAGACCGCGTATCTCACGCCCGTCATCGAGCACGAGGGCTTGGGGGCCGCCGTCGTGTGCGGGGGAGAGGGGGGCGCTGCTGGGGGCGTGGGGCTGTGGACCTTCGTCGGGTGCGAGGGGCGGCGCGCCGCCGCCGCGTACGACGTGCCCTGCGTCGCCCGGCCCCTCGTCCGCCGAGTCGAGTCGCACGGCGAGTGCCGCGTGTACCTCGATCCGGACCTGGCCGGGGGCCTCCCGCAGGGTCTCGGCGAAGACCCACTCCAGATAGCGGCCGTAGCAGGCGCGCGTGGGGTAGTCGTCCGGGCCGAGTCCCGGTGCGTGCCCCGCGGCGGCCCACTCGTGCAGGCTCGGCCCGCGCAGTACGGGGCCCGCGCAGTCGACGCTCTCGTCGGTGAAGAGGGTGACCTGCGAGGCGACCGTGTTCATCAGCAGCTCGGACGGCTGGGCGGTCCGCCAGACGCGCCCCGGGCCGGGCGGCGACGGATCGACGACGTGGACCGTCAGCCGTGCGCCCGGCGGCAGGAGTTCGTCGGCCGACGCGCAGAGGCGTTCCAGAACGCTGGTGCCGCGGGGTCCCGCGCCGACGACGGCGACAGCGACGTCCTGGCCCGGTGCGGTCGCTGCGGGTGCTGCGGACAAGGGCGTGACTCCGGGGCGTAGAGGAGCTGGAAGCGGGAGGTCCGCCTCCTCGGACGTCGTCGGAAGCGGATGGTCCGCCTCATCATGCCGCCGGAAGCGGGGAAGTCGAACCCCGATGCGGAGGATCGTAGTCCGGGTGTGGGCCGTGTCACGCGGGGCCCGTGGGGCGGGTTTCGCCTTTGCCTAGGAAAGTCGTGACTCCTCCGTCTGCTCCAGGCGCACCGCCCCGCGCACCGTCCGCGCCCGCTCCAGGCGCACGCTCGCCGAACGGCCGCGCAGCGTCAGCGTCATGAGCTGGTTGCCGAACCAAGGGCCGCCCGTTTTGCGCCAGTTGATAGCCGCCCGTGCCGTTCTGCCGTGCCGTACGAAGCGGCGGCCGAGCGCCCGGCCGACCTTGCTCCAGCCGAAGTGGAAGCCCATCTTTATCGACGCGGGGATGGAGTTGTGGACGGGGGAGCAGGTCAGCTGCAGGACGCGCGAATCCGGTCCGTCGCCCTTCGGCCAGGTCGGTTCCGCTACGTACGCGTGATGGACGTCGCCGGACAGGACGCACACCGTCGCCGGTGCGCCGGCGCCGCTGCCCGCCTCGGCGATCAGCGACGTCAGCTCGTCGAACGACGCGGGGAACGCCGCCCAGTGCTCCAGATCCGAGCGCCTGCGCAGGTTCTCGCCGAAGCGGGCCCAGCGCTCGCCCCGCTCGCCACGGCACAGCGCGGCGTTCCAGCCCTCCGCGTCATGGATGAGATGGGGCAACAGCCAGGGCAGTGATGTGCCGATCAGCAGGTGGTCGCAGCCGGCTTCAAGCGCCTGCTCGCGCAGCCAGCGCGCCTCGTCCGGGTCGAGCATCGCGCGGTTCTGCTCGTCCAGGACGCGGGCCGCGCGGGTGTCGACCATGAGCAGGCGTACGCGGCCGAAGTCCCGGCGGTAGCTCCACCGGGTCGACGCGGGGTCGGCGTCCGACGCGGCGGCGAAGGCGCGCAGCGTGTCGGTGCCGTCGGGCGTCGCACGCACCGCCGCGTACAGCTCGCTGCGTTCGAGCTCGGCGGGCGGCAGATTGCCGAGGTGCTGGTGGACCCAGTACGACATGAGGCCGCTCAGGACGCGCTCGCGCCACCAGGGAGTCGCGCGCATCTCGGCGAGCCAGGCGGCGCTGGTGTTCCAGTCGTCTATGACGTCGTGGTCGTCGAAGATCATGCAGCTGGGCACGGTGGAGAGCAGCCACCGCACCTCGGGGTCGAGCCAGGACTCGTAATAGAGGTGGGTGTACTCCTCGTAGTCCGCGACCTGGTCACCTGGTGGGTCGGCGAGGCTCCGGCGGGCGGCGAGATAGCGGCGGGTCGCCTTGGACGTCTGGTCCGCGTACACCTGGTCGCCGAGCAGCAGCAGCACGTCGGGGCGCTCGCCGTCCGGGTCGGCGGCTATCCGGGCGGCCAGGGTGTCCAGGGCGTCGGGGCCCACCGGGTCGTGCTCATCGCTCGGCGGGGCCGCCCAGCGGCAGGAACCGAAGGTGACCCGCAGCGGTTCCTCGTCGCCCCCGCCCGGCGTGCGGATGGTGCTCGGCGGGAACGGCGAGTCCGGCAGCGGCCACACCGGAGCGTCAGCGGTGCCGAGCCGCACCTCGTACGCCGTCTCCGTGCCCGGCCGCAGTCCCGTGACCGGGACGATCGCGTAGTGGTGGCCGTCGATCTGAAAGGTGTGCGCCGTGCCCTTCGCGCCGTCCGCGCACCGCACTTCGGCAATGCACGGACGGTCGGCCTCGACCCAGACCGTCGCCGTCGAACCGTCGACATACCTCAGCAGCGGACCCAGGCGCAGCCGTGCCACGTTGATCACTCTCCTCCGTCGCCCCGTACGGTACGGAACGACGGAGGTTCATGGGGAGGTTCCGGGGATCAGGATCAGTTGCTGATCAGCAGCCGTTGAGGATCGACGACAGGGCGCTCTTCTCCTCCGGGTTCACCGTGAGGTCGTAGTGGTGCTTCACGTCCACCCACATGCGGGCGTAGTAGCAGTGGTACGAGGTGGTGGGAGGCAGCCACTCTGCCGGATCCTGGTCGCCCTTGCTCTGGTTGACGTTGTCGGTGACCGCGATCAGCTGCGGGCGGGTCAGGTCGTTGGCGAAACCTTCCCGCTGGTCGGTGGTCCAGCCGCTGGCGCCGGACTTCCAGGCCTCGGAGAGCGGCACGACGTGGTCGATGTCGACGTCGGACGCGGCGGTCCAGGTGCCGCCGTCGTAGGGGGACTTCCAGGTGCCCGAGGTGGCCGCACAGCTGGAGTCCTGCTCGACGTCGGTGCCGTCCCGCTTCAGGACGACCTCGCGGGTGTTGCAGGCGCCGGACTGGGTGCTCCAGTGCGGGAACTTCTCGCGGCTGTAGCCGTCGGACGAGCCCTCGGCCTGCTCGGTGAGCTGGCCGAGATAGGTGCGGGCGGTGGCGGCGGAGACCGGTTCCGGAGGAGCCGCCTGGGCGGGGCTGCCGGTGAGGAATGTCGCACCGGCGGCGAGGGCGGTGGCGGCGGTGAGAGTGGCGAGGCGTCGACGCGCGTAGACAGCGGACATGCGAACTCCCTTGATGTGGGGGGAAGTTGACCTATGGGGGGTCATGGTGACGCGGTGGGGTTTCCTGTGGATGTGCGTCAGGTGACAGGGTCGCGTCAATCAGGTGGTCAGTTCAAGGGTTCTGGCGCCGTGTCATGAGCGTTCATGTGTACGGGAGTTGGTTCGGCACCCGTGTGCGGGAGTCGGCGCGGCCCCGGCATTCGTGACCTGGATCACGGATTCCGGGGGTCGAAAGTCCCTGGACCGGGGTCGTCGGACGTCACGTACGATGTATGACGCAGAAGGGGAGTAGCTCTTCGCCGGACCGTCGACATACTGCTCAGCTCGTCTGAGCCGGCGCCCGGAGGCAGGCCCCGTCATCGACGTGGTCGGCCAGCGAGACCTTCGGCAAGCAGTGCCCGGCGTACACATCCGTGTGCGTCTGTTGTGCGCTGCCGTGCCGAGGTGTCGTACGCGAAGTACCGAATGCTCTCGGCGGGGCGGCCCCGACCGATTGAGGAATCTTGATCAGCATCAGCGTGACGGCGCTCGTCTTCGGCGTCGTCTTCCTTGCCGAGCTCCCCGACAAGACAGCGCTGGCCGGGCTCGTCCTCGGGACGCGCTACCGCGCCTCGTACGTCTTCGTCGGGGTCGCGGCCGCCTTCGTCGTCCATGTCGTGCTCGCCGTCGCGGCGGGCAGCGTGCTGACGCTCCTGCCCCAGCAGCTGCTGCACGCGCTCACCGGTGTGCTCTTCCTCGGCGGAGCGGCGATGCTGCTCATGAAGGGCGGCGAGGACGAGGAAGAGGTCCGCGAGCCCAAGGACCAGAGCTTCTGGAAGGTGTCCGGCGCGGGCTTCATGCTCATCCTGGTCGCCGAGTTCGGTGATCTGACGCAGATCATGACCGCGAACCTGGCCGCCCGCTACGACGACCCGCTCTCCGTGGGCCTCGGCGCGGTGCTCGCGCTGTGGGCGGTGGCCGGGCTCGGGATCGTGGGCGGAAAGGCGCTGATGAAGCGGGTGCCGCTGGCGCTCATCACCAAGATCGCGGCGCTGCTGATGCTGGGGCTCGGGCTGTGGAGCCTGTATGAGGCGATTGCCTGAGGGGTTCCTCCGGGGGTCTTGTCGGGGGTCTCGTCCGGGGCCCCGTAGGGGGTGTGACCTGGGCTGCTGGCGATCGGCGTCCCCGTTTTGTATCGTGTGGGAACAAAGTGGCTCCGCCCGTATTCCCTGACCGGCGGGCGGAGCCGCCTTGACTCTTCCTCTGCGGAATCTCTCTCTGCGCTCTGGAGTACGTCGATGACGGCTGCGAATGCCACGGTTATGACCGCCCGAGCCCTTCTCCTGGACATGGACGGGACCCTCGTCAACTCCGACGCCGTGGTCGAACGCTGCTGGCGGCGCTGGGCCGAGCGGCACGGGCTCGACTTCGAGCACGTCATAAAGATCGTCCACGGGCGGCAGGGGTACGCCTCCATGGCGGTGCTGCTGCCGGAGCGGTCCATGGAGGAGAACTACGCGGAGAACCGCGTGATGCTGGCCGAGGAGACGGCGGACATGGAGGGTGTCGTGCCGGTGCCCGGCGCCGGCGCCTTCCTGGAGTCGCTTGCCGGGCTTCCGCACGCCCTCGTGACGTCCGCCGACGTCCCGCTGTCCACCGGGCGGATGGCCGCGGCCGGGCTGCCGCTGCCCGCAGTGCGGGTGACCGCGGAGAACGTGGGCGCGAGCAAGCCGGATCCCGAGGGGTTCCTCAAGGGGGCCGCCGAGCTGGGCTTCGACCCCGCGGACTGCGTCGTCTTCGAGGACTCGGGGGCGGGGATCGCGGCGGGGCGCGCCGCGGGTATGCGGGTCGTGGGGGTCGGCCCGCGGGCCGGGGAGTTCGCACCGACGGTGCAGGTCGACGATCTGACGCGGGTACGGGTGACTGCCGTGCCCGGCGGGGGGCTTGAGCTCAGCTTCGGGTGAGGCGGGGCCTTGCTGTATCGGTGACCCGGCAGCGTTGCGTTGTGCCCACCCGTTCCGCCGTGCGGAACGCCTGCCCACAACAAGGGCGGGCGACTGCGGGGCCCGGGCAGAAGGCTAAGGCGTCGTCTCCGCCTCCAGCGCAGCCCTCGTGGCCGCGCCATAAACACCCTCGCCGTCCGCGTCGGCGGTATCCCGCGCCACCTGGAACCGGGTCAGGGCCGACGCCACCGGCGCGTTGAAATTGCCGTGGGCCTCACCCTCGTACAGAGAAAGCTGCTGAAGCCGTTCCTGGAGGTCCACGACCTCGGCGCCCCGGTCGCCGCGCCGCAGCACCTGGCCCGAGGCCGGCGCTTTTGGCTCCACGGAGCCCGTGGCCCGCGCCGTGGACCGCGTCGCGGACGGTGCGGGCGTCGAGGCCGCCGCTGACGACGTACGCGATGGCGAAGGAGCTGCGCTGCGGGACGCCGAGGCCGACGCGGACCCCGAAGGCCTCGCGGAGCCGGACGGCACGTCCACCGCGCTCGTCGGCGCGTCCGGCAGCGCCCGGTCCCGCCGCGGCTCGTCGTCGGAGGAGAACACCCCCGCGGCCAGGACGGCGAGGGTCACCACGGCCACCGCCGCGCCCACCCCGGCGTACCAGGCCCTACGGCCCCGACGCGGCTCCGGTTCGTCGTAAGCACCGTACGAAACCTCCGGCGGCGGCAGATCGCCCTCCGGCGCCCGGGACGCGAAAAGACCCACATCCGCCGACCGGGGCGCGTCCCCGACCGGCGGCGCCACCACGGGCATGGGTTCCGTCGCCCCCGCCGCGGGCTCCGGCAGCGTCACGTAGGGACGGATCCGCAACGGATCGAAGTCCTCCGCGGCCGCCGCCTCCGCCGACCTGGCCTCGCGTCCCGCGTCCCCCGCCCGCTCCGCACAGCCGCACGCGGGCGCACTGCCCGCCTCGCGCCCCGTGCCGCACCGCGGGCATGTCTGTCTCCGGCCGCCACGGCCGGCTGCTGCGCTGTCCACTCTTCGTACCCCACCCCTAGAGAACTCCAGAGATTATGCAGACCCCCGCTTCAACGAGCCATAACGGGTCACACGCACCAGGATGGAGATGGAGGCCCCGCAAGGAGAGCCCCGCGGAGAGCCCCTAGGTCAAGGACCCTCAGGAGGTGTCCATGACGCAGGACGTCACCGCCCGCCCGGCGGGGCCCGACCCCGTCCCCGGACCGCCGGACGAGCACGCGCACGGCGGCGTACTGGTCTCCATCGGTGCGCTGCTGCTCGGCATGCTGCTCGCCGCGCTCGACCAGACCATCGTCTCCACCGCCCTGCCGACCATCGTCAGCGACCTCGGCGGCATGGAGCACCTCTCCTGGGTCGTCACCGCCTACCTCCTCGCCGCGACGGCCGCGACGCCGCTCTGGGGCAAGCTGGGGGACCAGTACGGCCGCAAGAAGCTGTTCATGCTGGCCATCCTGATCTTCCTGATCAGCTCGGCGCTCTGCGGCATGGCGCAGAACATGCCGCAGCTCATCGGCTTCCGCGCGCTGCAGGGCATCGGCGGCGGCGGGCTGATGGTCCTGTCCATGGCGATCGTCGGCGACATCGTCCCGCCGCGTGAACGCGGCAAGTACCAGGGCCTGTTCGGTGCCGTCTTCGGCGCGACGAGTGTCCTCGGCCCGCTGCTCGGCGGCCTGTTCACCGAACACCTCAGCTGGCGCTGGGTCTTCTACATCAACCTGCCCATCGGCGTCGTCGCGCTCCTCGTCATCGCCGCGACCCTGCACATCCCGGTCCGCTCGCAGAAGCACACCATCGACTACCTGGGCACCTTCCTCATCGCCTCCGTCGCCACCTGCCTCGTCCTCGTCGCCTCGCTCGGCGGCACCACCTGGGACTGGGGCTCGCCGCAGATCATCGGGCTCGCGGTGCTCGGCGCCGTGCTCGCCGTGGCCTTCGTCTCCGTCGAGCGCAAGGCGGCGGAGCCGGTCATTCCGATGAAGCTGTTCCGGGTCAGGACGTTCACCCTGTCCGCGGTCATCAGCTTCGTCGTCGGCTTCGCGATGTTCGGCGCGATGACCTACCTGCCGACGTTCCTGCAGGTCGTCCAGGGTGTGTCGCCGACCATGTCGGGCGTGCACATGCTGCCGATGGTGGTCGGCATGCTGATCTCGTCGACCGCGTCCGGCCAGATCGTCAGCCGCACGGGCCGCTGGAAGGTCTTCCCGGTCGCGGGCACCGGCGTCACGGCCCTCGGCCTGCTCCTGCTCCACCAGCTGAACGAGAACAGCAGCACGGGCGAGATGAGCGCCTACTTCTTCGTCTTCGGCTTCGGACTCGGCCTGGTCATGCAGGTCCTTGTGCTCATCGTGCAGAACGCCGTCCCGTACGGGGACCTGGGCGTCGCCACGTCCGGCGCGACGTTCTTCCGCTCCATCGGCGCCTCGTTCGGTGTCGCCATCTTCGGCACGATCTTCGCCAACCGGCTCGTCAGCAAGCTCTCCGACGCCGTCGCGGGCCAGGAACTGCCGCCCGGCGTCAGCGCCGACTCGCTCACCGCCGACCCGCGCGGCATCTCCGAACTCCCGGCGGCCCTGCGCCCCGAAGTCCTGCACGCCTACTCCTCGTCCATCACGGACGTCTTCCTGTACGCCGCGCCGGTCGCCCTGGTCGCCTTCGTCCTCGCCTGGTTCCTGCACGAGGACAAGCTGCGCGGCTCGGTCACCGCGCCCGACACGACACAGACCCTGGCCAGCAACCCCGTCGAGCGTTCCTCGTACGACGAGGTGGCGCGGGCCCTCTCGGTCCTCGGCACGCGCGAGGGCCGCCGCAAGATCTACGAGACCATCACCGAGCGCGCGGGCTACGACCTGCTGCCCGCCGCCAGCTGGCTGCTGCTGCGGATCAGCCGCCACGGCCATGTGGAGCCCGCCGCGCTCGCCGAACGCAGCACCGTGCCGCTGACCGTGATCACCGCGGCGTCCCGCCAGGTCGAGGAGCGGCGTCTCGCACGGCGCGAGGGCATGGGGCTGACCCTCACGGACACGGGGCGTGAAGCGGTCGCCAAACTCTCCAAGGCCCGCGAGGAGTCCCTGGCCGAGTTGCTGGGCGACTGGTGGGGCCCCGACCGGCCCACCGATCTGGTCCAGCTCGTCGAAGAACTGGGCGCCGAGATGTGCGGCTCGGACACCGAACGGCCGCACAACGGCAGGCCACTACAGCGCGGGGTGTGGGCCGACTGAGCGGTGGGCCCGCACCCCGCTCCGGACTCAACCGGCCACCGGGGCAAGGTCCTTGGCGTACCAGACCTCGGCGTACATTCCGTCGTTGTACGGCTCGGTCTCCGCGTACCCGTGCCGCGTGTACAGCGCCCGCGCCTCGACCAGATCGAGCCGCGTGTCGAGGACGATCCGCCGCGCCCCGAGCGCACGGGCTGCGTCCTCGGCGGCGCCGAGCAGCACTCCCGCCCCACCCTTCCCGCGCAGCCCCTCACGTACGAAAACCCTCTTGAGCTCGGCGACCCCGCCCCCCGCATCGACCATCCGCACCCCGGCCGTGCCCGCGGGCTCGCCCCCGTACCGAGCGACGAGCAGCACCCCGTGCGGCGGCCGCAGACCGTCCCCGGCCTCCGCGGCGACCTCCCGCTCCAGCTCTTCGGGCTCGGTCGTACGCCCCTCATGGAGCAGGTAGTAACGGTCGCTGACCTCGGTGTAGTACGCACGCCACAGGGCACGGGCGGCAGAGGAGTCGACTGCTTCGGGGGCGACGGTCCAGGAGGCGGGGCCCGCGATGCCGTGCTGCTCGGTGTGGTTCATGGGGGCCATTTCCTTAGTCCTTGCGGCCGGTCGCCGCGATGCTGACGCCGAGCCCGATCATGGTGAGCCCGCCGATCCCGCCGACCGTCGAGAGCCGCTTCGGCGAGTGGGCGAACCAGCCCCGCGCGGTGGCCGCGACCAGGCCCCACACACTGTCGCAGGCCACGGCGATGGCATTGAAGACGAGGCCGAGGAGCAGCATCTGGGCCATGACGTGGCCCTGCTCCCGGTCGACGAACTGCGGCAGCACGGCCGCGAAGAAGACGATGGTCTTGGGGTTGGCCACGCCTACCGCGAACCCCTCCCACAACGTACGCAGGCCGCTGTGCGCAGGCGCGTCGCCGGTGAACGCGGCGTGCAGCGACGCGCGTTGGCGCACCGCCTTGACTCCCAGATAGATCAGGTACGCGGCGCCGAGCAGCTTGAGCGCCGTGAAGACGACGACCGAGCGCTCCACCACGGAACCGACGCCCAGCGCCACGGCCACGACGAGTACGTACGCGCCGATCGTGTTCCCCACCACCGTGGTCAGCGCGGCCCGGCGCCCCTGCGCCAGCGCCCGCCCGATCACGAACAGGACGCTGGGGCCGGGAATCACGATCAGCAGGAACGACATGGCCGCGAAGGCGAGTATCCGGTCGGAGGACATCATGCGGCCCATCGCACCACGGAGGCCGCGCGCGCCGGTATCGCTTTTCCGGCGTCGGCCGGCGTGTGCGCGTCGGCTCCTGCGCTAGCTCTTGGGCGCCGCCTGCTGCACGACCTCGAACGACCAGACCGCGGCGCTGCTCGACGCGGGCTTGGGACGCTCACCGTCACCTGCGGCGCCGCCCTGGTGGGCCGACTTCATCGGGCCCTCCATCCACGCCTTGAAGGACTCCTCGTCGCGCCACCGCGTGTAGACCAGGTAGTCGTCGGTGCCCTCGATGGGGCGCAGCAGCTCGAACCACTCGAAGCCGTCGGAGCTCTCCACGGCGCCGGCGCGGGACGCGAAGCGCTGTTCCAGGACCTCACGCTGCTCGGCGGGCACGGTCAGGACGTTGATTTTCACGATGCTCATGGGCCCATCCTCGCGCATGCCCCGCGTGGGATCAGTCCGGGTGGCGTTCGCGCCAGGTGCGGGTGATCTCGTCGACGTCGAAGGGCTTCAGGCCGAGCGGCGGGCCCGGTGGTGGTCTGCGCAGGGCCTCGGTGATCTTTTCGTTGAGGTCGGTCACGAGGCGGCGCGCCATGCTCTCGGACGGGGCGTCCGGCGCGGCGGCCAGCACGTCCTCGGCCTCTTTGCGCAGGGCCAGGGTCGGGGGGAGGTGGGAGACGCCCTCGCGGACCATCTTCTGCTTGATCCACCACTGTTCGTCGTACGACGTGGTGTCCAGGCCTTCCGGCAGCGGTTTCCCGCGGCCGGGCAGCGAGGCGAAGTCGCCGCGCTGCTCCGCCTCGCGGATCTGCTTGTCGATCCACGACTCGAAGGTGACTTCCGGTGGCTTCCGTTCAGTCAT
The DNA here is from genome assembly GCF_040640795.1 of Streptomyces sp. NPDC021622. Classification (NCBI taxonomy): domain Bacteria; kingdom Bacillati; phylum Actinomycetota; class Actinomycetes; order Kitasatosporales; family Streptomycetaceae; genus Streptomyces; species Streptomyces sp. NPDC021622. The sequence continues at coordinate 238,738 of NZ_JBFACK010000001.1, forward strand.
GTGTCCATTGTTCCAGCCAGGACCCTGTTTCGGGGAGACGGTGCGGTGGCGCGACGGTGCGACTTAGGATGCGGCGGCGCGGTGCGTGGGGTGTTTCCGGCGGCCGTGCGTTCGTTCAACGAGAGTTCGAGAACTGAGGAGCGTACGTGCTGGAGCTCACCATGGCCTCCGTGTCCGGGGCGGACGCGGGCGCCACCGCGGGCATGCTCATGGCTGACGCGCCGAGTGAACCGGGTGCCGTGCTGCGAGTGGGGCGCGATCGCGGTGTGTGCCGTCTTGTGCCGCCCGACGACTGGCTGTTCGTGTCGCGTACGCATCTGGAGTTCCGCTGCGGTGCCGACGGGGACTGGTCCGTCACCTGGCTGCGCGGGTCGCATCCAAATCCCTCGTCGGAGGTGCGCGTGACGGTGGAGGGTGTGGCGCGGCCCATCGAGTACGGCGGGACCGCCGCGCTGCCCCGGGGCGGGGCCGGCGAGGTGGTCATCCAGGACCGGTCGGGGCCGCGCAGCGTGAACGTCGGGTTTTATCAGGAGGGTTGAGGCAGCCGGGGAGGGGGTTCGGCGGCGTGCTCAGTCCTGGACTCGGGCCGGGACTCGGGCCGGGACTCAGTCCAGGACTCAGTCCAGGACTCGGGCCAGGGCGAAGCCGTCGTAGCCCTTTGTGCCCACCGTCTGCAGTGCCGTGCCGGTCAGCTTCGGGTGCCGGGCGATGAGTTCGAGCGCCTCGCGGGTGCCCCGGATGCTCGGCTCGGTGCTCGCGGTGTCGGTCACCGCGCCGCTCCGCACGACGTTGTCGACGATGATCAGGCTGCCGGGGCGGGTGAGCTTGAGCGACCACTCCACGTAGTGCGGGTTGTTGGCCTTGTCCGCGTCGATGAAGACCAGGTCGAAGGGCTCGGGGTGCTCGACGTTCAGCGCGGCCAGCGATTCGAGGGCCGGGCCCACGCGGACCTCGGTGATCTTGTCGAGGCCCGCGCGTGCGAGGTTGCCGCGGGCCACCTCGGCGTGGACGGGGGAGTACTCCAGGGTGATCAGCCTGCCGTCCACGGGCAGGGCGCGGGCCAGCCAGATCGTGCTGTAGCCGCCGAGCGTGCCGATCTCCAGGATGCGGCGTGCGCCCTGGATCTGCGCGAGGAGCTGGAGGAACTTGCCTTGGTTCGGCGCCACGTTGATCTGCGGCAGACCGGCGGCGTCGCTGTCCCGCAGGGCCGCGGTGAGCGCCTCGTCGGCGGGGGTGAGCAGGTCGGTGAAGTAGTGGTCGACTGCGGTCCACTGCTGCTGGGGCATGGGGGATCGGCCTTTCGGGGTGCGGAGTGGGGGCGGAGTGGGGGGGGGCGCCTCTGCCTTTACTGTCTTTTGCGTGTCTAGTTAGTTTTGCTAAGGATGCTAGCGGGGTGGGGGTCGGATGTCAGTGGTGACTCGCATACTGGGGGCGTTGGGCTGTGTTGGTGGTCTGCGGACTGCGGGGGTTGAGATGGAGATGACGTACGGGACCGGGCAGAAGGTGCCCGCTGCGGCGATCCGGGGTCTTGCCGACCGGTGGCTTCCCTTGATGGCCGAGCCGGGGGAGGACGGGGCGCCGGGGGATTTCGTCTGTTCGCCCGCGGGGCTGTGGCTCGCGCTGGCCGCCGTCGCGGTGGGCGCGCGCGAGGAAACCGCCGGTGAGCTGCGGGAGTTGCTGGGCGTCGCCGACGTGGAGGCCGCGGGCGCGGTGACGGCCGCGGCGCGGGCGCTCGCCGGCACGGATGCCGTTGCGGTCGCCACGCGCGTGTGGAGCCGGGTGCCGGTGTACCGGGCCTATCGGGAAGCGCTGCCGGACGTCGGGTTCGGGCCGATGGAGCCCGATGAGATCGACGCGTGGGTGCGCGAAGCCACGGGCGGTCTTGTCGAGCGGCTGCCGGTGGTGATCACTCCGGATGTGCTGCTTGTGCTTGTCAACGCGCTGGCACTGAAGGCGCGTTGGGAGATTCCCTTCGAGGGGGCGGGCACGCGCGACCAGGACTTCACCGACGCGCTGGGCGTTCGGCACCGGGTGCCGACGATGCACCGGCCCGTTCCGCTGAACGGTGCGTGGACGGTGGGCGGGGCGAGCGTCGTCGAGCTGCGCTGCCGCGCCGAGGGCCGCCGTGCGCCGGCCCGGGTGCGCTTCGTGCTCGGTGAGCCGGGCGCGGGGCCCGCCGAGGTGCTGCCGCTGGCGTGGGCGCCGGAGGGGCGGTGGACCGGGATCGACGCGGAGCAGATCAATATGGCGCTGCCTCGGCTTTCGCTGCGTACGCGGGTTGATGCGACGGAGCAGTTGGCGGCGCTGGGGGTGCGGTGGGCGATGAGTGAGGGGGCGGACTTCTCCGGGATGTCGCCGGAGCGGCTCGCGATATCGCAGGTGGTGCAGGAGGCCGTGGTGAAGGTGGCGGAGGAGGGGGTTGAGGCGGCTGCGGTCACTGTGGTGCCGATGGCTCCTGGTGGCGTGCCGTATGTCCCTCGACGGATCGAGTGGATCGCCTTTAACCGGCCGTTCGGGGTTGTTGTGCTTGATGGGGCGGGGGAGGTTCCGTTGTTCACCGGGTGGCAGGCCGGGGTGCCGGTGGGGTAGGGGCTTCTTTTTCCCCAACCCCGCCCCTTCCCGAAAACCCGCTGGCGCGGGGGCCTTGTGTGCCGTCATCACCGCCTTCGGCGAGTTCGTCCTCAAACGCCGGACGGGCTGGAATATTCGCCGGGGACGGGCTGAAAAATGTGCCGGGGGCGGGCTGGAATATCGGCCTGGGGGCGGGCTGGGTTACTGCGTCGCAGACAGGCTGGGGGATTCCACCGCGGGCGGTGAGCCCGGCAAGGGCTTCCCCGCGCTTTCGCTCATGAACCACACCGCGATGCCGCCCACCACCGCCGCCGCCATCATGTAGTACGCGGGCATCATCTTGTTCCCCGTGGCTCCGATCAAAGCCGTCACCACCAAGGGAGTTGTGCCGCCGAAGATCGATACGGAGATGTTGAAGCCGATCGAGAGTGAGCCGTAGCGGACCCTCGTCGGGAACAGGGCCGGGAGTGCCGACGGCATCGATGCCGTGAAGCAGACCAGGAGCAGGCCGAGCGCCGCCATGCCCAGGCCGATCGCCCAGAGCGAGCCCTGGCGGATCAGGAGCAGGGCGGGGATCGAGAGGAGAAGGAAGCCTGCGCAGCCTGTCGCGATCACGGGGCGGCGGCCCACCCGGTCGGTCAGCGCGCCCGCGAACGGCTGGACGCACATCATCAGCGCCATCACCGCCAGGACGACCAGGAGGCCGTGCGTCGCGTCGTACTTGAGCTCGCTCGTCAGATAGCTCGGCATGTACGACAGCAGCATGTAGTCCGTGACGTTGAAGACCAGGACCAGGCCCATGCAGAGGAGCAGGGCCTTCCACTGGCCGGTCACCATCTCGCGCAGCCGTACCTTCGGGCGGGACTGCTCGTCCTTGTGCGCCTTCGCGAGCTCCGCCGCGAACGCCGGGGTCTCCTCCAGCTTCATCCGGAGGTAAAGGCCGATCAGGCCCATCGGGCCCGCGATCAGGAAGGGGATGCGCCAGCCCCAGGAGAGCAGGTCCTCGGAGGAGAGAAGTGCCGTCATCAGGGTGACAAGGCCCGCGCCGCCGATGTAGCCGGCCAGCGTGCCGAACTCCAGCCAGCTGCCGAGGAATCCGCGCTTCTTGTCGGGGGAGTACTCGGCGATGAACGTGGAGGCGCCCGCGTACTCGCCGCCCGTCGAGAAGCCCTGCACTAGGCGGGCCGCGAGGAGGAGGATCGGGGCGCCCACGCCGATCGTCGCGTACGAAGGGATCAAGCCGATCGCGAAGGTGCCCGCCGCCATCATGATCATGGTGAGGGCGAGGACCTTCTGGCGGCCGATGCGGTCGCCGAGCGGGCCGAAGACCATGCCGCCGAGCGGGCGGATCAGGAACGCCGCCGCGAAGGCGCCGAAGGCGGAGAGAAGCTGGGCCGTGGGGTTGCCCGAGGGGAAGAAGACCTTGCCGAGCGTCACGGCGATGTAGCTGTAGACGCCGAAGTCGAACCACTCCATCGCGTTGCCGAGTGCGGCCGCCTTCACCGCGCGCTTGACCAGCGCCGGGTCGATGACGGTGACCTCCGCGGGTGCGTGCGGGGACGGCGGGGCCTGGGTGCGGGGTGCGACGGGTGTGGCGGTCGGCAAGGGTTCGCTCGCCTGCCTCTCGGTTGACGGCAAGGACAGAGCCGCCCGGCAAGAAGGGGGCGGCTCAAAAACCGACCATAGGTGCAGGCAGCATCATTACGGGCGGTGTCCGGTCCGCCGCGCACCGCACGGAAAGTGCCGCTATCCAGGTCAAATGCCCCTGCGTCCGGTGGTGGCGAGAAGGCCCGTTTGTGATCTATGTCGCGGCTCGGGCGGGGAACCGCGCCAGGGAGCTCAGCCCGTCATCTTCTGGACAGTGGGGGGTGAGATATCGGCCATGCGGACGAAAGGTTTGGTTAGGAAGTACGCGCAAAAGCCGGTAGAAAGCGGTGTGGCCGCCAGGTGAAATGGGGGTTGCGCGCGTCTCACCCGACGGGCGCGGCGCCCATGGCGACGGCGCAGGGACGACGAGCGGGGCGGGAGGGCAGACGGCACGTGGCGAACATTGAGCACAGGGGACCGGGAAACGCCTTTGGGGCAGGCGCGTCCGGTACACCCAAGGCGCGGATCAGGGCGGTCCGTGCCGCCCTCTGGATGATCGCCGCCATACTCGCGGTACGGCAGGTGGCCGATGTCGTGCGTACGCCGAAGGGCGAGCGCCTGACCGACCTGGAGACCTGGATCGGTCCTGACGGCGTCCTGCATGTGAACGGCTCGCTCTACGACGCGGACAAGTTCACCGGTACTCCCTTCGCCGGGCTCGTGCTCAAGCCGTTCGCCCGCGCGGCCGAACAGGCGCTCGGCTGGGGCTGGACGTTCGGCACCCTGATCCTCGTCGCGGTGCTCGGCCTCGTCGCCGCCCGCGCCCTGCCGCAGCCCGTGTCCCGGCGCATCTCGCTGCTCGCCGCGCCCGTCGCGATCTGCCTCCTGATGCTGTCGCTGCCGGTGCGCAACACCCTGCATCTGGGCCAGACCAGCATCATTCCCGTCCTGCTCGTGCTGCTCGGCTGCTTCGCCGTCCGCGGTGAGCGGGCCAGCGGCGTCCTGATCGGCATAGGGGCGGCGCTGCAGCCGACCGTGCTGCTCTTCGCCGCCCTGCTGTGGTTCACCGGCCGCAGACGCGCGTCGGCCGCCACCGGCGTCACCTTCCTCGCCTGCACCGCGCTCGCCTGGGCCGCGATGCCGCACGACTCGTGGGCGTACTGGGTGCACCACCTGGCGGGCGCGGGCCTGGGCGCGCGCCCTGACGGCCTCGCCAACCAGTCGCTGCACGGCGCGCTGCTCCGGTTCGGCCTCGAAGGGCCGCTGGAGATCGCCCTCTTCGTGCTCCTGAGCGCGGCCGTGATCTTCCTCGGCCTGCGCCGTGCCGTGCGCTACGCCCAGGACGGGCAGCTGCTGCTCGCCGTGGCGATCACCGGCTGTGTCGCGGTCGCGGTGTCCCCGACGACCTGGCAGCACCAGCTCCTGTGGGTGCTGCTCGCCGTGGTCGGCCGGGTCGGAAAGAAGCAGTCCGACCGGTACATGTGGCCGGTGGCCGTGATCCTGGTGTCGACGCTGCCGGCGAAGATGATGCTGCCGAACATGCCGGTCGTGGAGCCCATCCGCGACAACCTCGTGCTGATCGCCGCGCTCGCCGCCGCCACCGTCGTGCCCTTCCTTTCCCGTACGGCACCGCAGTACCAGAGCCCCATCCCCACCGACTACGCCGCGCCCGTGCCCGCGCGCTGGAGCCGGGTGCCGCTCATCCCGTTCTGGCGGCGGGTCACGACCCGGCCGAACCTGCTCCTCGAACTGCTCCTGATCCGTGTCGGCTACTCCGCCTATCAGCAGGCGCGGCTCGCGGCGACCGGCGGCACCATCTCGGGCGGGCGGGCCACGGCCGAGCAGCACGGCGAGCAGATCTACTCGATCGAGCAGTTCCTGCACATCGACGTCGAGCACTGGGTCAACCACGCGGTGGTGAAGGTCAGTTGGCTCGAGGAGTTCTTCAACTTCTACTACACGTCGTTCCACTTCCTGGTGCCGCTCACCGTCCTCGGCGTCCTCTACGTCCGCCGCCCCGCCGAGTACCGCTGGGCGCGCTCCGCGCTCGGCTTCGCCACGGTGCTCGCGCTCGTCGGGTTCTGGCTCTACCCGCTGGCACCGCCGCGCCTGATGCCCGACCTCGATTTCATCGACACGGTGCACGGCGTGCAGGACTTCACGCAGCCGGACTACGGCACGCTGACCGCGCTCACCAACCAGTACGCGGCGATGCCCTCGCTGCACTTCGGCTGGTCCCTGTGGTGCGGTCTGGTGATCGCGATCCTCGCGCCGAAGTGGTGGATGAAGGCGCTCGGCCTGCTGCACCCGCTGTTCACGGTCTCCGCGATCGTGGCGACCGGCAACCACTGGGTGCTTGACGCGGTGGGCGGCGCGGCCGTCGTCGGGGCTGGCTTCGGCCTCGGCTATCTGCTTGCCGGGCCCCGCGTACGACAGCCCCTGAAGGTGGCGACGGGGGCCGAACCGGTCATCGACATGACGAAGGACTCGGCGAAGGACCGTACCCCGAGCTGATCCGGTAGGTCCCCGGCGCGGACACCGTGAGCCGGGTGAACTCGCCGTGCCGCTTCAGGCAGGCCCCCTCGGCCCGGAGCCACGGCGAGTACACCAGGCGCAGCGTCACCGGCTCCCGGGTGGGGACGCTGACCATCATGTCCGAGCCCGTGGACCGGACGACGGACGCGGGCGCGGACACCATCGGCACGGCGTTCTCCACCCGGAAGATCCGCCAGTGCGCGTCCTTCCACACCGGCTTCAGCCAGTCGGGACCGCTCTCCACGAGCGCCGCCTCGTCCTCGGCGAACCCGTCCGGCTTGCCCGAGGGAAGCACCACATAGCCGACCGCCCACTTGTCGAGCCACGCCCGGTAGGTGGCGGCCGAGAAGGACCCGTCGTAGAAGAGCCGGCCGCGCTCGACGTCGAGCTGGCGGTTCCAGCCGCGCGCCATGTTCACATGCGGGGCCAGAGCCGTGGCCTCACGGTGGTTGCGCGCGGGGACCACCTCGACGCGGCCCCGGTCGGCACCGAGCCGCTCCAGCTCGCGCACCACGCCGTGGGTGTCGACGGCCCACTTCGGCACGGCCGTCGACACCGTCAGATCGTCCGCCGTCTTCTGCGCCACCCAGGCCGTGGACAGCACGAGCGCGATCGCGAGCACGGTCCTGCGTACGCGGTCGAGCGAGGGCGCGAGCAGCGCGGCGAGCAGCACGGCGGGCGCGAGCAGCTCGGCGAGGCGCTCCACGTTCGTGCCGATGGGCGAAGGGACGAGATACGTGAGGACCGTGCCGGCCGCGTACACGGCGGCGCCCCACCGCAGCACCCGCCACCGGCGTGGCGCCGCCACGACGACCGCGAGGCCGAACACCACCGGCGGGAAGATCCGGTCGAAGGGCATCAACTGCTCGCCGGTGAACGGGAAAAGGACGGTCGTCACCCCCACGACCACCACCGGCGGCGCGAGCAGCGCCGCGGCCCGCTTCCAGTCGCGTACGAAGAAGAAGCCGGCGCCCACGACCAGCAGGAACAGGCCGGCCACCGGGCTGGACATGGTGGCAAGCGCCCCGAACGCGACCGCGGCCCCCACCCGGCGCTCCCGCACAAGGGCCAGGCACGCGGCGAACCCGAAGGTGAGCCCGAGTGCGAAGGTCGTGCGCCCCGACGCGACGTTGCACCACACGGCGAGCGAGGCGAGCACCGCAGGGCACAGCGGGCGGCGGACGCCGGTGCGCGCGATGAGCGCGGCGACCAGCCAGGCACCGGCGACGCCCGCCGCCACCGTCACCGTCTTCACGCCCACCGCGGCCATCAAGTAGGGAGAGATCAGGCTGTAGTTGGCGGTGTGCATGCCGCCGTACCAGAACAGGCCGTACGCGGCCGCGCCGTGCTCGGAGGCGAACCGCGCCCAGGCCTCCTGCGCCGCCAGATCGCCGCCGCCCGTGGCGAGGAACGCCGCCCAGACGGCGTAGAGCGGCAGAGTGGGGACCGTGGCGAGGAGAGGCACCCTGTTGCGTCGCGCGAAGGCACGCAAGGCCCTCTTCCGCTCGGTGGGTGCGCTGCCCGACGGCACGAGAGAGATATCGGCGGAGACCACAGCCACCATTTCCGTTTGAGGACTTGGACGACTTGGAGAGGCAAGGTTCACTTCTCAAGACGCCGCAGGCAACGAAAACGTTGGTTCCCTGGGCCAGGGGGAGGCAGGGGCAGGGCGTAGGGGGAGTCGCCCCTGCCTCCCTGGCAGCGGGTCAGCCGGTGCTGACCTGCAGTTCCTTGACCCCGTTCAGCCAGGCCGAGCGCAGTCGCCGGGGGTCGGAGACCAGGCGCAGATCGGGCAGGGCGTCGGCGATCGCGTTGAAGATGAGGTTGATCTCGACGACCGCGAGGGACTTGCCGAGGCAGAAGTGCGGGCCGCCGCCGCCGAAGCCGAGGTGCGGGTTCGGGTCGCGGGAGATGTCGAACTTCCCGGGCTCGTCGAAGACTTCGGGGTCGTTGTTGGCCGAGGAGTAGAAGAGGCCGACGCGGTCGCCCTTCTTGATCTGTACGCCGCCGAGCTCGGTGTCCTGGGTCGCGGTGCGCTGGAAGGAGACGACGGGGGTCGCCCAGCGGACGATCTCCTCCGCCGTGGTCTGCGGGCGCTCGCGCTTGAAGAGCTCCCACTGCTCGGGGTGGGTGAGGAAGGCGTGCATGCCGTGGGTGATGGCGTTGCGGGTGGTCTCGTTGCCTGCCACCGCGAGCAGGATGACGAAGAAGCCGAACTCGTCGCCGGAGAGGTTGCCTTCGTCCTCGGCCGCCACCAGCTGGCTGACGATGTCCTTGGCCGGGCACTCCTTGCGGGCGGCGGCGAGGTTCATCGCGTAGCTGACGATCTCCATGGCCGCCTCGGTGCCGACCTCCTCGGTGATCGCGTACTCCGGATCGTCGTACGCCGCCATCTTGTTGGACCAGTCGAAGATCTTCGTCCGGTCCTCCTGGGGTACGCCGATGAGTTCGGCGATGGCCTGGAGGGGCAGTTCGACGGCGACGTTGGTGACGAAGTCGAAGCTGCCGTCGGGGGCGGCGTTCGCGAGGGCCGTCTCGACGATGGAGTGGGCGCGGGTGCGCAGGGCGTCTTCCAACGAGCGTATGGAGCGGGGAGTGAAGCCGCGCTGCACGATCTGGCGGACCCGGGTGTGCTCGGGCGGGTCCATGTTGAGCATGATCAGCTTCTGGACCTCGATCTGGTCGCGGCCGATCGTCTCGTTGAAGCGGATGACCGCGGTGTTGAGGTTGGAGGAGAACAACTCCGGGTGTGTGGAGACGTACTTGACGTCCGCGTGCCGTGTGACGGCCCAGTAGCCCGCGTCGTCGAAGCCGGAGATGCCGCGCGGCTGGTCGATCCAGCGCACCGGTTCCGTCCGGCGCAGCTGGGCGAACTCCGGGAGAGGCACGCGGTCTTGAAGGAGGTCGGGGTCGGTGAAGTCGAACCCGTCGGGCAGCGCTGGACAGGGCATCGGCAACTCCAGGAGTTCAGTTCTTTGTTCTGACGGTCCATCAGGAGATGTACCGCAAGGTAGTAACGGGTTCTATAAGTGGCAAGGCCCGTGACAGGCCCGCCTCGTGCAGGTCGTGCGCAAGGTACGTGCAAGACCCTTGCGGCGCCGGGGTGCGGCTCAGCAGACTGCATGCAGAACTAGAACGCGTACTAGTTCTCCGTGCGGGTGCCGGGACGCCCCCGCGGGATGTGGATGGAGAGGACGCTCATGGCCGCGGAACCTGTCATCGTCGAAGCCGTACGCACCCCCATAGGTAAGCGCGGAGGGGCGCTCGCCAATCTCCACCCCGCCTATCTGCTCGGCGAGACCTACCGTGAACTCCTCGGACGTACCGGCATCCACGCCGACTGCGTCGAGCAGATCGTCGGCGGCACCGTCACGCACGCGGGTGAGCAGTCCATGAATCCGGCGCGCACGGCGTGGCTCACGATGGGTCTGCCGTACGAGACCGCGGCGACGACGGTGGACTGTCAGTGCGGCTCGTCGCAGCAGGCGAGCCACATGGTCGCCAACATGGTCGCGGCCGGGGTCATCGACGTGGGGATCAGCTGTGGCGTCGAGGCGATGTCACGGGTGCCGCTGGGGTCGGGGTCCAAGCACGGTCCCGGCAAGCCGTTCCCCGACGAGTGGAACGTGGACCTGCCCAACCAGTTCGAGGCGGCCGAGCGGATCGCCCGTAAGCGGGGCCTGACGAGGGAGAACGTGGACTCGCTCGGGCTCATCTCGCAGGAGCGCGCCGCCGTCGCCTGGGCCGAGGAGCGCTTCAAACGCGAGACCTTCGCCGTCCAGGTGCCGACGACGGAGGAGGAGCAGGCCGCCGGGCAGGGCATGTGGCGCCTGGTCGACCGGGACGAGGGGCTGCGCGACACGACGATGGAGGGCCTGGGCGGGCTCAAGCCGGTGATGCCGACCGCCGTGCACACGGCGGGCAACTCCTCGCAGATCTCCGACGGCGCGGCGGCGATCATGTGGGCGTCGAAGCGGATGGCACGGGCCCTGAAGCTGAAGCCGCGGGCGCGGATTGTTGCGCAGGCGCTGGTGGGGGCCGATCCGCACTATCACCTGGACGGGCCGATCGACGCGACGCGGGCGGTGCTGGGGAAGGCCGGGATGTCGCTCAAGGACATCGACCTCGTGGAGATCAACGAGGCGTTCGCCTCCGTGGTCCTCAGCTGGGCGCAGGTGTTCGAGCAGGACCTGGAGAAGGTGAATGTGAACGGGGGTGCGATCGCGCTGGGGCACCCGGTCGGGGCGACCGGGGCGCGGCTCATCACCACGGCCCTGCATGAGCTGGAGCGGCGCGACAAGGAATTCGCGCTGATCACGATGTGCGCGGGGGGCGCGGTGGCCACGGGGACGATCATTCAGCGGCTGTGAGTGCGCGGGGAAATGCGCTGGACCCCGGGCTGAAGGAATTCAGCCCGGGGTCCAGGAAAGTATTTAGCCCGTCGAGGGGGCCCCCTGCTCTTTAAGAGCTTGGGGGGATTGAGGACGAGCTCGGCGGAGCCGGTGATTTTCCGGTGTGCCGCAGCGGCTTCGGCTCAGTACCAGCCGTTGGCCTGCCAGAAGTTCCAGGCCTCGGCGGGGCTGCCGTAGCGGTCGTTCATGTAGTCGAGGCCCCACTTGATCTGGGTCTCGGGGTTGGTCTTCCAGTCCGAGCCGGCCGAAGCCATCTTCGAGCCGGGCAGGGCCTGGACCAGGCCGTATGCGCCGGAGGAGGCGTTCGTCGCGGTGGGGTTCCAGCCGCTCTCGTGCTCGACGATCTTGCTGAACGCCTGGTACTGCGCGGCATCCGGGATCAACTTCTTCGCGATCGCCTGTGCCGAGGAAGGCGCCTTGGCCGGAGCGGCGGCCGGAGCGGCAGCCTTCGCGGCGGTCGGGGTCGCGGCCTGGGCCGGACCCGCGGCGATCAGCATGCCGGTCGTGGCGGCGGCCACGGCGACACCGGCGAGGGCCTTCTTCGGGGCGGCGATACGGCGGAGGAGCGAGGCGGACAAAGCGTGACCTTCCGTGGGGGACATGGTGTCGCAAGCACGCCTTGGCCATGGAAAGTGGCGGGGGGAATGCGTAAGCGCCTTGGACCCGAAGGTCGTCGGCGCTGTGCGACTCGATCCAGAGAAGCAGGGCTGTTGCGTCTCCGCAATACCCCCTTTTGCTAGTTGCTGTCGTACTTGAGCTGAACGCCCCCTCTGTGACGTGGCTCTCAATCCGCAGGTCAGGGCGGGGATTGACGCGTGCGCGTCAAGCGGAAATTGGTACGAAACGGACTAGTAGAGGACTAAAGGCCTGTGGGCCGCCTCACCGTCCGAGGGCCCTTCCTGTGACGGAGAGCCAACGGCCGCCTACGCCTTGGGCCCCTCGAATGTGACCTGGGCCTCGAAAGCGGCCCGCCGTGTGGCCCGGCGCAGCGCCTTGAGGACGGCTGGACCGAGGGCGAGGCTCAGCAGGACGGTGACCACGGCGCGGGGCAGGTCCCAGCCGAGCGAGGTCGCCAGGCAGTAGGCGATGAAGCGGCCCAGGTTGTCGCCGACTGGGTCCCCGGGGACAAAGGAGACGCCGGTCGCCAGGCCGCCCAGGTAGGGCCAGCCCTGCAGGTTCATGACGGTGCCGTAGAGGACGGAGGACACCGCGCCGTAGGCCGCGAGCAGCCACAGTTCGCGGCGGCCGCGGAGTGAGTCGGGCCCCGGCAGCAGCCCCGCGCCCATGCAGACCCAGCCCATGGACAGCATCTGGAACGGCATCCACGGGCCGACGCCCCCGGTGAGCAGCGCCGAAGCGAACATCGACACCGCCCCGAGCACAAACCCGAAGCCCGGCCCGAGCACCCGGCCGCTGAGCACCATCAGGAAGAACATCGGCTCGATCCCGGCGGTCCCCGCGCCCAGCGGCCGCAGCGCCGCCCCGGCGGCGGCGAGCACCCCGAGCATGGCGATGGCCTTCGCGTCGAGCCCGACGTCCGCGATGGTCGCCACGACCACGGCGAGCAGCAGCGGAAGCAGCGCGGCGAACAGCCAGGGCGCGTCCTGCGCGTGCGCGCTCAGCCCCGAGCCGCCGCTCGCGATGAGCGGCCACCCGAAGGCGACCACCCCCACGGCGCTGACCAGCGCGAGGGCGCCGACGGAACGGGGCCCAAGCCGGATGGGGCGGGCCTGGCGCTCGGGCCCGGCGGGCCCCGGCCTACCGCCAGGGGAAGCGGGGCTCACGGCTGCGCTCCTTCTGGAGGCACGTCGCCGGGCAGGTCCGGGCGTGTGTTCGGGTCGGGGTCCGCGCCCGGATCCGTCCCCGCCGTCCGCAGGGCTTCCCGCACCTGCGGGACCGTCAGCCACTTCTGCGGGGCCAGGATCTTCGTCACCTGCGGTGCGAAGGACGGTGACGACACCACGATGTCCGGGGTCGGGCCGTCCGCGACGATCTCGCCGTCGGCGAGGATCGCCACCCGATGGGCCAGTTCCGCCGCGAGCTCCACGTCGTGCGTGGCGAGGACGATCGCATGGCCCTCGGCCGCGAGCCCGCGCAGGACGGTGACCAGGCGGGCCTTCGCCGCGTAATCGAGACCGCGGGTCGGCTCGTCCAGGAGCAGCAGGGGCGGGCGGGCCGTCAGGACGATCGCCAGGGCGAGCGTCAGGCGCTGGCCCTCGGAGAGGTCACGGGGGTGGGTGTCGTCCGCGATGCCGGGGAGCAGCTCGCTGACCAGGGACCGGCAGCTGCCCGGCGCCGCGTCCGCGTCATGGTCGGCGGCCGCGCACTCGGCGGCCACCGTGTCCGCGTACAGCAGATCGCGAGGTTCCTGCGGGACCAGGCCCACGTGGCGGATCAGTTCGCGCGGGCCCGTGCGGTGCGGGACGGTGCCGCCCACCCGGACCGAACCGGACGCCGGTTCGAGCAGGCCGACCAGGGTCGAGAGGAGCGTGGACTTCCCGGCGCCGTTGCGGCCCATCAGGGCGACCGTCTCTCCCGCGCGGACGGTCAGGTCCACGCGGCGCAGCGCCTCGACCCGGCCGCGGCGGACGGCCAGTGACGCGACGGCCGCGGCGGCCTGCGGCTCGTCGCTCTTCTTCGTACGCCGGCGAAGGCTCGGCCTGCGGGGCGCCGGCTGCTCGGCGGGGCGCATGGCCGTCGTCGCCTCGGGCGGCTCGGCCCCGGAGAGGCGTTCGCGCAGGGCCCCCGCCCGCCGTCGCGCGTCCCGCACCGTCAGCGGCAGCGGCGACCATCCTGCGAGGCGGCCCAGGGCGACCACCGGCGGGAACACGGGGGAGCGGGCCATCAGGGCGGCCGGGTCGCCGAGCACCGGGGCCTCGCCCGGCGCCGCGAGCAGCAGCACCTGGTCCGCGTACTGCACGACCCGTTCCAGGCGGTGCTCGGCCATCAGGACGGTGGTGCCCAGGTCGTGCACGAGGCGCTGGAGGACGGCGAGCACCTCCTCCGCGGCGGCCGGGTCGAGCGCCGACGTCGGCTCGTCGAGCACGAGGACCTTGGGGTGCGGAGTGAGGACCGAGCCGATCGCGACCCGCTGCTGCTGCCCTCCGGAGAGCGTGGCGATGGGCCGGTCGCGCAGATCGGCGAGGCCGAGCAGGTCCAGGGTCTCCTCGACGCGGCGGCGCATCACGTCCGGGGCGAGGCCGAGCGACTCCATCCCGTACGCCAGCTCGTCCTCGACCGTGTCCGTCACGAAGTGCGAGAGCGGGTCCTGGCCCACCGTGCCGACGACATCGGCGAGTTCGCGCGGCTTGTGCGTACGGGTGTCGCGCCCGGCCACGGTCACCCGGCCGCGCAGAGTGCCGCCGGTGAAGTGCGGCACCAGGCCGCTGACCGTGCCGAGCAGCGTCGACTTGCCGACCCCGGACGGGCCGACGAGCAGCACCAACTCGCCTTCGGGTACGGCGAGTTCGACCCCCTGGACGGTGGGCTCGGCGACCCCTTCGTACGTCACGGAGACGTCCTCGAAGCGGATCATGAGCTCTCCTTCGGGGGAACGGGGGCTGCCGACTCGACGGCGGGGGATGACGACGCCTTCCGCCAGGCGGCGGGCGAGGGCTTCGTCAGGGGGACGGGTGCGGGCCGCTCGGAGTGGGAGGCCGAAGGCGCCGACTCCTGGGACGGCACCGGCGCCACGAATGCGGGCAGCAGCCCGATCAGCACCGCCGCCGCGGGCCACAGCGGCAGTATCGGTGCGGTCAGGGGGACGACTCCGGGGTGCAGGGCGGCCGTGTCGTACGCCGATGCCCAGATCATCAGGCCCGCCACCGCGACGCCCGACCCGGCGACGAGCCAGGCGCGCACGCCCCAGGGGTCGGGCCGGTAACGGGTGCGCACGGAGCGGCGGCCGCCGAGGCGGAGTCCTGCCAGGGCGGCGAGCAGACCGCCGGCGAGCACGGGCAGGCCGTAGCCCGCGCCTTCCGACGAGAGCAGGCCGTACGTCCCCGCGCAGACGCCCATCAGGCCGCCGAGCGTCAGGGCGGCCGTCGTCCTGCGCACCCGGGCCGGGACATCGGCGGTGCGCCCGAAGCCCCGCGCGTCCATCGCGGCGGCCAGCGCGACTGAGCGCTCCAGCGCGCCCTCCAGGACCGGAAGGCCGACCTGGAGAAGTCCGCGTACACCCTTGTCGGGCCGCCCGCGCAGGCGCCGCGCGGCCCGAAGCCGCTGCACGTCGGTGATCAGGTTCGGCGCGAACGTCATCGCGACGACGACGGCGACCCCCACCTCGTACAGCGCGCCCGGCAGCGATTTGAGCAGCCGGGACGGGCTGGCGAGCGCGTTGGCGGCGCCCACGCAGATGAGCAGACCCGCGAGCCGGATCCCGTCGTAGAGCGCGAAGAGCAGACCCTCGGCGGTCACCCGGCCGCCGATCCGTACCCCCTTCGCCCAGTCGGGCAGCGGGACTTCGGGGAGCGTGACGAGGATGTGCGTACCGGGGATCGGAGAGCCGAGGACGATGGCGAAGACAAGGCGGATCGCGATCACGGCGAGCCCGAGCTTCACGAACGCGCCGTACGACCGCGCCCATGGGGCGGACGTCCGGCGCGCGGCGACGACGTAGCCCGCGACGCCGATGAGCAGGCCGAGCAGCAGGGGGTTGGTGGTGCGGGACGCGGCTGTGCCGAGGCCAAGGGCCCACACCCACCAGGCGCCCGGGTGCAGGGCGTTGCTTCGGTGTGCGGCCGGGGCGAGGTACTGAATCTGCGGGTCGTCTGTGGCTGGTCGCGCCCACGCGGCGGAGCCGCTCATGTCACAGCCCCGCGCCCCCTTCGGGGCGCGGAACCGCTTTGCGGGATCACTCATCGCACGGATCAGCCGCGGCGGCGGCGGGTCTGCCAGACGGCGGCCGCGCCGAGCACGGCGATGGCCGCCACGCCCGCGATCAGGCCGACGGACGGACCGCCGTCGGATGCGTCCTTCTTTCCCTGAGCCGACTCGCCCGTGGCCGGCTTCCTCGCCGACTCCCCGTTGCCCGAGACCTGATCGCCGCAGCCCGACTTCGGGTAGCCGTCGATGGCGCACAGCAACGCGTTGCTGTCGTAGCGCAGCGGCTTGGCGACCGAGGCGAGGGCCTCCGCGCTGGTGGCGTCCTCGCCGACCTGCGCGCAGGCGAGCCGGGGTGCGGGCGGCGTCTCGCCCTTGGGGGCGTCCTTCGGCAGACCGAAGTCGATGACCAGGGCGACGCGCTTGCGGCCGTCCTTGGCGGGAGTGCTCGCGCAGATGTCCCCGAAGTCGGCGGGGCCGCGCGGCTTCGCGGAGTCCTGCGAGTCCTCGGACACGGAGAACCGGAAGCCCTGGACGGCCCCGTCGTCGGGGCGTGCGGTGCTCGGCCCCTGGGTCGCGTAGGCCCACTTGGCGCCGTCCCGGTCCCAGAAGGACCAGTAGCGGTAGCCGGCGGCCTGGGCGGGAGCGGCGGGCAGGACCGCGAACAGCGAGGCGAAGAGCGCGGTGAGGACCGCCCCGGCCACGAACCGTGCGGGGCGGCCGGAGCGGACCCGAGTCACAGCTGCGACTTCTTGTTGCGGCTGCTCAGGAGGAAGCCGATGCCCGCGCCGAAGACCAGGCCGACGCCGATGATCCACCACACGCTCACGCCGCCCTCGTCGTCGCCGTCCTTCTTCTCGTCGGCGGGCTTCTCGGTGGCCTGCGGTGCGGGACCCTGTGCGTTCAGCTGCTTGACCAGGTCGGCGCCGCCGAAGTCGCGCGGGTCGAGGCCGGCGGCGTTCGCGGCGAAGATCAGCTGGGCGTAGGCGGCGGGTCCGGACGTCTTCGCCCACTCCGCTGAGTTCTTCGCCAGCCACTGGGCCGACTTCTTCGCCTGCTCCGGCTGACCGGCCGCGGCGAGGGCGACCACGGATTCCGCGGTGTTGCCCACGTCGGGCATGTTCTTGGCGCCGGCCAGCGACGACATCAGGTGGTCGTCGCTCTCGGCGAGGGTCTTGAGGAGGTAGCCGGTGCCGTTGGACGCGGCCTTCTCGGCGGTGTCCGCCTTGACGCACTTCGGGGTGGCGGGCTTTGTCGCCTCGGGCGGGGCCACGACCAGGCCCCTGCCGTAGCCGCCGAGGACGCCTGCCGCCGTCGCGTCCGCGTTCGGCGAGAGCTTGCCGGTCTTCATGTCGGCGAGGCCGAAGGCGCCGCCGCCCTTGCCGCAGTCCATGGCGAGCTTGGACAGCGCGTCGTAGGGGGACTTGCCGTCCTGCGACTTCACCGACTGCGGCTTCTCGCCGGCCCCGGTGAGGGCGCCGATCACGATGCCGGTCGAGTTGGCGTCGGAGTCCATGCCGGGGTTGTAGCCCCAGCCGCCGTCCTGGTTCTGCACCGACTTCAGCCAGTCGACGCTCTTCTTGACCGTCTTGGCCTGACCGGTGAGCGCGGTGAGCGCCTGCACGGCGGCCGCGGTGGAGTTGCTGTCGACCATCGTCTTGGAGTCGCAGGGCTCGCCGGCGTCGGCGCGGTACGCGGCGAAACCGCCGCTCGCGCACTGCTGTCCGGTGAGCCAGTCGACGGACTTGGCGGCGGGCTTCACACCGGCCGAATCCTGGGCGAGCAGGGCGTAGGACTGCCGGAACACCCCGTCGAACTTGGGGTCCTTGTCGCCGTACAGACCGGAGGGGAGCTTGGCGGAGGGCGACGGCTTCGCGGTGTCGGCGAAGGCGGCCGGGGCGGCGGCCGAACCGAACACGGCGACGGCGGCCAGGACCGCGGCGCTGCGGCGAACGTTCATGATGCGGCGGGTGCCTCTCCCTGCGGGGAGCGGGGCAGCACGGGCGCGCGACGGGCACGGCTCCGGGCGGCTCCGGCTCCGTATACCTCGACGGTGCCGATCATCGGGGGGTCCGATGAGGCGAGCCGGTCACGCTCCGGGCGGGGCAATCCGGCTTACCGCGCGGACGCGGTTCACGGCTGCGGGTCAGCGCCGGATTCGCACCGGCTTCCCCCCGTACGGGCATGATGGCGACGGGGGTCACTCTACCGGCCCGTAGCGAGCGCGCCCGGGGCCGCCCGCCCCGCCGCGCTCACACCGCCACGTACCGCACCGGATCGCTCCCCACCGCCTCCGCGCGCCCCAGTTTCACCAGGCGCCGCACATGCGCCTCGGCCTCCGACACGGCGATGCTCCGCGAGCCGTAGCGGATCTCGGCCCAGGGGCGGTTCCACTCCATGCGCTCGGCGAGCTGCCAGGGGGTGAGGGGTTCGGCGAGCAGGGCCAGGAGGTCGTTCAAGCGTTCCTCGTGGTGGTCGAGGATCTCCCGTACGCGGGCCGGTGCGTCGGTGAACGCGTGCTGGTGGGCGGGCAGGACCTCGGCGGGGCCCAGGCGGCCGACCCGCTCCAGGGAGTCGAGATAGTCGCCGAGGGGATCGGTCACCGTGTCGTCGTCGGGGTCCTCGTACAGGCCGATGTGCGGGGTGATCCCGGGGAGCAGATGGTCGCCGGAGAAGAGGCGGCCGTGGCCCGGCAGCCGGGCCGGGTGCTCCTCCTCCAGGTGCAGACAGACATGGCCGGGGGTGTGCCCCGGCGTCCAGATCGCGCGGAGCCTGCGGCCCGGCAGTTCGAGCAGCTCGCCCGGTGTGATGTCCCGGTCGGGCAGCGCGGGGGCCAGGCCCGGCAGCTTCGGCGTGCGGCCCGCGTCGCGGGCGGCGATCAGCGGTGCGACGTGCTCGGCGGGTGCGCCCGCGGCCGTCAGCTTCTGGACCATGTAGTCGAACCAGCGCCCCGGGGCGTTGGAACGGGTGCGCCGCACCACCGACGCGTCCGCCTCGTGCATCGCGATCCAGGCGCCCGAGGCCTCGCGGACCTTGGCGGACAGGCCGTGGTGGTCGGGGTGGTGGTGGGTGATGACGACGCCGTGCACCGCGTCGACGGACGTGCCGCAGGCGTCGAGGCCCGCCTCCAGGGTGTCCCAGGACGTCGGGTCGTCCCAGCCCGTGTCGATCAGGACCGGACCGCTGTCGGTGTCCAGGAGATGGACGAGGGTGTAGCCGAGGGGGTTGTCCGGGATGGGGACCTTGATGCTCCATACGCCCCCGCCGTGCTCGGTCACCTGCGGATCGGCCACCTGCGTCATCGGGAGCCCTCGTCTCTCATCGGCTGCACGGCCATGACCTCAGCCCCACGAGACCTCAGCCCTCACGACCATAACTAGAACTAGTTCCAATGATCGCCCAAGTCGACTGTTTCGTCAGGAGACTTGGAAGTGAGGCGCCGGTCACACTCGCCGGGCCCGATGTCACACCTGGCCCGCCGCCCCGCTCCTAGGACGCAAGCACGCACAACAGAGGAGACCCCGCCATGCCCGGCACTTCCGATGCGGACGACGCCGACGACGCGACCCGAGCCTTCGTCGACCACCGAGAGCTGCTGTTCTCCCTCGTCTACAACATGCTCGGCACCGTCGCCGACACCGAGGACGTGCTGCAGGAGACCTGGCTCGCCTGGGCGCCCCGGCACGCGGCCCGCGACGCCGAGCCGATCGGGAGTCCCCGCGCCTATCTCGTACGCATCGCCGTGAACAAGGCCCTCGCCCGGCAGTCCGTCATCAGCCGCCGCCGCGAGACCTACATCGGCCCCTGGCTCCCCGAGCCGCTGCTCACCCGGGCCGTCGAGCCCGTCCATGAGCCGGACGCCGCCGAAGCGGTCGAGCGTGCCGAGTCGGTGTCGATGGCGCTCCTCGTGGTCCTGGAGACCCTCTCCCCGCTGGAGCGCGCGGTCTTCGTCCTGCACGAGGTCTTCGGGTACGCGCACACCGAGACCGCTGAGATCATCGGGCGCACCCCGGCCGCCGTGCGTCAGCTCGCCCACCGGGCCCGTGAGCATGTGCGGGCCAGGCGGCCCGCCGGGAACGCGGACGCGCGCCGCCGCAGAGAGGTCACCGAGCGGTTCGCCGAGGCGGTGGCGGCGGGGGACGCCGAGACGCTGCTGCGGCTGCTCGCGCCGGATGTCGTCCTGTGGGCCGACGGCGGGGGCAAGGCGCCGGGGGCGGGGCCGCGCCCGCTGCGGGGTCCCGGCAGGGTGGCCGAGCTGCTCGTCAAGCGTGCCGCGCTCAGGCCGGCGGGGGCGGAGCTCCGCTACTGCCACATCAACGGCGACCCCTCGGTGCTGCTTTTCAACGAAGGCGCCCCTTACGCCGTGCTCGTCCTCGACCTGACGCCGGACGGCGAGCGGGTGCGCGGGCTCTACAACGTCATGAACCCCGACAAGCTCGCCCACCTCGCCTGAACGGCCGTCCCCCGCAAGGGAGTCAAAGGGAGTCAAAGAGAGCCAAAGGGAGTCACCCATGTTCATCGCCTATGTGTCCGTCACCCTGCTGGCGGCCGCCGCCAACATCTACGTCGCCTTCGTCGACTACGCGCGCTCGCCCCAGGTCATCGCGAACATGGACCGGGCCCGCGTCCCGCGTTCCTGGCTGTTCCCCCTTGGCCATCTCAAACTGGCCGGTGGAGCAGGCCTGTTGGCGGGTTTCGCCGTGCCCTGGATCGGTGTGGCAGCCGGGGCCGGGCTCGTCATCTTCTTCACCGGAGCCGTTCTCTTCCATCTGCGGGCGCGGGTGTACACGCTCCAGTTCCCGCTCGGGTTCTGGGGACTTGCCGCGGCGGCGCTGGTCACCGGGATCGCCCACCGGGGGATCTGAGGCCGTGGTGACACCCCCGTGGACTCCTGGAACTAGAACTGGTATCAGTTCTGCCAAAGCGTTCTGAGGCAGTGTCAGAAAGCGTGCCGCGTACGGCGGAATCCCGCAGGAGGCAGTCAGCCATGACCGAGCTCGTGGAACACGGACAGCTGTTCATCGGCGGGGAGCTTGTGGACCCGCTCGGCAAGGACGTCATCGAGGTGATCTCGCCGCACACGGGCCGGGTCTTCGCAACGGTCCCGCATGCCGCGCCCGCCGATGTCGACCGGGCCGTCGCCACCGCGCGCAAGGCGTTCGACGAGGGCCCCTGGCCCCGGATGAGCCTCGACGAGCGGATCGAGGTGATCACAAAGATCAAGGACGCGATCGCCGTACGGCACGAGGAGATCGCCCGCGTCATCAGCTCCGAGAACGGCACCCCGTACACCTCGAGCGTCATGGTGCAGGCCCTCGCCGCGATGATGGTCTGGGACTCGGCGCTCACGGTCGCGCGCAACTTCACGTACGAGGAAGCACGCGACGGAGCCCTCGGCAAGATCCTCGTCCGGCGCGAGCCGGTGGGCGTCGTGGCGGCCGTGGTCCCGTGGAACGTCCCGCAGTTCACCGCCGCCGCCAAGCTCGCGCCCGCGCTGCTCGCCGGGTGCCCGGTCATCCTCAAGACCTCGCCGGAAGCGCCGCTCGACTCCTACATCCTCGCCGAGATCGCCACCGAGGCCGGGCTGCCCAAGGGCGTGCTCTCGATCATCTCGGCGGACCGCGAGGTCAGCGAGTACCTCGTCGGGCACCCCGGAATCGACAAGGTGTCCTTCACCGGGTCCGTCGGCGCGGGCAAGCGCGTCATGGAGGTCGCCGCCCGCAATCTCACCCGCGTGACCCTGGAGCTGGGCGGCAAGTCGGCCGCGGTGATCCTGCCGGACGCCGACGCGGCGAGCGCCGTCGCGGGGATCGTGCCCTTCGCCTGGATGATCAACGGCCAGGCGTGCGTGGCCCAGACCCGCATCCTCGTGCCGCACTCCCGCTACGACGAGTTCGCCGAGGCCTTCGCCGCGGCGGCCGGCGCGCTCAAGGTCGGCGACCCGCTCGACCCGGCCACCGAACTCGGCCCGCTGGTCGCCAAGCGCCAGCAGCAGCGCTCCCTCGACTACATCCGCATCGGCCAGGAGGAAGGCGCCAAGATCCTCACGGGCGGCGGCCGTCCGGCGGGACTCGACGAGGGCTGGTACGTCGAGCCGACGCTCTTCGGCGGCGTCGACAACTCCATGCGCATCGCCCGCGAGGAGATCTTCGGCCCGGTCATCTGCCTTCTTCCGTACGGCGACGAGAGCGAAGCCGTGAAGATCGCCAACGACTCGGACTACGGGCTCAGCGGCAGCGTCTGGACCGCGGACGTGGAGCGCGGCATCGACATCGCGCGCCGGGTGCGCACCGGGACGTACTCCGTGAACACCTTCAGCCTCGACATGCTCGGACCGTTCGGCGGCTACAAGAACTCCGGTGTGGGGCGGGAGTTCGGGCCCGAGGGGTACGGCGAGTACTTCGAGCACAAGATGATCCATCTGCCGGGCGGCTATGAGGGGACGGGTGCCTGATGGGGGACCGCTGGCACGTCGAGGTGGACCGGTCCGTGTGCATCGGCTCGGGGATGTGCGTGCTGACCGCTCCCGGCGGTTTCGAACTCGACTCCGCCCGGCAGTCGCACCCCGTCGCCGCCGACACCGACGCGAACGAGAAGGTCCTCGAAGCGGCGGAGGGCTGCCCGGTAGAGGCGATCACGATCACGCTGGCGGGCAGCGGGGAGGTCGTGTTCCCGCCGGAGGACTAGCCGTTCGCTCCGGAAGGCTGACGGGGCCTTCCGGCCGGACGGGGATCTTCACGTTTGTGACGGTCCGGGCACCACCTGATGTTTCCGCGGTGCCCGCCCTGTGCGGTCGAACAGGTCGAACGGGACTTTACGCATGCGTTCCGCACGCCCATCCGATGACATCTGTGACTGTCCGCTCCCTTTGCGGTCTGCAACTCTCCTTGCGACGCCGCATGGGGAGGGGAAACCGTGGACAAGCGGTACGAGGTCTACTGTCTGGCCGACAGGCTCTTCTACGAGACTCCGGACCGCTTGTCCGCGGGCGGCACCGGCGCCCCCGAGTTCGGGACGGCCGGCCGCGCGGTCCCGGAAGGGTGGCGCTCGGCGCGCACCGGCGACTGGCTGACCCTGGGCCCGGTCGACGAGGACGGGCACTCGCGGCCCGCGCCCGCGCAGGGCTGGAAGATCCATGTCTCCGCCACGCTGGACAACGCCGACCGGATGGCTGCGGTCGTGTGGGACTACTGCGTGCCCCGCGCCGTGCCCTTCAAGTTCATAGCGGGGCGCCATCTGCTGCATCTGCGCAACAGCAAGTACGCGGGACGGGACGGCAGCGGCAAGTTCGCCACGATCTACCCGGCCGACGAGGACCAACTGCACATGGTGTTACGCGAGTTGGGCAAGGCGCTCGAAGGGTGCGAAGGTCCCTACATCCTCACCGATCTGCGCTGGCAGGAAGGACCGCTGTACGTCAGGTACGGCGCATTCACCCGCCGCATGTGCGCGGACGGGCGCGGCGCCCTGGTCCCCGCGATCGAGGACGACCGGGGCAGGCTCGTCCCCGACTCGCGCGACCCGGCCTTCCGGGTGCCCGAGTGGGTGACGCTGCCGCCCTTCCTCGAACCCCAGCTCGCCGAGCGCAACCGGACGACGGTCACCGACCTGCCGTACCGCATGGAGAAGGCCCTGCACTTCTCCAACGGCGGCGGTGTCTACATGGGCACCGACACCCGCGACGGCCGCAAGGTCGTCCTGAAGGAGGCCCGCCCGCACGCGGGTCTCGCATCGGACGGGGCCGACGCCGTGGCCCGCCTCGAGCGCGAGCGGGACGCGCTGGAGAAGCTGGCGGGCCTCGGCGTCGCGCCCGAGGTGCGCGACTGGTTCGAACTCGGCGGCCACCGCTTCCTCGTCATGGACTTCCTGGAGGGCCGCACCCTCAACTCCTTCTTCGCCGACCGCCATCCGCTGTGCGTCAGCGAACCGGACGCCGACGCGATCGCCGCGTACACGGACTGGGCGCTGCGGATCCACCGGTCCGTCGAGAACGCCGTGACGGCGGTGCACGGGCGGGGGGTCGTCTTCAACGACCTGCACCTCTTCAACATCATGGTCGCGCCCGACGAACGGAGCGTCGCACTCCTCGACTTCGAGGCGGCGACCGCCGTGGACGCGGGCGGACGCCAGGTCGTCGCCCACCCCGGATTCGTCGCGCCCCCCGACCGCACCGGCAAGGACGTCGACCGGTACGCGCTTGCCTGTCTGCGGCTCGCGCTGTTCCTGCCGGTCACCACGCTGCTGGCCGTCGACCGGGGCAAGGCGGCGCATCTCGCGCAGGTGATCGCGGCCGAATTCCCGGACGTACCAAGGGAGTTCCTCGCCGAGGCGGTGGCTGAGATCGAGCGGGTCGTACCCGGTGAGAAGGGTGTCTCCGGGCCCCTCTTCTCGGCCTCTTCGGCGGGGGCCGCCGCACCTTTCGTCGACCCCGCCGACTGGCCGCGCAGCCGGGACTCGATGGTCAAGGCCATCCTCGCCTCGGCGACCCCGGAGCGCGACGACCGGCTCTTCCCCGGCGACATCGCGCAGTTCGCCGAAGGCGGCGGCCTCGGCCTCGCGCACGGCGCCGCCGGAGTGCTGCTCGCCCTCGCCGAAAGCGGCGGCGAACGCTACGAAGAGGGCGAACGGTGGCTCCTGAAGCACACCGAACCCGCCCCGCCCGGTACGCCGTTGGGGCTCGACGACGGCCTCGCGGGCATCGCCCACGTCCTTGACCGGCTCGGTCACCGCAACCGCGCCCTCGACCTGACGGGACTCATCCTCCAGGAGAACTGGCAGCGGCTCCCCTCCGACCTGCACGGCGGCCTCGCCGGGCTCGGCCTCGCCCTCGACGCCCTCGCCGAGAGCACCGGCGAGCGCGCGCTCGGCCAGTACGCCCTGAAGGCGGCGGAGCTGCTCGGCGAGCGGCTCACCGCGGCGCACCCGCCCGAGGGGAAGCCACGGGCCGGCCTGCTGCACGGGGCCACCGGGCCTGCACTGCTCTTCCTTCGGCTGTACGAGCGGAACGGCGATCCCGCGCTCCTCGACCTGGCGGCGCGTGCGCTGCGCACGGACCTCGCCCGGTGCGTGGCGCGGCCCGACGGGAGCCTCGGCGTCGACGAGGGCTGGCGCACGATGCCCTACCTCGGCGAAGGCAGCGTCGGCATCGGGATGGTGCTCGACGACTACCTCGCGCATCGGGACGACGCCGGGTTCGAGGCGGCGCGGCCGGGCATCCTGGCCGCCGCACGCTCACGCTTCTGCGTGCAGCCGGGCCTGTTCCGGGGGCGGGCCGGACTGCTCCTTCACGTCAACCGCAGCACCGCGCCGGGCATCACGCCCGATGAAGTCGCCGCGCAGATCGAAGAACTCGGCTGGTTCGCCATGTCGTACGAGGGGCAACTCGCCTTCCCCGGCGAGCAGATGATGCGCCTCTCCATGGACCTGCACACCGGGACGGCGGGCTGTCTCCTCGCCCTCGCCGCCGCGCTCGGCGACGGCCAAGCGCACATCCCCTTCCTGCCGCCGCTGCCGCGGCCCCAGAGCCGGTCCCGCGATTCAGCGGGGTCGTGACACAACCCATAAGAAGCACCACGTCCCCAAGAGAGAGGGAAGCTCATGGCACTCCTCGACCTGCAGAGCATGGAGTCCGACGAGATGACGGGTGGCGGAGGCGGCGGCAGCCAGCTCAGCCTGCTCCTGTGCTGGAGCACCGCCAGCATCACCCTTTGTCTGTGACGCCACTTCGCGACTGACGGCACGGAATTGAGGGCCCGGACGGCACCGGCAAAGGCCGTCCGGGCCCGCCGCCACCGCCACGGACAGCAGGGCCCGCAGGCCACCGGGCCTGGCAGGCCACGAGGACGACGAGGACCCGCACCGCATGGCGACGACGACCCCCCGTCCGCAGCACCACCCCACATCCGACGCCGGCCTGTTGCGCGCCGCGACCCGCCACAGTGCCGCCCGCTGCACGGTCCTTGCGCTGTGCACCGTCGCGGCCGCGGGCGCGAGCCTGCTCCTGCCGCTCGCGATCGGCCGCGCCCTGGACGCCGTCCTGACCGGCCATGCGACCGGCGACGCGACCGGCGACGGCGGATCCGACGCCACCCGCTGGATCCTCGTGTGCTCGGCGCTGATCGGCGTCAGCGCCCTCCTCGACGCCGTCGACGGCGTCGTCACCGGGACCACCAACGCCCGCACCACGGCCTGGCTGCGCGGCCGCGTCGCCCGCCATGTGCTCGCCGTCGGCCCGCGCACCACCGCACGCTTCGCCCACGGCGACCTGGTGGCCCGCCTCGTCGACAACGCCGCACACGCGGGCATCGCGCCCGCCACCCTGGCCGGGCTGCTCGCCGCCCTGGTCACACCCGTCGGCGCCGTGGTGGCCCTCGCCCTGATCGACGGCCTGCTCGCCGTGGTGTTCATCGCCGGGGTGCCCGTACTCGTCCTGCTCCTGCGGGCGTTCGTGCGCGTCTCGTCGGACTGCGTGGCGCGCTACCAGCGGGTCCAGGGGGACATCGCGGGCCGCCTGAGCGAGGCGATCGGCGGGGCCAGGACCATCGCGGCCGCGCGCACCGAGGACAAGGAGGCGGCGCGCGTCCTTGAGGCGCTGCCCGAACTCACCCGCCAGGGGCACCGGACGTGGCGGGCCCAAGGCCGCTCCCAGGCGCAGGCGGTCATGGTCGCGCCGATCCTGCAGCTGGCGGTCGTAGCCGTGGCGGGCCACCTTCTTCTCCAACACCGCATCACAGTCGGCGAGTTGCTTGCCGCATCCCGGTACGCGGTGCTCGCCACCGGGATCGGGATGCTCGTCGGACAGCTGGGCGGCCTGGTGCGGGCGAGGGCGGCGGCGCGGCGCCTGGGAGAGGTGCTCGCGGAACCGGAGACCGCGTACGGAGCGGCCGAACTCCCTGCGGGGGGAGGGCTGTTGGAGCTGCGTGGGATCAAGGTGACGCGGGGTGGACGTGCCGTGCTCGACGGCGTCGACCTGACGGTGCCCGCGGGCGGCACGCTCGCCGTGGTCGGCCGTTCCGGCGCGGGCAAGTCGCTGCTCGCCTCCCTCGCGGGGCGGCTCGCCGACCCCGACGAAGGGGACGTACGCCTCGACGGTGTCCCGCTGCGCTCGCTCGGCCGCGCCGAGCTGCGCCGCGAGGTCGGCTACGCCTTCGAACGCCCCGCGCTGCTCGGCGCGACCCTGGAGGACACGATCGGCTTCGGCGCCCCGCGTCCGGCCCCCGCCCGCATCCGCGAAGCGGCCGGCGCGGCCCGCGCCGACACCTTCATCACCCGCCTGCCCGACGGCTACGCCACCCCCTGCGCCCAGGCGCCGCTGTCCGGCGGCGAGGTCCAACGCCTGGGTCTGGCAAGGGCGTTCGCGCGCGGCGGGCGGCTGCTGATCCTGGACGACGCGATGTCGAGCCTGGACACCGTGACGGAACACCACATCGCCGAGGCCCTGCTCCACCGCACCCCGCACCGCAGCCGCCTGATCATCGCCCACCGGGCCACGACGGCGGCCCGTGCGGACGCGGTGGCCTGGCTGCACGAGGGTCGGATCCGAGCGGTGGGAACGCACGCGGAGCTGTGGGAGCGAGCGGAGTACCGGGAGGTGTTCGGCGCGTGACAAGCCCGCCCACAGAAGCCCAAAGCCCCTACCGCCGGGGTGTCCGCTTCCTGTGGCGCAGGTGGCCGGTGGTGCTGCGGCTCGCCCTCTGGTCCGTACTGGAGACCGGGCAGACCTTCCTCACCGGGTACGCCCTCGCGCGCGCCCTGGACGACGGGTTCCTCGCGGGGGACGAGGCGGTCGGCCTCGGGTGGCTCGGCGCGGGCGCGCTGGGGGTGGCGGCCGCCGCGTACGGCACGGGGCGGGTGTACCGCGCGGTCGCCGACCTCGTGGAACCCCTGCGGGACACCCTCGTGCGGCAAGTCGTCGACCGGGGCCTGCGGGAGGCGGACGGCGCCGCCGTGTCCCGCCTCACCCAGCAGGTGGAGATCGCCAGGGACACCTTCGCGGGCCTGGTGATGGTGTCCCGCTCCTTCGTCCTCACGGCGGTGGGCGCGCTGGTCGGCCTGTTCTCGCTGGCCCCGCTGCTCCTCCTGGTGGTCGCGCCGCCGCTGCTGGCGGGCATCGCCCTCTTCCTCGTGTCCCTGCGGCCCCTTGCCCGCCGCCAGGAGACGTTCCTCGTCGCGGACGAGGGCATCGCGGGCCAACTGGGCACGGTCTGCCCGGGGTTGCGGGACGTCGCCGCGGCGGGCGCGGAGCGGGACGTGGCCGCGGACCTGGACCGAGGCGTCGCCGCGGAGTACGCGGCGGCCCGCGCCCTCGCCCGCTGGGGCATCCTGCGCACGGCGGCACTGGCGACCGGCGGCCAGCTCCCGCTAGTCCTGCTCCTCGCCACGGCCCCCTGGCTCCTGAACCACGGAGTGACACCGGGCGCCCTGGTAGGAGCCATCGCCTACGTGACCCAGGCCCTGCTCCCCGCCCTGCACAACTTGATCAACGGCCTGGGCACCAGCGGCTCCCGCCTGGCGGTGGTCCTCCAGCGACTTGCGTGGGTGCCGCCGGTTCGGCAGGCCGAGGGCGCGCCGGGCTCCTCGCCTGTGTCGGGCTCCGAGCCCCGGCCGGGCTCCGCGCCTGAGCCCGGCTCCGCGCCTGAGCCGGGATACGTGCCTGCTCCGGGATCTGTGCCCGCGTCGAGTTCCGCGTCCGCGTCGGGATCCGTGCCCGGGCCGGAATCCGTGTTGGCGGCCGGGTCGGAATCCGAGCCCGTGTCGGGCTCTGCGTCTGAGCCGCGCTCCGTGCGCGCGCCGAAATCCGTGCCTGCGCCGGGCTCCCCGCCCGAGCCGGAATCCGTGTGGGCGTCCGCGTCTGAGCCGGGCGCTCCGCCAGAGCCGGACCCCGCGCCCGCGCCGCACCCCGCGTCAGCCCCAGACCCCAAAGCCCTCAATTCCGACACCTCCGAGCCGGCGCCCGCCCTCCACCTGTCCCGCGTCACCTTCGCCTACGGCCCCCGCGCCGAACCCGTCGTACGCGAGCTGTCGCTCACCGTCCCCCGCGGCGGTCACCTGGCCGTCGTCGGGCCCAGCGGGATCGGGAAGTCGACGCTGGCGGGGCTGGTCGCCGGGCTGCTGACGCCGGGGGAGGGGATCGTCCGGGTGGACGGGAAGGCGGTGCTGGGGCAAGAGGCCGTGGCGCGGCGGGTGTTGATTCCGCAGGAGGCGTACGTCTTCAGTGGCTCGGTGCGGGAGAATCTGGCCTATCTGCGGGCGGACGCCGTGCCGGACGGCGAGCTGGCGGCGGCCGCGCGGGCCGTCGGGGCCGACGTGCTCATCGAACGGCTCGGCGGGCTCGCGGCGCCGGTCGACCCGGGCGCGCTCTCCGCGGGCGAGCGCCAGCTCATGGCGCTGACCCGCGCCCATCTCTCGCACGCACCGCTCGCCCTCCTCGACGAGGCCACCTGCCATCTCGACCCGGTGGCCGAGTCCCGCGCCGAACGCGCGTTCGCGGCCCGCCCCGGCGGCACCCTCGTCGTCATCGCCCACCGCATCAGCTCGGCCCGGCGCGCGGACCGGATCCTGGTGATGGACGGGCCGCGCACCCTGTGCGGCAGCCATGCGGAGCTCGTTGAATGCTCCGCGCTCTACCGTGATCTGGCTGGTAACTGGGGCCCCGCGAACGGGACTTCAGACCCAGCCCTCCCCGCGCGAGATCCGGATCGCGTCGATCCTGTTGCGGGCCCCGGTCTTGCGGGTGATGGCGGCCATGTAGTTGCGCACCGTCCCGTTGGACAGATGCAGGCGGTGCGCTATCTCGGCGACGGGAGCGCCCCCGGCGGCGAGTGAGAGCACCATCAACTCCCGGTGGGTCAGCGGCATCTGAGCGGCCCTCAGGAATCCGTGACCCAGCGAATCGTCCACGTACCGGTGGCCGGCCGCCACCGTCCTGATCCCGGCCAGCAGCCGTTCGGGGCCGCTGCCCTTGTCGACGTATCCGAGTGCTCCGGCGTCCATGCTGCGGCGCAGCAGGCCGGGACGGTCTCCGCTGGCCAGGACGAGGATCGGGCAGCCCGGGTGGCCCGGGGCGCCGCTCAGCGGCCGGGACAGCTCCTCGAACGCGTCGGACGCGTACTCCGTCTCGCTGTCGGGGTCGACCACGCAGAGGTCGGGCCGCACCGCGCCCGTCCGCTCGCGGGCGTTGTTCCACGGCGCATGGAACACCTCCAGGTCCGGCTCCCTGGCGAGACGTTCCGCCAGGGCCGATCGCAGCAGACAGGCATCGTGCACGAGAAGTACCCGGATCACGTTCCGCCCCTCCAGCTCTGCCACGGTTCCGGCTGCTTCGTTCAGCACGTAAGCCATTCATAGTGGCGCCGAGGGTCCGCACGGACGCGGATAACTGGCCAAGCACGACCGGGAGAGGCGCGGGGGCGCAATTGCCAGGCGACAGTGCGCCCCCTGTGCCCCGTGCGCGGGGGTCTACGCCGCTTCCGGCACCGTCAGGTCGATGAGGCGGCACACCATCTCGATGTCGATCTTGACCTGGGCGATCGACGCCCGCCCGGAGAGCCAGGTGATCAGGGCCGAGTGCCAGGTGTGCTCGATGACCCTGACCGCCGAGAGCTGCTCGGGCGTCGGCGGCTCCGTCAGGCCCATCGCGTCCAGGATGATCGCCGTGGTCAGCCGCGAGACCGTGTCCACCTCGGGGCTCACCGAACGGTCGGCGAAGGTCAGCGCCCGCACCATCGCGTCCGCCAGGTGCGGCTCGCGCTGCAGGGCGCGGAAGGCCCGCATCAGCGTCTCGGCGACCCGCTCGGCCGGGGTCTCGCCGGCGGGCGGGCGCTTGCGGATCGTCCCGTGCATGTGCTGCAGCTGGTCCTGCATCGTCGCGACCAGGAGATGCACCTTGGAGGGGAAGTAGCGGTACAGCGTGCCGAGCGCGACGCTGGAGGACTCGGCGACCTCACGCATCTGCACCGCGTCGAAGCCGCCCCTGCTGGCGAGCTGGGCGCTGGCGTGCAGGATGCGGCGGCGGCGCGCCTCCTGCCGTTCGGTCAGGGGCGGCGACGCCGGATCAGCCGCCGTGACGTCCACTGCTCTGGCTTCCGCTGTCATATGTCCCGTTGTTCCGTCGTCCCGTTCCGGCCAGGTGGGGTCTCCCCTGCTCGAGCGGAGCCGAGAGCTTGGGGAAGGGTCAGCATGGCAGGGCGCCCGCCGTGGCGCGAATCACCTGATCCGGGCCTTACAGCTCGGCTACCTGCCGGTAGATTCAGAGCTCGTTCAGCGATCACTCAACGATCAAGTCTGAAACTTGTTCTAGATTACCGTCCCGGCGTAACCTCGCGGACAACTGCACGGAGAAGGGGGCCGAGAGTGACCGCTGAGGCCATGGAGGCGGGCCCCCGAGAGGGCTCCGACGCCGACGGCGAACGACCGTTGCGCATCGCTCTCCTCACGTACAAAGGGAACCCGTTCTGCGGGGGACAGGGCGTCTACGTACGCCATCTCTCGCGCGAGCTCGCCCGCCTCGGCCACAGCGTCGAAGTGATCGGCGCACAGCCCTATCCCGTCCTGGACGAGGGCGAGGGTCTTGCGGGCCTCAGGCTCACCGAGCTGCCGAGCCTCGACCTCTACCGCTCGCCCGACCCCTTCCGTACGCCGAAGCGCGACGAGTACCGCGACTGGGTCGACGCGCTCGAAGTGGCGACGATGTGGACCGGCGGCTTCCCCGAGCCCGCCACCTTCAGCCTCCGCGCCCGCCGCCATCTGCGCGCCAGGCGGGGCGAGTTCGACGTCGTACACGACAATCAGACGCTCGGCTACGGCCTGTTGGGCGACCTGGGCGCACCGCTCGTCTCGACGATCCACCACCCCATCACCGTGGACCGCCGGTTGGAGCTGGACGCGGCGCCCGACTGGAAGCGCCGGATGTCCGTGCGCCGCTGGTACGCGTTCACCCGCATGCAGAAGCGCGTGGCCCGCAGGCTGCCCTCCGTGCTCACCGTCTCCGGCACCTCGCGCCAGGAGATCGTCGACCACCTCGGCGTACGCGACGACCGCATCAGCGTCGTCCACATCGGCGCCGACACGAACCTCTTCTCGCCCGACCCGTCCGTCCCCGAGGTGCCGGGCCGCATCGTGACCACGTCCAGCGCGGACGTCCCGCTCAAGGGCCTGATCTACCTCATCGAGGCGCTTGCCAAGGTCCGCACCGAGAACCCCGCGGCCCACCTCGTCGTCGTCGGCAAGCGCGCCGAGGACGGGCCGGTGGCCCAGGCCATCGAGCGGCACGGCCTGCAGGGCGCCGTCGAGTTCGTCAAGGGCATCACCGACGCCGAACTGGTCGACCTGGTCCGCTCGGCGCAGATCGCGTGCGTGCCTTCTCTCTACGAGGGCTTCTCGCTCCCCGCGGCGGAGGCGATGGCGACCGGTACGCCGCTGCTCGCGACGACCGGCGGCGCGATCCCGGAGGTCGCGGGCCGGGACGGCGAGACCTGTCTCGCGGTGCCGCCGGGCGACCCGGGCGCCCTTGCCGACGGCCTGACCCGGCTGCTCGGCGACCGCGAACTGCGCGTCCGCCTGGGCGCCGCGGGCCGCGAGCGTGTGCTCGCCAACTTCACCTGGGCCCGCGCCGCCCAGGGCACCGCAGAGCTGTACCGCGCGGCGATCGCCCGCAACGCGGGTTTGCAATCCGGCCGCCGCCCCGCGGCCACCCCGACATACTCCGGGAGCCATCGCTGATGCTGACCGTCGACTTCACCCGCTTCCCGCTCGCCGCGGGCGACCGCGTACTCGATCTGGGCTGCGGCGCGGGCCGGCACGCCTTCGAGTGCTACCGGCGCGGCGCCCAGGTGGTGGCACTCGACCAGAACGGCGAGGAGATCCGCGAGGTCGCCAAGTGGTTCGCCGCGATGAAGGAGGCGGGCGAGGCCCCGGCCGGCGCCACGGCGACCGCGATGGAGGGCGACGCGCTCAACCTCCCTTTCCCCGACGCCTCGTTCGACGTCGTGATCATCTCCGAGGTCATGGAGCACATCCCCGACGACAAGGGCGTACTTGCGGAGATGGTCCGGGTCCTCAAGCCCGGCGGCCGCATCGCCGTGACCGTCCCGCGCTACGGCCCCGAGAAGGTCTGCTGGGCCCTGTCGGACGCCTACCACGAGGTCGAGGGCGGGCACATCCGCATCTACAAGGCGGACGAACTGCTCGGCAGGATGCGCGAAGCGGGCCTCAAGCCGTACGGCACGCACCACGCGCACGCCCTGCACTCGCCGTACTGGTGGCTCAAGTGCGCGTTCGGCGTGGACAACGACAAGGCGCTGCCGGTGCGGGCGTACCACAAGCTCCTGGTCTGGGACATCATGAAGAAGCCCCTTGCGACGAAGGTGGCGGAGCAGCTGCTCAACCCGATCGTCGGCAAGAGCTTCGTGGCGTACGCGACCAAGCCGCACCTGCCGAAGGCCGACGCGAACACCGACGCGAACACCGACGCGAAGACCGACGCGTGACGAGCCCGGAGCGGACGGAGCACCTCGTCCTGCCCGGAGTCCTGACGGCCGATCAGGCCGCGCACACGGTACGCGGGATACTCGCCGTCCAGCGCGAGGACGGCGCGATCCCGTGGTTCCGCGGCCACCACCTGGACCCGTGGGACCACACCGAGGCCGCGATGGCGCTGGACGCGGCGGGCGAGCACGCGGCGGCGGCCCGCGCCTACGAGTGGCTGGCCCGGCACCAGAACCCGGACGGCTCCTGGTACGCGGCATACGCCGACGGCGACCCGCACGACGTGACGGACCGGGGCCGCGAGACGAACTTCTGCGCCTACCTGTCGGTCGGCGTCTGGCACCACTACCTCTCGACGGGCGACGACGCGTTCCTGGACCGCATGTGGCCCGCGGTAGTGGCATCGGTGGAGTTCGTCCTCGCTCTCCAACAACCCGGCGGCGAGATCGGCTGGAAGCGCGAGCCCGACGGCACCCCGGTGAACGAGGCGCTCCTGACCGGCAGTTCATCGATCCACCAGGCACTGCGCTGCGCCCTGGCGATCGCGGACCAACGCGAAGAACCCCAGCCCGACTGGGAGTTGGCCACGGGCTCGCTCGCCCACGCGATCCGCAGCCACCCCGAGCGGTTCCTGGACAAGGACCGCTACTCGATGGACTGGTACTACCCGATCCTGGGCGGCGCGCTGACGGGCGAGCGGGCCAAGTCCCGCATGGAGGCGGACTGGGACCGCTTCGTCGTCCCCGGCCTCGGCGTGCGCTGTGTGGTCCCCAACAACTGGGTGACGGGCGGCGAGAGCGCCGAACTGGCCCTCTCCCTCTGGGTGTTGGGCGAGTCGGACCGCGCCCTGGAGATCCTGCAGTCCATCCAGCACCTGCGCGACCCGGAGTCCGGCCTCTACTGGACGGGCTACGTCTTCGACGACAAGGCGATCTGGCCCCGTGAGCTGACGTCATGGACGGCGGGCTCGATCCTGCTCGCCGTGGCGGCGCTGGGCGGCGACGAGGCCACCTGCGCGGTGTTCTCGGGCGACCGGCTGCCGGTGGGCCTCGCCCCGGAGTGCTGCGGGGCTCCGGCCGGGGGTCAGTAGCGGCGCAGGCGCCCCGCGATGGCGTGGCCCACGAAGACGTACACGACGGCTGCGAGCCCGTACCCCGCGACGACCCGCGCCCAGGCGTCATCGAACGTGAACAGATCGTGTGACCAGCCCGCGAGCCAGCGCGCCACGTCATGCACGAATTGGACGAGGTCGTTGGCGCGGTTGGCGTCGAGCAGGTACATCAGGATCCAGAGCCCGAGGATGACGCCCATCACATCGGCGACGACCGCGATGATCTTCGCTGCTTGGCCGGTGGCTTGGGCGCGCCGGCCGGACATGTGTCGGGTGGACATGGGGGACGGGTACCGGGCGCGGCCCGCTTGAAACACGGACTGCTTGAAACCCGTACGGGCCTGCTCGGGTGGGGGAGCTGGCGAGGGGCTGAGGACAAGAGCTGCTGGTCCCGCGGACGACTAATCCCGCGGCGCGGCCTTCTCCAGATCATCGATCGTGCCGGACATGACGGTCCGGACATGCTCCGTGAGGTGCTCCGCGGGCCAGTCCCACCACGCCACCGCGAGCAGCCGCTCCACCTCCGACTCGCTGTATCGCGTACGAATCAGCTTGGCGGGATTGCCGCCGACCACCCCGTAGTCGGGAACGTCGTCCACCACCACGGACCCGGAAGCGATCACCGCCCCGTGCCCGATGCGCACACCGGGCATCACCATCACGTCGTACCCGAACCAGACGTCATGCCCGACGACGGTGTCACCCCGCCCCGGCAGCCCGCTGATCAGATCGAAGTGCTCGGACCATGCGCCGCCCATGATGGGGAAGGGGAAGGTGGACGGCCCGTCCATGCGGTGGTTGGCGCCATTCATGATGAAGCGCACCCCCGTCCCGAACGCACAGAACTTTCCGATGCGGAGCTTCTCCGGCCCGTAGTGATAGAGCACGTTGCGCGTCTCGAAGTCGGTGGCGTGCTCCGGGTCGTCGTAGTACGAGTACTCACCGACCTCGATCAACTCAGACTTCACCAGCGGCTTCAGGAGCACGACACGGGGCTGGTCCGGGAACGGGTGCAGCACCGTCGGATCGGCCGGTACGAGATTCATGGGTGCGCTGCCTTCCGCTCCTGGTGAGTGGCCCCGCCTCCGTGAACGGCCGGGCCATGCGGCAGCATAGGGCGGCCCCCAGACGAACCCCACCGCATTTTCGATCTTTACGACCTGACGATCCTTACGACCGGGAGGAACCCCATGGCCGCCGCCGCGCAGCCCAAGCCGGAGATCCTGGCCGCCTTCGAGGCGGCCAAGGGCTTCATGCCGGCCGACGAGGGCCTCGCCCTGTACGCCGCGGCGACCGAGGCCGCGGCGCTCGGCCTCCCGCTCCTGGAGGTCGGCACGTACTGCGGACGCTCCACGATCCTGCTCGCGGACGCCGCACGCGAGGCGGGCGTCACGGCGATCACGGTCGACCACCACCGCGGCAGCGAGGAGCAGCAGCCCGGCTGGGAGTACCACGACCCGGAGACGGTCGACCCCGAGGTCGGGCAGATGGACACGCTCCCGACCTTCCGCCGCACGCTGCACCACGCGGGCCTGGAGGAGCACGTGATCGCGATCGTGGGGCGCTCGCCGCAGGTGGCGAAGGCGTGGGGCGGGCCGCTGGGGCTTGTGTTCATCGACGGTGGGCACACGGACGAGCACGCCACGGCCGACTACGAGGGATGGGCGCCGCACGTCGCGCACGGCGGCCTTCTCCTGATCCACGACGTCTTCCCCGACCCCGTCGACATCATGACCGGCCAGGCCCCGTACCGCGTCTACCTCAGGGCACTGGAGTCCGGCGCGTTCACCGAGGTCTCGGCAACCGACTCGCTGCGCGTCCTGCGGCGAACGGGAGCGGGGATCTGACCCCGCCTTGGCCCGCGGCCTCACCGCCAGGGCGGTGTGGGCGTGCCGTCGGGATCAAGGCCGTACGGCCACGGTGAGGAATCCCCCCACCATCTGACGTGGCAGCGCAGGTCGCGGCACATGTAGTGGCCCCTGTCGGCTGCCTCCCGGAAGAGGAGTTCCGCGGCGTCCCGGTCCCCCGCCGCCTCCCGTGCGCTCGCCACCACGATCAGCCCGCAGATGTCGCCGGCGTCGACGGCCTGTCGCAGGAAACCTGCCGCGGCGATCCGGTCCCCTGCCGCTTCCCGCAGCCGGGCCAGCATGATCAGCACGCTGCTGTCGCCGGTGTCGAGGGCCCGCCGAAGGAGGTCTTCGGCGGCGTCCCGGTCACCCGCCGCTTCCCGCATCCGGGCCACCTCGGTCAGCATCGCGGTGTCGCCGGCGTCGAGGGCCTGTTGCAGGAGGCTTTCCGCGGCGATCCGGTCCCCTGCCGCTTCCCGTAGGGGGGCCAGCATGATCAGCGCGTTGGTGTCGCCCGCGTCGAGGGCCTGCTGGAGCAGGATCTCCGCGCCGTTCGGGTCCCCGGCGAGTTCCCGTATCTTCGCCAGGGCGAGCAGCGGGACGGTGTCGCCCTCATCGGCGGCCCGGCGGGCCAAGGTTTCCGCGGCGTCCCGGTCCCCCGACTCCTCGCGCAGGTGCATCAGCATGACCTGCGCGCGGGGGGCGCCCGCGTCGGCAGCCTGCCGGTCCAGGGCTTCGGCGGCGTCCCGGTCATCCGCCGCTTCCCGCATCCGGGCCAGGTCGCACAGCACGTCGGTGTCGCCGGCGTCGAGGGCCTGCCGGAAGAAGCCCTCCGCGGCGTCCCGGTCCCCACTCGCTTCCCGCATCCGCGCCAAGGTGACCAGCGCGCGGGTGTTGTCGGCGTCGGCGGCCTGTCGCAGGAGGACTTCCGCGCCGTCCGGGTCCCCCGCCTCTTTCCGCATCCCGGCCAGGTCGACCAGTGCGTCCGTGGAACCCGCGGCGGCGGCTCGGTGGTGGAGGTGGTGGGCCCACTGGAGCCGACAGTGGTTCCGGGCCGCGTCGGCGAGGTTGTTGAGGTCGTCGGGGTGGGTGAGGTGGGTGTGGGCGGCGGCCCAGAACGAGGTGGGTGGGCACAGGGCCCGTCGGTGGGTGCGACCGTGTTGTTCGAGGAAGTCGGCGAGCCTGAACACGGGGCTCGTCCCGCCGGTTCCCGCGGGGTGCGGGTTGCTGGACGGGCGCTGTCCGGGGCGGCTTCTGGTGCGGCGCAGAGGGGCTTGTTTGCCGTGGACCGCGCGGGCGAGGTCGGCGAAGGCCGATTCCGCCCAGTCCTCGGTGAGCGCGTCGTAGTCCTGGTCGCTGAGGTAGTCGAGTGCGGCGTCGGTGAGGAAGGCCTGGGGCAGGTGCAGGCCCACGCCGAGTCGGCGTGCGTCCACGGCCGCCTCCAGCACGGCACGCGTGGCGGGTGTGCCGTGCTCGAAGCGGCGCAGCAGTTCGGGTGCGCCCGCCAGATCCTGTGTCAGCCGCCCGTCGGCCTCGGCACGGGTGAGGGCATCCGCCAGCAACTGGTCGCCGCATCGGGCGAGCGTCGCTGCCGTGCACAGGGATTCCGGGTCGAAGATGTCCGGGACGGTGAGGGTGCGCCCGGCGAGCAGTTCCCGCGCGCGGCTGTGCGGATCCGGGGCACCGGCGCGTGGGAGTGCGGTGTACTCGTCGGCGTACTGAGGCCACAGGGTGCCCAGGACCAGGACGGGCCGGTGTTCGTCACCGGTGAGGATGCTGTGTACGGCCGCGGCGATCCGTTCGCCGATGCGCGGGTGGCCCAGGTAGTGCTGGGCCTCGTTGAGCCACACCACTGTGCGGGGCAGGACGTGTGCAAGGGCGTCGAGTGCCGCTGTGGCTCTGGTCGGGTCAAAGGGATGCCACAGCCGCCATCCTTCGCGCGCCAGCGGCTGGACGGCTTCCCAGCAGGCCCTGGTCTTGCCGGTCGACGACGAGCCGACCAGTACCACTATCCGGCTGCGGCCCTGCGCCGCGTCCAGGACCACTTCGGCGAGGACATGGTCGTGGGCGCGCGGGACATAGCCGGGCAGCTCCCGCTCCGGCCCACCCGGCTTATGCCTGCCGGGTGCGGCCCCGCCAGGGACAGGACCGG
Organism: Streptomyces sp. NPDC021622; assembly: GCF_040640795.1. NCBI lineage: Bacteria > Bacillati > Actinomycetota > Actinomycetes > Kitasatosporales > Streptomycetaceae > Streptomyces > Streptomyces sp. NPDC021622. Next base: position 277,258 of record NZ_JBFACK010000001.1, read on the forward strand.
CGGGGTGGACTTCCAGGTGATGCGGGTCCCACTCGCCGATCGGCTTTCCCAGCCCCTGATCCTTTCCAGGAGCGGGGCCGGATTCTGCCGCGGCGACCCGCCTCAGATCCAGCAACATCCCGGCCTGCAGCCTCAGTACCCGGGCCAGGGCGACCACTGTCTCGGCCGACGGTACGGGCGCGTCGGTACGGAAGGCCTCCTGCACGGTCGTACGGCCGCGCCCCGCGCGAAGAGCCAGCTGTGTCTTGGTCAGCCGAGCGCGGGCCAGGCCATCGTTCAGATGCCGTCGCAGTTCCATGAGCGCGGCAGCAGATTCCGTCGGTCCGTCACGCACGTCGTCCGTCCCCGGCTCGGCGTGTTCGCCGGTGTTCATCTTCGCCCGGCCGGCCCCTGGCGCACACCGTTTCCGCAACCTTGGGTCTCATCAAAGTCGCAGATTCTGTGGGGAGTTGCCCATGTCCGGTCCTCTCGTGGTCCTGATTGCTGCCGCGTCGGTGACGGTCCTTGCGCTGCTGGCCGCCGCCGGTGCGGGCAAACTCGCCCGCATGGACGGCGCCACCTGCCCCACTGCTCTGATGCGGGCCGCCACCACCTTCGCTTCGGTCCTCACCCTCGCCGCGGCAGTGACCGGCGCGCTCGCCCAGGTGCTCTCCTGAGGAATGCGCCGGCACCACTGCCCCGAGCCGGCGGAGAATCCCGGGACCCTGCGCAGCACGTGGACGGCCCGTAAGGTGGCTGTCGTGTCGTACGTAGGTCCGGACAGTCATCCCCCACGCCCGCCCCGCCGTTTCAGCGGCGGCCCGCTCACCGTGACGCTCGCCGCGCTGGTGCCGACGTGCCTTGCGGGGTGGCTCATTTACGAGGCCACGAGCGGCCCCGGCGGCAGCGAGCCGCCGAGAACCCTCCCCGCGTCGAGCCAGTCGGCGCAGGGCTCGTCGTCCGCCGGGGCCTCCCCGTCAACGTCCGGCAAGGACGACAAGGGTGAGAAGGGCGACGGCAAGGAGGGCGGCGGCCCGAGCACCTCCAAGCCGGAGAAGCCGTCGAAGACCGACGGCGGTCGCCCCGCCGCCTCCGGCCCCCTCAAGGGCAAGGTCGTCGTGATCGACCCCGGCCACAATCCGGGCAACGTCAAGCACACGGCGGAGATCAACCGCCTGGTGAACATCGGGACGAACCGTAAGGAATGCGACACCACGGGCACGTCGACCAACAACGGCTACACCGAGGCCCAGTTCACCCTCGACGTCTCGCACCGCCTGCGCACCCTCCTCGAGAAGCAGGGCGCCACGGTCAAGTTCACCCAGGACGCCGATCGCCCCTGGGGCCCCTGCGTCGACGAGCGTGCCCGCATCGGCAACGAGGCCCACGCGGACGCCGTCGTCTCCGTCCACGCCGACGGCTCGGCGGCGGGCAACCGCGGCTTCCATGTGATCCTTCCCGCATCGGTGAAGTCGGGCGCCGCGGACACCACCAAGATCGTCGCCCCCTCCCGCGACCTCGGCGAACGCATCGCGGGCAAGTTCGTGAGCGCGACGGGCAGCGCTCCCTCCAACTACATCGGTGACGGCACGGGACTCGACGTACGCAAGGATCTGGGCGGCCTCAACCTGTCAACTGTTCCCAAGGTGTTCATCGAGTGCGGCAATATGCGGGACGCCAAGGACGAGGCACTGCTGACCAGTGGCGCGTGGCGGCAGAAGGCGGCGCAGGGGATCTCCGAGGGAATCGTGAGCTTCTTGCGCGGGTAGCGCGGGGGTCTGGGGGTCGGTCTTTATCCCGAGCAGACACCCCACCCACGTGGACGATAATGTCCTCCGTACGATGGGGGGCCATCCCCGCGCTTTGCGCCGCGACCTTGGGGCGACAGCGACGCCTCCGATGACGAGACGACTGACGAAGGACCTGAAGTGAATTTCCGCTCCCTCACTCGAGGCGACGGCGTGGTGATCGGAGCAGCGGTGTTGCTCTTTATTGCCTCGTTCCTCGACACGCTTGACGCCGACGGCGGCGACAGCGACAAGCTTCCCAACGCCTGGGAGAACGGCAACCTGCTGCTGAGCGTGTACCTGCTCGGCCTCATCGCTGCCGCCCTCATCGTCGTGGGCCGTGCGCTGCCGCAGCAGCGCAAGGTCGCAGGCCTCGACCTCGGCCAGCTTGGCGTCGCCTTCGCCATCGCTGCCGCCTGGAGCTCGATCGGCGCCATCTTCGACGCCGACCAGTCCTACGGCTTCTTCTTCGAGAGCAGCCTGGGCAGCGGCAGCGGCGGGCCCGACGCCGGCATCGGCCTCATTCTCGGCCTGATCGCCGCCCTGGTTCTTGCTGCCGCCGCGGTCGCGACCGCCCTGGTTCCGGCCCTGAAGGCGCCGCTCATGGGCGCCCCGCGCCCCGCCGCCCCCCAGCCCTACGGCGGTCAGCCGCAGGGTGGTTACGGGTACCCCGGTGCTCAGGGCCAGCCGCAGCAGGGTCAGCCCTACGGCGCCCAGCCGCAGCAGGGGCAGCAGCCCTACGGTGCGCAGCCGCAGCAGCAGACGCCGCCGCCCGCGCAGGCGCAGCCCGCCGGTGACTTCTCGCCGTTCTGGTTCGCCGTGCCGGCTCCGCGTCCGCTGTACGCGGAGGACGGCTCGCCGACCCCGATCGCCGAACTGGCGCCCGGTACCTGGTACTTGGCCGTCGAGCAGCGCGGCCCCGGCCTGGTGGCCCAGACGCAGGACGGCCGCCGTGGCGTCCTGCAGGACATCACCGGGATCCAGCGCGGCTGATCCACGCAAGTCGCAGTGCGACGGCCCCTCGCCCTTCCGGGCGGGGGGCCGTTGTCGTACAGTCGCCACCCGACAAGGAACTGACGGATCGTCAGTTATCAGGAAGGATCGGGGCATGCGGCTCGGACTCGCACTCGGCTACTGGGGGCGCGGCCCCGACCCGGATCACGTCGCACTCGCCCAGGAGGCCGAGCGGCTCGGCTACGACTCCGTGTGGACCGCCGAGGCCTGGGGCTCGGACGCGTTCACGCCGCTGACGTGGATCGCGGCGCAGACCTCACGGATCAAACTGGGTACGGCCGTTGCGCAGATGGCGGCGCGGTCGCCGGTCACGACCGCGATGCACGCGCTGACCCTCGACCACCTCTCCGGCGGCCGGATGATGCTCGGGCTCGGGCTCTCCGGGCCGCAGGTGGTGGAGGGGTGGTACGGCCGTCCGTTCCCGAAGTCGCCGCTGACGGCGACGCGGGAGTATGTGGACGTCATCCGCCAAGTCCTGCGGCGGGAAGGGCCGGTGGCCCTGGACGGCCGCTTCCACGCGCACCCCTACCAGGGGGAGGACGGGACGGGTCTCGGCAAACCCCTGAAGCCGATCACGCATCCCCTGCGGGCCGATCTGCCGGTGCTCCTGGGGGCGGAGGGGCCGAAGAACATCGCCCAGACGGCGCGGATCGCGGACGGGTGGCTGCCGCTGTACTGGTCGCCGATGCGTACGGATGTGTACGAGGCGTCGCTGGCGGGGGCGCCGGAGGGTTTCATGGTCGCGCCGATGGCCCGGGCCAAGATCTGCGACGACGTGGCGGAGGGCCTGCTGCCGGTGAAGGCGATGCTGGGCTTCTACATCGGGGGGATGGGGCCCTCGGCGCGGAACTTCCATGCGGAGCTGATGGCACGGATGGGGTTCGAGGAGGAGGCCCGGCGGATTCAGGAACTGTTTCTGGCGGGGCGCCGGGAGGAGGCGGTCCTTGCCGTGCCGGATGCGTTTGCCGATGAGATTTCGCTGGTGGGGCCGCGGGAGCGGGTCGCTGAGCGGCTGGCGCTGTGGCGGAAGGGGCCGGTGACGGATCTGCTTGTCCTGGCGCCGGATCGGCGTACGTTGCGGGTGTTGGCGGAGCTGAACGGCTAGGGGGGCGGCGGAAGCTTTGCCGCACCGGCGGTTGATTGGCGCCGGGGCCGCCCGGTTTTCCTGAGGTTGGCGGTTCCGGGCCGGGTGTAAAGGGCGCTCCGCTGCGCTACGCGTCGGCTGCGCCGATTCCGCTTCGCTTCACCCTTGACACCCAACCCTCCACCGCGAGAAGGAAGACGACCGGGCGGCCACGAAGCGGGGCTCACGGGGACCACCCGGCAGGTCATCCGGCTTGTCTGCCGGGTGCGGACTAGTTCGTAGCAGCGCAGCCGGGTGGGAGGGGTGGGAGGGGTGCGCGCGGTCGGCTCGGGGATGGGTGCCGGTTTCGTCAAGCGTCTGCCGACCGGATCTCCCGGCCCCGGCCAGGAGAGAGAGGGAGAGAGAGGGGGGGAGAGGGGGGTGTGGGGAACCTACTTCGGCAAAGTTGCGTTTCGCAGTGCCGCGCGCCCCCCTTGTGTCAGAACACTACTTTTCCAAAGTAGGTCCCCCACCCCCACCACCTGACCATGACCGTGACGGTCACCCCGGAAGATCCGGTCGTCAGACGCTTGACGAGACCGGCACCCGTCCCCGGACCGGTCGCGCACCCCTCCAGCCTCACGGCACGCTGCGACGGACTAGTCCGCACCCGGCAGGAAAGCCGGATGACCCATCCCCGCAGTCCCGAGAGCCCCCTTTCGTGGCCGCCCGGTCAATTCGCTTCTCGCGGTGGAGGGTTGGGTGTCAAGGGTGGAGCGCAGCGGAATCGGCGCAGCCGACGCGACGAAGGAGCGCCCTTTACGCCCGGCCCGGAGCCGCCAACCTCGGGACAACCGGGCGGCCCCGGCGCCAACTCGACGCCGGGACAGCCAACAGCGCCCCTACGCCCGCACCTCACTCCCGCCCGGCAGCAGCAGGTCCACCTCCACCGCAGCCCGGTCATCCCCCTGATACGCCGCCGCCGAGGCCAGCGGCGCATGCCCCGTCGCCGTCGCCGCGAGGACGTAGGAGCCGTCGGAAGGGACGGAGAGCGTGTAGTGGCCGCTCTCGTCCGTCAGGGCCGCGCCCGCCTGCCGGCCCCGGCGGTCGATCAGCGTGACCTTGGCGCGCGCGACCGGCGCCCCGGCGGGGCTCAGGACCCGGCCGTGGAAGCCGGCCAATGCCTCCTCCGCGGCCCGCAGATTCGCGTCCTCCTCGCTGCTCGCCCGCAGCTGCGGCTTGGCGGAAGAGCGGCCCGCGGAGGGGAGGAAGAGGGCGAGCAGCAGGCCGAGCCCGACCGCGGCCGTGGCGATGAGGAACGAGGTGCGGAAGCCGTCCATCGTGGGGACCGCGACACCGCCCACGTGGTGCGCCGTGTTGGCCAGGACCATGCCGATGACGGCACTCGACACCGACGTACCGATGGAGCGCATCAGGGTGTTGAGGCCGTTCGCCGCGCCCGTCTCGGAGGGGTCGACCGCGCCGATGATCAGCGCCGGCAGCGAGGAGTACGCGAGGCCGATTCCCGCGCCGACGACCACCGCGATGACGATGGTCTGCCAGGCCGCGCTCATCAGGCCGAGGCCCGCCCCGTAGCCGATCGCGATGATCAGCATGCCGAGGATGAGGGTCACCTTCGGGCCGTACTTCGCCGACAGGCGGGCGTAGACCGGGGCCGTGAACATCATCGTCAGGCCCAGCGGCGCCACGCACAGGCCCGCGACGACCATCGACTGGCCGAGGCCGTAGCCGGTGGAGGTCGGGAGCTGGAGCAGCTGCGGGAGGACGAGGGAGATCGCGTAGAAGGCGACACCGACCATGATCGACGCCAGGTTGGTCAGGAGCACCTCGCGCCGGGCCGTCGTGCGCAGGTCCACCAGCGGGGCCTTCAGGCGCAGTTCCATCACGCCCCACAGGACCAGGACGACCGCCGCCGCCGCGAACAGGCCGAGCGTCGTGCCCGACGACCAGCCCCAGTCGCTGCCCTTGGTGATGGGCAGGAGGAAGAGGACCAGGCCTGCGGAGAGGCCCAGCGCGCCGAGCACGTCGAAGGTGCCCTCGGCCTTCACGTTGCTCTCGGGCACGAAGAGGACGGTGAGGAGCATGGAGACGACGCCAAGGCCCGCGGCGCCGAAGAACAGGGCGTGCCAGTCGGTGTGCTGCGCGGTCAGCGCGGCCAGCGGCAGGGCGAGGCCGCCGCCGACGCCGATGGAGGAGCTCATCAGGGCCATGGCGGAGCCGAGCTTCTCGCGGGGCAGCTCGTCGCGCATCAGGCCGATGCCGAGCGGGATCGCGCCCATCGCGAAGCCCTGGAGGGCACGGCCGACGATCATGACGATGAGGTCGTCGGTGAAACCGCAGATCAGGGAGCCCACGACCATCACGGCCAGGCTCGTCAGGAGCATGCGGCGCTTGCCGTAGAGGTCACCGAGGCGGCCCATGATGGGGGTCGAGACGGCGCCGGCGAGCAGGGTCGATGTCATGACCCAGGTGGCGTTCGACGGGGTGGTGCTCAGCAGGGCGGGCAGGTCCTTGATGACCGGCACCAGGAGCGTCTGCATCACCGCGACGACGATGCCTGCGAAGGCGAGTACGGGGACGACTCCGCGGGTGCCGCGTTGTCGGGTCGTCGTCGACTGCGTCATTACGTGGGGCCTCCGGGGGCGGTGCAAATTCTGGCAGGGGTACGTGCAGAACGAACCTGTTTCCTGGGGCGACTATTCCGATGGGTGTCGTACGAGGGGAAGTCTTGACCCGTTGTTAACCGGCCGGTTAAGCGGGAGTCCTCGGGTGCCGGTCGAGCGGGCCGCCCCGGCGCCCGTATCTGACCTTCCGTCAGATTGAGCCTTCCGCTGGATTGAAACGTGTTCTAGTCTGACGCCGTCCCGGAAGCTGCTACCGGCGAGGATGCGCATGGGGATCGGAATCACGCAGGAACAGCGGGAGTTGGCGGACGCGGCGCGCGGCTGGATCACCCGCGCCGTGCCGCCCGAGGAGATACGCAAGCTGCTCGACGCGCCGTCTGGCGCAGGGAGCAGGCCCGCCTACTGGGACGGCCTCGCGGAGCAGGGGCTGCTCGCGGTGCATCTGCCCGAGGAGTACGGGGGCGGGGGCGGCGGGCTCGACGACCTCGCCGTGGTCCTGGAGGAGGCGGGCCGCGCCGCGCTGCCGGGGCCGTACCTCGCCAGTGCCCTCGCGTCGGTCGTGCTGCACCGCGCGGGCGCCCGGGAGCAGGCCGCCGAGCTCGCGTCCGGTACGCGGATCGGCGCCGTCGCACCGGGCCCCGGCACGCTGACCGCGGTCTCCGTGCCCGACGGCTACGTCCTGGACGGGACCGCGCCGCCGGTGCTCGGCGGAGCCGACGCCGACCTGCTGATCCTGGCCGCCGAATCGGCGCGCGGAACACTGTGGCTCGCCGTCGACGCGGCCGCGCTGAAGGTGCGTACGCAGGAAAGCGCCGATCCGACGCGGCCCACCGCCGAGGTGGCCGCGGACGGCGTCGAGGTCCCCGCGGGGCGGGTGCTCGACGTCGGATCGGCGCTCGTACGGGATCTGGCGTGTGTCGTGTACGCGGCCGACGCGTGCGGCGTCGCGGCCTGGGCCCTGGAGACCGCCACCGAACACGCCAAGGTGCGCGAGCAGTTCGGGCGGCCGATCGGGCGGTTCCAGGCCGTCAAGCACCTCTGCGCCGACATGCTGGTGCGGGTCGAGCAGGCGCGGGCCCTGGTGTGGGACGCGGCGCGGGCGGCGGGCGAGCCGGATGAGGACGTGCGGGGGCTTGTCTCCGCGCTCGCCGCCGGGACGGCCCTGGACGCCGCCTACTCCTGTGCCAAGGACTGCGTCCAGATCCTCGGCGGCATCGGCTTCACCTGGGAGCACGACGCCCATCTGTATCTGCGCCGCGCGGTCGTGGCCCGCCAGCTGCTCGGTACGGGCGACACCCACCGGCTGCGGGCGGTGCGACTCGCGGAGGGCGGTGCGCGGCGGGAGCTGCGGACCGAGCTGCCGGCGGAGGCGGCGGCGTACCGGGAGCGGGCGCGCGAGGCCGTAGCCCCGGCGCGCGGACTCGACCCGGCGGCCGCCCGCAAGGCCCTCGCGCCGACCGGCTACGCGGCGCCGCACCTGCCCGAGCCGTACGGCCTGGGCGCGGGACCGGTGCAACAGCTCGCCGTCCAGCAGGAGTTGGCGGATGCCGGGGTCCGGCTCGGCGAGCTGGGCATCGCCACCTGGGTGGTGCCCTCGCTCATCGCGTACGGGACGGAGGAGCAGCGGGAGCGGTATCTGCCGCCGACGCTGCGGGGCGAGCTGCTCTGGTGCCAGCTGTTCAGCGAGCCGGAGGCGGGCTCCGACCTGGCCGCGCTGCGGACGCGGGCCGAGCGCGTCGAGGACGGCTGGCTGATCAACGGCCAGAAGGTGTGGACGAGCGCCGCGCAGTGGGCGGACTTCGGGATCCTCCTCGCCCGCACGGACCCCGAAGCCCCCAAGCACAAGGGGCTTACGTACTTCCTCATCGACATGAAGCGGGCTTCCGGTGTCGATGTCCGGCCCCTGAAGGAGATCACCGGGGACTCCCTCTTCAACGAGGTCTACTTCGACGACGTCCTGCTGCCCGCCGACGCGGTCGTCGGCGAGGTGAACGACGGCTGGCGCGTCGCCCGCCACACGCTGGGCAACGAACGCGTCCACATGGCCGACCAGTTGACCTTCGACACGGGGCTCGAGGCGCTCATCGCGCGCGCCGGTGAGCTCGACGGGGCGCACCGCGCGCGGATCGGCGCGCTCGCCGCCGAGGCGCACGCGCTCGCCTGCATCGGCCTGCGCACCACGATGCGGCAGGTGGCGGGCGCGGAACCAGGGGCCGGTGCCTCCATCCGCAAGCTGGTGCAGACCCCGCACCAGCAGAAGGTGGCCGAGCTCGCGCTCGAACTCCTGGGCCCGGCGGGCGCGTTGCGGGAGGGGGCCGGGGAGCGGGCGCTGCACGGCTTCCTGATGTCGCGCTGCCTGACCATCGCGGGCGGGACCACACAGGTGCAGCTCAACGTCGTCGCCGAGCGGCTGCTCGGCCTACCGCGTGACTGAGAGAGACATCGTGACGGAGAGGAAGACATGAAGGCGTACATCGTCGGCGTCGGCATGACCAGGTTCGAGAAGCCCGAGACGCGGGACTGGCAGTACTGGGACATGGCGAAGGAGGCCGGCACCAAGGCCCTCGACGACGCCGGGATCTCGTACGAGGAAGTGGAGCAGGTCCCCGTCGGGTACTGCTTCCAGGCCTCGACGGCCGGCCAGCGGGCCGCCTACGAACTGGGCCTGACCGGCGTCCCCGTCTACAACGTCAACAACAACTGCGCGACGGCGTCGACGGCGCTGATGATGGCGCGGCAGTTCGTCGAGGGCGGCATCAACGACTGCGTCCTTGCGCTCGGCTTCGAGAAGATGGCGCGCGGTTCGCTGGGGGGAGGGAGCGATGGCGGTGACTTCAAGACGTCACCCGTCGCCCGTCATTACGGCGTGATGGCGGCCCGGCACGGCTTCGAGATGACCCCGCCCACCGCTCAGATCTTCGGCAACGCGGCCCGCGAGCACATGGAGAAGTACGGCACGACGGCCGCGCAGCTCGCGGCGGTCGGCGCGAAGAACCACCGGCACTCGGTGAACAATCCGTACGCCCAGTTCCAGGACGCGTACACCGTCGACGAGATCCTCGCCGCCAAGACGATCCACCACCCGCTCACCAAGCTGCAGTGCTCGCCGACGTCGGACGGCTCGGCGGCGGCCGTGGTCGCATCCGAGCGGTTCGTGGAGCGGCACGGGCTCCAGGACCGGGCCGTGGAGATCGCCGGGCAGGCGATGACGACCGACACGGGGGAGTCCTTCGACTCGGGGTCGTGCATCGACGTCGTGGGGCAGCCGATGTCGCGGGCGGCCGCTCGGGACGCGTACGACAAGGCGGGCCTCGGCATCGAGGACGTCGACGTGATCGAGCTGCACGACTGCTTCTCGATCAATGAGCTTCTTACGTACGAGGCGCTGGGCATGTGCGCGGCGGGGGAGTCCGGCAAGCTCGTCGAGAGCGGCGCGACCACGTACGGCGGCCGCTGGGTCGTGAACCCGTCGGGCGGACTGATCTCCAAGGGGCATCCGCTCGGCGCGACGGGGATCGCCCAAGTCGCGGAGCTCACCTGGCAGTTGAGGGGGCAGGCCGATGAGCGTCAGGTGACGGGCGCGCGGGTGGGCCTGGCGCACAACATCGGGCTCGGCGGCGCGGCGGTGGTGACGCTGCTGCGGCGGTAGTGGCCGTAGGAAACGGTGGTCGTAGGGAGACGGAGTAGGAAGGCGGCGTAGAAAGACCTAGTCCTCTTGTCCGAGGGCCCGTGCAGCGAATTTCCGATGCACGCGGCGCCCGGCGCTTGAGAGGATGCCTGTCATGGTCAAGACGCCCGGCACCACTTACGCGACCGAAGCCGACACCGCCCCGCCGAAGAAGTCCGCACCGGTGTGGGCGGTCCTTCTCGCCGCCTGCGCGGGCCAGTTCCTCGTCGTCCTCGACGTGTCGGTGGTGAACACCGCGCTGCCGTCGATGCGGGCCGACCTCGGCATGAGCGCGATCGGACTCCAATGGGTCGTCAACGCCTACTCCATAGCCTTCGCGGGGTTCATGCTGCTCGGCGGCCGGGCCGGTGACCTCTTCGGGCGCAAGCGGATGTTCCTCGTCGGGCTCGGCCTGTTCACCGCCGCCTCGCTCGGCGGCGGCCTCGCACAGGAAGAGTGGCAGCTCCTGGCGGCGCGGGCCGTGCAGGGCCTTGGCGCCGCGATCCTCGCCCCGTCCACCCTGACGATCCTGACGTCGGCGGTGCCCGAAGGCCCGGCGCGGATACGGGCGATCGGCATCTGGTCGGCGGTGGGCGCGGGCGGCGGCGCGGCGGGCGGCCTGGTCGGCGGGGTCCTCACCGACCTGCTCTCCTGGCGCTGGGTGCTCCTGATCAACGTGCCGATCGGCGCCCTCGTGATCGTCGCGGGCATCGCCTGGCTCACCGAGTCCAGGGCAGGGCAGGCGCGCCGCCTCGACGTGCCGGGCGCGGTGCTCGTGACGGCCGGGCTCGCCACCCTCGCGTACGGCATCGTGCAGACCGAGGAGAAGGGCTGGACGGCGGCGGCGACCCTGGTCCCGCTGGCGGCGGGGCTCGCGCTGCTCGCGGCCTTCCTCGTGGTGGAGTCGCGCACACAGGTGCCGCTGATGCCGCTCAAGCTGTTCAGGGTGCGGTCGGTGTCGGCCGCGAACGCCGCGATGTTCGTGTGCGGCGGCGGCATGTTCGCCATGTGGATGTTCATGACGCTGTACGCCCAGAACGTCCTCGGCTACTCGCCGCTCAAGGCGGGCCTCGCCCTCATCCCGTCCTCCCTCACCATCGTCATCGGCTCGATGCTGGCGCCGCGCCTGATGCCGGTGCTCGGCGCGAAGAACGTGTCCGTGCTTGGCATCGTGGTGGCCGCCGCGGGCTTCGGCTGGCAGTCGACGATGACCGTCGACGGCGCGTACGTCACCTCGATCATGCTGCCCGGCATCGTGATGATGTTCGGCGCGGGCCTGGCCGCGACACCGCTCGCCTCGCTCGCCACGTCCGGCGCGCAGCCGGGCGACGCGGGCCTGGTCTCCGGCCTGATCAACACCTCCCGCACGATGGGCGGCGCGCTCGGCCTCGCGGTGCTCTCCACGGTGGCGGCCGCGCAGATGGACGGCTCGACGTCCCGGCAGGCGCTGACCGACGGATACGCGATGGCGTTCCGCACCAGCGGGTTCATCCTGCTCGCGGGCGTGGTGGTGGTGCTTCTGTGGATGCCGAGGCAGCGGGTCTCCGAAAGCTGAGGCAGGGCTTCGTCACCAGCCGCTGGTCGCAGCTGATGCGCACTGCCTTTCTTCTGACGGGCCGGCAGCACGCGGGCTGAGGACCTGGTGCAGTTGTCCTTGGAGCGGGCCCGGGCAGAAAGCTGGTGGCCATTCGTCTCTACGACGGGGCGGGGAAGGTGGAGACGGTGGTGCAGGACTGAGCGCGGCCGGGGAACGGCGTCTCCCACGGTGCCGCAGGGACCGGCGTCACCGTGGGTGCGCGGTCACAGCCACCCCTGCTGCCGGGCCTCCCGCACCGCCTCCATCCGGTTCCGCGTCCCCGTCTTCCCGATCGCCGCGGAGAGATAGTTCCGCACGGTCGACTCCGACAGATGCAGCTTGCCCGCGATGTCGGCGACCGTGGCACCGTCCACCGAGGCCTTCAGCACGTCCGCCTCGCGGGCGGTCAGCGGGTTCGGCCCCGCGCTCAGCGCTGCCGCGGCGAGTGCCGGATCGATGACCGTCTCGCCCCGCAGCGCCTGGCGGATCGCCTCGGCCAGGTCCTCGACCGGCCCGTCCTTGACCAGGAAACCGGCCGCCCCCGCCTCCATGGCACGGCGCAGATAGCCGGGCCTGCCGAAGGTGGTGAGGATGAGGACCCGGCACTCGGGGCACTCCTCGCGCAGGTCGGCCGCGGCCTCCAGACCGCTGCGGCCCGGCAGTTCGATGTCCAGCAGCGCCACGTCGGGGCGCGCGGTCAGCGCGGCGTCCACGATCTCGTCGCCCGCCCCGACCTGCGCCACGACCTCGATGTCCTCCTCCATGCCGAGCAGCAGGGCGAGCGCGCCCCGCATCATGCCCTGGTCCTCGGCGAGCAGGACTCTGATCATGGGGTGCGCTCCTCCGGGACGGTGCTCAACTCGGTGACCGGCAGCGTCGCGGTGACCCGGAAGCCGCCGTGCGGTGCGGGCGCCGACTCCAGGGAGCCGCCCGCCGCCGCCAGCCGTTCGGCCAGGCCCTTCAGCCCGCTGCCGGGCGCGGTCGAGCCTACGCCGCGGCCGTCGTCGGCGATCAGCAGCCGGGTCCGTTCGGCGGTGCCCGCGACCTCGATCTCGCAGCGGGTCGCGCGGGAGTGGCGTACGACATTGGTGGCGCACTCACGGACGACCCAGCCCAGCAGCGCCGCCGTCTGCGGGGCGAGCGGCGGCCCCGACTGGCGTACGACCGCGTCGATGCCCGCAGCCTCCAGGAGATCGCGGGCCCGGTCGAGCTCCGTGGCGAGGCTGCCCTCGCGGTAGCCGGTGACCGCCTCGCGGATCTCGGTCAGGGCCTGGCGGCCGACGGACTCGATGTCGGTGACCTGGCCGAGGGCCGCGTCCAGGTCGCGGGGGGCCAGGCGGCGGGTGGCCTCTGCCTTCACGACGATCACCGAGAGGGTGTGGCCGAGCAGGTCGTGCAGATCGCGGGAGAAGCGAAGGCGTTCCTTCTCGACGGCGCTGCGGGCCAACTCCTCGCGGGTGGAACGCAGTTCCTTGACCGTCTCGGAGAGGGCGAGGATCGCCCCGGTCACCATGACGGAGATGAACGTGCCGTAGGCGATGCCCGCGGCGTCCCAGCCGTCCCGAAGCCCGCCGACCACGGCCGCGGCGATGCTCAGGGCGATACCGGCGGGAGCGAGCTGCCTGCCGCGCAGGACCGCCCCGGTCGCCAGGCCAAGGAGCGGGAAGAACATCAGCCAGCTGCCGCCGTAGCCGATGGCGAGGGCGAAGGTCACCGCGGTCAGCGCGAGGAGGCTGTGCCTCGTCACACGCGCCTCCCTGGCCTGCTTGTGGAAGGCCCGGAACACCACGTTGATGTAGAGGGAGTTGAAGGCCAGCAGGCCGAGGCCGCCGATCCAAGGGTTGCCGGTCTTGCCCTGGATGACGTTGGAGAAGGAGCCCATGCCCATCAGGAGCCAGGGCAGCATCGCGAAGCCGTTGGGCGGACCCAGGTCGCTGGGATCGCTCCGCCCCGACTTCTCCTTCGCCCGCATCTCGGAGAGCTGCGCCTTGGCACCGGCCTTCCACTCACCGGTGCGGCGCCCGAACTCCTGCCGCCGGGCGCTCTTCCCGGGGGTCGCTGACATCGCTTCTCCTGTCGCGCCGTGGCGCCTCGCCGGCGTCGTCATACCGTCCGCGCAGCCCTGCGGTACGAGACCACAGCGTACGAACCGAACACCAGCAGCCAGCCGATGAGCACCGCGACCGTGCCGAGGCCGATCCCGGAGCCGTCCGTCACGGACGTGCCGAGCTCCGCCGGGCCACACTCTCGCCGGGCTCGATCCGCAGGCCGACGCCGTCGACGGCACGCAGCGGGCCGAAGGCCTTGACCACGCCGGTGAAGGCCACGGCGGGTCCGTCCGCGGGGCCGCTCTCTGAGGTCTTCGTCATGTCTCTGACGCTACGAATCCGGGGCGGTGCGGCGGCAGATGCGGTTGTACGGACCAGGCCGGTACAAATGTCACGGCTCGCCGCCCGCCCCGTCCCGCCACTGAATCTGACGTGACGTCAGGAGTCTTCACAAGTCCTGGGCGCTGGGCTATACATGGGGTCGCCGGACTGGAACGCGTTCTAGAACGGGCCGGTTCGACGACCGGCTCCCCGGCCCCGTTACGACCTCGGTGCGGCCGACGGTGCGGACGGCCGCGCCGAGGTCTCTGCCCTCCTCCCAAGGAGCTGCCACACATGCCCATCGACGCCGCGAAGGCCGTAGCCGCGGAGCCCAGGTCGGCCGAGATCGCCTGGGACCACAAGGACATCCAGCTCTACCACCTGGGTCTGGGAGCCGGCGTCCCCGCCACCGACCCCGACGAGCTGCGCTACACCCTGGAGTCCAGGCTGCACGTCCTGCCCAGCTTCGCCACCGTCGCGGGGGCGGGCATGGGCATGATGGGCGGCCTCTCCGCCCCCGGCATCGAGGTGAACCTCGCCGCCGTCCTGCACGGCGGCCAGACCATCACCCTGCACCGCCCGATCCCGGTCAAGGGCAGCGCCACGGCCACCTCCAAGGTCGCCGCCGTGTACGACAAGGGCAAGGCGGCCGTCCTCGTCCTGCGCTCCGAAGTGGCCGACGCCGAGGGCCCGTTGTGGACCAGCGACGCCCAGATCTTCGTACGCGGCGAAGGCGGATTCGGCGGCGACCGCGGCCCCTCCGCCCGCGTCCCGGCCCCCGACGGCGAGCCGGACCGTACCGTCGAACGACCCGTACGCGAGGACCAGGCGCTGCTCTACCGCCTCTCCGGCGACTGGAACCCGCTGCACGCCGACCCCGAGTTCGCCAAGCTCGCGGGCTTCGAGCGGCCGATCCTGCACGGCCTGTGCACCTACGGGATGACGCTCAAGGCCGTCGTGGACACGATGCTCGACGGCGATGTGTCGCGGGTGCGCGGCTACAGCACGCGCTTCACCGGTGTCGTCTTCCCCGGGGAGAGGCTGCGGATCCGGATGTGGCGCACCGAGGGGCGCGTCCAGGCGACCGTGACGGCGGCCGAGCGGGACGACGCTCCGGTACTCGCCGACACGGTCGTCGAGCACGCCTGAATCTTCGAAGACGCCTGAATCTTCGCTGAATCTTCGTACGAGAGGAGCCGCACCATGCGCGCAGCCGTACTGCACGAGATAGGCCAGGAGAAGCTGGAGGTCCTCGACGACGTCGAGGCGACGGGCTTCGGCCCCGGCAAGGTGAAGATCCGGGTGCGGGCCACCGGCCTGTGCCACTCCGACATATCGGCGATGAACGGCGTACTGCCGCAGCCCGCGCCGTTCATCCCCGGCCACGAGGGCGCGGGCGAGATCATCGACGTGGGCGACGGCGTGACCGGGCTCTCCCAGGGCGACCGGGTGCTGCTGTGCTGGCTGCCCGCCTGCGGCACCTGTCCCGCCTGCAAGCGCGGCCAGACCCAGCTGTGCCTTGCCGGATTCATGAACGCGGGCACGCCCAACTTCAAGCGGCCCGGCGGGGACGTCTTCGGCTTCGCGGGTACGGGGACCTTCACCGAGGAGGTCGTGGTCGACGCGGGCTGCGCCGTGCCGATCCCGGACGACGTGCCCTTCGACATCGCGGCGCTGATCGGCTGCGGCGTGACGACGGGGCTCGGCGCGGCCATCAACACCGCCGATGTGGCCGCCGGCTCATCGGTCGCCGTGATCGGCTGCGGCGGCGTCGGGATCTCGGCGATCCAGGGCGCACGGCTCAAGGGCGCGGCGCAGATCATCGCCGTGGACCCGGTGGCATCGCGCCGTGAGGCCGCGCTGAAGTTCGGCGCGACGGAGGCGGTCGCCCCCGACGAACTCGCCGACGCCAAGCAGCGGGTGACCGCGGGCGAGGGCTTCGACTACGTCTTCGAGGTGGTCGGCAAGTCCGCCACGGCCCGCACGGCGTACGAGACGACGCGGCGCGGCGGCACGCTGTGCGTCGTGGGCGCGGGCGCCCTCGACGACTTCCTCCAGTTCAACATGTTCGAGCTGTTCTTCGACGAGAAGAAGATCCTGCCGTCCATGTACGGCGGCGGCGACGTCCTCACCTCTTACGAGCGGGCCATCACCCTGTGGCGCGCGGGCCGCATCGACCTGGAGAGCCTCATCACGCACCGGGTGCAGCTGCCCGAGATCAACGAGGCGCTGGATCAGATGCGTACGGGGGTCGCGCTGCGGACCTGCATCGAGATCTGAACTTCCCGGCTCTGAACTCCCCAGCTCTGAACTCCCCGCTTCTGAAAGGACTTTGATCGCTGATGTCACTGTCACCGTCACTGCCGCTCGAGGGTCTGTCCGCGATCGTCACGGGGGCGGGCCGGGGCCTCGGTCGCGCCGAAGCCCTCGAACTCGCCCGGCTCGGCGCGAGCGTCGTCGTCAACGACTTCGGGCAGCCCGGCCGTGACGGCTCGGGCGAGGCCTCGGCGACGCCGGCCGAGGACGTGGCCGCGGAGATCCGTGCCGGGGGCGGGCAGGCGGTCGCGCACCTGGGCGATGTCGCGGACCACGAACAGGCGCGCGGGCTCGTCCAGTTGGCGATCGACACGTACGGCAAGCTGGACATCCTGGTCAACAACGCGGGCATTCTGCGGGACCGGATGATCTTCTCGATGAGCGAGGGCGAATGGGACTCCGTCATCCGCGTCCACCTCAAGGGCCACTTCAACACGACCCACTTCGCGTCGGTCCACTGGCGTGAGCGGTCCAAGGCGGCGGGGGAGCCGGTGTACGGCCGGATCGTCAACACGTCGTCGGAGGCTTTCCTCGCCGGGTCGGCGGGACAGCCGAACTACGCGGCGGCGAAGGGCGGCGTCGTCGGTCTCACCACGTCGAGCGCGCTGGCGCTCGGCAAGTACGGGGTGACGGCGAACGTCATCTGTCCGCGGGCGCGGACGCGGATGACGGAGGATGTGTTCGCGGGGTTCCAGGAGCCGGGCGCGGGTGAACTGGACGCGCTGGCCCCGGAGCATGTGGCTCCGCTGGTCGGCTACTTGGCCTCGCCGGCCGCTGCCGCGGTGAACGGGCAGCTGCTGGTGGTGCACGGCGGGATGGTGGCCGTGGTCGAACGCCCGAAGGTGGCCGCGAAGTTCGACACGGCGAAGGGCGTGTTCACGTACGAGGAGCTGGACGAGGCGCTGTCTCCTTATTACGCGGGGAGGCCGGAGGGGGAGACGTTTGCGGCGGCGGAGGTGCTGGGGCTGAAGCGGGGGTAGCCCGTACGGCGACGCGCCGTCGTCAGGCGCGCCGCCGTACCGCCGCTTCGCGGCGATCTCTCCCACCCTCCCCCAAGCTCTTAATGAGCAGGGGGGACCCCCTTCCCGATTGCCCGGCAGTTGCCCGCCCACGCCCCCGGGGATGGCTGTTGCTTTTCGGGGGTCTGGGGGCGGATCCCCCGCGTGCGGCGCCGCTCAAGGCCGCCGCTTCGCGGCGGATTCTTTCCCGCCCACCCACCCGAATCTCCGCAGCTGCCCGCCCACCCTCTAGCCCGTCCGGCGGAGCCGGAAGTGATTCGGGTAGGGGTGGGGTTGGGGAAAGGATCAGCTCTCTTCGCCCTGGCGGCGATGCCGCCCCCGCGGAGCCGTCTCCGCGTCCTGCGACGCCACCGGCCCCCGATGCCTGCCGGGACCGGCAGTCGCAGCCGCGCCCTGCGGAGGCGCCGCCGCCACCCGCGGGTCGGGGACCTGCTCTGTCTCCGTACTGATCTCTGTCGTCATCAACACACTCACCCCGTAAAACGGTAAAGAAGATCGTTCGGTACAGCCGGGCGAGTCTAACCAACGCCCGCACGCCCGGTGAGAGGCGCCTGCTGCAACGGAACGGGCCGCGCGGCCACCGCCACGGGCGGCCCCTCCGGAGCGGGAGGTTCCACCTCCGCGACCCCACACGGCACCGCCCCCGTCGCGTACGGAAGACGCAGCACACCCTCCCGCGTCCACCGCCCCGCCCCGGCCAACCACCCCTCAGGCGCCGCCAGTTGATGCAGCCGCCGCTCGGCGGGACGCCACACGCCGAGCCATCTCCCCGCCGCCCCGTCGATCCGCAACGCCACCGCACAGCTCTCCGGCATCAGCGTCTGCCCCGGCTGGATCGCGAACGGAGTCATCGCGGGAGCGGCGCAGTCCGGCAGGCGCAGACACTCGGGGAAACGCACCGGGCGCGTACCGCCCAACACCCCCCAGCCGAGCCGGTCGTGGCCCGGCGCGTCCGAACGGACCAGGAGCAGCCCGCTGTCGGCGTCCGCGAGCAGCACCCGGTCGTCGCTCTCCTCGGCGATCTGGAGGAGGGGCGACACCTCGCCGTCCCGCCGCAGGTCCACCGCCACCGCCTTGACCCGGCCCTCCAACTCCCGGTCCAGGGACAGGATCCGGCCCTCCGCGTCCAGCCAGACCCCGCCCGCGCAGCGCCCGGGGATCTCCGCGAGGTGCTCGGGGCCGAAGGTGCCGCCCGCCACCAGCCACAGGTCCGTCGAGCTCTCGCCCACCGCGATCGCGTACGCGCACATGCCGCCCGGCGCCGGTGGCAGCAGGCTCAGCCGGGACGCGCCGCAGTCGACGGCGCCGAGCGGGACCTCGCCCGTCCCGGGGCCGGTCGGGTACAGCAGCGCGAACGCGTGCCTGCCGTCCACCACACGGTGGATGAGGACACGTCCGTCGGCCATCGGCAGGACCTCCGTGCCCGGCTCTTCCGGCTGGTTGCCGGGCAGCGGCACCGCGTACGGCTCGGGGGAGTCGAGGGTCCAGCGCTCGGGGAACCAGGATCCGCCGTCGTGGGTGAGGCGCGCGGCGTACGCACCGTCGGCGGTGATCGTCACGGGGGCGGGGGCGGGAGCCGGGGCAGTTACCGGGGAAGGGGTCTGGGCGGGGGTCTGGACAGGTGCCGGGGCAGGGGCCTGGGCCGGCTCGATCGTGGGCGCTGTCATGGGGGGTACCTCCGGCCCCCGAAGCTAGTTTTCGCACGCACTGCCGTGGCATCTGTGGCCGCCCGCTTCACACAGAAGGGTGGCGATGTCCCGATTCGCCTGAGGGGGCGGGGGTGGTTGTGCTGGGTGGGGTGGCCGCGCTTAAAGTAAGGCGAACCTAAGTGGTCGTGGAGCGGTTCCGGGCGGTATGTCGCCCCGGCTCCACCGCGATCAGCACACACCCTGGAGCGCCGATGTCCCCGTCCGCACGGTCCATACGCCCCCGCCGGCACCGCGCCACCGCCGCCCTCGCCCTTGCCGTGGCCGGCGCGCTCTCCCTCGCGGCCTGCGGATCCGGCGACAGCGGCGCGGACTCCGGCAAGTCCGACAACGGCAGCGGCAGCAAGTCCGTCGCCCAGGGCGGCGACGACTTCGCCAAGGCCGCCGAGCAGACGGCGAAGATGGGCACCAAGGCCAAGGCGGGCGAGTTCCCCCGCACCATCACGCACGCCCGCGGCAAGACCGAGCTGAAGGCGCAGCCCAAGCGGGTCGTGGTCCTGGATGTCGGTGAGCTCGACAACGTCGTGTCCCTCGGCGTGAAGCCCGTCGGCTATGCCCCCACCGAGGGCGACGACGGCGTACCTGGCTACCTCAAGAAGGACGCCGGCAACCCCAAGGACGTCGGCACGATCAACTCCCTCAACCTGGAAGCGATCGCGGGCCTCAAGCCGGACCTGATCCTCGGCAGTGAACTGCGCGCCGCCAAGCTCTACCCGCAGCTCTCCAAGATCGCCCCGACCGTGTTCTCCATCCGCCCCGGCTTCACGTGGAAGGAGAACTACCTCCTGAACGCGGCCGCGCTCGACAAGACCGCGAAGGCGAAGACGGAGCTCGCCGCGTACGAGGAGAAGGCGCGGTCCCTGGGCCGCGACCTCGGCGACGACAAGCCGACGATCACGATGCTCCGCTACATGCCGGACCGCATCCGCCTCTACGCGAAGGCGTCCTTCATCGGCACGATCCTCGACGACGCCGGTCTGCCCCGCCCGAAGAACCAGCAGATCAACGACCTCGCCACCGAGATCAGCCCGGAGAAGATCGACGAGGCAGACGCGGACTGGATCTTCACCGGCGTCTACGGTGACGCGAAGAAGACCGGCCGCTCCGAGGCCGAGAAGAACCCCCTGTGGAAGAAGCTCGGTGCGGTGAAGAAGGGGCAGGCGAAGGATGTCCCGGACGAGACCTGGTACCTGGGCCTCGGCGTGACGGCGGCGAACTCGGTCCTCGACGACCTCAGGGGCAACCTCGCCCCGTAGGAGGGGCGCCCCGTCAGGGGCGCGGGGCTGTATCGATATGCGGCTCCGCCGCGCGGGCGCGCTCAGCCCAGAAAGAGCCGCAGACGCGTCTGCTCGGTGCTGTGCAGACGCGTCTGCGGCTCTTCTTTGGTTGCTCGCGCAGTTCCCCGCGCCCCTTACGGGGCCCTCAGTAGCGGCCCCGTAGCGGCGCGTAACTCACGACATGCCGAGCGCAGCGGGAAGGTAGCCTTTCTTCGTGCCCCGTCTGTCTGAAGTCATCGCCGCCCTCGACGCCCTGTGGCCCCCCGAGCGGGCCGAGCAGTGGGACGCGGTCGGCACCGTCTGCGGCGATCCCGACGCGGAGGTCTCCCGAGTCCTCTTCGCCGTCGACCCCGTCAAGGAGATCGCCGACGAGGCGGTCAGGCTGGGCGCCCAGCTCCTGGTCACGCACCATCCGCTCTATCTGCGCGGTACGACGACGGTCTCGGCCGGCACCTTCAAGGGCCGCGTCGTGCACGACCTGATCAAGCACGACGTCGCGCTGCACGTCGCGCACACCAACGCCGACCAGGCCGACCCCGGCGTCTCCGACGCCCTCGCGGGCGCGCTCGACCTGCGCGTCGTACGGCCCTTGGTGCCGGACCCGGCGGATGGGCACGGCCGCCGCGGACTCGGCAGGATCTGCGAGCTGGAGCACCCGCTGACGCTGAGCGAGCTCGCCGAGCGCGCGGCGAAGCGGCTGCCCGCCACCGCGCAGGGCATCCGGGTCGCGGGCGATCCGGAGCAGCTGATCCGCACCGTCGCGGTCAGCGGCGGCTCCGGCGACAGCCTCTTCGACGACGTACGGGCCGCCGGCGTCGACGCCTTCCTCACCGCGGACCTGCGCCACCACCCGGCGTCCGAGGCCCGCGAACGCACGCCTCTCGCGCTGCTAGACGCAGCGCACTGGGCCACCGAGTGGCCCTGGTGCGAGCTGGCCGCAGCCCAGCTCGACGAGATTTCCGACCGGAACGGATGGGGACTGCGCGTCCACGTCTCGAAGACGGTCACCGACCCCTGGACCGCCCACGCGGCCGCACCGCTTACCGACTCATCTGGAGCCCCCAACTGAACGCCGCGCCCGCCGACCAGATCCGACTGCTCGACGTCCAGGCCCTGGACGTACGTCTGCAGCAGCTCGCGCACAAGAAGAAGTCGCTGCCCGAGCACGCCGAGATCGAGTCGCTGAACAAGGACCTCGCGCAACTGCGCGACCTGCACGTCGCCTCGACGACCGAGGAGAGCGACTGCGCCCGCGAGCAGACCAAGGCGGAGCAGGACGTCGACCAGGTGCGTCAGCGCGCGGCCCGCGACCAGCAGCGCCTGGACTCGGGCGCGGTCACCTCGCCCAAGGACCTGGAGAACCTCCAGCGCGAGATCGCCTCGCTCGCCAAGCGCCAGGGCGACCTGGAGGACGTGGTCCTGGAGGTCATGGAGCGCCGCGAGTCCGCCCAGGAGCGGGTCTCCGAGCTGGGCAAGCGGGTCTCCTCCGTGCAGGCGAAGATCGACGACGCGACGGCCCGCCGTGACGCGGCCTTCGAGGAGATCGACGGCGAGGCCGCCACGGTCACCAAGGAGCGCGAGGTCGTGGCGGGTTCGGTCCCGGCCGACCTGCTCAAGCTCTACGACAAGCTGCGCGTCCAGCAGGGCGGCGTCGGCGCGGCCAAGCTCTACCAGCGCCGCTGCGAGGGCTGCCGCCTTGAGCTGAACATCACCGAGGTCAACGAGGTGAAGGCGGCGTCCCCCGACACGGTCCTGCGGTGCGAGAACTGCCGCCGCATCCTGGTCCGTACGTCCGAGTCGGGACTCTAGGAGCCTTGCCCGTGCGGGAGTTCATCGTCGAGGCCGACGGCGGTTCCCGGGGAAACCCGGGGCCCGCGGGCTACGGCTCCGTGGTCATCGACGCGGCGACGGGGGAGACCCTGGCGGAGGCCGCGGAGTACATCGGCGTCGCGACGAACAACGTCGCCGAGTACAAGGGTCTTGTGGCCGGTCTGAAGGCCGCGTACGCCCTCGACCCGACGGCCTCGGTCCACGTCCGCATGGACTCGAAACTGGTCGTCGAGCAGATGTCGGGGCGCTGGAAGATCAAGCACCCGGACATGAAGCCGCTGGCCGCCGAGGCGGCGCGGGTCTTCCCCGCGCCCCAGGTGACGTACGAGTGGATCCCGCGCGAGAAGAACAAGCACGCGGACCGGCTGGCCAACGAGGCGATGGACGCGGGCAAGCGGGGGCGGCAGTGGGAGGCTTCGGCTTCCACCGCCGAGCTGGACGCGAAGGCGTCGGTCCCGGTGCCTTCGGGGCCGCCCGGTGACGCCGCCGCGGGTGCGGCCAAGGCGCGGGCGGCGCTGGCGGAGCGACGGGCTCCGGAAGTGCCTTCCGGTAGTGCGGCGGATGTCCGTGCCGCGGGCAACGTGGCCGCGCAGGCGCCGTCGGCAGGTTGGGGCCCGGATCTCGGCGCCCCCGCGACCTTCGTCCTGCTGCGGCACGGCGAGACCGCGCTGACCCCGCAGAAGCGGTTCTCGGGCAGCGGCGGCTCCGATCCCTCGCTCTCGGACATCGGCCGCGAGCAGGCCGACCGCGCCGCGGCGGCGCTCGCCGCCCGTGGCACGATCCAGGCGATCGTCTCCTCGCCGCTGAAGCGCTGCCAGGAGACCGCGCAGGCCGTGGCCGCCCGCATCGGACTCGACGTACGCATCGAGGACGGGCTGCGCGAGACGGACTTCGGGGCCTGGGAGGGCCTGACCTTCGGCGAGGTGCGGGAGCGTCAGCCGGAGGAACTGAACGCCTGGCTGTCATCGGCGAAGGCGGCGCCGCCCGGCGGCGAGTCCTTCGCGGCGGTGTCCCGCCGGGTCTCGGCGGCGCGGGACCGGCTGACCGCCGAGTACGCGGGCCGCACGGTGCTGCTCGTCACGCACGTCACGCCGATCAAGACCCTGGTCCGCCTGGCGCTCGGCGCCCCGCCGGAGGCACTGTTCCGCATGGAACTCTCGGCGGCCTCGCTGTCGGCGGTGGCGTACTACGCGGACGGCAATGCGTCGCTGCGCTTGCTGAACGAGACGGCGCACCTGCGCTGAGCGCTCCGCGGGAAGTGCGGTACTAATCCGCGGGTCCGTCGTGGCTGGTCGCGCAGTTCCCCGCGCCCCTTACGGGGCGCGGCACCGCGGCAGTGTCAGCGCAGGGCTGCCGCCTCGCGGGCCAGGGACTCGACCCGGGCCCAGTCCTTCGCCGCCACCGCGTCGGCGGGAAGCATCCAACTGCCGCCCACGCAGCCGACGTTGGCCAGGGCGAGGTAGGAGGGTGCGGAGGCGAGCGAGACGCCTCCGGTCGGGCAGAAACGGGCCTGGGGAAGCGGGCCCCCGAGGGACTTGAGGTAGGCGGTCCCGCCGGCGGCCTCCGCCGGGAAGAACTTCATCTCACGCACCCCGCGCTCAAGCAGCGCGACAACCTCCGAGGTCGTCGAGACCCCCGGCAGGAACGGCACCCCCGACTCCCGCATCGCGCCGAGCAGCGTGTCCGTCCAGCCCGGACTGACCAGGAAGCGGGCCCCGGCGGCAACGGAGTCCGCGACGCCCTGGGCCGAGATGACGGTGCCGGCGCCGACCACGGCGTCCGGGACCTCGGCGGCGACGGCCCGGATCGCGCCGAGCGCGGCGGGCGTCCGCAGCGTCACCTCGATGGCGGGCAGCCCACCCGCGACGAGCGCACGCGCCAGCGGCACGGCGTCGGCGACGTCCTCGACGACGACCACGGGGACGACGGGGGCGAGATCGAGCACGGAGACGGAGGGGGAGGTCATGCCAGCATCCTGCCCCCGGCGAGCAGCATACGCAAAGTGCGTTGCACATGCTGCAACACACCCATGCCGGGCAAACGGGCGGGCGGGCGGGAACCGCTTGTTCGTTCCCCCTGCACCGCAGGGCAATCGGGCGGGTGGGTGGGAAAAGCTCGTGCATGCACCCCCGCACCACGGGGCAACCGGGCTCCCCCGGGCCGACTACCCTGGCCCGGGGGCCGCACCCCCCACCCGCATCCCTCCGAAGGAGACCCCGTGCTCGTGCTGCTGCCGCCCTCCGAAGGCAAGGCCCCCTCCGGCCGCGGCGCCCCCCTCAAGCCGGAGTCGCTCTCCCTCCCGGCCCTCGCGGACGCACGCCAGGCCGTCCTCGACGAGCTGGTCGACCTCTGCCTCTCCGACGAGGAGAAGGCCCGCGACGTACTCGGCCTGAGCGAAGGCCTGCGCGCCGAGGTCGCCAAGAACACCGAGCTCCGCACGGCCGGCGCGCGTCCCGCGGGGGAGATCTACACCGGCGTGCTGTACGACGCCCTGGGCCTCGCATCGCTCGACGCGGCCGCCAAGCGCCGCGCGGCCCGCTCCCTGCTCGTGTTCTCCGGACTGTGGGGCGCCGTCGGCATCACCGACCGCATCCCCTCCTACCGCTGCTCGATGGGCGTGAAGCTGCCCGGCATCGGCGCGCTCGGCGCCCACTGGCGTACGCCGATGGCCTCGGCGCTCCCCGATGCGGCGGGCGACGGGCTCGTACTCGATCTGCGGTCGTCGGCGTACACGGCAGCGTGGAAGCCGAAGGGCGAGGTCGCCGGGCGGACGGCGACGGTCCGGGTGCTTCACGCGCAGATCGACCCGGCGACCGGGGCCGAGAAGCGCTCCGTCGTCTCGCACTTCAACAAGGCGACGAAGGGCCGCATCGTCCGCTCCCTCCTGGAGACCGGCGCGCAGCCCAAGAACCCGGCCGAACTGGTCGATGCGCTCCGGGACCTGGGCCACGTCGTGGAGGCCGAGGCCCCCGCGAAGCCGGGCAGGGCATGGGCGCTCGACGTGGTGGTACGAGAGATCCACTGAGGCCGTGGCGGGGCGGTCCTGCTGCTCCGGGCGGCCCGGCGGGACGAGCGCCCGCGGCCCGCCCGGCCTACGCTCGGTCCATGCCCCGCCGCCATCTCCACGTGACCGGCGCAGCCGAGGCTCCGTTGCGGGGCGTGCTGCGTGAACTGCGGACGAAGCTGGACGTGCCGGAGGAGTTCCCGGCCGACGTCCTCGCGGAGGCGGAGCGCGCCGCCGCCGCGCCACGGCTCCCCGACCACGACGCGACCGACATCCCCTTCTTCACCATCGACCCGCCGACCTCCGTCGACCTCGACCAGGCGATGCACCTGTCCCGGCGGGAGAGCGGCGGATACCGGGTGCGGTACGCCATCGCCGACGTCGCCGCGTACGTCACGCCGGGGCAGGCGCTCGACGCCGAGGCCCACCGGCGCGTCACGACCCTCTACTTCCCCGACGAGAAGGTGCCGCTGCACCCCACCGCGCTGAGCGAGGGCGCGGCCAGCCTGCTGCCGGGGCAGGACTGCCCGGCCGCGCTCTGGACGATCGACCTCGACGACGAGGGGCGGACCCTCTCGACCGACGTGCGCCGCGCCCTCGTACGCAGCCGCGCCAAGCTCGACTACGACGGGGCGCAGCGGGCGATCGACGACGGCACCGCCGAGGAGCCGCTCGCGCTGCTCGCCGACATCGGGCGGCTGCGCGAGCGCCTGGAGGTCGAGCGCGGCGGCATCTCCCTCAACGTCCCCGAGCAGGAGATCGTCGAGCGGGACGGCGCCTACGAACTCGCCTACCGGGCGCCGCTGCCCGCCGACGGCTGGAACGCCCAGATCTCCCTGCTCACCGGGATGGCGGCGGCAGACCTGATGATCGCGTCGGGGACGGGCATCCTGCGCACCCTGCCCATCGCACCCGACGGCGCGGTCGGCCGCCTCCGTCGCACCGCGAAGGCCCTGCGCATCGACTGGCCGCACCACGTCCCGTACGCCGAACTGGTGCGCTCGCTGGATCCGGCCCGGTCCCACCACGCCGCGTTCCTGCAGGAGTGCACGACGCTGCTGAGGGGCGCGGGCTACACCGCGTTCAGCGGCGGCGACGTCCCCGAACTCACCACGCACGCCGCCGTCGCCGCCCCCTACGCCCACTGCACGGCACCGCTGCGCCGCCTCGTCGACCGATACGCCGCCGAGCTCTGCCTCGCCGCCTGCGCGGGCGCCGGCGTTCCGGAGTGGGTGCTCGCCGCGCTGCCCGAGCTGGCCAAGGAGATGGCGGACGGCACGCGGCGCGGCAACACCGTGGAGCGCGCCTGCGTGGACATCGTCGAGGCGGCGCTGCTCAAGGAGCGGGTCGGCGAGATCTTCGACGCGGTGGTGGTGGACGTGAAGGAGGACGAACCGGCCGTCGGCACCGTCCAGTTGACGGAGCCGGCGATCGTCGCCCCGATCGAGGGCGGCACGGGGGAGTTGCCGCTGGGGGAACGCCTGCGGGTCCGCCTCACGCAGGCGGACCCCGGGGTGGCGGAGGTGCGGTTCGCGCCCGCGTGAGGGCTGAGCGGCTGCTCAGGGCCTGTCTCGAAGTCGGGTGTGAGCCTGTGGCAAGATCGCGGGATGCTGCGACTCACCGATTTCATCATCGACTGCCCGGACACGATGAAGCTGGCGGCTTTCTACTCCGAGGTGACGGGCCGTCCGGTCAAGGAAGGCAGCTCCGAGCACTGGGCCGGCATCCAGTTCGGCGAGATCGAGCTGGCATTCATCCAGGTGGACGACTACCGCGCTCCGCAGTGGCCCGACAGCGAGCACCCCAAGCAGTTCCACCTCGACTTCGAAGTGGACGAGATCGAGCCCGAGCGGCGCCGCGTCCTCGACCTCGGCGCGACGCTGCGGCAGGACTTCATCGGCCCCGACGGCTACGGCTGGCAGGTCTACACCGACCCGATCGGCCACCCCTTCTGCCTGTGCCGCAACAAGGGCGTCATCTGGACCGACCAGGGCCCGACCTGGCCCAAGGGCGACTGAGCGGCTCGATCTTCCCGCAATCGCGAGTCGCCGCCTTGAGCGCGGCCAGCAGCCCCGCCGGATCGTCGGCGTGCAGCCGCACCGTCGTCACCGGGCGGCGCTTGCCGAGGAACCCGACGGCCGTGACGGGCTCCGTCAGCTCCAGGGTGAGGGAGGTCTGGGAGGCGACCGCCAGGTCCAGCACGCCGTCGGCGGGCTCGTGCGCGTAGCGCCGCTCACCACGTACGGCGGCGATCCGATCCAGCGGTATCAGCAGGTCGCAGTGGGCGCCCTTGCGTACGCGGAAGGCGTCGGCGGACAGCACGTGCGGCCGGGTCACGGACGCCGCCTGCACGCCGAGCATCAGGACGACGGTGTAGACGTCGACGAAGAGCGTGACCTCGTGGAGCACCGGCACATTCCGCAGCAGCACGGCAAGCCCGACGGTCTCCACGGCACACACGAAGATGAAGCCGTACATGAGCGCCGACTGATCGCGCGCGTGCCCGAACGCCGTATCGCCCCGCCGCACCCCGTGCCGCCGCCGCGCCACCCACAGGAAGAGGCTGGCCAGGGCCTTCAGTTCATGCCCGACGATCCGCCGCACGGGCTCGGGCACGACGTCCCGGACAGCCTCCGCCCCGCCCCGCCGGTACAGGACCGCGAGCCCCGCGCCCGCGACCACGAGCAGTGTCAGCGCGACGGCCTCGGCACCGACGAGCACGGCGGCGGGCAGCGCCGCACCCGCCAACAGGAGGGTGACAAAGGCGAGTTCAAGGGGCACGGAGATCCAGAACAGACCCCGCAGGAGCCGCGTCATCGCGCACCCCGCTCGGCGAGCAGCCGCATGGCGCGGCGCACGGCCGCCGCCTGCGCGGGGGCGAAGTCGGCGAAGAAGGCTTTGAGGAAGGCGGAGTTGACGGCATCGGACTCGCGCGCCCCTCCTTCTGCTTCCGCTGCGAACGCCGCAAGCTGCTCCCGCCCCAGCTCCTCGGCGAGCGTGTCCGGCAGACAGTCGGCGAGCGCCCGCGCCGTCTCGTCCACCCGCGGATCGCCGGGATCGACGTCAGCGAGGTCTTCGAGGCGGGCGTACACGTCGAAGGCGGCCTCCACCGCTTTTGGCCCCTGGAGCACCGGACGCAGCGCCGCCAGCAACCGGTCCCGGTCCTGCGCGGGCGCGGCGGTCTCGATCAGGGCGAGCAGCTCCCGGTCCTTCGCGGCCATCGCGGAGCCGGGGTGGCCCTCGCGATGGCCGGCCGCGAGGCTCATCTCGCCGAAGAATTCGGCCAGTTCGGGCGAGACGGGCCCATCGGCGGGCAGCCGTCCGCCGTTCGTGTCGGCGAGCAGCTCCCGCAGCCGCTCCCTGCGCCCTCTGATCGCGGCCTCCTGCCGGGCGAGGTCCTCGTCCAGCTCGGCGAGCACCTCGGCGAGCTCGCGCCCCGCGTCGTCCGCGAGCACGTCCCGCACCTCGGCGAGCCCGAGCCCCAGCTCGGTCAGCCGCCGGATCCGGGCGAGCACGACGGCATGCCGCAGGGTGTACTCCCGGTACCCGTTGGGTCGCCGCTCGGGCTCGGGAAGCAGCCCGAGATGGTGATAGTGCCTGATGGCCCGCGTGGTGACACCCACGACGCCGGCGAGCTCGCCGATCCGCATTCCGCTCATGGGGCCAGTAGAAACGTTGACGCTGCGGCAAGGTCAAGCACACGGCACGTACGACGGGCGATGTCTGACAGCGACCCGTGATCCTGTGCCACGATCGGAGGAACAACTCCTGATCTCATGGACGGCGGATCAAGCGATGTCCCAGTCTGGCGAGCGACCGAGGAAGGGGCGTGACATGACTGCCATGGCACACGAGCCGCTCACGCGGGCGGAGGTCCTGCTGGAGGGCTTCCTGGCCCTGGACACCCCGGAGGGTTTCCGGGCGGAACTGATCGAGGGGGAGATTGTCGTGACGCCGCCGCCGGACGGGGACCACGAGGACTACATCGGCCTGGTCGTGGACCAGGTGATCAGGCGCTCCAGGACCCGTATGCAGTTCTCCGGGAACAAGGGCCTGAAGCTCAAGAGCGGGGAGGCTTGTCCGAAGAGCCACGCGATCCCGGACGGTACCTTCGCCCCCATGGAGCTGCGGCTCTTCAAGGGCGCAGAGCCCTGGATGCCCTGCGAGGGTGTGGCCCTGGTCGTCGAGGTCACCTCCACCAAGCCGCAGGCGGACCGGGAAGCCAAGCGGCGCTGTTACGCCCGCGGCGGCATCCCGCTCTACCTGCTCATCGACCGTGACGAATCCTCGGTGACGCTGTTCAGCGAGGCCGAAGGGGACGACTACCGGCAGCACTGCACGCTCCCCTTCGGCAAGGCGGTCGCCCTCCCCGAACCGTTCGGCTTCGAGCTGGAGACCTCCGAGTTCGTCTGACCGTCCACGGAAAGTTCCCGGAAGCGGCATGGAAGAGGGGCGCGGCGGCGTTGCATCCCTGAGGTGGGGGCGACGCGAGCAGGGGAGCACGGCATGGGCGGCAAGGCACTGCACGGAAACGGCAGCCGCCGCGAGCACGCCGTCTGGACCCGCGCCCCGTTCGGTCCCGGCGGCGGCACCCTCGACCTCCTCACCGCCCGCTTCGACCAGCACCGCTACGCGCCGCACTACCACGAGGAGTTCACCGTCGGCGTCTGCATCGGCGGCTCCGAGATCATCGACTACCGGGGCGGGCGGCTGCACCTGGGGCCGGGATCCATCGTCGTACTCGCGCCCGGAGAAGTGCACACGGGCGGCCCGGGACCCGGCGGGGGATACGCGTACCGGGCGATGTACCCGGCCCGGACGCTGCTCGCCGAAGGCACCGCCCTCTCCGAAGCCACATCCCTGTTCCCCCACTTCCGCGACCCGGTCCTGGACGACCCCGAACTCGCCGCCGCCTTGCGCGCCGCCCACACCCGGCTCAGCGACCACCCCGACCCGCTGGAGGCGGAGTCGCGGCTGCCCTGGCTGCTCGCCGCCCTCGCCCGCAGGCACAGCACCGCACGGCCGCTGTGCGACACGATCCCCGGCGCCGACCACATAGCCCGCGCCGTGCGCGACCGCCTCGCCGACGAGCTCCTCGCCCCGCCCTCCCTCGCCGAACTCGCCGCCCCGCTCGGCCTCTCCCGCTACCAACTCCTGCGCGCCTTCCGTACGTCGACGGGGATGCCGCCCTACGCCTGGCTCGCCCAGCACCGTGTGACCCGGGCCCGCGCCCTGCTCGACGCGGGTCTGCGGCCGGCCGATGCGGCCGCCCTCGTCGGCTTCGCCGACCAGGCGCACCTGACCCGCTGGTTCCGCCGGATCCTGGGGGTGACCCCGGCGGCGTACCGCAACAGCGTCCAACCATCCGCACACCGCAACAACGTTCAAGACGTCGTACGTTGAACAACCCGAAACTACCCGCATGACTGCACGCGGCTGGTTCCTCTTCTCCCTGATGGGTGTCCTGTGGGGCATCCCGTACCTGATGATCAAAGTGGCCGTCGAAGAGCTCTCGCCGTCGATGGTGGTCTTCGCCCGCTGTGCGCTCGGCGCCGCGCTGCTCCTGCCGTTCGCGCTACGACAAGGCGGCTTGACCCGTGTCGTACGCGCCCACTGGAAGCCCATGCTGGCCTTCGCCTGCATCGAGATCCTGGGCCCCTGGTGGACCCTCACCGACGCCGAGCGCCGCCTCTCCAGCTCCACGGCGGGCCTGCTGATCGCGGCGGTCCCGATCATCGGCGCGGTCCTGGCCCGCTTCTTCGGCGACACGGAACGCCTGGGCGCCCGCCGGCTCACGGGCCTGGGCCTGGGCCTGGGCGGAGTCGCCGTCCTGACCGTCCCCCACCTCACCGGCGGTGACGCCTGGTCCCTGACGGAGGTCCTGCTCACGGCACTGGGCTACGCCATCGCCCCGCTGATCGTGGCCCGCCACCTCAAGGCGGTCCCCACCCTCCAGCTGATAGCCCCCTGCCTGACGCTGGCGGCGCTGGTCTACGCCGTCCCCGCCATGGCCACCTGGCCGGCCGCCACCCCCAGCCCGCAGACCCTGGCCTCCCTCGCCGGCCTGGGCATCATCTGCACGGCTCTGGCCTTCGTCGTCTTCCTCGAACTCATCCGCGAGGCGGGCCCGACGCGGGCGGTGGTCTTCACCTACGTGAACCCGGCGGTGGCGGTCGCCGCGGGCGTGGCCTTCCTCTCCGAACCCCTCACGGCGGGCATCGCGGCGTCGTTCGCACTGATCCTGGCGGGCTCGTTCCTGGCTACGGCGGGGTCCGCGGGGCGGAGCTCCGGCACACGCCGGGTAGCATGGTCGCTACGGCAGACGAGCCGGGCGGACGGCCGCGTGAAGCTCCCCTCACCAGGGGCTCTTCCCGAGGAACGTCCGGGCTCCACAGGGCAAGGTGGTGGCTAACGGCCACCCGGGGTGACCCGCGGGACAGTGCCACAGAAAACAGACCGCCGGAGGCTTCGGCCCCCGGTAAGGGTGAAACGGTGGTGTAAGAGACCACCAGCGCCTGAGGTGACTCAGGCGGCTAGGTAAACCCCACCTGGAGCAAGGTCAAAAGGAAACGCCGCTTTGTGAAAAGGGGCGGTTCTGCGCGGACGTTCGAGGGCTGCCCGCCCGAGTCCGCGGGTAGACCGCACGAGGCCCGCAGCAATGCGGGCCCTAGATGGATGGCCGTCTCCCCGGCCGCCGCGAGGCGCCCGGGCGACAGAACCCGGCGTACAGCCCGACTCGTCTGCCTTTACCTTCCTGACCAGGGAAAATGCCCTGCCTCTTCGCCCCGAGGCGGGGGCTCTTTCGTATGCCTGGCGGCCATTGCCCGCCTCCGTCGGTTCCCTCTGCGGATTCGGACGGAAAATGCGCAAGGCCGCCTCGCGGATCCATCCCCCGGGCCCACAACTCGTCCCCGAACGAGTGAGTTTGCGAGCGACAATCGGTACGTTCCGATATGCCTGGCCGCAGCAATACCCCCACCTCCCGAAAGGCCAGTCATGCGTGTCCGCCTCGCCCTCAGCGCCGCCGCGATTCCCCTGCTCATCGCGGGCTTCGCCGCCGCCGCGCCCGCCCACGCGGGCCAGTTCGACGACCTGACCGTCAACGGCACCGGCAAGATCGCCACCGACGGCACCATCACGCTCTCCGGCACGTACCGCTGCCTGCCCGACGACAGCCCCGGCCCGGTGTTCGTCGGCAGCACCCTCGTCCAGGGCGGCGAGTCCACCGGCATCGGCGGCACCCACGCCGTATGCGACGGCCAGGTCCACGAATGGACCAACACCAGCAAGGGCACCACCACCGGATCCCGCTACGCGCGAGGTGAGGCCACCGTGCGGGCCCACCTGGTGAAGCTGGACACGAGGAGCGGCCTGCCGATGCCGCAGCTGCTCGCCCACGAGGAGGCGCGGGGCGAGCTGAAGTAGGCGAGGCTGCCGAGGGATCACGGCAACGGCGTCGGACGGCTCGTCTGCTGCTCCCCTTCCTGACCTGGTCAGGAAGGGGGCCGGTCTGGTTGGTGCAGCCTCGCGCCGGAGCAGCCTCCGGGCGGGCAGCCTCGCGCCGGAGCAGCCGATCTTCGCGTTCTTGTCGCGGCTGGAATTGGCCGTAGCATGTCAAAAATCATGAAGGTGTGCCTTGCCACCTCTAGGGGCCCGTGCCTCAATGGGCAGCGGTCGAGATGCTGACGGTGTGTCACATCTCGTACTCATCACCCCCCGCATTCCCCCCACTTGAAGGCAGGGCCCCATGAGGCATGGCAGCACCATGTTCCGCAGGCAGCACGGCAGATTCGGTGTCGGCAGGCTCGGCGCCGGGTCGGCGTTAGGGGTTGGGCTTGTTGCCGTCGGTGCGATGGTGATGGCTCCGGCCGCCACCGCCGTGACGCCGGATACCGCGACCATCTCGTTCGACTGTGGTTCCTACGGCTCCGGCACGGCGACGCTCAAGGCCACCCAGGACGGCACGGCCGCGACCATCAGCGTGTCCACGTCCGCGATCACCGCGCCCATCGACATCGCGGCCAACTCCGTCGAGTCGACGCTCTCGCTCACCAAGAACGGGTCGGACACGGCTACCTTCACCGGTAAGTCCAACCCGGCCATACCGGCCGGCGGCGAAGTCTCCACCGGGCCGCTCAACGGGACCGTCGCCATCGGCGACAGTCTTGAGGGCAAGTCGCTGCAGGTCGTGGTCCTCGGGATCAGCGTGACCTGCAATGCCACATCGGCGCAGGCACCCGGGCCGTTCGTCTTCTGAGCCTGAGCGGGTGCGCAACGGGGCGGTGCGGATCGCGGTGCGGATCAGGGCCGGGCCGTGCCGTCCCCTTCGGCTGTCGCCAGTGGGCGCCAGTACTGGTTCTTTTCGTTGTCCCGTACGACGTAGCCGAGACCCTGCAGCGTCTCGACGATGTCCCGTGCGTCCTCGGCCGACTTGCGCTTCAGTGCCGCCTTGCGTGCCGCAAGGAGCGCGTGGGCCTCCGCGGGGAGGGCGGGGACCCCGGGGATCCAGCGGTGGAACAGGGGTGCGTGCGGGTCGGAATCCCGCCAGGGGTAGCCGTGCTTGCGGAAGGCCTTGGCCAGGGTCGATGGCGATGCCGTGCGGGGGCCGCGTGCGAACTGGCGTGACGTGCCGTCGAGGATCACCAGGTCCTTGCCGTCCAGGAAGACCGCCGAGACCTCGGCGCGTGCGATCGTCCGGGTCAGGTCGTTCCGGTCGGTCTCCAGGTGGTCGTCGGTCAGCTTCAGCTTCAGTGCTTCGGTGAGTTCCGTGACGGCGATGAGGAGGCCCGCCACCAGACCCACCGCCAGGCCCGCCGCCATCGCGATGCCCGTCTGCCACGGCGTGTCCAGCGAGCCGACGAACGTGATGCCGTCCCGCCAGGGCAGCACCGGCGCCTTGGCCAGCCGGCGGGCGAGCGGCGGCAGGGCGGCGCCGAGCAGCAGGCCGAGGGCGGGCATGCCGATCAG
Organism: Streptomyces sp. NPDC021622; assembly: GCF_040640795.1. NCBI lineage: Bacteria > Bacillati > Actinomycetota > Actinomycetes > Kitasatosporales > Streptomycetaceae > Streptomyces > Streptomyces sp. NPDC021622. The sequence goes on from NZ_JBFACK010000001.1 coordinate 311,477, forward strand.
TACGACGAGCAGGTCGCCCCGCGGGTAACCCAGCACCGTCGTCCGGTCCTTGACGACGGGGAGGGGGTGGCCGATGGCCTTCTCGCCCGGCGTTCCGTGCTCTGGCTCTTTGCGGGTCATGTTCACGACGCTAGGCGCGCGAGGGCCGCCGGAGCAGCGGTCTAAAGTCGATGGGCGGGAGACTTCGGTCGGTATTCCATACTCCGTGTTCCCTGTTCCCTGTTCCATATTGCGTTGCCCGTGCCATCGGCCTGCCCTTACCGTCCCGATCATGCTGCCCACCGTGGACACCGACGAGCAATGGGACGCCGTCGTCCCCGACGAAGCCGTCATGCGGCCCGGCGTCGAGGACCTCTGCCGCAGGCTCGGGCTCGCGGGTGCGCCGCTGGTGCGGTTCCCTGCGGGGTCGCAGCCCGTGTACGCGGTCGGGGGCGAGCTCGTGCTCAAGCTCTTTCCCGGTGCGGCGGCGGCCGACGGCCTCGTCGAGGAGCGGGTGTTGAGCCATCTCGACGGGCGCCTTCCGGTCCGTACGCCACGGGTGCACGCGGCAGGCGCGTACGAGAACGGATGGCGGTACGTCCTGATGTCCCGGCTGCCCGGCGAGGAGCTCGTCGCCGCCTGGCCGCGCATCCCGCGAGGGGGACGCGAACACCTCGTCGAGGAAGCCGGCGCTGCGCTCGCCGCGCTGCACGCCCTGGATCCCGCGCCGCTCGCCGACGTGCTCGGGCCCGGCGAGTCCGACGTGCTCGGCCCCGGCGACTGGGGCGCCTTCCTCGGCAGGCAGCGGTCCGGGGCCGAGCGGCGGCAGCGGGAGCGCGGGCTGCCGGAGAGCTGGGTCGAGCAGATCCCGGACTTCCTCAACTCCGTTGCCCTGCCCGGCGATCCGCCGCCCGCCCTGCTGCACACCGAGTTCATGCGTCAGCATCTGCTGGTCGATGCCGACCCCGGTGGCCTGCCCGAACGCCCGCGCCTCAGCGGGCTCTTCGACTTCGAGCCCGCCATGATCGGGGACCGGGCGTACGACTTCGTGGGCGTCGGCCTCTTCGTCACGCGCGCCGAGCCGGGGCTGCTCGGCCGCTTCATGCGGGCCTACGGCCGCACCTTCGACCCCCGTGAACTCCTCGCCCACACCTTGCTGCACGTTTACAGCAATCTGCCCTGGTACCTGCGCGAGCTGCCCGCCCCGCCGGAGCCGACGCTCGAATCGCTCGCGGAGACGTGGTTCGACGTAGGCATGGGCAGCGGGACGGGCTGAGTCACGGGCTGAGTCCGCCTTGCGGGCCGCCTTGCTCAGGCCACCGGCATCAGCGTCAGATATGCCAGGCCCAGGGCGCTGCGGTAGCCCCGCAGCCAGCTGTTGCGCTGGCGGTCCACCTTCTCGCGGGTCTCGGCGGCAAGGGGGTGGTCGGGGAACGTGGCCAGCCACTCCTCCACGTCCGAGCGGTAGCCGGACTCGAACTCCTCCCACTCCTGAGGGCTCGCGGTCTCCACCCACAGGGGGCGGAAGCCGGCCGCGATCGCCGCGTCCACCAGGTCGCCCAGGCAGAGGTGTTCGCCGACGTGGGCGTCCGGCCACATCGCGGCGAGTTCCTCGGAGGTCGGCGTGCGCTGCCAGAAGCCTTCGCCGAGGACGACGCGGCCGCCGGGGCGGACCAGGCGGCGCAGCTCGCGCAGGGCCTCGGCGGTGTAGTGGGGCGGTTCGGCGGCGCTGAGCGCATGGCTCGCGCCTAGGCACAGAACCAGGTCGGCGGGGTCGCGGGTGGTGTTCCGCGCCGACTCCTCGGCGAAGGTGACCCGGTCGGTGAGTCCGCGCTTCTCGGCGTCGGCGCGGGCCCTGGCCAGGTCGTCCCCGTTCAGGTCCACGCCGGTGCCGGTGGCTCCGGGGGCCGCCTCCAGGACGCGCAGCAGCAACTCGCCCCAGCCGCAGCCGATGTCGAGCACGGAGCCGGCTCCCGGCGAGACGCGCTCGACGAGGCGTGCGGCCCGCGCCTCGGAGAGCGGGCCGTGGAAGGTGAGGCGGGTGAGGCGGGGCGGGACGTTCGTGGTGGTGTCGGTCATGGGAGGGGACGGTAATCGGTCAACTCGGCCGGGGGACACCGACTTTCGGTGCGGTGTACGCCGTGGGGTCGCGCGCGCCGTGCGGTCCGGGGCGCCCTGCCCAAGGTGCCCATTCCCTGAAGGCGCCCCTCCCCAAAGGTGCCCTTCCCCGAAGGTGCCCTCCCAAGGCGCCCCCTAAGGGCGTCAGTCCGCCACCGGTCCTTCCTCGTTCTCCTCGCCCGCCCGCTCCTCCCGTACGTTCCGCTGCCGCGAGCCCACCGACACGAGCACCCCCACCGCCGTGCCCGCGAGAGCCGCCGGCACCATCCACGCCCGGTTGAAGGAGTGGCCGAGCGCTTCGTCGACCGAGTACGCGCCGGGGCCCGTGATCGCGAGGGTGGCGGAGACCAGGCCCAGGAACGCCGGGTACTCATAGCCGCCGCCCATGCTGAAGAAGCCGTTGGGGGCGTGCACGGCGGTCGCTCCCGCCATGGCGCCCGCCGCCGCGGAACCGGCGGCCGGGGTCGCGAGGCCGAGCGCGAGGAGCACGCCGCCGCCCGCCTCGGAAAGGCCCGCGACCATGGCGTTCGCCTTGCCCGGCTTGTAGCCGATGGACTCCATGAACGCGCCGGTGCCTTCGATGCCGTGGCCGCCGAACCAGCCGAAGAGCTTCTGGGCGCCGTGCGCGGCGAGCACGCCGCCCGTACCCACCCGGAGCAGGAGCAGGCCCAGGTCGCGGCGGTCGAAGCAGGAACTGGTCATGGCGGCGTCTCCTGAAGCGGGGGGAGGGAGACCGGGTACGGCTCCTCCTCCACCGTCCGCCAGACCCGCCCCGCGCACCCGGCTCGATCGGCCGTACGAGTGACCCCGCCGCGTCCGGTGGCGCGCGGGCACGGCCGGTGTGACGGTGGGCCCATGAGCATTCAGGTAAACCGGCTCAGCGACCCCACGGTCCGAGCCTTCGTCACCGCGGTGAACGCCAATGACCAGGCCGCCTTCCAGGCCGTCCTCACGCCCGACGCGACCATGTCCGACGACGGTTCCGACCGGAACATCGCCGACTGGACCGAGCGCGAGATCTTCTCCTCCAACGGCCATATGGAGGTGGAGAACGAGTCCGACGGCGGGCGCACGCTGGTCGTCTCGTATCGCAATGACACGTGGGGCGAGATGCGCACGAAGTGGCGGTTCGACGTCGACGGCGGGAAGGTGTCCCGCTTCGAGACGGGCCAGGCCTGAGCCTCGCCCGGAGGCAGGCTGCCGGGCCCGACGTATCGGGCAGGGCAACCGTTCCGCGACCCGGTGCCGCCCGCCGCTCCCCGACGGGCGGCACGGATCGGCACGGAGCGGCTGCCCTGCCCCCTCCCCCTTCACAGTGGCCTGTGGTGCCTCAGTGGCAGTTCTTGGAGCCGCTGTCGGCCGTCGTCCACGAGCAGGAGTCCTTGAGCGAGCCGCTCGGCTTGATGAGGCGGGCCTTGTCGCTGGTGTTGTTCCAGACGTACGAGCCGCGGCCCCAGTAGCGGACCCCCGAGGCGTTGGTGCCCTTGCCCGTGCGGACCTTGACGGTCTTGCCCGCGCCGATCTTGTAGCTGCCGAAGGTGTACGTGTAGCCGGTGTTGTCCTTCAGCTTGTAGCCCTTGAGCTGGATCGCCGAGCCGGAGTTGTTGTGGATGTTCACCCACTCCGCGTTGAGCGAGGAGTTGGTACGGCTGTCCCGGCCCGGACTGTCGTACTGGATGTAACCGAGGTGAAGCCCGCTCTGGTGGCGCGCGGCCGCGTTCGCCGGGGACACGGCGAGCAGCGAGGCCGACAGCGCGGCGGCGGCGAGGACGGCCGGGACCGCGGAACGTATGCGCAAGATGTGCTCCGAGTGTGCTCTGAATGTGGAGTTCTCGTGGAGGGCTCGCTGAGCATACTGGGCGTGATGCGCGTAATTGACGCGGAGCGTCCTATTCCTTTTGTGCAGATGTTGGCCGACCGTGAGCGGCGGGTCACGGTCGGCCACTTGGGCGGGCGGTGCGTGCTGGTGTGTGCGGTGCGCACGGTGCGCGCGATGCGCTAACCCCGCCCGATGAACGGCATGTTCGTCGCGAGCACCGTCGCGAACTGCACATTCGCCTCAAGCGGCAGCTCCGCCATGTGCCGCACCGTCCGTGCCACGTCGGACACGTCCATCACGGGCTCGGGCATCAACTCCCCGTTGGCCTGCAGGATTCCGGACCGCATCCGCTCGGTCATGTCGGTCGCCGCGTTGCCGATGTCGATCTGGCCGCAGGCGATCCGGTAGGGACGGCCGTCCAGGGAGAGGGACTTCGTCAGGCCGGTCAGCGCGTGCTTCGTCGTCGTGTACGCGATCGAGTGCGGGCGCGGGACCTGCGCCGAAATGGACCCGTTGTTGATGATCCGGCCGCCCTGCGGGTCCTGCTCCTTCATCTGCCGGAACGCCGCCTGCGCGCACAGGAACGCGCCGTTGAGGTTCGTGTCGACGACGTGCCGCCAGGCGTCGTAGGGCAGCTCCTCGACCGGGACGCCGCCGGGGCCGAACGTGCCGGCGTTGTTGAAGAGGAGGTCGAGGCGGCCGAAGTTCTCGCGTACGGACGAGAAGAGCGCGGCCACGTCCTGCGGCTCGGACACGTCGGTACGTACGCACAAGGACGTGCCCAAGGGCGTGCCCAAGGACGTTCCCAAGGGCGTGCCCAAGGACGTTCCCAAGGGCGTGGACGTGCCGTCGGGGGCGAGCGCCGCCGTCTCCTCCAGCGTCTCGACGCGGCGCCCCGCGAGCGCCACGGACCATCCCGCGCGCAGCAGTTCGACCGCCACGGACCTGCCGATACCGGACCCCGCGCCGGTCACCACGGCCGTCCTTGTTTCCCCAGTTAGCTCTGCGTTCATGGCCCCGCAGCGTACGGGAGGGGTGTCCACGCGGACCTCATCCGCCCGCCATGTGGCTGTTGTGTACGCGACAGTCGGGCGTCGTCCCCCGCCACTTGCATGCCCCTGACACCAATCGTCAGGGGAGGGTCACATGACACCCGCAGGCCGGCACCACGCACCCGAACTCCGAGCCGCCGCCCGCCACTTGGGCCGCCGTCGCTTCCTCACCGTCACCGGCGCGGCGGCCGCGCTCGCCTTCGTCACCAACCTGCCGACGGCGGGCACCGCTAGCGCCGCCGAGCTTGACGCGCGAAAGATCAACAAGGACCCGTTCACCCTCGGCGTCGCATCCGGTGACCCGCTGCCCGGCTCCGTCCTGCTCTGGACCCGCCTCGCCCCGTCCCCGTACGAACCGGGCAGCGGCCTGCCGAACGAGCGCGTCACCGTCCAGTGGGAGCTCGCCCACGACGCCCGCTTCCGCCGGATCGCCAGACGCGGATCGGCCACCGCGCACCCCGAGTTCAACCACTCCGTGCACGTCGAGGCGGACCACCTCGACGCCGGGCGGACCTACTACTTCCGCTTCAAGGCCGGCCAGTGGATCAGCGAAACCGGCCGCACCCGCACCGCGCCCGCCACCGGCAGCAAGGTGAGCTCCCTGACGCTCGCCGCGGTGTCCTGCCAGGCGTACCACGACGGCTACTACACCCCGTACAAACACCTGGCGGAGGACGACGTCGACGTCGTCTTCCACCTGGGCGACTACCTCTACGAGTACGCGGTGAACGCGGTCGGCGGCGCCCGCAACTACACCGACCGCACGCTGCCCGCGCTCTACAACCGCGAGACGCAGACCCTTGAGGACTACCGACTGCGGTACGCCCTCTACAAGTCGGACCCCGATCTGCGCGCCGCGCACGCCGCGCACCCCTTCGTCGTCACCTGGGACGACCACGAGACCGAGAACAACTACGCGGACGACCTCGACGAGAACGGCAACCCGCCCGCCGAGTTCCTCGTCCGCCGCGCCGCCGCCTACCGCGCGTACTGGGAGAACCTGCCGCTGCGCAGCCCCCAGAAGCCGAGCGGCCCGGACCTCCAGCTCTACCGCCGCGTCAAGTGGGGGCGGCTCGCCCAGTTCGACATCCTGGACACCCGGCAGTACCGCTCCGACCAGGCGTACGGCGACAAGGCCCACGTCCCGGGGCCGGAGACGGACGACCCGGCGCGCACCATCACCGGCGCCACGCAGGAGCGCTGGCTGATCGACGGCTGGCGCAACTCGCGGGCGCTGTGGAACGTAGTGCCGCAGCAGGTCACCTTCTCCGAGCGGCGGCTCGACCTCAACGCCGAGGCGAAGCTGTCGATGGACGCCTGGGACGGCTACCGCGCATCCCGGCAGCGGGTCCTCGACGGCGCGAAGTCCTCCGGCATCGAGAACCTGATGGTGCTCACCGGTGACGTACACGTCGGGTACGCCTTCGACATCAAGGAGGACTTCGACGACCAGTCGTCGAGGAACGTCGGTACGGAGATCGTCGCGACGTCCATCGCGAGCGGCAAGGACGGCGCCGAGAAGCCCGCGAACTGGGAGACCTACACCAAGGCCAACCCGCACATGAAGTTCTACAACGGGCGGCGGGGATACGTGACGGTCGCCCTCGGCACCGAGTCCGCGCGCGCCGACTTCAAGACAGTGTCGGCGGTGACGACGCCGGGGGCGCCGATCACCACGGCTGCGTCCTTCGTGACGGAGTCGGGCAACCCGGGGCTCAAGCCCGCGTAGTCGGGCGGCAGTTGAGGGTGCGCTCACTCGCCCGGGTAGCGCACCCCGATCCGCTCCCGCACCGCGTCAAGGGTCCGCATCACCGCGAGGGTGCCTTCGAGGGGGACGAGCGGGGACTCGGTGTCGCCCGCGCGGATGCGGTGCATGACCTCGGCGGCCTCGTGCTTGAGGCTGTCGCGGGTGCCGTCGGCGGGGGCGGCCGTGAACTCCTCGGGGTCGCGGCCGTCGCGGTGCAGCACGAAGCGGTCCGGGAAGAAGAAGCCGTACGGGATGTCGATGCGGCCCCGCGAGCCGGTGACGGAGGCGGTGACGGGGGTGCCCGCGTTGATGGAGCAGTGCAACACGGCGTGAGCACCGCTCTCCCACGAGAGCAGCATTCCCGTCTGGAGATCAACGCCCTCATTCGAGAGCGCTGCTCTCGCAGTCACCCCCGACGGCTCCCCGAGCAGCAGCTGTGCGAACGACACCGGGTACACCCCGAGATCGAGCAGCGCGCCACCGCCCTGCGCCGGATCACGAAGGCGGTGCGCGGGCGGGAAGGGACCGGCGAGCCCGAAGTCCGCCTGCACGGTGCGCACTTCACCGATCGCCCCGTCGTCGACGAGCGCCTTCAGCCGCCTGACCAGCGGATGGCAGTACATCCACATGGCCTCCATCAGGAACAGGCCGCGCCGCCTGGCCAGCGTCACCAGCTCCCGCGCCTCCCGTGCGTTCAGCGCGAACGCCTTCTCGCAGAGCACCGCACGACCGGCCTCCAGACAGAGCCCGGCCGCCGCCCGATGCGCCGAGTGCGGTGTCGCCACGTACACGACATCGACGTCCGCGTCCTCGGCGAGCGCGCCCCACTCGCCGTACGCGCGGGGTATCCCGAACCGCTCGGCGAACGCCTTCGCCGACGTGTCGGTGCGTGAGGCCACCGCCACGACCTCCGCGTCCGGCATGTCGAGCAGATTCGCCGTGAACGACGCGGCGATCCCGCCCGTCGCGAGGATGCCCCAGCGCACGGGCTCACGGTTGTCTTCCACCATTGGGGCCGCCCCTGTCCGTACCGCGCGGTACCGCGGAAATGGTCTCAACCAGCACAGCTGAGCTGAGAGCATAGGTAATCGCACGCCTAATCGGGAGGGAATCCGCATGCCGGAACACGGCAGCCGCACGACGGGAGGGGCCGAGGGTCCGCGCATACGGCAGTCCGGAACGGCAGAGCCGAGCGCCTCCGGCGAGCAGGCCGCAGCGGGAGCCGTCGCCGGAGAGCCGAGCGGCTCGTCACTCGTCGTCGACGCCCCAGACCCGGCGCCCCGCGCACCCGGCCTCGCCGCACGGCGCCGCACCGGCCTCCTCGTCACCCTCGCCCTCGGCGGGCTCACCGCGGTGCCGCCGCTCTCCATGGACATGTACCTCCCGGCCCTCCCGGAGGTCACCCGCTCGCTGCACACGTCCGCCGCGACCGCCCAGCTCACGCTCACCGCCTGCCTCGCCGGCATGGCGCTCGGGCAGCTGGCCGTCGGGCCGATGAGCGACAAGTGGGGGCGGCGCAGACCCCTGCTCATCGGCCTGTTCGTCTATATCTTCGCCACCGCGATCTGCGCCTTCGCGCCCACCGTCGAACTCCTCGTCGGATTCCGGCTGTTGCAGGGCCTCGCGGGCGCCGCGGGCATCGTCATCGCCCGCGCCATCGTCCGTGATCTCTACGACGGCGTGGAGATGGCCCGGTTCTTCTCCACCCTCATGCTGATCTCCGGGGTCGCCCCGATCGTCGCGCCCCTCATCGGCGGCCAGGTCCTGCGCCTCACCGACTGGCGCGGCGTCTTCGCCGTGCTCACCGGCGTCGGCATCGCCCTGACGGTCCTCGTCTGGCGCCGGCTCCCCGAGACGCTCGCCCCCGAGAAGCGGCACAGCGGCGGGACCGCCGAAGCCCTGCGCACCATGCGCGGACTGCTCGCCGACCGCGTCTTCACCGGCTACATGATCGCGGGCGGCTTCGCCTTCGCAGCGCTCTTCGCCTACGTCTCCGCGTCGCCGTTCGTCATCCAGGAGATCTACGGCGCGTCCCCGCAGACCTTCAGCCTGCTCTTCGGCGTCAACTCCGTCGGCCTGATCGTCGTCGGCCAGATCAACGGCAAGATCCTCGTCGGCCGGGTCAGCCTCGACAAGGCGCTCACCTTCGGCCTCACCGTCATCACCCTCGCGGCGGCCGCGCTCCTCCTGATGACCTCCGGCGTCTTCGGCGACGTCGGCCTGTTCCCCGTCGCCGCCGGGCTCTTCGTCCTGATGTCGGCGATGGGCCTCGCGATGCCCAACACCAACGCGCTCGCCCTGATGCGCACCCCGCACGCCGCGGGCTCGGCATCCGCGCTGCTCGGCACGTCCTCCTTCCTCATCGGCGCGATCGCCTCACCGCTGGTGGGCATCGCCGGCGAGGCCACCGCCGTCCCGATGGCCCTGGTGCAGCTCGTCTGCGCCCTGGCGGCGATCGGCTGCTTCGTGGGACTGTGCCGACCCTGGCAGCGGACTACGCGAGGGGAGGCGGACCACTGACCGCGCCCCGTCTTCTGCGCCCCGGAACACCGGACCGCGCGGGACTCGACACGGATGAGATGACCCATCTCGTACGAGAGGTGCGCGCCCTGACGCGCGGCGAGCGGCCCTGGTGCGCGGGCGCCGTGGTGCTCGCGGGACGCGGCCCGGTGATCGCCGTCGAGGAGGCCGCGGGATACGCGGTGCGCTACAGCGCGTACGACCCGGTGGCCGACGCGGGTGTCGAACTGCCGCCGGAGCAGCGGGTGCCCGCCCGCACCGACACGCCCTTCGACCTGGCCTCGCTGACCAAGCTGTTCACCACCGTCGCCGCCATGCAGCAGCTGGAGCGCGGCACGCTCGGCATCGACGCGCTGGTGTCGGCGTACCTCCCCGAGTTCACGGCCGCCGCCGAGCACCGGATCAGCGTGCGCCAGCTGCTCACCCACACCTCGGGCCTGCGACCCGAACTCCCGCTGTACGCCTGCCCGGACGACCGGGCGCGGCTCGACGCCCTGCGCTCCGAGGCCCCCTCCGCCGAGCCGGGCACGCACGTCTACTCCGACCTGAACATGCTGCTCCTCCAGCACGTCCTTGAGCGCATCACCCGCCGCCCGCTCGACGTCCTCGTACGCGATGGCATCACCCGGCCGCTCGGCATGGCGGCCACCGGCTTCGGGCCGCGCCCCGACGCGGCCGCCACCGAGGACCAGCGCACCCCCTGGGCCAAGGCCGACCGGGGGATGCTGCGGGGCGATGTGCACGATGAGAACGCCTGGGCCCTGGGCGGCGTCGCGGGCCACGCCGGGCTCTTCTCCACCGTGCGCGACCTCGCGGTGTTCTGCCGCGCGCTGCTGTGCGGCGGTTCCTACGGCACCGCGCGCATCCTCGGCCCGGACTTCGTGGAGCTGATGCTGACGCCGCCGGGCCTCGGCTTCGGCCTCGACCAGGAGTGGTTCATGGGGTCTCTCGCGGGGCGCGGGGCGGCGGGGCACACGGGGTTTACGGGGACGTCCCTGGTCATGGACCCCGCGACGGACACGTTTCTGATCCTGCTGGCGAACACGGTGCATCCGCGCCGCGGGCGCAGCGACAGCGGGCCACGGGCGCGGGCGGCTACTCGCCTTGCCCGCGCGGCGCGGTGACGCTCCGCTGGGGGTGCGGTGATTCGTCTGCGGGCCCGGTGGGGGCTGGTCGCGCAGTTCCCCGCGCCCCTTCGGGCGCTTTCCTGCCCCCGTAGAATCACGGGGTGAACGTCCCGATCTCCCCGGTTTCCCCGGCCGAAGCCCTGCGCGCCGCCCTCGCCGGGCTGCTTGATGGGCTGCCGCCGAAGCAGGCGGCGCAGGCCGTCGACCGGCTGATCGCCAATTACCGGGGGCGTACCCCGACCGACGCCCCGATTCTGCGTGACCGTGCCGACGTCGCCGCGTACGCCGCTTACCGCATGCCCGCCACCTTCGAGGCGGTGCGTTCCGCGCTCGGGGCCCTCGCGGACGCGGCGCCCGAGGGGTGGGTGCCCGGGAGTCATGTGGATGTCGGCGGTGGCACCGGCGCGGCGGTCTGGGCGGCTAACGCGACGTGGGGTGGTGAGCGGCCGGTGACCGTCCTTGACTGGGCCGAGCCCGCCCTTGCCCTGGGGCGTGAACTGGCGGCCGGGGTCCCGGAGTTGAAGGCGGTGCGGTGGCAGCGCTCCCGTATCGGAGCGGCGCTCAGCATCGAGAGCACTGATCTCGTCACGGTGTCGTACGTACTGAATGAGCTGACCGAGGCCGACCGGCGCTCCCTCGTGGACGCGGCCGCGGCAGCCGCGGCGCAGGCCGTCGTCATCATCGAGCCCGGCACCCCCGACGGCTACGCACGCGTCATCGAGGCCCGCGACCGGCTGATCGCCGCAGGATTCCGGATCGCCGCGCCCTGCCCGCACAGCGCCGCCTGCCCGATCGTGCCCGGCGATGACTGGTGCCACTTTTCGGCGCGCGTCAGCCGCTCCTCCCTGCACCGGCAGGTCAAGGGCGGCTCATTGGCGTACGAGGACGAGAAGTTCAGCTATGTGGCGGCCGTCCGCTTCGACGCGGAGCCCGCGGCCAACCGCGTCGTGCGCAAGCCGCAGATCCGCAAGGGCCAGGTCCTGCTCGACCTGTGCGCGGCGGACGAGACGCTGGGCCGCGAGACGGTGACCAAGCGGCACGGCCCGCTGTACAAGGCGGCCCGCGACGCGGAGTGGGGCGACCCGTGGCCGCCCCACCAGGAGAGCTAGCCGGACCAGCTAGCCGCGCAGCTCCTGCGTGCAGCACTTCACGCTGCCGCCGCCCTTGAGCAGCTCGGTCAGATCCATGCCGATCGGTTCGTAGCCGCGGGCCCGCAGCGGCTCGAAGAGGCCGACCGCGGCCTGCGGGAGCAGGACGTGCAGGCCGTCCGACACCGCGTTGAGCCCGAGGGCCACCGCGTCCGGTTCCTCCGCGATCAGCGCGTGCGGGAAGAGCCGCCGCAGCACGGCCTGGCTGCCCGGTGAGAACGCCGGCGGGTAGTACATGACGTCGTTCGCCGCGTCGTCCAGGACGGCGAGCGCGGTGTCCAGGTGGTAGTAGCGGGGGTCGACGAGGTCGAGTCCGAGCACCGGGCGGCCGAAGAACTCCTGGGCCTCCCCGTGCGACAGCGGGCTGGCCCGGAAGCCGCGGCCCGCCAGGACGCAGGAGGACGTGACGGCGAAGTCGCCCTCGCCCTCGTTGATGTGCGCGGGTTCGTGGAGGTCCGTGAAGCCGTGCTCCCGGAACCACTCCAGGTGGGCCTCGGCCTCGGGTCCGCGCTCCGGGTGGGCGAACCGGGCGCCGAGCACGCGTCCCTCGACGACGGTCGCGCCGTTCGCGGCGAAGACCATGTCCGGCAGGCCGGGACGCGGGGTGAGTTCTTCGACGGTGTGGCCGAGCGAGCGGTAGCGGTCGCGCAGGTCTTCCCACTGCGCGACGGCCAGTGGCACGTCGACGGGTTTGGAGGGGTCCATCCACGGATTGATGGAGTACGTGACCTTGAAGTGTGCCGGTGAGCACATCAGATAGCGCCGGGGTGTGGCGCGACGAGGAAAACGACTCAACGAGGGCTCCTCACGTACCGCGGTGGTCAGTTGTCGCTGCCTTCTGTGGGGGCAGGTGCTGACCATGGTGCGGTGTGCGGAGCCCTCGCGCTGTGATCTGAACGGGTGGTTCGACAAGTGGTCATCCGGGGCGTGGGATGGTTAACACGCCATCCACGTCCCGGTCTCATGACCCGTCGTGCGCCGAGCGGCCTTCCTGGAGCTTGCGCAGCAACTCGCGCTTCTGCGCCTGCGGGCTGAGTCCGCCGCCGATCTGGCCCTCGCGGCCCGAGCCCCGCAGTGCCTTGCGGGACAGCTTCGAGCGCGTGCCGCCGACGCCCAGCATGTTTCCTGCTCCACCTCGTGACATGTGCGTACCTCCGGATCGAGAGTTCCCTTGGCGAGACGTCTCGTCTCGCTTCCCTGGATACTTTGAACGAGACGGTGCGTCTTGTCAAGGGCTTTCGAGACGGACCGTCTCGCCTCGTTCGCTGCTACATTCGGAGACATGGCCACGAAATCCGCCCCTGACTCCACGCGCCGCAGCGAGCGCTCGCGCCGCGCCATCTATGACGCCGCCATGGACCTCGTCACCGAGGTCGGCTACGGCAAGCTCACCATCGAGGCGATCGCCGCCCGCGCGGGCGTCGGCAAGCAGACGATCTACCGCTGGTGGCCGTCCAAGGGCGCCGTCCTGCTCGACGCCTTCCTCGACCTCGGCGCACAGGCCACCCAGGAGGCGAGCGACGCGGCGGGCCACGAGACGACCCAGTACGAGATCCCGGACACCGGCGACCTGGAGACCGACCTCAAGAACGTCGTGCGGGCCACCATCGACGAGTTCAAGAACCCCAAGTACGACGCCCCTTGGCGCGCCCTCGCCGCCGAAGGCATGATCAACCCGGAGCTCAGCGCCGAGTACGTGGAGAAGCTTCTCGAACCCTCGCTCCAGCTCTTCGTGAAGCGCCTGGAGATCGCCAAGGAAGCCGGCCAGGTCGCCCCCCATGTGGACCCGCGCATCGCCCTGGAGCTGTGGAGCGGACCGCTCGCCCAGCGCTGGCTGCAGCGCACCGGACCCCTCACCCACGAGTACGGCGACAAGCTCGTCGAGTACGCCCTCTACGGCATCGCTCCGCGCTGATCGTCCGCCGCGGTCAGTTGACCGGCCACCACGCGCTCACCTCCTTCACGCCCTTCGTCGGCGTCCGCGCGAGCAGCCCCGGCGCGTCCGTGATCACGCCGTTGCAGCCGAGCCGCAGCACCCGGTCACGCTGCTTCGGGGTGGTCACCGTGTGCGCCCACACCCGCGGGACGCCGGAGTTGACCGCGCGGACCAGGTCGCGGTCGCGCGCCTTGTAGTCCACGTCCAGTACGTCCACGAAGCCCGCCCAGCGCTCGGGCCGGTCGCTGAGCATCTGTTTCTTGGTGCGCCACAGCTGCGCAAGCAGGCCCATGCGGTGCGCGCGCATCGCGACGGCCGGCTCGTTGGAGTTCACGAACACCGAGCGGGTCAGGCCCCGCGCCCGGATCAGCGCGCCGAGCGGGCGCAGGCTGCGCGGGTCCTTCGCCTCCAGCATCAGCACGATCTGTCCGCCGAAGCGGTCAAGGACCTCCGCGACCGTCGGCGGCCGCTCGGCACGCCAGTGGCCGGGCAGCGCCCTGTCCGGCCGCAGCCGGACGTCCCGCCACTCCCGCCGGGTGAGTGCACGCACCGGTCCGGTGGACGTCGTCGTACGGTCCAGGGTCGCGTCGTGCATGGCGACCAGCGTGCCGTCGCGCAGCATCCGAATATCGACGTCGATGACCTCGGCCGTGCCGCGCTCGTACGCCGCCACCAGGCCCGACATGCTGTTCTCCGGAACCTCAAGGGCGCCGCCCCGGTGTGCGGTGTGGACGACGCGGGGGAGTGCCTTCACCGTCAGCGGGCCACCGCCCCATTCCAGCGGGGTCAGCGGTCCTGTGGGTGCCGTGAGGGCCAGCGTGGTGAGGCTCGTGAGCCCCGTGAGTCCCGTGAGCACAGTCCTGGTGACCATGGCGAACACGGTAGGGGCGTATATCCCGTCTTCATGCGCAATGACGCGCGATGTCACCCTGCGCCTTGCATCACCCCTGCTACCCCGGATGTGGGCTCTGGCCCCCCGAGGAGCAGGATGGTGCGACCATGGGAGATGCTTCTCGGCACAAGTGTGAGGTGAGGGGATAGATGGGCGCGGAGTTCGGCCGCCGTTCCGGCGGGCAGAGCAGGATTTCCCAGTGGCTTCGCCGCCGCCCCCGTCCGCAGGACGCGGACGCGACGGGCGACGCGGCGGAGCGCGAAGCGCTGCTCGTCGCCGCCGCGGGGGCAGGGCTGCCGCTCTCGCCGGCCGCGCACCCTTCCGCGTACCGATGTTCCTGCGACCGCATCGGGTGTCCCACCCCCGCGCGGCATCCGCTCTCCTTCGCCTGGCAGACGCAGGCCACCACCGATCGTGCGCAGATCGAGCGATGGGCCAGGCACCAGCCGCAGGCCAACTTCATCACCGCCACGGGGATGGTGCACGACGTCCTGGACGTCCCGCTGGCCGCCGGACGCGCGGCCCTGGAGCGGCTGCTCGCCGAGGGCATCGACGTGGGGCCCGTCGCCGAGTCCGACGGCGTCATGGACGAGGGGCGGATGCTCTTCTTCACGCTCACCCGCGGCACCCCCGAGGACGAGGACGAGTGGTGGCCCTGCGAGCTGGACTGCCACCCGGAGACGACGAACGAACACCCGGGCTTCCGGTGGCACTGCCGTGGGTCGTACGTCCTGGTGCCGCCCGCGCGGCTGCCGGGTGATCTCGCGGTCCACTGGATCCGCGGCCCCGAGCACGCGCTGCCGGATCCGCTGACGCTGCTCGAGGCCCTCACGGACGAATGCGCCCGGGTCGCGGGCGAGCCCCAACACGACGTGGCCGCCTGGCCGTTGAGGGGCTGACACCCCGGGCGGGCAGGCGCCCGCCCGCTACTCGCCCTTGGCGCCCGTCAGGCCCTGGATGCGGCTCAGGAAGGTCACCGGCTCCGAACCCGCCGGGTCGACGACGAGCTGGTTGGAGACGCGCTCCAGCGTCACCGACTGCTTGACCTCGCCCTTCATCAAGGGCTTCACATCGGCGTCGACGGTGAGGTTGACGCCCTTCGCCGCGGTCTGCTTCTCGTAGTGGTGCGTCGCGAAGAAGACCATCGCCCCGCCGCCCTTGGTCCGCAGACCCACCGGCGCGAACGTGCCGTCGTTCTGCGGCTCGTCGATGTACTGGACGGCGATGCCCCGGCGCTTGGTGTTCTTGTCGCGGAACGCCTTCCACGTCGACGTGTGATCGCCCGGCGCGAACGTGTCGCCGCCCGACTTCAGATACGTCACGTACTCCTCGCCGAGATTCCTCGGCGCCACCGCGAGACCCGAAGCACCCACCTCGACCGGCTCGGCCCAGCCGTCCTTGTCCTTCTTCAGCTCAGGGACCTTCCCCGGCGCCACCAGGTTCAGGTAGGACGCCTCCCACAGCTGGTCCTTGCCGCCCTTGGTGAAGACGAGCACCCAGCGCAGATCGCCCCGCCGGTTGGACTTCGTGTCCGCGACGAACCACCGCGGCCAGCCGGCCTTCTTGGGGATCGAGAAATTCGCGTCCGTCAGCTTGAGCGGTACCTGGTTGGGGTTGCCGCCCGGGTTCTGCGCGCCCTTCGACTTCAGGCCCGCCTGGTTGATGGCGCTCAGCGGGCCCGTGACACGGGCCGCGTCCAGGGCGGGGTCGTACGCCTTCTCCGCCTTGTTGTACGCCGTGAGGAAGTCCTCGAGCGCCCGCTCGGCCTCAGCCTTCGTCGCCGACGGGACGACTTCCCGCTCCCCGTGCACCGTCACGCAGCCGCTCGCCGTCACGGTCAGTACGGTCACCGTCGACGCCACCATCGCGTACCGGACCGGCCGCCGTGCCCGACTCCGCATCGGAGTGCGCGACATCGGGGTGCGCTGCCTTGGAAGCCTGCTCATGCGTTGCGTTCACCTTCCCCTTCCCGGGCCCGAACCCTACCGGGGCGAAGAAGAACGCGAGCGTCGGGATCAGGTACAGCAGCCACACCGTGACCTGGGCGACCGTCGGGTCGGGCTGGAAGTTGAAGATGCCCTTCAGGAGCGTGCCGTACCAGCTGTCCGGCGGGATCGTCGCGCTGATGTCGAACGCCTTGTCCTGCAGGCCGCCGACGAACTCCGCCTCCTGCAGGTCGTGCACGCCGTACGCGAGGACGCCCGCCGCCACGACCACCAGCATGGCGCCGGTCCACGTGAAGAACCTCGCCAGGTTGATGCGGACCGTGCCCTTGTAGAACAGCCAGCCCAGCGCGATCGCGGTGGCAAGGCCCAGGAGCACGCCGATCAGCGGACCGGGCGTGCCGTCGCCCGATGCCCGCACCGAGGCCCACACGAACAGCGCCGTCTCCAGGCCCTCGCGGCCCACGGCGAGGAACGCCGTGGCGACCAGCGCACCCGTGCCCATCTGCAGGGCCGCGTCCAGCTTGCCGTGCAGCTCGGCCTTGAGATGACGGGCCGTACGCCGCATCCAGAAGACCATCCACGTCACAAGGGCCACGGCGAGGATCGACAGCGAACCACCGAGCGCCTCCTGCGCCTTGAACGTCAGCTCCTGCGAACCGAAGGTCAGCGCGCAGCCGAAGCCGAACGCGATGGCGCACGCGGCACCGATGCCGATCCAGATGGGCCGCAGCGCGTCGCGGCGCTCCGTCTTCACCAGATAGGCGATGAGGATGCAGACGACCAGGCTGGCCTCGAGGCCTTCGCGCAGGCCGATCAGATAGTTGCCGAACATGATTCAGTCAGTTCCCCTCAGCTGAACAGTGCCCGGCCCCACCAGTCGTCCTTGTCGCGGACGCCCGGCGGGATCGCGAAGACCGCTGAACCCACGTGCTGGATGTACTCGTTGAGAACGTCGGCGCGCGCCAGGCTGCGCTGCACCGGAATGAAGCCCGTGCGGACGTCCTTCTGATACGCGAGGAAGAAGAGCCCCGCGTCCAGGCGGCCCAGGCCGTCGGTGCCGTCCGTGAAGGAGTAGCCGCGGCGCAGGATCGTCGCACCGTCGTTGCTGTCCGGGTGCGCGAGCCGGACGTGCGCCTCGGGCTTCATCGCCTTCAGGAACGGCTCGTCGTGCTCCTTGGCCTTGCCGACCGGGGCGCCCTCGCGCTTGTCGCGCCCGAAGATGTCCTCCTGCTCACCGAGCGGAGTACGGTCCCAGGTCTCGACGTTCATCCGGATGCGGCGCGCGACGAGGTAGGAACCGCCGGCCATCCACTCCGGTCCGTCCTTCTCGCCCACCCAGACATGCTTGGCGAGCGCGGAGTTGTCCTCGCCCGAGACGTTGCGGGTGCCGTCCTTGAAGCCGAAGAGGTTGCGCGGCGTCTGCGCGTTCGGCGTCGTCGACGAGGTCTTGCCGAAGCCGAGCTGCGACCAGCGCACCGCGACCTTGCCGAAGCCGATGCGGGCGAGATTGCGGATCGCGTGCACGGCGACCTGCGGGTCGTCCGCGCAGGCCTGTACGCAGATGTCGCCGCCGCCACGGGACTTGTCGAGGTTGTCGCCGGGGAACTTGGGCAGATCGACCAGGGCCTCGGGCCGCCGGTCCTTGAGCCCGAACTTCTCGAAGAGGCTCGGACCGAAGCCGATCGTGAGCGTGAGCCGGGACGGCTTGAGGCCGAGCGCCTCACCGGTGTCGTCCGGCGGCGCCTCGGCGAGACCGCCGTAGGCGCCATCGCCGACCTCGTGCCCCGCCGTCATCCGCGCGGCGGCCTTCGTCCAGTCCTTGAGGAGCTGCACGAACTGCTCGCGGTCGTCCGTCTTCACGTCGAACGCGGCGAAGTGAAGCCGGTCCTGTACGGCGGTCGCGATGCCTGCCTGGTGCCTGCCGTGGAAGGCGACCGCGCCGCCCGCCGACGCCGCGGGCACGGTCTCGTCACCGGACCGCCCCACCGCCACCGCGCCGCCCGTGACAGCGGCACCGAGCGCGAGCCCGGCGCCGCCCCAGCCGAGGAGTGAACGCCGGGAAGGGGAGGCGGAGTTGGTGTCCTCGTCCGGTATGGACGCACCGTCGGTGCCGCTCGTGATCTCAGTCATCGCTCGGTTCCCCCTTGCCTCTGCCCTTGCTCCTACTTGGACTTGCCGACAACTGCGGCGGCCAGCTTCGACAGCGGCTCCGCGAGGGCGTTGACGCCGTTCTGCAGCTCCTTGACGTCCGCCTTGCCGAGCTTGTCGTACGACTTGAAGGTGTACGAGTCCTCGCCGCCGCCCGTGCGGTACTTGCCGAGCAGCTTGTCCAGGGCCGCGAACTGCTTGTCGAGCTCCTTGGTGAGCGCCGGGTCGTTCTCGGACGCGACGGCCTTCAGCAGTCCGTACGCCTTCTCCGCTCCCTCGACGTTCGCCTTGAAGTCGACGAGGTCGGTGTGCGAGTAGCGCTCCTCCTCGCCGGTGACCTTGCCGGTGGCGACCTCGTCGAGGAGCTCCTTGGCGCCGTTGGCCATGGAGGTCGGGGTGATCACGGCCTTGCCGACCCGGTTCTGCCAGTCCTTGAGGTCCTTGTCAAGACGAGTGGCGAGCTCCTTGTCCCGCTCGCCGATCTTCTTGTCCTGCCACAGGGACCGCTCCAGACGGTGCCAGCCCGTCCAGTCCTTCTCCAGGTCCTGGTCCTCCGCCAGGCCGTCCTCGCGGAGGTCGACCTTCGGGTCGATGTCACCGAAGGACTCGGCGACCGGCTCGGTGCGCTCCCAGCCGATGCGGGAGTTGGCGTACGCCTTCTTCGCGGCCTCGATGTCGCCCTTGCGGACGGCGTCGGTGAAGAGCTTCACCTTGGGCAGCGTCGCGTCGGCCTGCTCCTGCGCGTAGGCGCGGTAGTCGGCGACGGCCTTGTCCAGGCGCGGGTCGCGCTTGACGGCCTTGCCGCCGCTGACGGTGACCTTCTGGCGGATGCCGTCGCCCTTCATGCCGGGCTTGCAGGCGATCTGGTACGAACCGGACTTCACCTCGGCGGTCAGCTTCTGCTTGGTGCCGGGGCCGATGTTCTCGCGCTCGCTGACGATGCGGTCGTCGGGGAAGAGGAGGTAGACCTCGGTGACCTTGGAGCCCTTGTTCTCGATGGCGAGCTCGACGTGCCCGGCGGAGAGCTTGGTCTTGGAGACCTCGCACTTGTCGTCGGTGGCGGTCACCTCGACGGTGTTCCCGCCGCCGCCCTTGCCGTCGCTCTTCTCGGTGCAGCCCGTGACGGCGGTGAGTGCTGCCACTGCGGCGATGGCAGTGGCGGCGGAGAGGCGGACGGGGCGCATAGGGGCTCCAAGGCGGGGTTCACGGACGATTCCGGCATGGCATGCCGGTGAGGCGGACCTAACTTAACTGAGCCTTACCTGGTCGATACCCAGCCGTTCCGTGATTCACCTCTCAGTGTTCGGCGGTGCTTACGGGGGTGTCACGGTGGGGTGATGGGGGCTTCATGGGGTGGCAAAGTGCGGGTCAAGGAGTCGGCCGATGGGGGTTGGGTGGGCGGCTTCGGGGCGATCGGGTGGGTGGGCGGGAAAAATTCCGCCGCGAAGCGGCGGAATTGAGGGGGCGCCCCTCAGCCCCGCACCGGCGTCACCAGCGGAGCCCCCGTACGGGGATGCGGGAACACCTCCACCGGCTGGCGGTAGACCTTGCTCAGGAGCTCTCCGGTGAACGCCTCGCCCGGAGGGCCCTCCGCGGCCACCGCCCCGCCGCGCAGCACCACCGCCCGGTCCGCGTACGCCGCCGCAAGCCCCAGGTCATGCAGGACCACCACCACCGCGTCCCCCGCGGCGGCCCGCTCCCGGCAGATCCGCAGGACCAGCTCCTGGTGGCGAAGGTCCAGCGCCGCCGTCGGCTCGTCGAGCAGAAGGAGTGGTGCCTGCTGGGCCAGGACCCGGGCCAGCGCGACCCGCGCCCGCTCGCCGCCGCTCAGCGCGGAGAAGGAACGGGCGGCGAACTCGCCGACCTCCGTCGCGGCCATCGCCTCATGTACGACACGGTCGTCGTCGTCCTCCAGGGCCGTCCCCGCCCAGGGTGCGCGCCCCATGCGGACGACGTCCTCCACCGCGAACGGAAAGGACAGCGCGGCCGCCTGCGGCAACACCGCACGCCGCAGGGCGAGTTCACGGGCCGGCCACTGGGTGACCGGGCGCCCGCAGACGCGCACGCTCCCCTCGTCCGCCGCGATGTCCGCGGCCAGCGCCGCCAACAGGGTTGATTTACCCGCCCCGTTGGGCCCGACGAGGGCCAGCACCTCACCCGCCCGCGCGGTGAGGGACACCCCGGCCAGCACCTCCCGCCCCCCGAGCCGCACCCGCAGGTCGGAAACCTCCGCGAGCGCATCACCGGGGGAGACCGGCCCCGGCAGGACGCGTCCGCCGCCGGAGGAGAACAGCCGGTGGGCGATCCGCCCGATCATGCCCAACCCCCTTGCCTGCGACGGGTCCTGCGCAACAGCCAGAAGAAGAACGGGCTGCCGAAGAGCGCCGTGAGTACCCCCAGCGGCAGCTCGGCCGGCGCCGCGACCGTACGCGCCGCCAGGTCCGCGCCGACAAGGACCACCGCCCCGCCAAGCGCACTGCCCGGCACCAGGAAGCGATGCCCGGGGCCCGCCGCCATCCGCAGCAGATGCGGCACGAGCAGCCCCACGAACGTGATGATCCCGGCGACGGCCACCGCGGCCGCGGTCAGCAGCGCCACCACGAGAACCAGCACGAGCCGCAGCCGCTCGACGTCGACCCCCAGATGCCGCGCGGGCCGCTCGCCGAGCGCGAGGAGGTCCAACTTCCGTGCGTACAGCGGCGCGACGGCAAGTCCGGCCACCGCGCACGGCAGCACGGCGAGCACCTTCGGCCAGGTCGCACCGGCGAGCGAGCCGAGCTGCCAGAACGTGATCTGGGTGATCTGCGCGTTGTCCGCGAAGAAGATGCAGAGCCCGATCAGCGCCCCCGCGAAGGCGTTCACGGCGATCCCGGTGAGGATGAGCGTGACGACCTCCGTACGCCCGCCGTCGCGCGAGAGCACGTACACGAGAAGGACGGTCGCGAGCCCGGCGACGAACGCGCACACCGTCACCGTCCAGTTCCCGAAGAAGCTCAGTCCCAGCGCGATCGACGCGACCGCGCCGACGGCCGCGCCCGCCGAGATCCCGATGACCCCGGGCTCGGCGAGCGGATTCCCGAAGACGCCCTGCATCAGCGCCCCGGCGCACCCCAGCGACCCCCCGACCAGCAGGGCGAGCGTCACCCGTGGCAGCCGCACGTTCCACAGCACGCTCTCCCCGACCCGGTCGAGCGCACTCCCGCCGAGCCCCATCCGATGCCGGACGGAACCGAGGACGTCCCCGAGCGGGATGTCGTACGCGCCGATTCCGGCGGAGAGGAGACAGAGGGGAACGAGTACGCCGACGAGACCGAAGGCCAGGGGGACGGCCATGCCCCGGCGGCGGCCTTCGGGAGCCGTCGGCTCTTCGGCGGCCGGCTCGGCGTCCGCGGGCTTGGTCAGGACCGTCACTTCCCGCCCCCGTACAACTGCCCCACCAAAGACTTCAGCACCTCATCCGTCCGCGGCCCGTAGTTCAACAGCACCCCGTCGTCGATCGAGACGACACGGCGGTCGAGCCCCGCGGGGGTCTCGGCGACGCCGGGGATCTTGAGCAGCCCGTCCACGCCGTCCACCGATTCAAGCCCCTTGGACATCACGAGAATCGCGTCCGGCGCCGCATCGGCCAACGCCTCGCTGGTGATCGCGGTGAAGTCCTTCTTCAGCCCTGACGCCTTGCCCGCATCGACCGCGCCCGCCGCCTCCAGAAGCGAACTCGCCCCCGAATCGCGCCCGCCGAGCAGATAGACGGAGGCGGACCCGCGCAGATAGAGGAAGGCCACGCGCGGCTTCTCGGTGCGGGCGGACGCGGGGATAGAGTCCCGTACCGCCGAGATCCGCTTCTCTGTACGGGACTTCAGCTCGTCGCCCGCCTTCTTCACGCCCAGGGCCTTGGCCACCGCGTCGATCCGCGGCCCCACGTCGTCGAGGCTCTTCGCCGGGTCGAGGACGACCAGCGGGACGCCCGCGTCACGGATCTGGTCGATCGCCTCGGCCGGCCCCGTGGAGGTGTCCGCGAGGACGACCGTCGGCTTCAGGGAGAGCACGCTCTCCGCCGAGACGTCGTGCGCACGTGTCACCACCGGCAGCTTCTTGGCCTGCTCGAAGGTCGCGGTGATGTCGCGGGCCACGACGTTCTCGCCGAGGCCGAGCGTGAACACGATCTCGCTCAGGCTGCCGGTGAGCGGCACGATCCGGCTCGTGTCCTTGACGGTGACCAACTTGTCGTCGGCCGAAGTGACGGTGGCGGGGAGCACAGGGTCGGGGCGGGACTTCAAGGGCTCGACCCGGTCGGGTGCGGAGGCCGCCGTCTTCGCCTTCGGGGACGTGGCGCCACCGTCGTCCGACGATGATCCACAGCCCGTGAGGGCCAGGGCGAGAACGGCGGTCCACGCACCGGCGATACGGAGTGGGCGCGGCATGCGAAGCACCGAATTCCACCGTCCTGTCGTGTTGTTGAGCCGGCCGAGATCCGGGTGGCCGGGGTTGGGGGTTCCAGCCGGAGTGATCGTAGTTTAGGTTAGCCTTACCTCATTAGCCACACTCGGAGGGTTCCCATGTCGTCGTCAAGACAGACGCGAGCCATCGCCCGCGCCGGAGCGGTGGCGATGCTCACCGCGCTCGTCGCGGCGCTGCTTCCCGCGGCCATCGCGCACGCGGAGAGCCGCACGGTCCAGGGCGGACGGCTCGACTGGGGCATCAAATCCTCCTTCCAGAGTTACGTGACCGGGCCCATCGCCCAGGGGAGTTCGACGCTGCAGGGCGGCGCGGCCACGGTCGGCGGCAGCCAGTTCCGCTTCCATTCGGCCAAGGGGTCGTACGACCCGGACAGCGGGGCCTTCACCGCCGGGTTCTCCGGCGGAGTGCACTTCCTGGGGCACAAGAAGGGCGGCTCGTACGAGCTCGACCTCACCATCAGCAACCCCACCGTCAAGATCTCCGGCGGCTCCGGCACGCTCCACGCCGACATGGTCAGCAAGGAGAAGGGCACGGGCAAGGTCACGACCAACGCCCAGGTGCCGCTCGCGACCCTCGGCATGTCCGGCATCGACATGTTGGGCGGCTCGGGCCCGATCGCCCTCAACAACCTTCCCGCGACGCTCACTTCACAGGGGGCGAAGGCCTTCGCCGGGTACTACACGGCAGGCACCGAGCTCGACCGGGTGAGCCTGTCGACGGACCTCGCGGCGAAGTCCGGCTCCGACAAGCCGTCGAAGAAGCCGTCGCCGAAGCCGGCGGAGCCCGGGAAGAAGACGAAGGCGGGCCGCGTCGAGGACGCCGCCGTCGACTGGGGCGTGCGCCGCACCTTCCGGGAGTACGTCACCGGATCCATCGCCAAGGGCGAGTGGAAACTGTCCGCCGGGGCGCAGGACGGCGGCGCGTACTTCCGCTTCCCCGAGGGCCAGGGAACGTACGACAAGAAGAAGCAGACCCTCGACGCGGACTTCGCGGGGACGGTGCGCTTCACCGGGGAACACGGCCTCGACCTCGCGCTGAGCAAGGTCGCCGTCGAGGTGAAGGACGGCAAGGGCACGCTCCTCGCGGACGTCGAAAGCAAGGGCGACAAGGGCGTCACGCTGAAGAAGGCCCCGCTGGTCACCTTCGCGGCCGGGGAGCTGAAGCCGAAGGACGGCCTCGTCTCCCTCACCGAGGTGCCGACGAAGCTCACCGGCGACGGCGCGAAGGCCTTCGGGTCCATGTACAAGGCGGGCTCCGCGATGGACCCGCTCTCGCTCGCCGTCGCCCTCGACGCCGACGCGAAGCTGCCCGCGCTGCCGGACATCGGCTCGTCCGCGAGCCCGACACCGCAGCCGAAGAAGGCGACCGGGCCGAAGACGCAGAACGCCGCCGACTCGGCCGACTCCTCGTCGCCCGCCGTGCCGATCGCCGTGGGCGCGGGCGTGGCACTGCTGCTCGCCGCGGCGGTCGCGTTCGGCGTCGTACGCAAGAAGCGCGCGACGCCCGAGGCGACCGCGACGACCGAGCAGACCACAGGCTCCGATTCCTGACCCTTCCGGGTCACCCACGCCAGCTCACTTCCTCACCCGTCTCTCAAGGAGAAGACCGACCATGGCCGCCATTCGTCGTCCCATAACCCTCGCCGCAGCCGTCGCGACCGCCGTCACGCTCGGCGCGACCGCCCTCACCCTTCCCGCGCTCGCCGCCGACGGCGCCGCCGCGGCGCCGCAGGTCGAGCTCAAGGACGGCACGCTGGACTGGGGCTTCAAGGAGTCCTTCCGCAAGTACGTCACGGGCATGGCCCTGGGCAAGATCGAGGCCACGGACGGCGCCAAGCAGGCGGCGGACAACGGGGTGTTCACCTTCACCGACGGCACGGGGACGTACGACACGGGGACGCACGCCACCGACACCGCCTTCAAGGGCGCGGTCCGCTTCTCCTCCACGGCGCACGGCTTCGACATCAAGATGTCCGACGTGAAGGTCCGCACCGAGGGCACGGGCGGCGCCATCCAGGCCGACGTCAGCCTCAACGGCACCGCCCAGAACGACATCGACCTCGCCAAGCTCGACCTGACCGGCATCAAGCCCGGCCAGGGCGAGGGCGGCGCGATGACGTTCAAGGACATCCCGGCGACGCTGACGGCGGACGGAGCCAAGGCGTTCAACGGCATGTACAAGGAGGGCGACAAGCTCGACCCGGCCACCCTGACGGTGAAGGCGGCCGGCGCCCCGACGCAGAAGCCGACGGAAACCCCGAAGCCGACTGACAAGCCCACGGAGACGCCGAAGCCGACGGAGAAGCCTTCCGAGACCCCGAAGCCGACGGACAAGCCGACCGCGACCCCGAAGCCGACCACCACGTCCGACGCCGAGGCGCCCGCGGGCAAGGTCTACGACGGCTCGCTCGCCTGGGGCGTCAAGGAGTCCTTCCGCCGCTACATCGAGTCCGGCGGCGGCGCCACGCTCTCCGGCGGCGCCGAGAAGAACGACAACGGCTACGACTTCCCTTACGCCAAGGCCGACTTGGACGCCGACGCCAAGAAGCTGACCGCGTCCTTCGGCGGCGCCGTCCGCTTCGCGTACAAGGCACACGGCATCGACATGAAGTTCAGCGACATCAAGGTCGCGGCGGACGGCGCCAAGGGCACGCTGACCGTGGACGTCACCACGCCCAAGGGCACCAACGACAACGTGAAGTTCGCGACGCTGGACCTCTCCAAGGCCTCGTACGAGGCGAAGGACGACGTCGTGCTGCTCGACAAGATCCCGGCGGCGTTCACGGCGGCGGGCGCGGAGCAGTTCGCCAACGAGACGACGGGCTCCATGTACAAGGAGGGCGACGCGATCGACCCGGTCACGGTGGCGCTCTCGGTCGCCGACGGTGCCGAGCTGCCGGGCGGCAGCGGCGGCAGCGGCTCCACGGGTGGTGGCGGCTCGGCCGACTCCGGTTCCACCGGCGGGGGTTCGGCTTCGCTGGGCGGCGGCGGTTCGGTCGGCGGGGGTACGGGGGGCTCGCTGGCGTCCACCGGTTCGTCGACGCCGACCGGTGCGCTGATCGGCGTGGCCGGGGCGGTCGTCGTGGCGGGCGCGGGCGCGGTGTACGTGGCGCGGCGCCGCGTCTCCTGAGAATGCTTCGACTGAGGGTGCTTGAATGCCCGGATGACGCAACTTCCTGACGGGCTTGATGTGCTGAGGGTCTTCTGCGGGCCCGACGGTCGGCACGGCAATGAACTGGGTGTCGTGCGCGACGGGGCCCGCGTGGCCGCTCGCGGTGACCGGCAGGCGGTGGCCGCGAAGCTGGGCTTCAGCGAGACGGTGTTCGTCGATGACCCCGAGCGCGGGGTCATCGACATCTACACGCCCACGCTGCGGCTGCCGTTCGCCGGCCATCCCTGCGTCGGTACGTCCTGGCTGTTGGACATCCCCGAACTGGTCACGCCCGCGGGGGTGGTGGAGGCCCGCCAGGACGGGGAGTTCAGCTGGATCGCTGCGCGGGCGGAATGGGCGCCGGGGCGGACGCTGCGTTCTTACGGGAGCGTGGCGGAGGTGGCGGCGCTGCGGGTGCCGCCGCCGGGGGAGTGGATCTATGCGTGGGCGTGGGAGGACGAGGCGGCGGGGCGGGTCCGCGCCCGCGCCTTTCCCGGCAGGGACGACGGAATCGACGAGGACGAGGCCACAGGCGCGGCGGCGTTGCTGCTGACCCATCAACTGGGCCGGGCGCTGAACATCACGCAGGGGCGTGGCTCGCAACTTCTGACTGCACCGGGGCCGGGGGGTCTGATCGAGGTGGGAGGTCGGGTGCGGCTCGTCTCGGGCTGAGGCCTGCCTCCGGCGGTTCTTTCCCCAACCCCGCCCCTTCCCGAACTTTCCGGCTCCGCCGGCCGGGGTGACCGCCAATCACCGGCTCCGCCGAGTTCGTCCTCAAACGCCGGACGGGCTGAAGAACCACGCTGATGGGGGTGGGTGGGCAGCTGCGGAGTTTCGGGCGGGTGGGCGGGAAAGATGCGCCGCGAAGCGGGCGCGCGGCCGACGACGGCGAGCGCGCCGGACGGCCTGAAGCCAGCCGGCTGCCGGGCAATCGGGCGGGTGGGTGGGAAGGCCGCGGCGGTAGGGCGGCGCGGTCGACGACGGCGCGTCGGTGGGCTGGGGCCGCTGCGGGGTAATCGGGCGGGTGGGTGGGAGAGATCGCCGCGAAGCGGCGGTACGGACGACAACGGCGCGTCGGCAGGCTGGAAGCGCTGCCGGGTAATCGGGTGGGTGGGCGGGAAAGATCCGCCGCGGAGCGGTGGGCTTGCGCGGTGCCCCAGGGCGGTGCCGCCTACGCCGAGAGCGGGAACTCCTGGCCCAGTTCGCGGAAGACCGCCGTATTCAAGGCGAAAGCGCGCTTGCATTCGTCAACGATCCGCTGCCGCTCCAACTCATCAGGCACGACTTCCCCGAGCGCATCAAGCAGCTCCCGGTAACCCCGCTTGAACGCCGCCGGGTTGGAGATGTCCTCGAAGACGTAGAACCGGACGCCGTCACCCTTGCGGTCGAAGCCCCACGCCTGCTCCGCCTTGCCGCGGATGATCTGGCCCCCGGAGAGATCGCCGAGATAGCGGGTGTAGTGGTGGGCCACGTAACCGCCGGGCCAGGTCCGCGCGCATTCGGCCACCCGCGCCGCGTACGCCGCCGTGGCGGGCAGCGGCGTGAGGCCCTCCCGCCAGTCCGCGCCCCGCAGATGCGCGAGGTCCCGCTCCAGCTCGGTCACGCGCAGCAGCTCGGGCTGTATGAACGGGCCCGCGACCGGGTCGTCCCGCAGGGCCTGCGCGGCGTCCTCCAGGGCGCGGTACACGAACCACAGCTGCTCGGTGTAGCGCGCGTACGCGTCGACGCCCAGTTTGCCGCCGAGCAGGTCGCTCATGAACGTCGAGGTCTCCGCCTCCGTGTGCTGCTCGTGCGAGGCGGTGCGGATCACCGTGGAGAAGGGCGTGGACGGCGTATCCATGAGGGACCTCCGAAGCCGAAGAATGACGGGAACCAGTGCGACCGCTACCGATGATTCAGGTTAGGCTTACCTAAGTCAACTGGTTCCCGACGTCCTGTCGGTAAAAACGCTACCCGCTCAGAGCCCGGGGATGCGTGTTCAGGGAAGCGTAAGGATCTCCGTCCCGCTGTCCGTCACCACGAGCGTGTGCTCGAACTGCGCGGTCCGCTTGCGGTCCTTCGTCACGACGGTCCAGCCGTCGTCCCACATGTCGTAGTCGTGCGTGCCAAGGGTCAGCATCGGCTCGATGGTGAACGTCATGCCGGGCTGGATCACGGTCGTGGCGTGCGGGCTGTCGTAGTGCGGGACGATCAGGCCGGAGTGGAAGGACGTGTTGATGCCGTGGCCGGTGAAGTCGCGGACGACGCCGTAGCCGAAGCGCTTGGCGTACGACTCGATGACACGGCCGATGATGTTGATCTGGCGGCCGGGCTTGACCGCCTTGATGGCGCGGTTGAGGGACTCGCGGGTCCGCTCCACGAGCAGCGTGGACTCCTCGTCGACGTCGCCGACCAGGTACGTGGCGTTGTTGTCGCCGTGCACGCCGCCGATGTAGGCCGTCACGTCGAGGTTGATGATGTCGCCGTCCTTGAGGACGGTGGAGTCCGGGATGCCGTGACAGATGACCTCGTTGACCGAGGTGCACAGCGACTTCTGGAAGCCGCGGTAGCCGAGCGTGGAGGGGTAGGCGCCGTGGTCGCACATGTACTCGTGCGCGACACGGTCCAGCTCGTCGGTGGTGACACCGGGGGCGATGTGCTTGGCGGCCTCGGCCATCGCGCGCGCGGCGATACGGCCCGCGGTGCGCATCAGCTCGATGGTCTCGGGGGTCTGCACCTCGGGCCCCGTGTACGGGGTGGGTGCGGGTTTCCCCACGTACTCCGGGCGCCTGATGTTTCCCGGAACGGGGCGGATGGGGGAGAGCTCCCCTGGGACGAGCAGTGACTGGCCAGACATGCCAGCGAGTCTAACCAGGTGGTGTGGGGCAGCATGGCGGGAGAGAGAGGAGCAGACCATGCCTCTGTTCAAGAAGCGGACTGTCGGCAAACCGGGTGAGTGGTACTACTGCCTGGAGCATCAGAGGGTCGAGGAGGGCCCCGACTGTCCGGGCAAGGACCGCTTCGGTCCTTACGGCTCCCGGGAGGAGGCCGAGCGGGCGATGCAGACCGCCGCCGAGCGGAACCTGGAGTGGGAGACGGACCCCAGGTGGCATGACGCCCCCTCCCGCGAGGGCGAGGACTAGTCCCTGCCGGGGGTGGTTCCCCGCCCGCCCACCCGTTCGCCCTGGGGTAATGGGTGGGCGGGCGGGAAACGCCGCGAAGCGGCGGAAGACGGTGCCGCCGACGCGGGGTCAGCCGACTCGCCCCCCCCCCCCCCCGCCACGGAGTAGGCCCCGCCCCGTCCAGCAAAGCCCTACGCCGTGGCAGACAGCTTCCGGCGGCGGATGGCGTCCGCGTCCGTGCTCGCGTCGTACGACACCAGCTTCGGCAGCGCCGCGGTCAGCGCCCCCACCGCCGCCACGCAGGCAAGACCGCCCGACCAGACGGCAGTCCGCGTCCCCGTCCAGCCGGCGGCGGCCCCCGCACGGACCTGGCCCAGCTGGGGGCCCACGCTGTAGGAGAGGACCTCGATGCCGGCGAGCCTGCCCCGCAGCTCGTCCGGGATCGTCTGGTTCCAGATGGTGGAGCGGCCGAGCCCGCTCAGCATGTCGCCCGCACCCGCCAGGGCCAGGCACGCAAGCACCAGCCACACATTCGAGAACCACCCGGCGGCCGTGATCGCGAGCCCCCACCCCGCCGCCCCGAACACGACGAGCAGCCCGTGCCGCCGCACCCGTGACGTCCACCCGCTGGTCAGGCTGAGCAGCAGCGAACCGATCGCCCCGGCCGCGTACATCAGACCAAGGGACCACTCCGCGTCAAGATCCTCCGCGAGGAACGGGAAGATCGTGTTCGGGAAGGCGAAGAACATCGCCGCCATGTCGATCGCGTACGTCCCGAGCAGTACCGGCCGCGACCACGCGTACCGCGCACCCTCCGCAAGGCCCCGCAGCGACGGCTTCTCCGCGTCGTGCGCGGCGGGCGCCGGCGCGATGCGGGCGCACAGGGCCACGGATACGGCGAAGCCGACGACCGTCACCGCGTACGCGGACGCGTGTCCGGCGAACGCCACGACCAGGCCCGCGAGCGAAGGGCCCGCGATCGCGCCGACGTTCCAGCGCAGCGAGTTCAGCGCGGCCGCCGCCGTGAGCTGGTCGTGCGGCACGATGCGGGCCATCAGCGAGTCCAGTGCCGGGCGCTGGAGGCCCGCGAGCGCCGATACGCCCGCCGCCACGACGTACAGCGGCCACAGCATCGGCTCCGGCAGCAGCGCGTTCACCAAGAGGATCGCGGCGAGCAGGCCGAGGCCCGCCTCCGTCAGAAGGATCACCTTGCGGCGGTCCACGGCGTCGGCGAGCGCACCCCCGTACAGACCGAAGACGATCAGCGGCACCAGCTCGACCGCCCCCATCGCGCCGACCGCGAGCGGCGAGTCCGTCAGCTCCTTGATCTGCAACGGCAGGGCGACCAGCGCCATGAAGCTGCCGAAGTTGGTGACGAGACCCTGGACCCACAGCAGCCGGAAATCACGGGTGGATCGCCACGGCGAGAGGTCGGGCAGTATCGAGGAGGAGGAGAGGGACACGGAAAGCCATGCTCAGCGCCTGGCCCGCGTACCGGCAACCGAATTACCACCGTGCCGGCGGCGGCGCCGTCAGCTGGTCGGCGAGGCGGGAGAGGCGGTCGCGCAGCCGGCGTCTGCCCCGCGCCGCCGGCAGCGAGTTCTCGCCGGACGCCGCGCTCACCAGGTGCTGGACCGTGTCGAGGTCAAGGTCGGGGGAGTCCGGGACGGTCAGCGCCTCGTGCGCCATGGAGTGCAGCTCGCGGTCCCCGGAGTCGAGCGCGAGGACCGTCGCCCCCGCCGCCCGTGCGTCGTGCACCCGCTCAAGGAGCCCGGCGCCCGGCGCGTCCGGCGCCACCACGAGCAGCGTCTCGCCGCGCCGCGCCGCCTCGATCCGCCCGAGCCCGGTGGACAGGTGGGCGGGGTCGCCCGCCCGCACCCGGTGCCGTACGAGCGTGGGCGTCAGTTCGGGCGTCCCGGACCACGCCGCCTCGTCCACGAGATGCGCGGCCAGATGCCAGGGCTCGTACTCCTCCGTGCCCACCAGGAGCAGCCCGCCGCCGTGCGGCACCACGGAGGACCGCAGCGTCTTCGCGAAGCGGCGGGTGGCGCTCGGCCACTCGGTTCCGGCGAGCACTTCGCGCAGCAGCGCGACCCTTACTGCGTCCATGAGGCCGCATCCTGCCCCAACAAGCCACTCGTTAGGTGGAGTTCACCGGGAATTCGCCCCGGGTGGGGAGTGACCCGGGATGGCTGATGAGACAACTGTTCCCTTTCGGGCGGGGCGCGAGGGGTACGCGAGCTTCCGGATTCCCGCCGTCGTCCGTACGAACTCAGGCACCCTGCTTGCCTTCTGCGAAGGGAGGGTCGGCTCGCAGGAGGACTTCGGCAACATCGACGTCGTCATGAAGCGGTCCACCGACGGCGGCCGCACCTGGGGCCCGCTCCAGGTCGTCGCCAAGAACGGCGCCGACCTCGCGGGCAACCCCGCCCCCGTCGTCCTGGCCACCGGACGCGTCCTGCTCGTCCACGTCCGCAACGCCGCCGCGGCGACCGAGGACGCCATCCGCCGCGGCAAGGTCTCCGCGGCGAACGGACGCAGGATCTGGGTGCAGCACAGCGACGACGACGGTCTGACCTGGTCGGCGGCCCGGGAGATCACCGGGCAGGTGAAGAAGGCGAGTTGGCGGTGGTACGCGACCACCCCCGGGCATGCCGTGCAGACCAGCACGGGCCGGGTCGTCGTCCCCGCCAACCACTCCCTGCCGCCCGCCGGCACGGACAACGGCACCGAGGGCAAGTACAACGGCGGCCACTGCCTGCTCAGCGACGACCTCGGCCAGAACTGGCGGATCGGCTACATCGACGACAACACCGACGGCTATGTGAACGTGAACGAGACCACCGCGGCCGAACTCCCCGACGGGCGGCTCTACTTCAACACCCGCAACGACTCGCCGTCCCCCGGCACCCGCGCCGACGCCCACTCCCGCGACGGCGGCCAGAGCCTCGTCAAGCCCTTCCGGCCGCAGGCCGGGCTCGTCGGCCCCGTCGTCGAATGCAGCGTCCTTCAGCTGCGTACGCCCGACGTGCTGCTGTTCTCCGGGCCCGCCGACCCCGGCTTCCGCGCCCTGATGACGGTGCGCCGCAGCCGGGACGGCGGCACCACCTGGCGGGACGCCCACACCGTGGACGGGCTGCCCGCCGCGTACTCCGATCTCGTGCGCGTCGACGACGGGACCGTCGGACTCCTCTATGAGACGGGCGACTTCAGCGCGTACGAGACGATCACCTTCCGGCGGATACCGGTGGAGGCACTGGCCTGACGGAGGCCGCACATCGGCGGTGAGTAAGGTCGGCCGTATGACCTCTAACGACAGTGTGCAGAAGGCTCCCGCCAAGGATCCCTGGGAGCTGCCCGACGTCTCCGGGCTCGTCGTCGGCGTGCTCGGCGGCACCGGCGACCAGGGCCGCGGCCTCGCCTACCGCCTGGCCCGCGCCGGCCAGAAGGTGATCATCGGCTCCCGCGCGGCCGAGCGTGCGCAGACCGCGGCCGACGAGCTCGGCCTGGGCGTCGAGGGCGCCGAGAACGCGGAGTGCGCGCGGCGCAGCGACATCGTGATCGTCGCCGTGCCGTGGGAGGGACATGGGAAGACCCTGGAGTCCCTGCGCGACGAACTGGCGGGCAAGCTCGTCGTCGACTGCGTGAACCCGCTGGGCTTCGACAAGAAGGGCGCCTACGCCCTGAAGCCCGAGGAGGGCAGCGCCGCCGAGCAGGCCGCCGCCCTGCTGCCGGACTCCCGCGTCACGGCCGCCTTCCACCACCTGTCGGCGGTCCTGCTCCAGGACGCGGCCGTCGAGGAGATCGACACCGATGTGATGGTGCTCGGCGAGGCCCGTGCCGACACGGACATCGTCCAGGCGCTCGCCGCCCGCATCCCCGGCATGCGGGGAGTCTTCGCGGGCCGTCTCCGCAACGCCCACCAGGTCGAGTCCCTCGTGGCCAACCTGATCTCCGTGAACCGCCGCTACAAGGCGCACGCGGGGCTGCGGGTCACCGACGTCTAGGACGCCGACGGGCATGGGGGACACTGGAGGGCGTACGTCACGACGCACCCCGACATCCGATCAGGAGCCGACCCCCATGCCCCGCCTCGCTCTCTACGCCCTCACGGTCTGCGCCCTCGCCGTCGTCGCGGCCGTGGTCTCCTTCGTCCAGGGCCACTGGCTCGGCATCGTCTGGGTGCTGATCGCCGGGCTCTCGTCGAACATGGCGTGGTACTACCTGCGGCGCGCGAAGATCGAGCGGGACGCCGCCGCCACGGGCTGACGGCTACGGGCCGGCGACCTCCGGGATGTCCGGCGCCCCGTCCCAGAAGCGGTACAGCTCAAGGCCCCAGTACGTGTCCCACTCGCTGACGCCGAGTCCGCGCAGGATCGCGTCGATCGCGTCGAAGAAGGCCACGTTGACCTCGGGGATCCACAGGATGCCGAAGACCGCGATCAGGCCGAACGGCGCGAACGGCTCCACCTGACGGCGGATCTTGTGCGAAAGCCACGGCTCGATGACGCCGTAGCCGTCGAGGCCCGGGATGGGCAGCGAGTTCAGGATCGCGGCCGTCACCTGGAGCAGGGCGAGGAAGCCCAGCGCGTACCGGAAGGTGTCCGGGACGCCGGAGAGCGCGTCCAGCCAGAAGGGCGCCGTGCAGACCACGGCGAAGAGCACGTTCGTCAGCGGCCCCGCGGCAGAGATCAGGCTGTGCTTCCACTTCCCCCTGATCCGGCCCCGCTCGATGAAGACCGCCCCGCCGGGCAGGCCGATGCCCCCCATGATCACGAAGAGCACCGGAAGCACGATGCTCAGCAGGGCGTGCGTGTACTTCAGCGGGTTGAGGGTCAGATACCCCTTCGCCCCGATGGAGATGTCGCCGCTGTGCAGGGCGGTGCGGGCGTGCGCGTACTCGTGCAGACAGAGCGAGACGATCCAGGCGGCCGTCACGAAGAGAAAGACCGCGAGCCCCGGGTTGTCGGCGAATCCGGTCCAGGCGGCCCAGCCGGAGACCGCGGTGACGGCGGCGATCCCGAGAAAGACGGGACTGATCCGCGAGTCACTGCGTCGGGCGGGAGCGGTGGTCATGGGGCGGGGCTCCTGGGATGGCGGTGGGGCCGGTTGTCGTACGGGACCGTACCCCGGCACACGCCGAAAACGACTCGCGCGGGGTGGGGAGTTCCGGGGAGGGTGAGGGGCTGAATTTTTCAGCCCGTCCGGCGTTTGAGGACGAACTCGGCGAAGCCGGTGATCTGCGGTACGCACACGGCCGGCGAAGCCGGAATCTTCGGGAAGGGGCGGGGTTGGGGAAGGAACCGCCGGAGGCCCCACCCACGGCCCGGCACCCGCCACCGCCACCGCAACCCAAGACACCAGAGACAATGGACCCCGTGCGCTACCGAATCCTCGGCACCACCCAGGCATTCCACACCGACGGGACCCAGGCCCCCATCGGCGGGCCAAGGCTGCGCGCCCTCCTCACGGTCCTCGCCCTACGAGCCCCCCGCACCGTCCCCGTATCCGCCCTGGTCGACGAGGTGTGGGACGGCGACCCGCCCGCGGACGCCCCCGCCGCGCTGCAGGCGCTGATCGGCCGCCTGCGCAGAGCCATCGGCGCCGCCGCGATCACCTCGGCCGACGGCGGCTACCGCCTCGCCGCGGCCCCGGACGACATCGACCTGTACCGCTTCGAGCGCCTCGCCGACGAAGGCACCCGCGCGCTCGAGGACGGCGACGCCGAGAAGGCGGCGACGGCCCTGGACGACGCGCTGGCGCTCTGGCAGGGCGGCACGCCCCTGGCCGATCTGCCCGACCGCACCGCGCAGGCGTCCCGCTGGGAGGCCCGCCGCCTCGACGCCCGCCGCGCCCGGCTGACGGCGGCGCTCGCGCTCGGCCGGCCCGAGCAGGCACTGCCCGAGCTGACCGCCCTGTGCGAGAGCCACCCCCTGGACGAGCCGCTGCAGGCCCTGCGGCTGCGGGCGCTGCGCGACGCGGGCCGCCCGGCTCAGGCCCTCGCGGCCTACGACGGCGTACGCCGCCTCATCGCGGACCGCATAGGCGCCGACCCGGGACCCGAACTCCGCGCCCTCCACGAGGAGTTGCTGCACTACACGGCGCCGGGGACCGAACCGCCCCGGACCCAGCCACCCGCGAGCCGCCCGCACACCCCCGGCAACCTCCGCGCCAG
Organism: Streptomyces sp. NPDC021622; assembly: GCF_040640795.1. Lineage (NCBI taxonomy): Bacteria > Bacillati > Actinomycetota > Actinomycetes > Kitasatosporales > Streptomycetaceae > Streptomyces > Streptomyces sp. NPDC021622. The sequence continues at coordinate 346,793 of NZ_JBFACK010000001.1, forward strand.
GCTCACCTCCTTCGTCGGCAGGGAGGCCGACATCGAGGCCATCCGCGGCGACCTGGAGCGGGCCCGCCTCGTCACGCTGCTCGGGCCCGGCGGCGCGGGCAAGACCCGGCTCTCGCAGGAGGCCGCGGAGTCCGTCGCCGACACGGAGCCGGACGGCGTATGGCTGGCCGAGCTCGCCCCGGTGGAGGACCCGGACGCGGTGCCCGAGGCCGTCCTGACCGCGCTCGGCGCCCGCGAGACGGTGCTGCGCGGCGCCGGCGCCGAGGAGATGCGGGCGGTGTCCGACCGGCACGGCGACGACCCCGTCGTACGCCTCACCGAGCACTGCGCGCCCCGCCGGATGCTCCTGGTCCTCGACAACTGCGAGCACGTCATCGACGCCGCGGCCCGCCTCGCGGAGCAGCTGCTCGCACACTGCCCCGGCCTCACGGTCCTCGCCACCAGCCGTGAACCCCTGGGCGTGCCGGGGGAGTTGCTGCGCCCCGTGGAACCCCTCCCGGAGCCGACGGCGCTGCGGCTGCTCGCCGACCGCGGCGCGGCGGCACGGCCGGGCTTCCGCATCGAGGACGACCGGTCGGCGGCGGCCGAGATCTGCCGACGGCTCGACGGCCTTCCGCTGGCCATCGAACTGGCGGCGGCCCGGCTGCGGATGCTCACCCCGCGGCAGATCGCCGACCGCCTCGACGACCGTTTCCGCCTCCTCACCAACGGCGCCCGCACGGTCCTGCCCCGCCAGCAGACCCTGCGCGCGGTCGTCGACTGGTCCTGGGACCTGCTCGACGAACCCGAGCGGACCGTCCTGCGCCGCCTCTCCGTCTTCGCGGGCGGCTGCGACCTGGCGGCGGCGGAGGCGGTGTGCGCGGCGATCGCCGGTGTCCCGGGGAGCCATCCCGCCGATGTCGCCGACGTGCTCGGCTCCCTCGTCGACAAGTCCCTCGTCGTCGCCGCCCCCGCGCCGCTTGGCGGCATGCGCTACCGGCTCCTGGAGACCGTCGGCGAGTACGCGGCGGAGCGCCTCGACGAGGCCGGGGACCGGGCGGCCGCCGAGCGGGCGCATCTGGTGTACTTCCGGGAGTTCGCCCGCGTCACCGAACCGCTGCTGCGCGGCAGCGGCCAGCGGGCGGCCGTCGACAGGCTCGAGTGCGAGTACGAGAATCTGCGCACCGCCCTGCGGCACGCCGTCGCCGCGCGGGACGAGCAGGAGGCGCTCTGTCTCGTCCTTTCGCTGTCCTGGTTCTGGCAGATACGCGATCTGCGCATCGAGACCCGCAACTGGTCCCGCGATGTCGTCGCTCTGGGGCCTGACCCCTTCGCCCGCCCGGTCGCACCCGTGGAGCCGCTCTACGAACGGTGCACGGACGCCCCGCTCCCCATGCGCCCCGAGGTGCTCGCGGAGGCGCGGCGCGGGGTGCATCTCATCCAGCTCTCCTGCATGGACATGAACCTGGAGGCGTGGCAGACCCCCGAGGCCGCCGAGAAGCTGGCGGGCATCAGGGAGGCGTACCGGCCGGGCCTTCCGCAGACCTGCTGGTCGCCGGGGAGCTTCTGGTTCTTCGCGGTGCTGCTCGGTGGTGACGCGTCCCAGCTGCACACCATCAGCGACGCGACCATAGCCACCTGCCGGGAGCGCGGTTATGAGTGGGAGCTCGCCTCGGCGCTGCAGCAGCGCGCCAACATCCTCGCCAACCGAACGGACCGGGCCGGCGCCGCGGGCCGTGACGCCGACGAGTCCCTTGAGATCTTCACCCGGCTCGGCGATGTGTGGGGCATGGCCGAGGCGCTCTCCTCGCGCGGCGAGGCGCACGAGCGGCGGGGCGCCTTCGACCGCGCCGCCGAGGACTTCAGCGCCGCCATCGAGTATGCGGAGCAGCTCGGCGCGCCCGCGCAGGCGACCGTGCTCACGGCCCGCCTCGGCGCGGTCCTCGTCGAGGCGGGCCAGCCGGAACGGGGCGAGGAACTGCTGTGGGGGGTGACGGACCGCGACGCCAAGGGCGGTCACTCCGAGTCCATGCCCACCGCCCGTTTCTTCCTCGTCGACCTGCTCGGCCGCACCGGCCGCACCGCCGAGGCCCGCGAGCAACTGAGGCTGCTGCGCGAGGAGTTCAAGGTCGCCGACTTCGCGGTCTTCGACAGCTTCATGCTCGGCGCCGAGGCCTGGCTCGACACCCAGGACGGCCTGCACACCAAGGGCCTGGCCACGGCGCGGGTGGCCGTGGAGAAGTCCATCGACCCGCTGACCAAGATGATCGCGCCGCATGTGACGTCCCTTCACCTCACCATCGCGGCCCGCGCCCTGGCCGGGGTCGACGGCGGCCGGCACGCCCGCGACGCCGCCCGGCTGATCGGCGCGGCCCAGCGGGACCTGCCGCCCGGCCACTTCCCGGCCGCTCTGGAGCGCGACATCACGGCCGCCGCCGTCCAGGCGGCGCGCACCGCGCTGGGTGACGCCGCGTACGAGGCCGCGTACGCGGAGGGCGGCGGCCTCTCCATCGAGGAAGCCGCCGCCCTCTGCGACACATACATCGACTGAGGCGCCGCGCGCTCAGCGCTCTGTGTCGCTCAGCTCTTCGTACGGAACTTGTGGATCGCGATCGGTGCCATCACCAGCGTGAGCCCCACCGCCCAGCCGATCGTCACCCACACGTCGTGTGCGGCCGGGCCGCCCACCATCAGGCCGCGCGCGGAGTCCGCGAGCGTGGACAGCGGGTTGTAGTCGGTGAAGGCCTCGAGCCAGCCCGGCATGGACTGCGTCGGCGCGAAGATCGACGAGCCGAACTGCAGCGGCATCAGGACCAGGAAGCCCATCGCCTGCACGGACTGGGCGCTCTTCATGGTGACGCCGAGGACCAGGAAGATCCACATGACGGACGAGCCGAAGAGCGCGGTCAGGCCCACGGCGGCGAACAGACCGCTCCAGTTGGTGATGTCGAAGCCCACCAGGACACCGACGATCATCATGATCGTCGTCGCGACGAGCATCCGCATCAGCTCCACCACGATCTTGGCGAAGAGGACCGAGCCCTGGCCGATCGGCAGGGTCCGGAAGCGGTCCATGATGCCGTTCTGGAAGTCCTGGTTGAAGCCCGTGCCGACGGCCATGGCGATGTTCAGGGACATCATCGCCATCATGCCCGGCACCACGTACTGCACATACGCGTCCTGACCGCCGCCGAGCGCCTGCCCGATGGAGCCGCCGAAGACGTACACGAACAGCAGCGTGAAGACGATGGGCATGAGCACCGCGTCGAACATCGACTCGGGATCGGCCCGGATCCACTGCAGATTGCGGCGGACCAGGGCGCCGGTGTGGCGCACGTGGCCGCGCAGGCCTATGCGGCCGTCGGCCTGGCCGGCCCCGGGGAGGGGGGCCGTTGCGGTGGTGGCACTCATACGGTGACCTCCTCGAGTTCGGCGGGACGGGCGTCCTGCGGGGTGCTGGCCTTCTGGCCGGTGATGGAGAGGAACACCTCGTCCAGGCTGGGCAGTTCGGTGGCGATCGAGCCGATCACGATGCCGCGCGCGGTGACCGCGCCGACCACCGCGGTCAGCTGCTCGTCGCTGAGGATCGGCACCAGGACCGTGCCGGTCTCGGTGTCCACGGTCGAGGTGGCGAGGCCGGTCAGGCCCAGGTCGTCAAGGGCGTTCGCCAGCGGGCGCAGCTCCAGTGGGTCGGCCGGGCGGATGCGCAGGGTGCGGCCGCCGACCTTCGCCTTCAGCTCGTCGATGCGGCCGTTGGCGATGACCTTGCCGCGGTCGATGACCGTCAGCTCGGACGCCAGCTGCTCGGCCTCCTCCATGTACTGCGTGGTGAGCAGCACGGTGACGCCGTCGCCGACCATGCGCTTGACCTCGGCCCACACCTCGTTGCGGGTGCGGGGGTCGAGGCCGGTCGTCGGCTCGTCCAGGTAGAGGACGGCCGGGCTGCCGATCATCGAGGCGGCGAGGTCGAGGCGGCGGCGCATGCCGCCGGAGTACGTCTTGGCCTGGCGTCCTGCGGCCTCGGTGAGCGAGAACCGCTCCAACAGGCCGTCGGCCCTTGACCTGGCGTCCTTGCGGGACAGGTCGAGCAGCCGCCCGATCATGTACAGGTTCTCGCGGCCGGAGAGCTTCTCGTCCACCGATGCGTACTGGCCGGTGAGGCCTATGACCCGGCGGAGCTGGCGGGGCTGCTTCACCACGTCGTACCCGGCGACGTGGGCCAGGCCGGAGTCCGGGGTGATGAGGGTGGACAGGCAGCGTACGAGGGTGGTCTTGCCGGCGCCGTTGGGCCCGAGCACGCCGACGACCGTTCCTTCGCGTACGTCGAGGTCCACGCCGTCCAGTGCTTTGGTCTCGCCGTAGTGCTTGACCAGCCCCCGCACGGTGATGGCGCTCGCTGCGCCTCCGGGGTTCTTGTCGATTCGCGTCATGCACTCAAGGTGCCATCCGCCACCGACAAACCACCGACAGGCTGCCGACAGCGCCTGTGCCGCCGCTTCGCGGTGGATCTTTCCCGCCCACCCACCGGTTCACCGGCATCCGTCCCCTTGGCCGACGCCGGGCAATCGGGTGGGTGGGCGGGAAAACCGCCGCGAAGCGGCGAAAGAAATGCGACAGCCCGTCGACGGGGGATGATCGACGGGCTGCCGGTGGTGCCGCGATGGCTCTAGTGCACGGCATGCTCCGCCGCGGGGAACGTACCGCCCACCACGTCCTCGGCGAACGCCCGCGCAGCGCCACTCATGACGCCCCGCAGATCCGCGTACTGCTTCACGAAGCGCGGCATCTTGCCGCCGGTGAGGCCCAGCATGTCCGTCCAGACGAGGACCTGCGCATCGCACCCGGCGCCGGCCCCGATCCCGACGGTCGGGATGTGCAGGGAGCGGGTGACCTCGGCGGCCAGTTCCTCGGGGACCAGCTCCAGGACGACCGCGAACGCGCCCGCGTCCTGCGCGGCCTTCGCGTCGCTGAGCAGCCGGTGCGCCGCCTCGTCGCCGCGGCCCTGCACGCGGTAGCCCATGGTGTTCACGGACTGCGGGGTGAGGCCGAGGTGGGACATGACGGGGATGCCCGATGAGACGAGCAGCTCGGTCTGGGGGAGCGAGCGCTCGCCGCCCTCCAGCTTCACCGCGCCGACCCCGGCCTCCTTGACCAGGCGGGTCGCCGAACGGAGGGCCTGGACCGCGCCTTCCTGGTAGGACCCGAAGGGCAGGTCGCCGACGATCAGGGCACGTGACGTGCCCCGTACGACGGCCGCGGACAGCATGGTCATCTCGTCGAGGGTGACGGGCACGGTCGTCTCGTAGCCGAGGTGGCAGTTGCCCGCCGAGTCGCCGACCAGCATCACGGGAATGCCGGCTTCGTCGAAGACGGACGCGGTCATCGCGTCGTACGCGGTGAGCATGGGCCACTTCTCGCCGCGCTCCTTGGCGGCGGTGATGTCCCGGACGGTGATGCGGCGGGTGCTCTTGCCCCCGTACAGCGCCTTGCTGCTGTCGGACTTCTGGGCGGCACCCTCTGCCGGCTTCTGGGCAGCCGAAAGTTGCGTCATCGCAACGGCTCCTTCTCTCATCTCGAGGCGCCCTCACGGCGTCCCCGGATCACCTCCATGGTGGCACCGTGTGCCGCCCGGCGGCTAGTGCACCCCCGCGTGATCCGGCCCATCCGGGCGGCGCGCACCGGGCCGCGGGTAAATTCTTTCCAATACGAGACGGTCTCGTATCGAAATGGTTCTAGGGTGAGGGACATGACTTCTCCTGCCGTCACCACCCCTCGCATACCGGAAGCCGTGCACCGGCGCCGCTGGGCGATCCTCGGTGTCCTGATGCTGAGCCTGCTGATCGTGGTGCTCGACAACTCGATCCTGAACGTCGCCATCAAGACGATCTCGACCCCGGCCCCCACCGGCCTCGGCGCCACCCAGGGCGACCTGGAATGGGCCATCAACTCCTACACGCTGGTCTTCGCGGGACTGCTCTTCACCGCCGGACTGCTCGGCGACCGCATCGGCCGCAAGAAGGTCCTCATCGCGGGCCTCGCCGTCTTCGGCATCGGCTCGGCGCTCGCCGCCGAGTCCGGCTCGCCCGTCCAACTCATCCTGTTCCGCGCGGTGATGGGCCTCGGCGCCGCCTTCGTGATGCCCGCCACGCTCGCCGTCCTGATGAACGTCTTCGAGCGCGACGAGCAGCCGAAGGCCATCGGCATCTGGGCGGGCGGCGTCGGCCTCGCCATCGCGATCGGCCCCATCACCGGCGGCGTGCTCCTCGACCACTTCTGGTGGGGCTCGGTCTTCCTGGTCAACGTGCCGATCGTGATCCTCGCGATCGGGCTGATGATCTGGCTCGTGCCCGACTCCCGCGACCCCAAGCCGGGCCGTATCGACCTGGTCGGCGTGGGCCTGTCCATCGTCGGCCTCGTGCTGCTCGTCTACGGCATCATCAAGGGCGGCCAGCTCGCCGACTTCACCGACCCCGCGGTCCTGGCGACGGTCGCCGCGGGCCTCGCCGTACTCGTCGTCTTCGTCCTGTACGAGAAGCGCAGCGACCACCCGTCGATCGACATCTCGTACTTCAAGAACCGGGTCTTCTCGGCGGCCATCAGCGCCCTCGCGCTCGTCTTCTTCGCGCTGATGGGCGTGACCTTCTTCGCCGTCTTCTACACCCAGAGTGTGCGCGGCTACTCACCGCTGCAGACCGGCCTGTTGATGCTCCCGCTCGCCGCGGCCCAGCTCATCTTCGCGCCGCGCGCCCGCCTCGTCGTCGACCGCTTCGGCGTCCGCGCCGTCTGTACCGGCGGGCTGCTCACCATCGCCGCGATGCTCGCCGCCTTCACGGTCCTTGAGGCCGATACGCCGATCTGGATCCTGGAGGTCATCTTCTTCCTGATGGGCACCGGCATGGCGCACATCATGACGCCTGCGAGCGTCGTCATCATGCAGGCGCTGCCCCGCGAGAAGGCGGGCTCCGCCTCCGCGCTCAGCAACACCTTCCGCCAGGTGGGCGGCGCCCTGGGCATCGCCGTCCTGGGCTCGGTCCTCTCGGCCACCTACCGCAGCGGCGTCGAGGACAAGCTCACCCTGCTGCCCGCCGGGGTGCGGCACACCGCGGGCGAGTCCATCGAGGCCACGCTCGGCGTCGCGGCCGAGCTCGGCCCGCGCGGCGAACCGCTGGTGTCCGCGGCCCACGACTCCTTCCTGCACGCCATGCACATCACCGCGCTCTGCGGCGCGGGCGTCGCCCTGCTCGGCGTCGTGATCACCGCCCTGTTCCTGCCGGGCCGCGCACCGCGGGAGCCGGAGGCGGAGCACAAGGAGGCGGAGCCGGTGGGCGCGGGGCGTTGACCGGGGCGCCGGGCCGGGAAGGGACAATCGGCCTGGCGGTACGCCGGATACGCCGGATACGAGAGACGGAGCAGATGTGGTCCACACAGCCAGAGGTGTCCGGGGGCGTCCCCGCAGCGAGGCCGTGGAGCGGGCCATCATCGAGGGCGTACTGAAGCTGATCGAGGAGGGCGTGCCGCTCGCGGAGCTCTCCATCGAGCGGATCGCCCGCACCGCCGGCGTCGGCAAGGCCACCATCTACCGGCGCTGGAACGGCAAGGAGGAGCTCTTCGTCGACATCCTGCGCTCGGTGGACGACCCGCCGCCCGAGCTGGCGGGCGAATCGATGCGCGGCGATCTCATCACCCTCCTCGACCACATGCGCAGGCGCGGCGTGAACATGCGCGCATCCGCCATGCTGCACAACGTGTTCGCGCAGATGAAGAGCCTGCCGAAGCTGTGGGACGCCTACCACGCCACCGTCGTCGCGCCGCAGCGCCGCGTCATGCTCGACGTGCTGCGGCGTGGTGTCGAGAACGGCGAACTGCGCGCCGACGTCGACATCATGCTCGCCAACGACCTCTTCGTCGGACCCATGCTCGTGCGCACCGTCATGCGCTCCGACGCGCCGCTCGACGAGGACCTCGCCGAGCGGATGGTCGACGCCGTTCTCGACGGGCTGCGGCCCACGGGGTGAATGTGCGCGTTTCGTCACAGCGGCCCGTTGTGCGGGGGGATGTGGAACCTGCCGTGCCGCGCCGCTCGTCCTCGTCCCGTACGGCCGTCACGGACGGCGGGGAGGACACCCGATCATCGCCTAGGGTTTCAGGGGCGAAGACGGTTGCACGGCAGAGTTGAGGCGACGAGCGTATGGCGCAGGCGTATGTGACGGAGACGGGCAGCGGCGGCTCGGAGCCCGGCCGCCAGGGGTCCCGGCTCCGGCGCCTGGTCGACGGGTGGCGCGGTGACCCGGGCATCTGGCGGCGCGGGATCGTCACCGCGGCGGTCGCGGTGCTGCTCACCCTGGTGATGCTCTTCCACGCACAGATCCCGAACGGCATCGGCAACCTCGGCAGCCTCATCGAGACGTTCCTGCCCTGGCTCGGCGTGCTGATCCCCGTGCTGTTCGTCATCGGCATCGTCCGCAAGTCCGCGACCGCGCTGATCGCCGTGCTGCTGCCCGCGGTGATCTGGACGGGCTCCTTCGGCGGTCTGATCACCACCAAGTCCTCCGGCACCGGCGGCGACCTCACCGTCGCCACCCACAACGTGAACGCGGAGAACGCGGACCCGGCGGGCACCGCCCGTGACGTCGCCGCGTCCGGCGCCGACGTCGTGGCCCTCGAAGAACTCACGGCGGACGCCGTCCCGACGTACGAGAAGGCCCTGGCCGGCACCTACAAGTACCACTCGGTGCAGGGCACGGTCGGCCTGTGGAGCAAGTATCCGCTGACCGGCACCAAGCCCGTCGACATCAAGCTCGGCTGGACCCGCGCGATGCGGACCACGGTCAACAGCCCCAAGGGCGAGGTCGCCGTGTACGTCGCCCATCTGCCGTCGGTGCGGGTCAAGCTGGACGCGGGCTTCACCGCCAACCAGCGTGACGCGAGCGCGGACGCGCTCGGCGAGGCGATCGCCGACGAGCAGGTCTCCAAGGTCGTGCTGCTCGGCGACCTGAACGGCACGATGAACGACCGCGCCCTGAACGCGGTCACCTCCCAGATGCGCTCCACGCAGGGCGCGGCGGGCGACGGCTTCGGGTTCAGCTGGCCCGCGTCGTTCCCGATGGCGCGGATCGACCAGATCATGGTCAAGGGCGTCGAGCCGGTGTCGTCGTGGACGCTGCCGGAGACGGGCAGCGATCATCTGCCGATCGCGGCGCGGGTCGACCTTTAGCCTTTGGTGCACCCCTTTGGTGCACCCCTTTAGTGCACCGCACATCCGCTCTTAACCTCACGGAATACCGGGCCTGAGAGGCTTTGTTCCGTACGTAAACTTACGGAACACATCCCCCTCCTGCGCTCCCCCGGAAGGTTCTTCATGCCCCTGGCCCTGCTCGCCCTAGCCGTGGGCGCCTTCGGCATCGGTACGACCGAGTTCGTGATGATGGGCCTGCTGCCCAATGTCGCGGACGACCTGGACATCTCCATCCCCACCGCCGGACACCTGGTCTCGGCGTACGCCCTCGGCGTCGTCATCGGCGCCCCGCTGCTCGCCGCGGTCACCGCGCGGATGCCGCGCCGTCGTGTCCTGATCGGCCTCATGGTCCTCTTCGTGGCGGGCAACGCGCTGTCGGCCGCCGCCCCCGACTACCACTGGCTGATGGCGGCCCGCTTCCTCAGCGGACTTCCGCACGGCGCGTTCTTCGGCGTCGGCGCGGTCGTCGCGACTGGGCTCGTCGCCCCCGAGCGCAAGGCCCGCTCGGTCTCCCTGATGTTCCTCGGCCTGACCGTCGCCAACATCGTGGGCGTGCCGGTGGCCACCGCGATGGGGCAGCAGCTCGGCTGGCGCGCGACGTTCCTCGCGGTCAGCGCGATCGGCATCGCGGCGATAGCGGCGCTCGCCCTGCTCGTCCCCGCCGACCACGGCCACGGAGAGCGCGGCGGCCTGCGCGGAGAGCTCAGGGCGCTCGGCAGCGTTCCGGTGTGGCTGGCGCTCGGCACGACCGTCGCGGGCTTCGGGGCGCTGTTCTCGGCGTACAGCTATGTGACGCCCATGCTCACGGACGCGGCGGGCTACGCCGAATCCAGCGTTACGTTGCTGCTCGCGCTGTTCGGTGTCGGCGCCACCGCGGGCAATCTGCTGGGCGGGCGCCTGGCGGACCACTCGCTGCGGGGGACGCTGTTCGGCGGCCTTGCGTCGCTGGTGGTCGTCCTCGCGCTGTTCCCGCTGCTGATGGGCGCCGCGTGGAGCGCCGCGCTGGCCGTGATGCTCCTTGGCATGGCGGCGTTCACGACGGGTTCGCCGCTGCAGCTGATGGTGATGGAGAAGGCGTCGGCCGCCCCGTCCCTGGCCTCCTCCGCCAACCAGGCGGCGTTCAACCTCGCGAATGCCGGGGGCGCGTGGATCGGCGGCCTCGCGCTGGCCGCGGGCTTCGGGGTGACGTCCCCTGCGGTGACGGGCGCGGCGCTGGCTGTTCTCGGCCTCGGGGTGGCCGGGGTGGCGTACCTGGTGGATCTGCGGGCGCCGGTGGCGGGCAGCGAGCGGCTCGTCGCCTCCCACTGCCCGCACCCGGAGCCGTCCCACCGGTAGGCCCGCAGGCCCCCAGGCTCAGACCGATTCCCGCCAGCGATTGGTGATCGGGAGGCGGCGGTCCTTGCCGAAGCCCTTGGCGGAGATCTTCGTGCCCGGCGGGTACTGGCGGCGCTTGTACTCGGCGGTGTCGACCATCCGCAGGGTCTTCAGGACCAGCTCCCGCTCGTACCCGGCGGCGACGATCGCGTCCGCGCCCTGGTCCCGGTCGACGTACATCTCCAGGATCGCGTCCAGGACCGGATAGTCCGGGAGCGAGTCCGTGTCCACCTGGTCCGGACGCAGCTCGGCGCTCGGCGGCTTGGTGATGGAGTTCTCCGGGATCGGCGGGGTCTGGCCCCGCTCGACCGCCGCGCGGTTGCGCCACTGGGCGAGCCGGAAGATCAGGGTCTTGTACACGTCCTTGATCGGCCCGTACGCCCCGACCGAGTCGCCGTACAGCGTCGAATAGCCCACCGCCAGCTCGGACTTGTTGCCGGGTGCCAGCACGATGTGGCCCTCCTGGTTGGAGATCGCCATCAGCATCGTGCCGCGAAGCCGCGGCTGCAGGTTCTCCTCGGAGAGCCCGGTCAGGCCGAGCGACCCCATGTACGCGTCGAACATCGGCGCGATCGGCACGGTCCGGAAGTTCAGCCCCGTCCGCCGGGCCAGCTCCTCCGCGTCGCCGATGGAGTGGTCCGAGGAGTAGCGGGACGGCATGGCCACGCCGTACACGTTCTGCGCGCCGAGCGCGTCGCAGGCGATCGCCGCGACGAGCGCGGAGTCGATGCCGCCGGACAGCCCGATCAGGACGGTGCTGAAGCCGTTCTTCGCGGCATACGCCCGCAGGCCCACGACCAGCGCCGAGTACACCTCCTCGTCGTCGTCGAGCCGCTCCGCGTACCCGCCGGTGAGCTCGGGCTCGTACGCGGGGAGAGGCTCCTGAGACACCGTGACGTGCTCGATGCGCAGGCCGTCGTCCACGACGCCCGACGGCACGGCACCGGCCGCGGGCAGGTCCAGGTCGAGGACGACGCAGCCCTCGGCGAACTGCGGCGCCCGCGCGATGACTTCGCCGTCCCGGTCCACGACGATCGAGTCGCCGTCGAAGACGAGCTCGTCCTGGCCGCCGATCATGGCGAGATACGCCGTGGTGCAGCCCGCCTCCTGGGCGCGCTTGCGGACGAGTTCCAGCCGCTGGTCGTCCTTGTTGCGCTCGTACGGCGAGGCGTTGACGGAGAGCAGCAGGCCCGCCTCCGCGGTGCGCGTCGCCGGCACGCGGCCGCCGTCCTGCCAGAGGTCCTCACAGATCGCCAGCGCCACGTCGACGCCCCGCACCCGCACGATCGGCAGGGTCTCGCCCGGCACGAAGTAGCGGAACTCGTCGAAGACCCCGTAGTTGGGGAGGTGGTGCTTGGAGAAGGTGAGCACGGCCTCGCCGCGGTGCAGCACGGCGGCGGCGTTGCGCGGGGCGCCCGCCGGCTGGCCGTACTTCGGCTTGGCCTCCTCGGTGCGGTCGAGATAGCCGACGACGACCGGCAGCTCTCCGAAGCCTTCGTCGGCAAGACGCGCGGCGAGCGCGCGCAGCGCGTCCCGCGAGGCCTGCACGAAGGACGGCCGCAGCGCGAGGTCCTCGACGGGGTAGCCGGTCAGCGCCATCTCGGGGAACGCGACGAGGTGCGCCCCCTGCTCGGCGGAGTGCCGGGTCCAATGGACGATCGCCTCGGCGTTCCCGGCGAGATCGCCGACCGTCGAGTCGATCTGATTCAGGGCGAGGCGTAGTTGAGGCACGCGGCCCAGTGTAATCGTCAAAGCGACGCGATGCCCCCTCCGGCGGGTGTGGGGCGCCCCACGTCGGCGGCCCGGCGGGCCCGGCGTCTCCCTCGGAGTGCCGGGCCCGCCGAGGTGTCAGCGGCGGTAGCCGAGGACCGTCATCATCCCGGCCTCCGAGTGGTACACGTTGTGGCAGTGGATCATCCACAGGCCCGGGTTGTCGGCTTCGAAGTCCACCGTCAGCGTGCCGTTCGGCAGGATGACCGCGGTGTCCTTGCGGGGGCCGCCCGCCGCGTTAGCCAGGGCGAAGGTGTGGCCGTGCAGATGCACCGGGTGCCACATCGACGTGGAGTTGGCGAAGACGAGCCGGACGCGCTCGCCCGCCCGGACGGGGTGGCGCTCATCGGGGTCGTAGGGCTTCTTGTCGAACGCCCAGTCGTACTTGGCCATCCCGCCCGTCAGGCGGATCCTGATCGTGCGGTCCGGCTTGCGGGACGGGAGCGCGACCGACTCCGCCGCCCGCAGCTTGTCCGCCGTCAGGAGACGGCCCTTGAGCTCCTTGGGGCGGACCGAGGCGGAGGGCGCCGAGCCACCGCCCGTGCGCAGGACCGCGAGCGCCGCCGCCTTCTTGCCCTCGGCCGCCGCGGTCAGCGGGAACACGCCGTCCCCCGCGGTGACGAGCACGTCATAGCGCTCGCCCATGCCGAGAAGCAGCGCGTCCGTCTTCGCGTGCTCCACGGGGAAGCCGTCCGTGTGCGTCACCGTCATCTCGTGGCCGCCGAGCGCCACCCGGAAGGCCGTGTCGCCGCCCGCGTTGATGATGCGCAGGCGGATGCGGTCGCCGGGGCGGGCCCTGAACGACGAAGGCGCGTCCGGCGTACGGCCGTTGATCAAGTAGTGCGGGTAGGCCACGTCGCCCGCGTCGCCGCCGAGCAGGTCGCTCTTGGCCCCCATCATCATGCGGGAGGGGCCGGAGGTGCTGGACGGTTTGGGGGATTTGTCCGTGCGCATCGACATGTTGGACATGTTCGACATGTCGTGGCCGCCGTGGTCCATGCCGCCCGTGTCACCCCCTCCCTTCTCCTCCTCGCCGTCCCCGCCCATGTCATGGCCGCCCATGCCCTTGCTGAGCTCCGCGAGGACGGCGTCCGGCGTCGAGCCGTCGACGCCGTCCACCCAGTCGTCGAGGACGACGACCCACTCCTTGTCGTACTTCAAGGGCTCCTTGGGGTCCTCCACGATCAGTGGGGCGTACAGACCGCGGTCCTGCTGGGTGCCCGAGTGGGGATGGAACCAGTACGTCCCCGGGTGCGGCACCGCGAAGCGGTAGGTGAAGTCCGCGCCGGGCTTGATCGCCTGCTGGGTGAGGCCGGGGACGCCGTCCATGTCGTTGCGCAGGGCCAGGCCGTGCCAGTGCAGCGACGTGGGCTCGGGGAGATGGTTGGCCAGCGTGAGGGCGAGGGTGTCGCCCGCGGTGACGCGGACTTCCTTGCCGGGCAGCCGGTCGCCGTACGCCCAGGTCCTTACCGAGCGGCCGCCGAGGTCGAGCTTGGCCTTCATAGCCATCAGCTTCACCTCGCGGACCGCACCGCCGGCCCGCTTCTTCTCCGCGGCGGCGACTTCCTTGCCGGACGGGTCGACATAACCCTCGGGCGCGGAACCGCCGCCCTCACCGGCGCCGTGACCGCCGTGGCCCGCGCCGGAACCGGAACCGGAGCAGGCCGTCAGGATTCCCGAACCGGCGACGGCGGTCGCGGCGCCGAGCAGGGCACGGCGCGAAGGGGCGCGCAAGGCTTGAGTGCGCAGGGGTTGAGTGCGCATGGCTGAGTAACACCTCGTCTTGGTGGTGCGTGCAGATGGGCGCATCTGCTGCTTCTGATACACCGCTCGGCGCCCGGAGGTTCCCATCGGGCATCCACCGGTCGCGGGCAGCGCGAAGCAGCCGGTGCGCCGGCCTAAATGCGCAGCACCGAAAGACGGGCGAGGAGTATGCGGGGCGGCGGCGGATTGGGCCGCAGGCCGTCGAGCAGCCGGGCGAGCGCGCGCGAGGGGACGGCGAAGCCGCCGGGCCTCAGCAGGCCGGCCTTCAGGAGCAGGACGAGGGTGAACGCGCCGAGCACCGCGAGGCACACGGACAGCGGATCCATCCCGTGGAGCCCGGCGGGGGAGGACGCGGTGACGGTGTCATCGGCGGCGCGGGCAACCGGCTCCGTGCCCATGTCGTGGGCCTGGCCCATGCCAGAGGACTGGCCATGGTCATAGGACTGGCCCTGGGCCTGGTCATGGGACTGGCCCATGCCCTGAGCGGCGGTCGCGCCCCGCGCCTCATGCTGGACGGACGCCTGGGCGGATCCCTGTTCGGCCCCGCTCCCGTGCCCCGTCGGATGACCCAGCGTATGCATGGTCACGATGCCGAGGAGGAGCGCGGCGAGCAGCAGGAGCTGTCCGCCCTTCGCCGGTCTCCTCGTCGTCGCCATGGGCGAACCCTACCCCCGGCGGGTATGACGCGACATGCGGGCCCCCGGGACTCCACTGATCATGGGCCCATGATGATTACGGGCAAGCCGCTGCGGACCCGGTCGGCGGAGCCCGGCACCGAAAGACCCAGGAGTACCGCTCCCGTCGCGCTCCCGCTGGCACTCGGCGCGATCGCCTACAGCGCGTGGCTGCTCGAAATCCCCCTCGACACGGAGCTCTCGCCGGTCAGTTCGTACGTGAGCGAACTCGCCGCCCGGGACCAGCCCTACGGGACGCTGCTGCGGACGACCGACCTGGTCGCCGGGGTGCTGATCCTCGCCGGAGCGGTCTGTGCGCTGCGGCGGCTGCCGCGCGGGCGGCTCGCCGCCCTCGGGTGGGCGGGGCTCGCGCTCTTCGGGGCCGCCACCGCCGTCGACTCGCGGCTGCCGCTGAGCTGTACGCCGACCGCCGACGCGGCGTGCGCGGCCAGGGAGCGGGCGGGGCTCGTGCCCTGGACGCATGCCGCGCACGTGGGCAGCAGCGGGGTCGCCGTGGCGGGGGCGCTGGCGGGGATGGTCCTGCTGACGATCGCCTCCCGCCGGTACGGGATCCCGCCGTCCCTGGCGGGCCCCCTCGGCCTCGTCCTTGTCCTTCTCGAACTGGCGGCCACCGCCTGGACGTTGGCCGCCGTCGCCGTGTTCGACGCGGGGCACGGGACGTGGGGGCTGGGGCTCGGTCAGCGGCTTCAGGTGCTGCTGATCGCGCTGTGGCTGGGGCTGCTCGCCAGGGCGGTGGCGCGGGGCGGGCACGGGCGCGGGCGCGTGCTCTCGTGAGGTCGTTCGTCGGGATCGGGGGAGTGCGGCATCACGTGGAGGTGGCCGGGCGGGGGCCGGTGTGTGTGCTGAGCGCGGGGCTCGGCCTGGTCTCGGCCGACTGGGACGCGGTGGCGGAGCTGCTGTCCCCGTGGCGGACCGTCGTCCGCTTCGACCGGCCGGGGCTCGGGCTCAGCGGGCACGCGCGCGTGCCGTCTTCCCTGGCGGGTGAGGCGGGGCGGATCGCCGGGCTTCTGGACGCGCTGGAGTTCCCGGGGCCGGTCACGGTGGTCGGGCACTCGCTCGCCGGGTTCCACGGCGAGGCGTTCGCGCGGCTGTATCCGGAGCGTACGGCGGGGCTCGTGCTTGTCGACTCCAGCATCGAGGAGCGGCCGGGGCATGTGCGGGTTCCTCGCGTGGTGCGGGTGGGGGGTGCGCGGGTGGGTGGGGCCGTGCTGCGGGGGGTGGGGGTTTCCCGGGCGGTGGGGCCGGTGGGGGTGCGGAGGTTCTTGGTGCAGGGGGCGCTTCTGGAGTACGCGACGTATGGCGACGTAGCTCGCGAACTGGCCGCTCTGCGGGGGGAGTTCCCCCTCCCGGAGGGGGTGCCGGTGACGGTGCTCGCCGCGTACGCCCGGGGGTCGATGCGGTGGCTCTACCGGCAGCGAGGCCTGGCGGCGACCCTCGGCGCGACGTTCCGCGTCGCGGAGCCGTCGGGCCACCTGGTGATGCGGGACAGCCCGGAGGACGTGGCGGAGGCGGTACTGGCGGTGCGCCCCGCTTAGTTCCTCGGCACCCGGCAGCGTTGGCGTTGTGCCCACCCTTCCCCAAGCTCTCGGCTTCGCTCGAGCAGGGGAGACCCCACTCGCCGCGCGGAACGGGTGGGCACAACGGGGACGGCGGGCAGGCAGCCGCAGGGTAATCGGGTGGGTGGGTGGGAAAGCTTGTTCGTGCAGGTGAGGCTGCGGGGTGATCGGGCGGGTGGGTGGGAAAGGCCCGTTCGTGCAGGCGAAGCTGCGGGCCTCACCCCACCCGCAGCCCCCGCACACTCTCCCGGATCACAATATGCGTCCCCAGGAGATGCCTCTCCTGCCCCGCCCGGGGCGACCCGCTCAACGCAAGTCGCACGGCCGTGCGGCCCATCTCCTCCGCGGGGATATGGACCGTGGTGAGCCCGGGAGTGATGTCCGCCGCCACGGGGTCGTCGTTGTAGCCGACCACCGAGATGTCATCCGGCACCCGAAGCCCCCGCTCCCGCAGGGCCACCACCGTCGCCGCAGCCACCCCGTCGTCGCCCGCGAACACCGCGGTGAACTCCGGCCGCCCGTCCGCCTTGTCCAGAAGATCGCGTATCGCCTCGTACCCGTTGTGCTGCCCGAAGCCGATCCCGTGCAGGATCGCCTCCTCGCGCGGCACCCCGTGGTCGGACAGCGCACGAAGGTAGCCGGCGACCCGGTCCTCGCCCGTGGTGTGGCCGGGCTGGTAGCCGATCAGGGCGATCTTGCGGTGGCCCGCCCCGAGCAGATGGCTCGTGATCGCGTACGCGCCCGCCTCGTTGTCGTACTCGACGACCAGCGCGGGAACGTCCGGCACCGGCGCCGGACGACCGCACAGGACGAGCCGCGAGCCGGCCGCCGCAAGCGCCTCCGCGTACCGCGCCATCCGCTCGCGGTACTCGTCGTCCTCGATGACCCCGCCCACCAGGATCACAGCCTCGGCCGCCTGCTCGCGCATCATCTGGACCAAGGCCAGTTCACGGGCCGGATCGTTGCCCGTCGATGCGACCAGGGTGAGCCTGTCGCGCTGGGCGGCCTCCATCTCCACGCCCTGCGCGACATGCGCGAAGAAGGAGCTCACCACGTCGAAGGTGAGCACCGCGACCGTCTTGCGGCCCGCGCCCGCCAACGCGCGCGCGTGCGCGTTGGCGACGTAGTCGAGGTCCTTGACGGCCCGCAGGACCTTGGCACGCGACGCCGTGGACGTCGGATAGTTGCCCGCGAGCACCCGCGAGACGGTCGCGACGGAGACGCCGGCGCGCGCCGCCACATCACGGATGGTGACCCGCTCACCCACAGTGTCTCCTCATATACGCCTCAGTGCCTCAGTGCCTCAAGTGGCAGAGTCCGGGGCCAGGTTCCCCCCACGAGAACCACGACAACCCGCCCCGGACCATCATCCCGCCCCTGCGCCCCGCGTCAGTGCGCGGCCTCGTACTCCTTGGCGAACTCCTCGTGGGACTTCTCGCCGCCCTGCGCCTGCCACTTCGCGTAGACGGCGTCCCAGTCCGACAGCTTCTTGCGGCCGGAGACGATCGCCGTGACACCGTCCTCGATGATCTGCTGCATCGACGCGCCCTGCCGGTTGTACGTGTCCGACATCAGGCCCCAGTGGTCGTCGCGCACGAGGTTCGGCACGACCGCCTGCTCCCAGGTGTGCAGCCGCTTGGTGAGGTCGGGGAAGCCGGGGAAGTACAGCGGCTGCGGCGCGTCCATGAGGTAGGCGAACGGCAGGTTGGTCCTGTTCTCCACCAGGCCGAGGGAGTTGGGGATGGGGTCGCCGTTCCTGTCGTACTCGAAGTGTGTGCCCTCGACGCCCGAGTGCATCAGCTCGTACTCCTTCGAGCCGAAGGGGGACGCCAGCCAGTCCAGGACCCGCAGCATCAGCTTGACGCGGTCCTTGGAGGCCTTCTTGATCACGGTGTAGCCGAAACAGCCGCGGTTCTGCTGGTAGACCGGCGTCGCGCCGTCGACCACGTACGGCACGGCGGCGTCCAGCGTGAACTCGTCCTTGATGCCCTGCGCATTGGAGATGACCGCGCCCCAGCCGTCCGTCATCGAGCGGACCGTGCCGTTGTAGAACTGCGTCTTCAGGTCCACCTGGGAGATCGAGGTGGCGTCGGAGTTGTACGAACCGGCCCTGCGCATCTTGGACATGAACTCGAGCGCGGCTCTGAACTCGTCGGTCCCGTACATGTCGGTGAGCTTGCCGTTCTTGATCTGCCACTGGTTCGGCGCGCCGTGCCACATCGCGTGGTAGAGGTAGCCGAAGAAGCCGACCGAGGATGCGCCGAGCGCGTACTTTTTGTTCTGCGAGGCCTCCTTGGCCATCGTCTGGAAGTCGGCCGCCGCCATGCCCGGCTTGTAGCCCGCCTTGTCGAAGGCCTCGCGGTTGATGAACATCGCGCCCTGCACCTTGGCGCGCTCGATCGGGAGGCCGTAGATGCGCCCGGCGACCCGGCCCATGCCCTCCCACGCGTACGTGGGGATGTTGGCGAGGTTCGGGTAGTCCTTGACCGCGTCCCCGGAGAGGTGCTCCGAGAGGTCCGCGCAGCGCGACTTCACGAACTGCGACTCGCGCGGCAGGACGTACCCGCCACCGAAGTTGATCATGTCGGGGAGGTCGTCGCCCGACATCAGCGTGGACATCTTGGAGCGGAAGTCCGCGTCCGGCACCACCGAGAACTCGACCTCGACGCCGAGCGCCTCGTTCATCGCCTGCCAGTACTTGTTCGATCCGACCGGCTTCGGCGGGGTGCCGTAGGTGATGGTCATGACCTTGATCTTCTGCTTGCCGGTGCCCGGCTTCTCGGCGGTCGCCTCGATCAGCTTCTGGGGGTACTTCGTGAAGCCGGGCTGTACGCCGTCGGCGCTCGGCGCGAGATCGGGCTTCGGGCCCTTGGCGGGTGTGTACGTCGGCCAGGGCGCCGCCTTCTTGTCGGCGTTGGAGACCGAACCGCCGCCGCCGGATTCGGTGGAACAGGCGGTGAGCAGGGAGGGCGCGGCGACGGCGGCACCGCCGACGGCTATGGAGCGCAGCAGCGTACGGCGCGACATCGAGGAACCGGACACAGTGTCAACCTTTCGGGGGAGCACGGGAGTTGGCTCAGCTCTGGATGCGGGAGGTGGTGGCTCAGCTCTTGATGGCGCCGGTGAGCACGCCCTTGGTGAAGTACTTCTGCAGGAAGGGGTAGACGATCAGGATCGGCACGGTGGCGATCACCAGGACGGCCATCTGCATCGTCTGCGGGGCCGAGACGTTCGAGGCGTCGCTCAGGCCGGTGTCGGCTATCTGGGAGCCGCCCATGACGTACGTACGAAGGACCTGCTGGAGCGGCCAGTGGTCGGACTCCAGATAGATCGAGGCATGGAACCAGGCGTTCCAGTAGCTGACCGCGTAGAAGAGGCCGACGACCGCGAGGGCCGCCTTGGAGAGCGGAAGAACGATCCGCCACAGGATCTGCCAGTCGCCCGCGCCGTCGAGCCGCGCCGCCTCGTACATCTCCTCGGGAATGCCCTGGAAGAAGCCGCGGAGCACGACCAGATTGAAGACGTTGATGAGCACCGGGACGATCAGGGCGCTGTAGCTCTCCAGCATTCCCGCGCCCTTGACCAGCAGAAACGCGGGAATCATGCCGGGCGGGAAGAGGAAGGTGAACAGGACGACGAGGAGGATCGGCTTGCCGCCGTACACGTTCGGGCGGCTCAGTGCGTACGCCAGGAACGTGGTGCACGCGAGCGAGGCGAGCGTGCCGATGATCGTCACCCCGGCGCTCACCCCGAGCGCCTTGGAGACGATGCCGCCGGCGAAGACCTGCTCGTAGGCGCGCAGGGTCGGGTGCTCGGGCCACAGGACCCAGCCGCCGTTGGCGACGACCTCGCGGTTCGAGGCGAAGGACGTCGAGATGATGACGAGGAAGGGGACGAAGACCAGGAGCAGGATGGTGGCGATCGCAAGGACCTTGGCCACCTGCGTGACGGGCTTCGGCCGCTCCATCCAGGCGGGGCGCAGGGGGCGTGCCGCGGCGGATTTCGTGGCTCGGGCGGACTTCACGGTCGTCGTGCTCACTTGTAGACCCCCTGCTCGCCGAGGCGATGGGCGACCTTGTTGGCCGCGAAGACGAGAATCGCGCCGACCACGCCCTTGAACAGGCCGGCTGCCGCGGCGTATCCGGTGTCGCCGCCGACGATGCCCTGCCAGAAGACGAAGGTGTCCAGGACCTCTCCGGCCTCGGGACCGACCGACTGCCGTTGCAGCAGCATCTGTTCGAAGCCGACGGAGAGGATGTCGCCGAGCCGCATGATGAGGAGCAGGATGACGACCGGCCGGATCGCGGGCAGCGTCACGTGCCAGAAGCGGCGCCAGGGCCCCGCGCCGTCGATCGCGGCGGCCTCGTACTGCTGCTCGTCCACCTGCATCAGCGCGGCGAGGAAGATGATCGTGCCCCAGCCGGCGTCCTTCCAGACGACCTGCGCGACGACGAGCGCGGGGTACGCGTCCGGGTTGCCGATGATGTCGACGGAGTGCAGACCGGCCTGCCCAAGGACGGAGTTGAGCAGTCCGGTGTCGGCGAGCACCTGCTGGAACAGGGCGACGACGATGACCCACGACAGGAAGTGCGGCAGATAGACCACCGACTGCACGAAGCGCCGCGTCAGGTCCGACGTCAGGCTGTGCAGGAGCAGGGCGAGGCCGAGCGGGACCGGGAAGAAGAAGACCAGCTGGAGCACCGCGAGGAAGAGGGTGTTCCAGGTCGCGTGCCAGAAGTCCGGGTCGCCGAACATCCGGTCGAAGTTCTCGAGGCCGACCCAGGGGCTGGCCCACAGGCCGTCGAAGGGGACGTACTCCTTGAAGGCGACGGCGTTGCCGATGAACGCGCCGTAGTGGAAGACCAGGAAGTACGCGACGCCCGGAGCCATGAGCAGTAGCAGGACCCGCGAGGCGCGAAACCGTTTCCATCGCTCATCGCGCCTGGTTTTGTTGCCATTTGGCCTGATGCTGCGCTTGCCGGGCGGCTTCACCGCCTCGGTTTCCGTCCGGTCCTTCGTCACCGCTGACACGGCAGCCCCTCCGTTGTCGGAACAAGGTGACCGGAATCTAAAGCGGTTACTAACCCCGGTCAACCCCCTTGGCCCCGCGATCTCTTGACCCCCGTCCCGACTTCGGCCTAGCCTCCAGGCGCTGTTGGGTAACCGATTACTACGAGGGGGCGGTCACGCGTGGCAGACCAGGCAGACCAGGCAGAGCTGACGGGCCAGTTGGCGGACCGGTTGTCGGCCACGCCGATCACGGCGCTTGCCATGAGTGCCGATGTGGCGGAGCGGGTGTTCGCACCGGACATCCGCGAACGGCTCGCCCACAGCGTGGAGTTGGCGCCCGCCCTGCTCACCGGGTCGCTCACCGGTCCCGACGCACGGGCGGTGCTCGCGCAGACGGAGATCCTGGTCACCGGCTGGAACTGCCCGCCCCTCACGGCGGAGGTGCTCGCGCACGCGCCCCGGCTGCGGGCCCTCGTGCATGCCGCCGGGTCGGTGAAACCCGTGGTGACGGACGCGCTCTGGGACCGCGGCGTGGTGGTGTCGTCGGCGGCCGACGCCAACGCGGGCCCCGTCGTCGCGTACACGCTCGCCGCGATCACCTTCGCCGCGAAGGGGGCGCTGTCCACCGCCGCCGGCTACAGCGCGGGGTGGCCGCCGTTCACCGGGCGGGTGGGCGCGGACGCCCGTACCGTCGGCGTCATCGGGGCGTCCCGGATCGGGCGCGGGGTCATCGCGGCGCTGCGGACGTCCGACGTGGGGTGGCGCGTGCTGCTCACCGACCCCTACGTCACCGCGGACGAGGCGGCCGGGCTCGGTGCGGAGCTGGTGGAACTGTCCGAGCTGTGCCGCCGCAGCTCGATCGTCAGCGTCCATGCGCCCCAACTGCCCCAGACGCGGGGGATGGTGAGCGCGGAGATGCTGAAGCTGATTCCGGACGGGGGGACGGTGATCAACACGGCGCGGGGCTCGCTCGTCGACACGGAGGCGCTGGCCGATGAGTGTAGGGTGGGGCGCCTCGACGCCTTCCTGGACGTCACGGATCCCGAGCCGCTGCCGGCGGGGCATCCGCTGCTTGCCCTGCCGAACGTGCTGGTGACCCCGCATATCGCGGGGGCTCAGGGGAGTGAGGTGCGCAGGCTTGGGGAGTACGCGGTGGGGGAGGTCGAGCGGTTTGTCGCGGGGGTGCCGATGTGGGGGCAGCTGCGGCGGGAGGAGTTGCCGAGGCTGGCGTAGGGCCGTAGATCACCGCCTCCGGCGAGTTCGTCCCCAAACTCCCCCAAGCTCTTAAAGAGCAGGGGGGACCCCCTCGACGGGCTGAAAGAACTGCGGCCGGGCTGGGAGCCCTGCTGATGGGGCGGGCGGGAAAAGATCCGCCGCGAAGCGGCGGCCTTGAGCGGGGCCGGGGAAGAGCTACCGCTTTGCGCCACGCGCAGTCAGGGGCGGCCCGCTGTTACGGGGGCGCCGATCAGCAGGCACTATGGGCACAGGGCGGCACGAGCTACGCAACGCGCTCGAAACCGTGTGGTGGGATGCTCATGAGCCCCGATGTGTCCGCAGGTACGAACACAGCGTGAACAAGCGCGGACGCAGGCGGCCTGACCAGCAAGGATGGGTGGAAGCGGAAGATGGACAAGCAGCAGGAATTCGTGCTCCGGACTCTGGAGGAGCGCGACATCCGGTTCGTACGCCTGTGGTTCACGGATGTCCTCGGCTTCCTGAAATCGGTCGCGGTGGCACCCGCCGAGCTGGAGCAGGCCTTCGACGAGGGCATCGGCTTCGACGGCTCGGCCATCGAGGGCTTCGCCCGGGTGTACGAATCGGACATGATCGCCAAGCCGGACCCCTCGACCTTCCAGGTCCTGCCCTGGCGCGCGGAGGCCCCCGGCACCGCCCGGATGTTCTGCGACATCCTGATGCCGGACGGATCGCCGTCCTTCGCGGACCCGCGTTACGTCCTCAAGCGGGCCCTCGCCAAGACCTCGGACCTCGGGTTCACCTTCTACACCCACCCCGAGATCGAGTTCTTCCTCCTGAAGGACAAGCCGCTGGACGGCTCGCGGCCCACCCCCGCCGACAACTCCGGCTACTTCGACCACACCCCACAGAACGTGGGCATGGACTTCCGCCGCCAGGCCATCACCATGCTCGAATCCATGGGGATCTCGGTCGAGTTCAGCCACCACGAGGGGGCTCCGGGCCAGCAGGAGATCGACCTCCGTTACGCGGACGCGCTCTCCACGGCCGACAACATCATGACCTTCCGCCTGGTCATGAAGCAGGTCGCCCTGGAGCAGGGCGTGCAGGCCACCTTCATGCCGAAGCCGTTCTCCGAGCACCCGGGCAGCGGTATGCACACGCACCTGTCGTTGTTCGAGGGTGACCGCAACGCGTTCTACGAGTCCGGCTCCGAGTACCAGCTCTCCAAGGTCGGCCGCTCCTTCATCGCGGGCCTCCTGAAGCACGCCGCCGAGATCTCCGCGGTCACCAACCAGTGGGTGAACTCCTACAAGCGCATCTGGGGCGGCTCGGAGCGCACCGCGGGCGCGGGCGGCGAGGCACCCTCGTACATCTGCTGGGGCCACAACAACCGCTCGGCGCTGATCCGGGTCCCGATGTACAAGCCCGGCAAGACGGGCTCGGCGCGGGTCGAGGTCCGCTCGATCGACTCGGGCGCGAACCCCTATCTGACGTACGCCGTGCTGCTCGCCGCGGGCCTCAAGGGCATCGAGGAGGGGTACGAGCTGCCGCCGGGCGCCGACGACGACGTATGGGCGCTGAGTGACGGCGAGCGTCGCGCGATGGGGATCGAGCCGTTGCCGCAGAACCTCGGCGAGGCGATTGCGCTGATGGAGCGCAGTGAGTTGGTCGCCGAGACGCTCGGCGAGCACGTCTATGACTTTTTCCTCCGGAACAAGAAGCAGGAGTGGGAGGAGTACAGGTCAGAGGTGACAGCCTTTGAGCTGAGGAAGAACCTCCCGGTGCTGTAGAGCCCCTGAAAGGGGCGCGGGGAACTGCGCGAGCAACCATGGAAAAGCCGCAGTCGCGTCTGCGCGGTACTCGCCAGACGCGACTGCGGCTTTTCGTGCGCTGAGCGCGCAGTTCCCCGCGCCCCTTACGGGGCGCTGACGATCGCCTCCCGCAGAGGCGTGGTCGCCCGTACGCGATACTCCTGGATCGCCCAGCCATTGCCATCGGGATCCTTGAAGTACATGAACGTGCCGCCGTCCTGCGGCGCATGGGCCACCGGCTCCGTGACGTCAAGACCACGTGCGGTCAGCTCCGCGTGTGCTGCCTTCGCGTCGGAGACGCACAGCTGCAGGCCCTGGTACGAGCCCGCGGCCGGCGTCGGGCCGTCCATCGTGTCCCAGAGCGTGTCGGCCAGGGCGATGGAACAGCCGGAGCCCGGCGGGGTCAGCTGGACGATGCGCATGCCCGGCATGACCTCCGTGTCGATGTCCACATGGAAGCCGAGCTTGTCGCGGTAGAACTCCTTGGCCCGGTCGACGTCGCTGACGGGGAGCGGGATCACCTCGAGTGTGTATTCCATGTGCGGCAGTACAGCAGGGACTGGCCCCGCTGTCAGCGCTCGAAACGCCACCGCGTCTGGCTGAAGGGCTCGCCCTTGCCGAAGCCGAAGGCGGTGCGGGGTGCCACCTCGAAGACGTACGCGTGGCCGGCCCCGTGGTGGAAGCAGCCGTCGCGCACCTCGTAGTGCCAGAAGCTGCCGTACTTCTCCTCCCAGGCCGCCGCGAGCACCCGCAGCCGGTCCTCGTCGGTCACGCGGACCGCGGGGCCCTCGACGACCAGGTCGTGGCCCTTGTCCCAGAGGTTGACGCCGGTGGTGAGGACCACCTCCGGGTTGGCCGCGAGGTTCCTCGCCTTGCGCTCGTCGGGGCCCGTCGCGAAGTGCAGGGCGCCGTCCAGCCACACCGCGGGCAGCGGGGTGACGTGCGGGCGCCCGTCGGGACGTACCGTCGAGATCCAGAAGAGCTCCGCCGCCCGCAGTTGCCGCAGCGCGTCGGGCCACGGCGTCGCGGACGCGCCCTCGCTGCTGTACCGGGTGTCCAGTTCGGTACGCGGTTCCCTGCCGGTCATGATCCGCCTCCTGTCACCGCCACCATGCTCCCGTCCAAGTACGGACCGCGCACGCGGGCGGAACTCATCGGTGAGGCCGTAGGCTCGGGCGAGGAGTGATCGAACGGAGGCGCGCATGACGGTGCCGCAAGGGCGCAGAAGCAGTACGTTCACGCGGCTGCTGCGGCATGGTTTCACCGACCCGTCGGCCGCCGAGCGGCTGCTCGGCGCCCCCGAGCTGGCCGCGCTGCGCTCCGACCCGCTGCTTTTCGACGCCCTGGGCGTGGCCGCCGACCCGGACCTGGCGCTGCTCGGTCTGGTCCGGCTCGTCGAGGCGCAGCCGGACGAGACGAGCCGCCGCGAACTGCTCGACACCCTGGTCAGCGCCAAGCCGCTGCGCGACCGGCTGCTCGGCGTGCTCGGCGCGTCCGAGGCCCTCGCCGACCACCTGGCCCGGCACCCCGGTGACTGGCAGGCCCTTGTCACATACGAGGCGGCCGATCTGCACCCCGGCGTCGAGGAGTTCGAGCGCGGCCTCGCCGACGCCACCGACCCGGTCTCGCTGCGGGTCTCCTACCGCCGCTGTCTGCTCGCCATCGCGGCCCGTGACGTCTGCGGCACGACGAACGTCGCCGAGGCCGCCGCCGAGCTCGCCGACCTGGCGACGGCGACGCTGCGTGCGGCCCTTGCCATGGCCAGGGCGGCGGCGCCCGCGGACGCGGCGCAGTGCAGGCTCGCGGTCATCGCGATGGGCAAGTGCGGCGGCCACGAGCTGAACTATGTCTCGGACGTCGACGTGATCTTCGTGGGCGAGTCAGCCGATGGCGCCGACGAGGGCAAGGCGCTGCAGGCCGCCACGCGGCTCGCCTCGCACATGATGCGGATCTGCTCGGAGACCACGGTCGAGGGCACGATCTGGCCGGTCGACGCCAACCTCCGCCCGGAGGGGCGCAACGGTCCGCTGGTGCGCACGCTCAGCAGCCACCTCGCCTACTACCAGCGCTGGGCCAAGACCTGGGAGTTCCAGGCGCTGCTCAAGGCCCGCCCGGTCGCCGGCGACCTGGAGCTCGGTGCGGAGTACGTCGCCACGCTCGCGCCGCTCGTCTGGCACGCGGCGGAGCGCGACAACTTCGTCCCCGACGTGCAGAAGATGCGCCGCAGGGTCGTCGAGAACATCCCGGCGGGCGAGGTCGACCGGGAGCTGAAGCTGGGGCCCGGCGGCCTGCGGGACGTCGAATTCGCCGTACAGCTCCTGCAGTTGGTGCACGGACGCAGTGATATGTCGCTGAGGAGCGGCTCGACCCTGGAGGCGCTCGGCGCGCTGGCCGCCGGCGGCTATGTGGGCCGGGTCGACGCCGTCCAGCTCGACGACGCCTACCGCTTCCTGCGCTCCCTTGAGCACCGCATCCAGCTCTTCAAGCTGCGGCGCACGCATCTGATCCCGGAGGACGACGCCGACCTGCGGCGCATCGGCCGCTCCCTGGGCATGCGGACGGAACCGATCACCGAGCTGAACCGCGCCTGGAAGCGGCACACGACGGTCGTGCGGCGCCTGCACGAGAAGCTCTTCTACCGCCCGCTCCTCGACGCGGTGGCCCAACTCGCCCCCGGCGAGATCCGGTTGAGCGCAGAGGCGGCCCGCGAACGCCTGGTGGCCCTCGGCTACGCGGACCCCTCGACGGCCCTGCGCCACCTGGAGGCGCTCGCCTCCGGCGTCACCCGCAAGGCGGCGATCCAGCGCACCCTGCTTCCGGTCCTGCTCGGCTGGTTCGCGGACTCGGCGGACCCCGACGCGGGCCTGCTCAACTTCCGCAAGGTGTCCGACGCGCTTGGCAAGACCCCTTGGTACCTACGGCTGTTGAGGGACGAGGGCGCGGCGGCCGAGAACCTCGCCCGTGTCCTGTCCGCGGGGCGCCTGGCCCCCGACCTCCTGCTGCGCGCCCCCGAGGCGGTCGCCCTCCTCGGCGACCCCCGAGGCCTGGAACCGCGCGACCACGCCCACCTGGAGCAGGAGGTCCTCGCCGCCGTGGGCCGTGCGAACGGCGCCGAACAGGCGGTGACGGCGGCTCGTGGCGTCCGCCGCCGTGAACTGTTCCGCACCGCCGCCGCCGACATCATCGGCTCGTACGGCACCGAGGAGAGCCCCGCGGAGGCCGACCCGGGCGCGCTGGTGAACCTGGTGGGTGACGCGGTCTCGGACCTGACGGCGGCGACGATCGCGGGCACCCTGCGGGCTGTGGTCCGCGAGGGCTGGGGCGACGAGCTGCCCACCCGTTTCGCGGTCATCGGCATGGGCCGCTTCGGCGGCCACGAACTGGGCTACGGCTCGGATGCCGACGTCCTGTTCGTCCACGAGCCCCGCGAGGGAGCCGACGAGCAGGAGGCCGCGAAGGCCGCCGCCAAGGTGGTCTCCGAGATGCGCCGACTGCTCCAACTTCCCTCATCCGACCCGCCGTTGCTCATCGACGCGGACCTGCGCCCGGAGGGCAGGAGCGGCCCCCTGGTGCGTACGCTCAAGTCGTACGAGGCCTACTACCGCCGCTGGTCCCTTGTCTGGGAGTCCCAGGCGCTGCTTCGGGCCGAACCGGTCGCGGGCGACGCCGAGTTGGGCCGCGCCTTCATCGACCTGATCGACCCCCTGCGCTATCCGGCCGAGGGCCTCGGCGAAGACGCGGTCCGTGAGATCCGCCGCCTCAAGGCCCGCATGGAGGCCGAGCGGATGCCGCGCGGCGCCGACCCGACGCTCCACGCCAAGCTGGGCCGCGGCGGCCTCTCGGACGTCGAATGGACCGTCCAGCTCCTACAGCTGGAGGAGGGCTGGGCCGAACCCGGCCTGCGCACCACCCGCACCCGTGAGGCCCTGGCGGCGGCCTGCGCGGCCGAGCTGATCCCGGTCGAGGACGCGGCGATCCTCGACGAGGCATGGGTGCTTGCCACGCGGGTGCGCAACGCGGTGATGCTGGTCCGTGGCCGCGCGGGAGACACCTTCCCCTCGGACGGCCGCGAACTGGCTGCCGTGGCACGGTACTTGGGCTACGACCCCGGGCATGTGGGCGACATGCTGGACGACTACCGCAGGATCACGCGGCGGGCGCGGGCCGTCGTGGAGGAGCGCTTCTACGGGGCGTGACCCCGGGCGCCTTCGAGGTCAGAGCGTGACCGCGCGCCGCCCCAGACCCCGCTCAAGACCGCCGCTTCGCGGCGGATCCTTTCCCGCCCACCCACCCGATTGCCCGGCAGCGGCCCCGGTCTGCCCACGCGCCGTCGTCGGCTGCGCCGCCGTACCGCCGCTTCGCGGCGAAGTTTCCCGCCCGCCCACCCTTTCAGCCCGTCCGGCGTTGAGGACGAACTCGCCGGAGGCGGTGATCTACGGTCACCTCGCGGCCGGCGAAGCCGGAAAGTTTCGGGAAGGGGCGGGATTGGGGAAATGAACCCGCCCGCACCGCAACCACCCCCCGAACGGAGCCACTGGCACGCGCACTGCCACGGACAGGGGACCGACGCCTTCTGGCCGGACCCGGATGCGTACGCGTACGCCGTGCGGCACGTGCTCGACACCGTCGCGGGGCTCGGCCCGAGCGGGCGCCTCGCGCACCGGATCGAGCAC
Organism: Streptomyces sp. NPDC021622; assembly: GCF_040640795.1. NCBI lineage: Bacteria > Bacillati > Actinomycetota > Actinomycetes > Kitasatosporales > Streptomycetaceae > Streptomyces > Streptomyces sp. NPDC021622. The sequence continues at coordinate 375,857 of NZ_JBFACK010000001.1, forward strand.
ATCGGATCGCCGCGGGCGAGGCGGCGGTGGCGGGGCGGTGGCCACATCACACACCGGGAGCCCTGAGGCCCGGCCTCAGGGCTTCAGGGGTGGGGCGAGGGAAGCCTGCTCGCCCCGCGCCGCGATCTGCCTCGGCAGCGCGTACGGCATGCTGCCGTACCAGACCCACGCCACCGCGAAGCCGAACGCGAGGCAGATCATGCCGCCCACCGCGTCCAGCCAGAAGTGGTTGGCGGTGGCCACGATCACGACCAGCGTCGCCGTCGGGTAGAGCAGGCCGAGCACCTTCGCCCACGGCACCGACGCCAGGGCGAAGATCGTCAGGCCGGACCACAGGGACCAGCCGATGTGCATCGAGGGCATCGCCGCGTACTGGTTCGACATGTGCTTGAGGTCGCCGGAGGCCATCGAGCCCCAGGTCTGGTGGACCAGGACCGTGTCGATGAAGTCGTTGCCGTTCATCAGGCGCGGCGGTGCGAGCGGATACAGGTAGTAGCCGACCAGGGCCACCGCGGTGGTCGCGAAGAGCACGAGGCGGGTGGCCGCGTAGCGTCCCGGATGGTTGCGGAACAGCCACACCAGGACACCCAGCGTCACCGCGAAGTGCAGCGTCGCGTAGTAGTAGTTCATGCCGACGATGAGCCATGTCACCGAGTTCACCGCGTGGTTGACGCTCTCCTCCACGGCAAGACCCAGGCTCTGCTCCACCTGCCAGATCCAGTCGGCGTTGCGCAGGGCCTGTGACTTCTGTTCCGGCACGGCGTTGCGGATCAGGGAGTACGTCCAGTAACTCACCGCGATCAGCAGGATCTCGAACCAGAGCCGCGGGCGCCGCGGTGTGCGCAACCGGCCCAGGAACGCCCGCCCCGTGCGGTCGGTCTCCTCGCCCGCATTGGGTGATGTGGTGGGCCGCTCCCGGCCTTCCAGTGTCGTCACGTCATCTCACCCATAGGCACAGAGTCTGCCAGATTCCCACCCTATGACCGATCATCCCAAGGTCTGGTTCAGGTCGCATTCCCTACGCCCTATGGACGATTTCGTCCCCCAGGGGCAGAGGCTGTTGAACCTCGAACCACCAGCTCGGGAAGGAACACGAATTCACTGTGCGGAGCGGGGGTGCCGCCGATCTCCTCGAGGAGTGTACGCACCGCCGCCTGGCCCATGGCCGGCACCGGTTTGCGCACCGTGGTCAGCGGCGGATCGGTGAACGCGATCAGGGGCGAATCGTCGAAACCGACCACCGAGACGTCGTCCGGGACCTCGAGGCCGCGCTGTCGCGCCGCCCGTATCGCCCCCAGCGCCATCATGTCGCTGGCGCAGACGACGGCCGTGCAGCCGCGGTCCAGGAGCGCGGACGCCGCTGCCTGTCCGCCCTCCAGCGTGTACAGCGAGTGTTCGACGAGCTCCGACTCGACCGCATCGGGGGGCAGCGCCAGCTGGTCCCGCATCGTGCGTACGAAGCCCTCGATCTTCCGCTGTACGGGCACGAACCGCTTCGGGCCCAGGGCGAGCCCGATGCGCGTATGACCGAGGGAGACGAGGTGGGTGACCGCGAGGCGGGTCGCCGCGCGGTCGTCCGGCGAGATGAAGGGCGCCCGCACCTTGGGGGAGAAGCCGTCGACCAGGACGAACGGCACGCCCTGTGCGCGCAGCTGGTCGTAGCGCCCCATGTCGGCCGTGGTGTCGGCGTGCAGGCCCGAGACGAAGATGATGCCGCTGACGCCGCGGTCCACGAGCATCTCCGTCAGCTCGTCCTCCGTGGAGCCGCCCGGGGTCTGCGTCGCGAGGACCGGTGTGTACCCCTGGCGGGTCAGGGCCTGCCCGATGACCTGGGCGAGCGCGGGGAATATCGGGTTCTCCAGCTCCGGGGTGATCAAACCGACGAGACCCGCGCTGCGCTGCCGCAGCCGCACCGGACGTTCGTAGCCGAGCACGTCGAGTGCGGCAAGCACGGACTGGCGGGTGGCCGCGGCGACACCCGGTTTGCCGTTGAGCACCCGGCTGACCGTTGCCTCGCTGACCCCCGCCTGCGCTGCGATGTCGGCCAGTCGCGCGGTCACAGGATTGGACTGTACCGGTCACATCTCAGGCTGCCCACCAGACCGCCGAATCCGCCGGGACGCTCGCTTCGGCGGAGGCAGGATCCAGGTCCGCGCTCGACAGGAGCACGGTGCCCGGCGTAGGGATGGTGACGGCTTCGGAGGTGAGGTTCACCGTGCAGACGAACGTGCCGCCGGGCGTCGAGCGGCGGAAGGCAAGGACGCCGTCGGGGGCGTCGAGCCACTCGACCTGGTGGCCCGCGCCGAGCGCCGGGTGCTCGCGGCGCACGGCGAGCGCACGGCGGTAGAGCTCCAGGGTGGAGCCGGGGTCGCCCTCCTGGGCCGCCACGGACAGGTCCTTCCAGCTGTCCGGCTGCGGCAGCCAGCTCGGGCCGCCCTCGACGGGACCGAAGCCGAACGGCGCCCGCTCCCCGGACCACGGCAGCGGCACCCGGCACCCGTCCCGCGTCCCGTCCTGCCCCGCCGTCCGGAAGAACGCGGGGTCCTGGCGCACCTCGTCCGGCAGCTCGGTGACCTCGGGCAGGCCCAGCTCCTCGCCCTGGTAGAGGTAGGCGGAGCCGGGCAGCGCCAGCATCAGGAGCGTCGCCGCCCTGGCCCGGCGCAGGCCGCGGGCCGCGTCGCCGTCGGCGAAGCGGGTGGCGTGCCGTACGACGTCGTGGTTGGAGAGCACCCAGGTCGCCGGCGCGTGCACGGCGTTCATCGCGTCGAGGGAGCGGTCGATGACGGCGCGAAGGGCGGTGGCGTCCCACCCTGTGGTCAGATACTCGAAGTTGAAGGCCTGGTGCAGTTCGCCCGGGCGGATGTACAGCGCGCTGCGCTCCACCGTCGGCGTCCACGCCTCGGCGACGGCAACGCGCTCACCTGCGTACGTGTCAAGAATCTGGCGCCACTCGCGGTAGATCTCGTGCACGCCGTCCTGGTCGAAGTACGGCACCGCCTGCTTGCCGAGCAGCTTCACCTGCTCGCTGTGGCCGATGTCGGGCAGCCCGGCCGCCTTGATCAGGCCGTGCGCCACGTCGATGCGGAAGCCGTCGATGCCGAGGTCGAGCCAGAAGCGCAGGACGGAGCGGAACTCCTCGTGCACCGCCGGGTGTTCCCAGTTGAAGTCGGGCTGCTCGGGCGCGAAGAGGTGGAGATACCAGTCGCCGTCCGCCACCCGCGTCCAGGCCGGGCCGCCGAAGACGGACTCCCAGTCGTTGGGCGGCTCGGAGCCGTCGGGACCCTTGCCGGGACGGAAGTGGAAGCGCTCCCGCCATGGCGAACCCGGTCCCTCGCGCAGCGCCCGCGTGAACCAATCGTGCTGATCCGAACAGTGGTTGGGCACCACGTCGACGATCACCCGCAGGCCGAGCGCGTGCGCTTCCCGTACGAGATCGTCGGCGTCCGGCAGCGTGCCGAACATCGGGTCGACCGCGCGGTAGTCGGCCACGTCGTACCCGGCGTCGGCCTGCGGGGACACATAGAAGGGGGAGAGCCACACGGCGTCGACGCCGAGCCGCCGCAGATGCGGGAGGCGCGTCGTGATGCCCGGCAGGTCGCCCATGCCGTCGCCGTTGCCGTCGGCGAAACTCCGCGGATAGACCTGGTAGATGACGGCCTCGCGCCACCAGTCGCGGCGCTCGGCGGCGTCGGGCGAGGCATCGGCGGGAAGGGCGGCCGTGACGTGCTGGGTCATGAAGTCCCTCGGGGATACGGGGTGCGGACACTTCGGTGAACGCCGCGCGGAAGGCGAAGGTCACGAGGGCGGCATCGCGGTGCGGCCCCGACGGCTGTCATCGGGCCTCCACCCACAATCGCCGAAGAATCCCCCGCACACACCTGTACCCGAAGACTTACCCATCAGTACATTGACGCCATGTCTAATACGCAGAGCCGGGCGCCCGAGCCCGTCGCGTCCGAGCACACCGCGCTCAAGGCACGCAAAGTCTCCTTCTCCTGGGAGAACACCCCGCTCCACTGGGTGCCGGGCGACCCCTTCGTCACGCATACGATCAACGTCCTCCACCTGCTGCTGCCCGCCGGCGAACGCTGGTTCGTCCATGTGTACAAGCAGGTCCTTCCGTACATACGCGACGAGCGGCTCCGCGAGGACGTGATCGGCTTCATCGGCCAGGAGGCCATGCACTCGCAGGCCCACGACGAGGTGCTGCCCCACCTCAAGGAGCAGGGCCTCGACCCGACGCCGTACACCGCCCAGGTCGACTGGCTCTTCGAGAAGCTGCTCGGCGACAAGACGCTGCCGCCGGGCAAGGCCCGCAAGTGGTGGCTGATGGAGCGCGTCGCGATGATCGCGGCGATCGAGCACTACACCGCCTTCCTCGGCAACTGGGTCCTGAACGCCGAGGAGTTGGACCGGCGCGGTGCCGATCCGACCATGCTGGATCTGCTGCGCTGGCACGGTGCGGAGGAGGTCGAGCACCGCTCCGTGGCCTTCGAGCTGTTCATGCACGTCGACGGCAGCTACCGGCGGCGTGCGAGGACCTGGGCCACGGCCTTCACCGCCCTGGTGTTCCTCTGGCAGCGCGGGGCGCGGTTCTTCATGGAGAACGACCCGACGCTGATCGGCGGCAAGGCCTCGTTCAAGGACTTCTACAAGAGCGGCCGGCAGGGCACGCTGCCGACGACCCCGGACATGATCCGCTCCATCCCGCGCTATCTGAGCCGCGACTACCACCCCTCCCAGGAGGGCAGCACCGAGCAGGCTCTCGCCTATCTCGCCTCATCGCCCGCGGCGACCGCCGCCGAAGCCGCGACGAACGGAGCCCGCTGACATGCCCCGCATCCGCACCGTCCTGCTCGTCACGGGCGCGGCGGTCCTCGCCAGGCGGGCCATGCGGCGCCGCATCGACGCATCGCCGCTGTGGCCGCTGCCCGCCCTGGAGGAGCCGATATCGGGACGCCCGCGCTCGCGCGCGCTGCGGCTCCTGGTCACCCGGCACGAGACGGTCGCCGACGGTGTCGTACAACTGCGCCTGGAAGGTGACGACTTGCCTCCGTGGGAGCCGGGCGCCCACCTCGACCTCGTGCTGCCGTCGGGTCTCGTCCGGCAGTACTCGCTGTGCGGGGACCCCGAGGACACCTCCTCGTACACCGTCGCGACCCGTCTGATCGGCGCCGAGCAGGGCGGCCGGGGCGGCTCGCGCGAGGTGCACGAGCAGCTTCAGGAGGGGGTGGAGGTCGAGATCCGCGGGCCGCGCAACCGCTTCCCGCTCGCCGACGCGCAGCGGTACGTCTTCGTCGCGGGCGGCATCGGCATCACGCCGATCCTGCCGATGCTGCGGGCCGTCGACGCGGCGGGACACGACTGGCGGCTCCTTTACGCGGGCCGGTCCCGTGCCTCCATGCCCTTCCTTGAGGACGTCGAGAAGCTGGGCGGGGCGGTGGACGGCCGGGTCACGGTCGCCGCCGACGACGAGGGCGGACAGCCTGACCTGGCCGGTTTCCTCTCGGGGACGAGGCCCGGCGCCGCCGTCCATGTGTGCGGACCCGAGGGTCTGATGGAGGCGGTCGCGCAGCAGCTCCCCGAGGGCTGCGACCTGCACCTGGAGCGGTTCACGCCGCACACGTCCATGGACGGCAACGCATCCTTCGAGGTCGAACTGCGCCGCAGCGGACGGACGATCGAGGTGCCCGCCGACTCCACGGTTCTCGCCGCGGTGCGCGCGGAGCTGCCCGACACCCTGTACTCCTGCGAGCAGGGTTTCTGCGGAACGTGCCAACAGCGGGTCCTGGAAGGGGAGATCGACCACCGGGACGAGCTCCTGACGGACGCGGAGCGAGCCGACTCGATGCTGATCTGCGTGTCGCGGGCGAGCGGCGGCCGCATCGTCCTCGACATGTGAACAGTTGGGGCGGACCGGCCCCTTGGACGGCCGGATCCGCTCGGTAAGGTGTTCGCATGACTACCGGGGTGCGCCGCAGAATGGGTGTCGAAGAGCGGCGGCAGCAGCTGATCGGGGTCGCCCTCGACCTGTTCAGCCACCGCTCGCCCGACGATGTGTCCATCGACGAGATAGCGGCGGCCGCGGGCATCTCGCGACCGCTGGTCTACCACTACTTCCCGGGCAAACTCAGCCTGTACGAAGCGGCGTTGCAGCGTGCGGCCGACGACCTCGCCGAGCGTTTCGTGGAGCCGCGCGAGGGCCCGCTGGGGTCTCGTCTGCTGCGCGTCATGGGCCGCTTCTTCGATTTCGTCGACGGCCACGGTCCCGGCTTCTCCGCGTTGATGCGCGGCGGCCCCGCGGTCGGCTCGTCGACGACGAACGCGCTGATCGACTCGGTGCGCCAGGCCGCGTACGTCCAGATCCTCGCCCACCTGGGTGTCACTGACCCGCCCGCGCGACTCGAGCTGGTCATCCGCTCCTGGATCTCGCTCGCCGAGTCCACGGCACTGATCTGGCTGGACGGGCGCCGCATCCCGCGAGCCGAGCTCGAACTCCAACTGGTCCACGACTTCGCGGCGTTGACCGCGGTGAGCGCGGCGTTCGACGAGGAGATGGCGGACATCCTGCGCGCCGTGCTCGTCGAGGAACCGGCGGACGGCCTGTTCGCCGAGCTGATCACCCGCCTGATCGAACTGGCCCCGCAGCAGTCCTGACCTGCCGCCCGTCGTACATTCCCCCCATGACGACGACGGACGCCGCAGCGCGGCTGACCCACCGCCCGGCCGACGAGGGGGACATCCCCACGTTGGTCGCCCTCTACGACGGTGCCGCGCGCTGGATGCTGGAGCGGGGCATCGACCAGTGGAAGCCGGGCGGGAAGGGCGCGGAGCACTTCCGGCAGCGGATCGCGTCGGACGAGGTCTGGCTCGCGTACGACGGTGCGTCCGTCGCCGGGGCGTACGAGATCTGGTGGGCGGACGAGCCCGCCTGGGGCGTCCAGCCGCCGGTCGCCGGGTATGTGCACCGGCTGATGACCCGCCGCGGCGCCCCGGCCGGCACGGGGCGCGCGCTGCTGGCCCGCGCGGAACAGCGGATCGCCGAGACGGGCCTCGACCGCTGCCGCCTGGACTGCGTGACGTCCAACCCCCGGCTGCGCGACTACTACGAGGCGGCGGGATACGCGGTGGTGGGGGAGCTGCCGGGGAAGGTGGCGGCGGACGGGAGCACGTATGGGGTGCTGCTGCTGGAGAAGCGGCTGGGGTGAAGGGTGGCCCGACGGGCTGGGGCCGCGGTTCCGGCAGGCGCGCCCGGTCCGGAGGGGCGGCGGCAGCATCCGGCTGGACGGGAGCAGCGGCTCCGGCGGGGGCCGGGACGGCTGCCCGATGGGGGGGCAGGGCCTACCCGTGTCGCTCGGTGGGGCCGGGGTGGACGTGTCTTGGTCGGTGGGGCCGGGGTGGACGTGTCTTGGTCGGTGGGGCCGGGGGCGTACCCGTCTTGGCCGATGCTTGCCCCGGACGAAATCGGCGGGGCCTGGACGGCTGCCCGGTGGGGATCAGGGCTTACCCGTGTCGGCCGGTGGGCCGGGGCGTGTGCGTCTTGGTCGGTGGGGCCGGGGTGGACGTGTCTTGGTCGGTGGGGCCGGGGTGGACGTGTCTTGGTCGGTGGGGCCGGGGGCGTACCCGTCTTGGCCGATGCTTGCCCCGGACGAGACCGGCGGGGCCTGGGCGGCTGTCCGGCGGGACCAAGGCGTGCCCGTCTCGTTCGAGGCTTGCCCCCGGACCATGCCGGGCACGCCTCAGCCCAGCGTAGAAATCTTGCCGCCGTCGGTGAGCCTGCCGCTCAGGCCCGCCTGGGCGCCTCGCCCGAGCGGTGCGGCCAGGGTGTTGCCTGGTGCCTTTGTGCCGTCCGACGCGGTGACCGACGCGACCTCCTTGCTGCCGGCGCCCAGCAGGTACCAGGTCCCGCCCCGTGACTTCCAGCGCACCCCGGCGAGCACCGCGGGCTCGCGCCCGCCGCAGGCCGGTGTGTCCTCCGCCTTCGCCACGACGGAGGCTGCCGCCGTCCCCGGCGCCCGGAACTGCGCGAGCAGCCGGCTGCCGCCGCCCCGCCAGGTGTCGGCCCGCGTGCACACCCACTGGGCGAGGCCGTTGCCCTCGGGCAGTGCCTGGCGCGCGTACGCCCACGCGTGCACGGTCCGCACCCCGTTCGACCGCGCCGCGGAGAGCGAGCACGCGGTCGCGGACCAGTCCGCGGCGGTGGCCTCGCGCGGGGCCTGCGGGCGGCCGGCCGTCAGGTGGGCGGGGACGAGCTCGCCCAGGTCGGTGGCGAGGCGGTCCGTGCCGGAGTTGTCCCGCAGCTGCAGCGCGTTCCAGGACGTGCACGAACTCGCCTGCGCAGGGCTGGCGAAGGGTTCAGTGACGCCTGACTTGTCCCGCTTGAGGGTGGTTGCGGCGGACCTCTTGATCAGATCACGCACTGCCGCACCCTTCACCCAAGGTGCCGTCAGATAGCGGACGTTGCCGTCGGTGCGGTTGGCGATCACGGCGCCGGCCTCCGCGCTGTCCGCGCCGTCCACGCGCGCGAAGTCGAGCACGGCGCCGCTGGTGCCGTCCTTCGGCTCGGCGTACCGCACGATGCGAAGACCGTCGTAGAGGAGCACGACCCGGGCCGAGTCGACCTCGCCCGCGAAGAGCAGCTGCGCGGGGCCGGGAGGAGCGCCGGCCGCCGTGCCGGGCGTGGCGGACACCTGCACCGACTCGCCGGGGCGCGCCCACACCGCGAGGGCGCGGCGCAACAGGGCCTTGTCGTCGGTCAGTTCACCCCGGGCGGGCCACACGGAGAAGTCGGTCCTTGCGGAGCGCTTCCACTCGGTGGCCCCGATCAATGTCAACTTCCCCGGATGCAGGGCGGCTTGCCCTGCGGGATTCTTCGCGTACGGGGGAGCGGCGGCCCCGTCCGGCGCCCAGCCGTCGCCCGGGAGCCCGAGCAGCGCCCCGCACACCAGCGCGGCGGCCACCGCCACGCCCGCGGCCTTCATGTGCTGCCTGCGCCGCATCAGATCGGTGGGCCGCGCCTGAAGGGAGCAGGGGTCGAACTCGGGCGATGCGAGCAGTTCGTACCGGGCTTCGACACCGTCGGCCTCGGCGAGCGCGGCGCCCGGGTCGTCGACGCCCGCCGCGTCGAGCACCTTGCGTACGTCGCCGTCCTCCAGGCGCTCGAGGCCGCGCAGCAGGTATGCGGCGCGGGCCGCGCCGGAGAGGGTGGAAAGCCGCTGGTCCAGGGCGAGTTCGTCCGCGCCTCCCGAGCGGGGGAAGAGGCGCAGGCCCCGGACCTGGAGCAGCAGCGGCGGGAACTGCGAGCGCTTGGGGAGGGCCGTCCAGCGCAGCGGAAGACCCGCCTCCAGGGCGGTGCGCACGACGCGCAGGCGTACGCACGCGTATCCCGGATTGCCCTGGCGGCCGTCTTTCCCGCGCTGTGCGGGGACGGCCGCCTCGTCCTCCGACGTGCGGCTGCGGGGCAGGGCGCGCTGGGTGAGCGAATGGGCGGTCAGGACCCGCCGGTTGCGGCCGAGGCTGGGCGGCAGCACCAGGTAGGCGAGGCGCACAAGACGCGGGTAGTGCTCGACGAGGGCGGCTTCGGCCTGCTCGACATCTACGATGCCGGGGGCATCCTGGGGCGAGGACTGCACATGCGACGACACGTTCAGCAAAACGAGCGAATCCTCAGATGGTCACTTGTCGTCGGAGCTTTACCCCGCGAGGCATGGCCCGTCAAGCAACCCCCCACCCGCTGAACTCCACCGTCCCGCGCCTCCCGTCACCCCCGTTGGTCGCGCTCATGAACAGACCTGCATCCTGCGCCCCCGCGACACCCGTCACCGTCACGCCTGCCACCACCCGCCAACTGGCCCCGTCATCCGTCGAGCACGCCCCCGTCACCACGTCCCCCGACCTGCTGAGCCGCAGCAGCACCGGCGCTTTGATCCCCGTGATGCGCTTGTAGGTGTCCAGCGTCCCGTCGCCATTGGTGTCGTACGAGAGCACAACCCCGTTCGCCGGTGTCACGGCGAGGTTGACGAAGCCCTGCGAGCCCGCATCGCCCAGCTTGTTGCGGGCGATGAGTCCCGCTCTGGCCCATGGACCGGTCGCGTCCTGGGCGTCCACCCGGACCGTCACCGAGGCCCCGTCCCGCAGCGCCCCCTCCCGGTACAGCGCCCCGAACTCCGTCGTGCCCTTCCACAGGTCGGCCCCGCCCCCGTTGATCGCGTACCGCCCTTCCAGCTCGCCGAAGACCGCGCCGTTGTTCGTGTACGTCTTCCAGGCCGGCCCCACGGGACCCGCCTCGTACAGCGTCCCCTCGTGGACGGACCGCACCCGCGGCTCGCCCCGTGGCCCGTACCGCACGGCGATCTCGTACGGCAGTGCCCGCAAGGGCTGGTCCAGGGGTTCGCCCGAAGCCCGTGCTCGCCAGGCCACCTTCCCGGAGCCCCCTGCCTCGACCCGCGGCAGCGACACCGAGCCCTCCGGCTCCGCCTCGATCCCGGTGAGCTCGAAGTCGACACGGCCGGTGTCCCGCAGCCCGTTGACGTTCCGGAACACGGCCTCCACGCGCGCGTGCCCGCCGGGCGGGAAGGCGGGCGGTGTCGCGGACACGTCGAGGGAGCCCTGGTACGGGGCACGGGCCAGGACGTCACGGGCCCGCCCCGCGGTCCGGTACGGATCGCCGGTGGCCCGCAGCGGATAGTCCTTGCGCTCGCGGGTCCACGGCTCCTCCACCGCGAACCAGTCGACCGCCTTCGGCTCCCGCCCCGCGGCCAGCGCGTCGGCCAGCTCGTCGAGCCACTTCTGCCAGCGCGGGACGTAGAAGTCGGCCATCAGGCCCGCCCATTCACGGTTGCCGTACTCGTGCAGCTTCCCGCCGTCGGACGTGGGCCGGTCGCCCCACACGGTGATCAGGACCTTCGCGGTCCGCTCGAACTCGGCGCGCTCCGCGTCGCTCGTGCCGAGCCGCCGGGCGGCGTCCACCCAAGGGCCGAGCAGGAACGCCGAGTTGGTGCCCGTCACGTCGTCCGAGAGGCGCATCAGCCGCAGCCACAGCGTCGAAAGGGCGCGGAAGGTCTCCTGGTCCTTCCTCCCGTACGCGGCCCGAAGCTGCGGAAGCAGCTGCCGGCTGCGATGGGCAAGCGCCTGCCGGGCCACGTCCACCAGGTCGTACCGGTACGCCGCGCTGCCCCGCAGCGCGGGCGCGACCCCGAGCAGACCGGCGAGCGCCGCGTCGAAGCGCCCGGGGTCGTAGGTCAGCGCGCGCGGCGCGTACTCGGCGGCGCGGTTGGCCGCGAGGTCGGGCCGGGCGGCGTACAGCGAGTCGTGCGGGTCGCTGCGCTCGACGGCGGTGTGCCGGTAGGCGGTGTCGTGCAGCGCCTGCCAGGCGGCCCACGCGTCCCGGTCACGGCCGCCGTACCGGAAGCCGGAGTAGTCCGCGAACCACGCCCTGAGGTCCAACCGCTGTGTGGTCCACGCCAGTTCGGAGAAGAGCTCGAAGGCGGCCGGATCGCGGTCCGTGGCCTCCGGCATGAACGCCGTACCGGCCAGCGCGCTGCCGCCCTTGTCCCGCCACGCGAAGAACTTCTCGTTCCAGATGTGCGCCCGCGCCCCGATCGTCGTACGCCCCCCGAAGTTGGGGATGGTCCCGAACGCGTACGGCGTGCCGCCCCAGTCCTTCTCGCGGTCGGTGACACTGGTGAACCGGTCGGAGACCCCGTCGACGATCAGCATCCGGCGCCGGTCGATCGCGTCGAGCAGCTCGGGCAGCGGATTGGCCTCCCAGCCCAGGATCACCCAGGTCGCACCGGGGCGGGCCTTCTGCAGGGCGGCCTCGACGCCGCGCGCCGCGTCGGGCACGGGGACGTCGCCCGCGGTGCCGCCCTCGTGCAGCAGATCCATCTTGAAGTGCTCGGCGGCGCCGAAGAGTTGCTCCTGGTGCCGGTAGAAGGAGGCGGCGACCTCGGCGAAGGACGAAGTCCGCGGGTCGAGCCAGTCGGGGCGCTTGAAGCCGTGCCAGTTGCCCTGCGGCACCACCCGCGCGTCCCCGCCGTTGCGTGCCACGAAGCCGTCCGGGACGTGCCCGTAGTAGCCGGGCAGGACAGGGGCCATCCCCAGCTCGCGCAGCCGGTCCACGATCCTGCGGCCCAACTCGGCGCGCTTGTCGATGAGTTCGGGGGAGAGCGGGCCGCCGTACCCGGACAGGTTCTGCAGCAGCCACCACGCCTGGTGCGAGGGTGCGGGCAGCCAGGCGCGCGCCTCCGCGTCGCTGTAACCGAAGTCCTGCAGGAGCCGGTGGTAGACGGCCTCCGCCCCGGCGATCACCAGGACTTCGTTGCAGCCGTGCAGGGCGAGTACGTCGATCATGCGCTCCCAGTACGCCCAGTCGGCGTACGGCGCGGTGTACCCGTCGTTGGTGTCGTTCAGGGCGAACCGGTGCGGCAGCCCGGTCGACCGCTCCAGCGGCCGCGCGGGCGCCGGCAGCCGTCGCGGCAGGTCCAACTGGCTGCCGTTCCAGGTGATATGGGCGCCGCACGTGTACTTCAGATACCAGTGGACCCCGGTGAGCAGCACGGCCGGCGTCGTACCGGAGACCTCGATGCTCCCGGTGGTACCGGTCACGCGGAAGCGTTCCCTCCCGCCCTGCGCGGGGACCAGTCTGAGGCGGAACTGTTCCGCGTGATGCGGCAGGAGTCTGTTGAGCGCGGAGCGCGCGGAATCCGTATCGAAGGCGGGGCCCTTGGCGGGCCCTTCGGCGGCGTGGGACGGAACGGCCATACCGCCGATGGCGCAGCCGATGCCGATGGCTCCGGCGGTGCCAAGCACGGAACGTCGGGACGGGTCGGTCATGTGTACCCCCCTGGGTCGAATGCTGCGGCGCACGGTATCCGTGCGGTCGCCCGTGCTCAACGGTGCATACGGAGAAGGCGAGTTCGCATCGCCTGAAGGGACTGGTGGGACGATGAAGGCAGCGCGAGGCATGGGTGTGCGAGGCATGGGTGTGGGACTGCTGCTGGTGCTGGTTGCGTGCGGCGGCTCGGACGGCGACGACGCACCGAAGACGGCGAGCGGCAGCCTGGAGCAACTGGCGGCCAAAGCGCAGTGCGAGCCCGACATCCAGACGGATGCGGCCGAACTACGGCAGGCCACCTGTGGGAACGGTGCCCGCCGCTATGTCCTCGTAACCTTTACAAACGCCCGTGGCCAGGCCGAATGGCTCGACGAGGCGGCCGATTACGGCGGCACGTACCTCATCGGCAAGAAGTGGATCGCCGTCGGCGACCAGAAGGTGGTCGCGCGGCTGCGCGGCCGGCTCGGCGGGACGGTGGAGGAGGCCTCGCACCACTCGGGGAGTAGCGGTGGTGGGGATCACGAGGACTCTGGCCCGGGGCACTCGGGCCACTCCGGTCACCGCACGAGCTGACCGCGCAGCGGTTACGGGGGGTCAGCGCGGCAGATCGGGATCAGGTGCAGCGCTGACCTTCGTTGATGCAGTCGGTGACGCGCTGCATCAACTGCTCGTCGAAGACGTTGATGAAGTCGCCGTGGTCGGTGACGGGTTTGTGCAGTTGCTCGGGGAACGAGTCGACGGCGAATCCGGGGCCGGGCGGCACGTCGTACACGATGCGCTGCACCAGCTGCGGAATGGCCTGAAACCCTTGTGGACAGGCGCCGCTCTCCTGGTCGGCGAAGGCCACGTGCGTACGGTGGTTGGCGCTGTCGGTGTTCTGTCCGTCCCAGCAGCTCTGGAAGTTGAAGGTCCGCACGACCTTGCTGCCGTCGGGGCAGATCGGATACTTGTCCTTCAGCTGCCGGTCCTCGAACCCGGTGCAGCTCCAGGACGCGTTGGCGTTCGCGTCACCATTGGTGAACGCCTTGGCGTCGCCGGTGATGATGCGCAGGAAACGCGGCATCTCGACCACGTCGCCCACCGGGCTTCCGACGAATTTCAGGGTGACGGACGTCGGGGTCTGGATCTCCCCGACATTCTGGTCCTTGCCGCCGCCATCTGCGTCGGCGTCGGCCTCGTCCTGTCCGTTCTGCAGTCGAAGGACCGGCCAGTAATAGGTGGACTTGTCGCCCTGGTTCTGGCAACTGGTGTCGCCGTTCGCGAGATCGTCGTCACTTGCGAAGGCGTCATTGGCCTGATTGCCGACGTAATCGTGCATATGGTGGGCGCCATTGCTCACACCGGGCGCGACGATGACATTGTCCGGATTGAACTTGCCGTTCTCATTCGTCCCGCATTTCGTGGTGAACGTTCCGCGCGATGCACCCTCCTGCTTGTCGGGGCGGTTCACATTGGGCTCAATGGAGTTGATGTCGACGAAATCGTCGGCCACCGGACCGTTGCCGTTCTGCTGCCCGCCGTCACCGGGCGGCTGCTGTCCACCGTCACCTCCCTCTTCCGGGGGCTGCTCGGCGCCGCCGTCCTGCCCGTCCTCGGGCGGCTGCTGGCCCCAGGCGCCGTCCCCGCCCTCGTCCCCGGCGCGCATGGTGCACGCCGCCATGGAGTCGAGCCCGTCGGGCGGCTGCCCGCCCGCCTGGTCGATGGCGGAGCCGATCTCCTGGATGACCGGCCGCCGCTCTTCCTCCAGCGGGTCGAGCACGGCCTGGGCCTGCTCGGCGTCCTGCGCGTCGGCGAAGTTCTCGTAGGCGGCGGTGATCTGAGAGTCCAGGTCCGCGAGCCGCCGGTCGACGTCCTCGCGAGCGCCGTCCGGCACTTCCGGCAGCTGATTTCCCACATCCGGGCAGCTGATGGTGGAAAACCCGGGACCGGAACCCTGCTCGCCGGACTGCGCGGAGACAGGTGGATCGGTGCTTTCCTCGGCGTTCGCGTAGACATTCACCGCGACCATTCCGCCGCCGCCCAGGATGAGCGCAGCCGATGCGGCGATCGCCCGCCCGGCGAGCTTTGATCGTTTTCGTTGTGTGCGTCGTGGTGTGCGTCCCATGCGACTACGTACGCAACAGGAGTCCGCCGCGTTCAATCACAACAGGAATTCTCCGACGACTGATTCAACGGCCTTGATCGAGATAGGCGATGACCGCGAGCACCCGCCGGTTGTCGTCGTCGGACACCGGCAGGTCCAGTTTCCCGAAGATATTGGACGTGTGCTTGGCGATCGCCCGTTCCGTCACCACGAGCTGCCCCGCGATCGCGGCGTTCGACCGTCCCTGCGCCATGAGTTCGAGCACCTCGCGCTCGCGCGGCGTCAGTTTGCCGAGCGGCTGGTCCGCCGAGCGCCGCGAGAGCAGCTGCTGGATCACCTGCGGGTCCATCGCGGTGCCGCCGGCGGCGACCCGGCGTACCGCGTCGATGAACTGCTCGGCGTCGAAGACGCGGTCCTTGAGGAGATAGCCGATCCCGCCGTTCCCGTCGGCGAGCAGCTCGCGCGCGTACAGCTGCTCCACGTGCTGGGAGAGCACCAGGACGGGAAGCCCCGGCCGTGCCCGCCGCGCGGCGAGCGCGCACTGCAGCCCCTCGTCCGTGTGGGACGGCGGAAGCCGGACGTCCACGACGGCGACGTCCGGCTCCAACTCGGCCAGGGCCTTGGTGAGTTCGGGCCCGGTCTCGACAGCGGCGGCGATCTCGAAGTCGAATGCCTCCAGCATCCGGACCAGACCGTCACGCAGCAGGAAGAGATCTTCGGCTAGGACAACTCGCAAGGGATCTCCATGGTCACCATCGTCGGGCCGCCCGCCGGACTGCTGACGGCCAGTACGCCGTCGAATGTACCGAGTCGGCGTTCGATCCCGCTCAGCCCCGACCCCGCCCCGATGGACGCGCCGCCCTTGCCGTTGTCCGTGACGGCGATCCGCAGCATGCCCTGCGCGTGGTGCACGTCCACCCAGACGTGGTCCGCGCCCGCGTGCTTGATGGTGTTCGTCAGGGCCTCGCTGACCGCGAAGTACGCGGCGGACTCCACCGGCGCCTCGGGCCGCCCCGCCAGCTCCACGTCGACGTCCGTGCGCACCGGAAGGCGCAGCGCGAGAGCCTTCACCGCGTCGCCGAGGCCACGTTCGGCGAGCACCGGCGGGTGGATGCCGCGCACCAGGTCGCGCAGCTCGGTCAGCGCCTCGCCGGAGTTCTGCCGCGCCTTGGAGATCAGCTCCTTGGCCTTCGCGGGGTCCTTCTCGATCATCGCCTCGATGGTGCCGAGGTCCATTCCCATCGCCACGAGACGGGCCTGCGCGCCGTCGTGCAGATCCCGCTCGATGCGGCGCAGCTCGGCGGCCGACGAGTCCACGGCGTCGTGCCGCGTCTCGGTCAACCGGTCCACGCGCTGGGCCAGTTCGCGCTCCCGCATGGAGGCGGTCGGCGCGAGCAGGGTCCTGGCGAGCAGGAAGTGGCCGCGCAGGATGGCGGGGGTGGCGAAGATGCCGATGACACCGAGGGCGGTGCCGAGCAGGGCCGCCAAGTTGGCGGTGCCCTGCGAGGTGACGTGGACGAAGCCGTACCAGTCGCCGCCGCCGGCGTTGTAGATCGGCTCCCAGACGCCCAGGGCGAGGACGTAACCGTACAGCGGGTAGAGCAGCAGCATCGGCGCGAAGATCACCGTGATGTAGCCGGCGGTCATGTCGACGAGCAGCCACTGCAGGTCACGCCAGGTCGCCGGGTCCTTCAGGAGCAGCGTGGTGCGCTCCACCTGCCCGGTGACGCCGGAGCGCAGATCCGCGGGGAAGGGGCGGTAAGGACGCGGGATGCGTACGTCCGACCACGCGCCGGCCTGGGCGCGGCGCAGGTCGGCCCACTTGCGCACGCCGGTCAGCGCCATCGGAGTCGTGAAGACACCTATCCCCAGCGGGATGAAAGCGATGGACAGGACCGACAGCACGAAGAGGGTGATCGAACCGGCGAGCATGATGACCGACAGGTAGAGCCCTCGGGCTCCCGCTGTCACGGATTCACGGACCCTCGTCATTTTTCCGTCCCCATCTCTTCCAGCGTCATGGCCACATTCTCTCCGCTGAGATCGGTGCGGGTCATTGGGTCCGGCACCCGAGCAGGGGGTGTACCTGAGGACACCCCCGCACCTCGCCCTGTGCTTCGGCGGGAGGGGGCTTCGGCGGCTGGGTGGGGACGCCCCGGATTTCTAGCGTTGTCGACGTCATCAAGGCGGTTTATCCGACGCTTACTTGCTTGCGCTTCTGGCGCTTACCTATGGGGGCGAAAAGGCCATGCGGCCAAACCTCGCGGCACGACTGGGTGTGTGGAGCGCACACCATCGCAAGACGGCCATCCTGGGCTGGCTGCTGTTCGTCGTGCTCGCCACGACCATCGGCGGGGCCTCGGGCATGGTCACCGCGTCCGACGACGAGATGGGGGTCGGCGACTCGGGCCGGGCGGCACGCATCCTCGACGAGGCGGGGGTCGAGGAGCCCGCGGGCGAGCTGGTCATGGTCGCCGCCCGGACCCCGGACGGCTGGCGGGACGTGGCGGGCGACCTGTCCAAGGCGCTGACCGCGACCGGGGATGTACGCGACGTCCAGGCGCCGCTGCCCTCCGACGACGGCAAGGACGCGCTGCTCCGCTTCGAGATGAAGGGCGCGTCCGACGATGCAGCCGACCGCGTCCAGCCGGTGCTCGACGCTGTGCAGAAGGCGGACGAGGCCGGGGCCGGACAGGGCGTATCGGTCTACCAGTTCGGCGACGCGAGCTCCGAGAAGCAGCTGAGCGACCTGCTCTCCGACGACCTCACCAAGGCCGAGTTCACCGCGGTGCCGCTGGCACTGGGCATCCTCCTGGTCGCCTTCGGCGCGGTGGTCGCGGCGCTGCTCCCGGTGGGCCTCGCGCTGACCGCGTGCGTGGCGGCCTTCGGCCTGCTCTCGCTCGCAAGCCACCAACTGCACCTCTTCGAGACGACGTACTCGGTGATGTTCCTGATGGGCCTCGCCGTCGGCGTCGACTACTGCCTGTTCTATCTGCGGCGCGAGCGGGACGAGCGGGCCGCGGGGGCGGACGCGGACACCGCGCTGCGGATAGCGGCGGCGACGAGCGGCCGTGCCGTGCTGGTCTCCGGGCTCACCGTGATGGTCGCGATGGCCGGCATGTTCCTGTCCGGACTCCTCCTCTTCAAGGGCTTCGCCGTCGCCACGATCCTCGTGGTGTGCGTGGCGATGCTCGGCTCGGTGACCGTGCTCCCCGCGCTGCTCGCGGGGCTCGGCGACCGCATCGACGCCGGGCGCATCCCGTTCCTGAACCGCCGCTCCAAGCGGGGCGCGCACGCCAGCGGCGGCATCGCGGGCCGGCTCCTTCGGCCGGTCCTCGCCAGGCCGAAGTTCTTCGCGGTCGGCGCGACGGTGCTGCTGCTCGCGCTTGCCGCGCCCGCGCTCGGCATGAAGACCGAACAGCTCGGCCTGGAGAAGCAGTTCGGCTCCGACGCCCCGCTGTCCGTCTCGTACAAGAAGATCACCGAGGAGTTCCCCGGCGGTCCTTCGCCCGCCCGGGTGGTCGTCGAGGCGGACGACATCGAGGCGAAGCCGGTGCGGGACGCGCTCGCGGCGGTGGTGCGGGATGCGGGCCGCGGCGCCGAACTCACCGTCCACCAGGGCGCGGACGTCGCCGAGATCGACGTACCGCTGCCCGGCAACGGCAGTGACGCCGAGTCGAAGAAGGCACTGGGCTCGCTGCGCGACACCGTCGTGCCGGAGGCGTTCGACGGCGTGCCCACGGCCGACGCCTACGTCGGCGGTGACCTGGCCGAGTCCGAGGACTTCAGCGATCAGCTCGGCAAGGGCATCGTGCCGGTCTTCGTCTTCATCGCCGCGGTGACCTTCCTCCTGATGCTGTTCAGCTTCCGCTCGGTGGTGATCGCGGTGACGTCCATCGCCCTCAACCTCCTTTCGGTGGGCGCGGCGTACGGCGTGATGACCGCCGTCTTCCAGCACGGCTGGGGCGCGGAGCTGATCGGCTCGGAGAAGGTCGGCGCGATCGAGAACTGGATGCCGCTGTTCGTCCTCGTCGTCCTCTTCGGCCTGTCGATGGACTACCACGTGTTCGTCGTCTCCCGGATCCGCGAGGCGCGGGACCGGGGCCTGGACAACCGCTCGGCGATCCGCGAGGGCATCACACGGACCGCGGGCGCGGTGACCGGCGCGGCCGTGATCATGGTGGCGGTCTTCGCGGTCTTCGGGACGCTGTCCATGCAGGACATGCAGCAGATGGGCGTGGGCCTGGGCGTGGCGGTCCTCCTGGACGCGACCCTCGTCCGCATGGTCCTGCTGCCGTCCCTGATGACGCTCCTGGGGGACCGCAACTGGCATACGCCGGGCTGGCTTTCGTGGCTGCCGCGGATCTCGCACGGCGAGGAGGCTTCGGTCCAGCCGATGCCCCGTCCGGTGCCGTCGGCCAGGGCGTAGCTTCTGGCCTTAAACGCCGGACGGGATGGAAAATCCAGCCCGTCGAGGGGGTCCCTCCCTGCTCTTTAAGAGCTTGGGGGAGTTTGAGGACGAACTCGGCGGAGCCGGTGACTACACCCCCAGCACCTTCGCCTCCTTCTCCGCGGCCAGCCCCACCACCGGACGGTCCGGCCGCTGCGGGGCCACCCCGCCGATCGACCGCAGCCACTCCCACGTATCCGCCACGGTCTGCGCGACCGGCCGCGCCCGCAGCCCCGCGGCCACCGCCTTCTCCGTGGAGGTGCGATGCATCGTGTCGTGGAGTTCCCCCGGCGGCAGCCACACGGGAAGTTCCATCCACGGCTCGATCCCCGCATCGGCGATCACCGAGGGCTCGGTCCAGCGCAGCTCCACGTCGTCCGCACCGGCCACGGCGACACACGCCTCCAGGAACTCGCCCATCGTGGTGTGCGCGATGGGCGAGACGATGTTGTACGGCCCGTGCAGCCCCGCGAAGCCCGCGTCCAGGACCCACTCGGCGAGGTCCCGCACGTCGATGTACTGGATGTCCGACTCCCGGGGCCCGGGGGCCAGTACGGGCCCGCCCAGCGCCACCCGGTTCAGCCACCACGGCAGCCGTCCGATGTTCTCGTAAGGACCGAGGATCAGCCCGGCCCGCGCAAGGACCACCCGCTCAGCGCCGAACTCCGCGACGGCGGCGAGCTCCCCGCCCCGCTTGTCCTCCGCGTACGCCACGGACTGCGCGTCCGGATCGCCCTCCACCAGCGGATACGACTCGTCGGACCCGGCGACCCCCGGATATCGGTACACCGAACCGCTCGACACATACACGTACCGCCCCGCACGCCCAGCGAGGACCCGCGCCGCGTCGCGCACCGCGCTCGGCGCCCCCGACCAGGTGTCGACGACGACGTCCCACTCCGCGTCGGAAGCGGACAGCGCCGCGAGCCCGTCGTCGGCCGTGCGGTCCCCGTGCAGGGACGTCACACCGGCGGGGGCCTCATGGCGCCCGCGGTGGAAGACCGTCACGTCCCAGCCGCGCGCGAGCGCCGCATCGACCACGGCCCGCCCCACGAACTCCGTACCGCCAAGCATCAGAAGTCTCATGGCGACGACTCTGCCCGCCGCGAGCCGCCGTGGGAACCGGGTTCTGCTCCTGGCAGAGCCCGGCCCCGGACGGGAACCCGGAGGTCAGCGCGGTGCCGGCGGCGCGTACTTGTAGCCGACGCGGCGCACCGTCTGGATCGTCGTGCGGTGCTCGGCACCCAGCTTGCGCCGAAGGCGGGCGATGTGGACGTCGACGGTCCGCCCGTCGCCCACGTGTCCGTACCCCCACACCGTGGTCACCAACTGGTCGCGCGTGTGCACCCGGTGGGGGTGCGCGACGAGATGCGCGAGCAGCTCGAACTCCAGATAGGTGAGGTCGAGCGGCCGCCCGTCGACCTGCGCGGCACGCTGCACGGGATCGATCCACACGGGCCCGGACCCGGGCCCCGCCGCCTCCTGCCGCGCCTCGGGCTCGGCCACGACGGGGGCCTCCTGCCCGGCCGGTACGAGCACCAGGTAGCCGATCATCGGTGGCTGGCCCGGCAGCGTGGGCAGCGTGTGCTGGGGTGCGGGCAGCCAGGTCGCGCCCGGCGGCAGGAAGTCGGTGAGCTGCACCACCTCGTCGGGATCGACGGCCCGCAGCCGGCCACGGGCGGGGCTGGTGAGCGGCGAAACAGAAGCGGAGGAGGCGGTGGATGCGGAGAAGGAACGGGAGTTCGCCATGGGAGGTCAGCTTTCGCGCGAAGGAGTCGTCAGTCGTCGAGGACGTACGTACGTCGTGCGCGTCAGGCGAAGGCCGGGTGAACGGCTTTAGAGGGCCCGCGCGTTCATCGCGCGGCAACACACCCGGTCGAAGTCATGGTGCTGACGGGAAGGCCAGAACGGCTCGAGGTCGTGATGCCGACCTGTCGCTGCGTTCCCGTGGCTGTCCATGCCCCCATTGAATCAGATGGCGGAGGGAAGGGGCAGCGGTCTCCCCATGCTCCCCGTGGTCCCTGTGCCGAAGAGGGCGCCCGCCGAATCGGCGGGCGCCCTCTTCAGGAACGTACGGGATGGGGTCAGACCTGACCGGCCTTCTCCAGGGCGGAGCAGCAGGTGTCGACGAGCAGTCGGGTCACGACGTACGGGTCGACGTTGGCGTTCGGACGGCGGTCCTCGATGTAGCCCTTCTGCTCCACCTCGACCTGCCACGGGATGCGGACCGACGCGCCGCGGTCGGAGACGCCGTAGCTGTACTCGTTCCACGGGGCGGTCTCGTGCAGGCCGGTGAGGCGGTCGTCGATGCCCGCGCCGTAGTGCTTGACGTGGTCCATCGGCTTGGAGCCCTCACCGAGGGACTCGCACGCGGTGATGATCGCGTCGTAACCCTCGCGCATCGCCTTCGTGGAGAAGTTGGTGTGCGCGCCCGCGCCGTTCCAGTCGCCCTTCACCGGCTTCGGGTCCAGGGTCGCGGAAACCTTGAAGTCCTCGGCGGTGCGGTAGAGCAGCCAACGGGCGACCCACAGCTGGTCGGAGACCTCGAGCGGGGCGAGCGGGCCGACCTGGAACTCCCACTGGCCGGGCATGACCTCGGCGTTGATGCCGGAGATGCCGAGACCGGCCTTGAGGCAGTTCTCCAGGTGCGCCTCGACGACGTCACGGCCGAAGATCTCGTCCGAGCCGACGCCGCAGTAGTAGCCGCCCTGCGCGGCGGGGAAGCCGCCGACGGGGAAGCCGAGCGGGCGGTCGCCCTCGAAGAAGGTGTACTCCTGCTCGATGCCGAAGATCGGCTCCTGCGAGCCGAAGCGCTCCTCCAACTCGGCAAGCGCGGCACGGGTGTTGGACTCGTGCGGCGTCATGTCCGTGTTGAGGACCTCGCACAGGACGAGTACGTCGTCGCCGCCGCGGATCGGGTCCGGGCAGGAGAAGACCGGCTTGAGCACGCGGTCGGAGGCGTGACCCTTGGCCTGGTTGGTGCTGGATCCGTCGAAGCCCCAGGTGGGGAGCTCCGCGCCGTCCGCCAGAATCTTCGTCTTCGAACGGAGCTTGGCGGTCGGCTCGGTGCCGTCGATCCAGATGTACTCAGCCTTGAAGGTCACGGGGGCCCATCCTTAAAACGCTCGGTACGGCGCAGAACGTGCGGGTGCTGCGGTGCCGTGGTGATGCCGCGCAGCCTGCCAACAGGCGATTTCCCGCCCATTGCTCGAATGTGAACCCCGTGTTACCTGAGATGGATGTGGCTCACCTCACGGCCGGCCTCACTTGATGACGGCGTTCGCCGCCGCGATCAGCAGCCCGATCGCCGCGTCCGCCGTGCCGAGCAGCACGGCCGAGCGCCGCCGGTAGCCCGCCCGGAGCGCGGCGAAGGTGCCCCAGCCGAGGAGGAGTGCCGCGTTCAGGAAGAGCGCCGAGCAGGTGACGGGCGGCTCGGGCCAGCCGAAGATCCCCGCGAGCACGAGCAGCGCCACGGTGGGCCAGCAGGCGACGACCACCGGCCACTCGTCCATGAGCTCCCGGGCCAGCTGCCGCCACCGGTGCAGTCCCGATCCCGGCCGGTGCGTGGACATGTGGTGCGCATAGCCGTGCGCGAGGGCGGCCGTGCCTGCGGTCACCATGATCCAGGCCGCGTCGTAGCAGGGCGTGTAGGCCTGGTGCTCCGAGTGCAGCGCCGCGATCAGCGCGCTGGCGAGGATCGTTCCGTATACGCCTCCGAACATCAGGCTCCGCACGGTGCGCTCCTTCCCGTTGCCCGGATCCTTCGTCCGGTCGGCGAGGTGTGGAGTGCCCAACGCTATGGAGGCGTCTGTAACGGTTTGACCGATGTTGTTCATCGGTCGGCGGTCATCTTCGAGTGCCCGCGCGGGCGCTAGCGGGACAGCGCGTCCCGCACCGCCTCGTCCGTGCGGGCCACCACCGCGGTGCCGTCATCGGCGGTGATGATCGGGCGCTGGATGAGCTTGGGGTGCTCGGCCAGGGCCTTGATCCAGCGGGCGCGGCCCGAGGCGTCGCGCGGCCACGCCGCACGGTCCTTCAGGTTCAGGTCCTTGGCGGCCTGCTCCTGGGTCCGGGTGATGTCCCAGGGTTCGAGGCCGAGACGTTCGAGTACGTCGCTGATCTCGGCCTCCGTGGGTACGTCGTCGAGGTAGCGGCGCACGGTGTAGTCGGCGCCCTCCGCGTCGAGCAGGGTGAGCGCGCTGCGGCACTTCGAGCAGGCGGGATTGATCCAGATCTCCATGCCGCACACGCTACCCGCGACCCACCCGCCACAGCGCCCCAAAGCCCGTCTGGCCAGCGGCGATTGTCAGTGCCCGGCAGTAGAATTGAAGCAATGTTCGAGAGGTTCCCGACGGGTCTTCCGACGGGGTTCCCGACCGCGACAGGAGGATGCCTGTGCCCGCTGCCGCACTCACATCGAAGTCGAAGCGCAACGCTTCACGCCCCGTGCTGATCGACCTGACGTACGCACCACTGGAGAAGAGGCCGCTCCCGGCCGGACGGCCGCGGGAGTGGTACATCACGCACAACCGGCGCCTGAAGGCCATGCGCCTGGCGATAGCCCTGCTCGACTCGGGCGTCTACGTACCGAACCAAGCGAGCAACACGAGGATCCGCGGCATGGCGGAGGATGTGGGAATCCATCCGCCGTCGGACATCACCTGCCATATGGTGCGCGCCCTGATGCGGTACAGCCGCTGAGGTGCTGAGCCGCTGAGGCGCTGAGGTGAGCGGTACGGGTGGGGGCCCCGGGTTCCCGCCCGTACGCGTGGTTCATGCTGGCCGTATGACACAGCAGGAACCAGCCTCGGAGCAAGGCGGCGAGCTGCCGCTGCTCGTCACCGTTCAACTCCCGGACGGGGCACGGTTTCCCGTCCGCGCCCTGCGCAGGGAGAAGGCGTCACCCGGTCCCGCGCCGGCCGTCCTGATCCTGCCCGCCATGGGCACGCCCGCCCGCTACTACCGCGCCTTCGCACGCCAGTTGCACGCCGAGGGCCTCACCGCGCTCACCGTGGACCTGCGGGGGCAGGGCGAGAGCACCCCGCGGGTGACGGACGCCGCCGCCGTCGAGCACGGCTACGGCATGATCGTGGAGCAGGACCTGCTGGCCGTCGTCGACGCGATACGCGCCGAACTCGGCCCCGAGCCCCCGCTGTTCCTCCTCGGGCACAGCCTGGGCGGTCAACTGGGCCTGGTGCACGCGGCGTTGGGGATCGGCCCCGGCGTAGACGGAGTCGCCCTCGTGGCCTCCGGCTCGGTCTGGTTCCGTGCGTACGGACGACTGCGCGGGCCCCTGCTGCTCATCGGCCAGCTGTTCGCCGCCGGGGCGTCGACGCTGCTCGGCCGGTGGCCCGGCGTCCGGCTCGGCTTCGGCGGCAACCAGCCCAAGGGCGTCATGCGGGACTGGGCCCGCCAGGGCCGCACCGGCCGCTACTCCGCCACCGGCTCCACCCACGACTACGAGGCCGCCCTGCGCACCCTCGACCTGCCCGTCCTCGCGGTCTCCGTCGAGGGCGACACCTGGGCTCCCGCACCCGCCATCGACCACCTCGTCGGCAAGGTGCCGGGCGCCCGTGTCACCCGCGTCCGGTACTCCATGCAGGAGGCCGGCGGCCGCCTCGACCACTTCGCGTGGACACGGGCCGGCGGGGCACTCGCCAAGCGGGTGGCGGCCTGGGCGGGGCCGGACGGCGGCTGACCGGGGGCTCACCGGCAGGGGGGGCGCGCGTCACCCGTTTGCCGTACCCGGCATGCGTACGCGCCCATGGCGGCATTGGCTGCCCCTGAGAGGAGGCTGTTGCCGGGAGCCACCATCGGAGAGGGGAGAGGGCCATGACCACCCCGGCCGAACGCGCGCGGCTAGGCAAGGCGGCCCGCAAACGGGCGTCCCGCTCCTCGCACGGCGCATGGATACCCTCGGCCGACCGCCCCGACCCGGTGGCCGTCCTGGAACGCCAGGGCAAGGACCGCGTCCAGGAACTCCTCCCCATCCGCTACGACAGGATGTCCGCGTCCCCCTTCGCCTTCCTGCGCGGCGCGGCCGCCGTCATGGCGGGGGACATCGCCGTCCAGCGGGACAGCGGCCTGACGGTCCAACTCTGCGGCGACGCCCACCTGTTGAACTTCGGCCTGTTCGCCTCGCCGGAGCGCACCCTGCTGTTCGACCTCGACGACTTCGACGAGACCTGCCCCGGCCCCTTCGAGTGGGACGTCAAACGCCTGGCCGCGAGCGTCGCCGTGGCCGCCCGCGACAACGGCCACGCGGAGCACGCCGCCCACGAAGCCGCCCTCGCGGCGGTGACGGCGTACCGGACCTCGATGCGACGCCTCGCCGGGCTCGGCGAACTCGCCGTCTGGTACGAACGGATAGACGCCCACGGCCTGTTGACGCTCATCGACTCCGCCCGCGACCGCAAGCGCCTGACGGCGACCCTCGACCGCGCACGGCAGCGCACCAGCCTCCAGGCGCTGGGCGAGCTGACCGAGGAGGTGGACGGAGAGCGGCGCATCATCCACGATCCGCCGCTCCTGGAGCCGGTGGGCGTGCCCGACACGGCGGCGCTGCGGAAGATCTTCGGCGACTACCGCTCAACGCTCTCCGAGGAGCGCAGGCTCCTCCTCGACCGGTACCACTTCGTGGACGCGGCGCGGAAGGTGGCCGGGGTGGGCAGCGTCGGCACCCGCTGCTTCATCGTCCTGCTTGCGGGCCGCGACGCCGACGACCCGCTCTTCCTCCAGATCAAGGAGGCGATGCGATCGGTCCTGGAGGAGCACCTGCCGCAGGGCCCCTACCGCCACCCCGGTCACCGGGTCGTCGCCGGGCAGCGGCTGCTGCAGGCCTCGGGCGACATCTTCCTCGGCTGGATGACCGGACCCCAGGGGCGCGCCTACTACTGGCGCCAGCTCCGCGACATGAAGGGCTCGGCGGACGTGTCGTCCATGAAGCCATCGGAACTGTCCCGCTACGCGGGCCTGTGCGGCACGGCCCTGGCCCGTGCGCACGCCCGCTCCGGCGACCGGATCGCGATCGCCGCGTACCTGGGCGGCGCCGACACGTTCGACCGCGCCGTGGCGGATTTCGCGCTGCGGTACGTGGCCCAGAACGCGGCGGATCACGCGGCCTTGGGAGAGGCGATCGCCACGGGCGTGGTGGGGGCCGTCGAGGCCTAGCGGATCTCGTCCGGCACCACCGTCAGCCACCGCTTGTCCGCGGTGACCTTCTGGCCGAGCTCACGCTGCCGGTCGGCGTTGGTCCGCTTCATCTCGTTCAGCTGCTGCATGTACTTGTCCTTGCGGTTGACCCAGACCCGCACCCCGCCGTGCTCCACATCCGCGGAGTGGAACAGCATCGGGCCGTCGCTCACCGGGGTGTCGCCGGCCACCAGGACGGGCTTCTGCCACTCGTCGATGTAGGTGTTGATGGCCGCCGGCTTGCCCTGGAACCAGGTGAGCGGCGCCCACAGGTTCGGCGTCAGCTCACGCCCGGCGAGCTTCTTCTGATCGAAGCGGCCCTCCGCGATCTCCTTGCGGGAGCTGGTGACTTCACCGGTCTTGCGGTCCTTGAGCTGCAGGCCGACGCCGATGACGTTTTCGGGCTTCACGTTGTAGCCGTACTTGGGGTCGGACAGGACCATCCGCACCAGGTCCTCGCTGGCCGCGCTGACGACGTAGACCTCTATGCCGTGCTTGCGCAGCGACTTGTAGAGCTCCTGCATGCCGGTGAAGAACTCGGGCGCCTCGACCTCGGTCTTGGTCAGCTTGCCGTCCTCGTAGTACTCGGCCGGGATCGGCTTGTCGTAGGCGAGGAGTTCGTCGACGTACCCCTTGAGCTCCTTCAGCGTGAAACCGGAGAAGATCTGCGCGGCCCACGGATAGCAGACCTGGTCGTCGACCTCGCAGAGCCGGTTGTAGTAGCTGTACAGGCTCTCCTTGTGCTGCGCCGTGTCCTTGAAGGGGATGACCTTCAGCGACGGGTCCATCGACTTGCGGGTCAGCACCCCCTTCATCTCGAGGAAGGGCAGGAGCGCCTCCTCCAGGTCGTTGCGGTACGTCGTGTTGTCCGCGTCGAAGACGGCGTACGCGCCCTTGTGGCCGTTCTCCGAGATCACCTTGCCGAGCTTCGCCGCGACCGGCTTCGGCCAGTGCGGCAGCTCGGCCGCCGTCTTGACCGAGGAGTCGGCCGCCGTCGCCTCCGTGCCCGGCCAGAGCGCCATGCCCGCGAGCACCGCCGCGCTGAGCGCGCCCGCCGTACCGAGAACCGCGAGCTTGCCCTTTGCTCCTACTGCCATGTTTCTGCCCCCTGAGAGCGGTCTGCGCCCCGTCCGGAGCGGCGGGCCATCGTACGAGGTCAGACGGCAGATTCCCATGATCGACGTCACCGGCCGTGAGGGGCATGGACCGGCCCGGCGCGGGTAGCAGCATCGAACGCTTCCGCCCCGCGCCCGGGCCCCGTGCATCGCATACTGGAACGTATGGAGACCGGCTCCCGCGAGTTCGTGCGGGCCGTCCCGCGGCTCGACGGGATGGTCGTGTCCGCGGTCGGCTACCGCACCACGGGCGAGCGGCCCGGCCTGCACCGCGGCCTGCCGTCCCCGTATCTGACCCTGATCTTCTCGCTCGACGGCCCGGTCGTCAGCGGTCTCACCCCCGAGCAGGCGGGCGGCGCCGACGCGATCAGCACGGACATCGTCCTCGGCGGTCTGCACCAGTCACCGGCGTACGTCGTCAAGCCCGAGCACGAGGCGGGCATCCAGCTCGCCGTGCATCCGCTCGCCGCCCGCGCCCTGTTCGGCGTACCGGCCGCCGAGCTCGCCGGTGACATCGTCACGTCCGGCACGGAGGTGATGGGGCGCCGCGCCGCCGACGTACGGGAGCTGCTGTGCGAGCGGGACACCTGGGAGGAGCGATTCGCCGCCCTGTCCGCCTACTTGAGGCAGCGCGTGGCCGCCGAGGACGCCGCCGGCTCCGTCCGCCCCGAGGTCGCCGAGGCCTGGGCCTGGCTGGCCAGGCACCGGGGCGCGGGCACGCTCGGCGGTCTCTCCCGGCACGTCGCGCTCAGCGAGCGCAGGCTCACCGCCCTCTTCCGCGCCGAGTTGGGGATCGGCCCCAAGCAGGCCTCCCGCCTGATGCGCTTCCAGCGCGCGCGGAACACCGTCGTGCGCTCCGTCGCCGCGGGCGCCGCGCCCGATCTGGCGCGGGTCGCCGCGGACTGCGGCTATTTCGACCACTCCCACCTGGTGCGGGACTTCCGGCAGTACACCGGCACGAGCCCCAGCGGCTGGCTGGCCGAAGAGTGCCGGAATATCCAAGCCGGGAGCCATGGCGGAGGCGAAGAGTAGGAGCCATGAACACCACCGAGAAGCAGCAGACCAAGACCACATCCGCCCCCGCAGAACGTGCCCCCGACGTCTGGCCGACCCTCCAGGCCCACGACGCACCCGCCCTGATCGACTTCCTCGTCGGCACGGTCGGCTTCCTGCGCACCGCCGTCTACGAGGACGGCGACCGGGTGGCCCACGCCGAGCTCGACTGGCCCGAGGGCGGGGCGATCATGCTCGGCTCGTACGACGAGAAGGCCGAGGGCTGGTGCCTCAAGCCGGGCACCTTCGGCGCGTACGTCGTCACGGACCATGTCGACGATCTCTACGGGCGCCTCACCGACGCCGGAGTGAAGATCATCCGCGAGATCGAGGACCAGCCGTACGGCAGCCGGGAGTTCGCGATCGCCGACCCCGAGGGCAACAAGTGGTCCTTCGGCACCTACCGCGGCTCGCCCCGGCCAGCGTGATAATTTGCGCACGCCAGTCAAACCCACACCAGGGCCAGGGAATCCGGTGCGAATCCGGAACTGACGCGCAGCGGTGAGGGGGGACGGGCGGGGCCACGGCCACTGGGCGTCCACGGACGCCTGGGAAGGCGCCCCGCCCGGCCGATCCCCGAGTCCGAAGACCTGCTGGCACCTCTGTCCGCGCACCGGGCGGCGGAGGTGATCAAGCAGGCCAGGCTCCGCGTATGAGCCATGAGACTCAAGGGATCGTGTGTCCTCCACAGCCCGTCGTGTACGTATGCCCGTCCTCCTCGGCACGGCCCTTGCCGTCACGCTGACCTCCTGCGGAGGCTCGTCGACGCCCTCCACCGCGGACAAGAAGGCCGCCGGCTACCCGCTGACCCTCACCTCCTGCGGCAAGAAGTCGCAGATCAAGGCGCCGCCGCAGCGGGCCGTCTCCCTCGACCAGGGCTCCACGGAGATCCTGCTCTCCCTCGGCCTCGCCGACCGCATGGCAGGCACCGGCACCTGGACCGACCCGGTCCTGAAGGGCCTGGAGAAGGACAACGCCAAGGTCGAGCGCCTCTCCGACCGCTACCCCTCCTTCGAGAAGGTCCTCGCCCAGGAGCCGGACTTCGTGACCGCATCCTTCCTGGCGACGGTGAGCAAGGGCGGCGTCGCCGACCGCGCCAAGTTCACCGAGCTCGGCGTCCCCTCGTACGTCTCGCCCACCGACTGCGCGGGCAAGGACAACACCGGCGACGGCGACGGCAGCCGCGTCAAGGCGCTCACCATGGACACGGTGTACGGCGAAGTGCGCGACCTGGCGCGGGCGTTCGGGGTCCAGAAGCGCGGCGAGCGCCTGGTCGCCGACCTGAAGTCCCGCCTGGCGAAGGCCAAGCAGGACATCGACGCCTCCGACACCACGCTCCTCTACTGGTTCTCCGACTCCAAGGCCCCCTACATAGCGGGCTGCTGCGGCGCCCCCGGCATCATCACGCGCGAGCTCGGCGCCAAGAACGTCTTCGACGACACCCGCGAGGAGTGGCCCCAGATCAACTGGGAGACGGTGGCGGACCGCGACCCCGACGTCCTGGTCATCGGCGACCTCACCCGCAAGGCGCAGACGGCCGAGAGCGCGAAGAAGAAGATCGAGTTCCTGGAGTCCAACCCGGTCACCAAGAATCTGACCGCCGTGAAGAAGAAGCGGTACGTCCTGCTCAGCGGCCAGGCGATGAACCCCACGATCCGGACCGTGGACGGCGTGGAGCAGGTGGCCGCCGCGCTGCGCGAGTTCGGGCTCGCCAAGTGACGCACGCGCGCGGCGCCCTGCTGTGGGCGGCGGGTGCCGCCGCGCTCGCGCTCTCCGTGGCGGTGGCCGTCACCATCGGCCCCGCCGCCATCTCCGTACCGGATGTGTTCTCGGCGGTCGTGGCGCACCTCGGCGGGGGAGAGACGGGGCTCACGCCACTGCGGGACGGCATCGTCTGGAACCTGCGGATGCCGCGCACCTTGCTCGCCGCGGTGTGCGGCGCGGGCCTCGCGGTCTGCGGGACGGTCCTCCAGTCCCTGCTGCGCAACCCGCTCGCGGACCCCTTCGTCCTCGGCGTCTCCTCAGGGGCGTCCACGGGAGCCGTCGCGGTCGTCGTCCTCGGGGTCGGCGGGGGAGTCGTGTCGGTCTCGGCGGGCGCCTTCGCCGGCGCCCTGTGCTCCTTCGCCCTGGTCCTGCTGCTCAGCCATGCGCTGGGCGGGAGCACCGACCGCGTCGTGCTCTCCGGCGTCGCGGCCATGCAGCTGTTCTCGGCGCTCACCTCGTTCGTGATCCTGACCGCGGCCGACGCGGAGACGACGCGCGGGGTGCTTTTCTGGCTGCTCGGCTCGCTCAGCGGGGTGGGCTGGACGGACGTATGGATCTGCGCGGCGGTCCTCCTGGCGGCGCTCACCGTCTGCCTGGCGCAGGCCCGCACGCTGGACGCCTTCGCGTTCGGCCAGGACGCGGCGGCGACGCTGGGCGTCCACGTGGCCCGCACCCGTCTTATCCTGCTCTCCGTCACCGCCCTGCTGACGGCGGTCCTGGTCAGCAGCGCGGGCGCCATCGGCTTCGTCGGCCTTGTCCTGCCGCACGCGGCCCGCGCGGTGGTCGGCTCCGGGCACGCGCGGCTGCTCCCGGTCACGGCGCTCGCGGGCGCGGTGTTCCTGGTGTGGGTGGACACACTGGCCCGCACGGTCCTTGACCCGCAGGAGGTGCCGGTGGGAGTCGTGACGTCCCTGATCGGCGTCCCGGCGTTCGTCCTGGTCCTCTACCGCACACGGAGGGCCGCCATATGACCACCGGACTGCGAGCGGACCGGGTCAGCCGCCGGGCGGGCGGGCGCCTCGTCGTCGACGGGGTGAGCATCGCCCCGCCGCCGGGCGCGACGGTCGGCCTCCTCGGCCCCAACGGCTCGGGCAAGTCCACCCTCCTGCGCCTGCTCGCCGGTGTCCTCTCCCCGGCCTCGGGGGTGGTCACCCTGGACGGCCGACCGCTGCCGGAACTCGGCCGCCGGACGGTGGCCCGCAGAGTGGCCGTGGTCGAGCAACACGCCGTGACCCAGGTCGACTTGACCGTACGGGACGTCGTACGTCTGGGCCGCATCCCGCACCGCAGGGCCTGGTCCCCGCCCTCGGCGCAGGACGACGATGCGGTGTCCGATGCCCTCGCCCGCACCGGCCTCACCGACCGCGCCGCCCAGTCCTGGCACACCCTCTCCGGCGGCGAACGCCAACGCGTCCAGATAGCCCGCGCGTTGGCCCAGAATCCCCGCGAACTCCTCCTGGACGAGCCCACCAACCACCTGGACATCCACCACCAGCTCGACCTGCTCTCCCTGGTGGCCGACCTCCCCGTGACCAGCGTGATCGCCCTGCACGACCTCAACCTGGCGGCGATGTTCTGCGACCACCTGCTGGTCCTGCACGAGGGCACGGCCTACGCGGCGGGCACCCCCGCCGACGTGCTCACCGAGGAGCTGATCGCGAAGGTGTACGGGGTGCGGGCGGTGGTGACCGGGGCCTCGGACGGGCGGCCGTCGGTGCGCTTTCTCCGGGGGTGAGGGTCAGAAATTGGAGATCACGCTGGTGATCACGTCATTGATCATCTTGGGGTTCTTCGCGTCGTACGCCCGGCCTCCGGTGGCGGATGCGACCTCCTGGAGGACGGTCCTGCCCCCGGCGTCCTTCTCGTCCGCCTTGTCGCCGTAGGCAATCGTGAACACCCGGATCTGCGGCTTTCCGCGATCGCCGATCCGCTTCAGGAGCTTGTCGAGCGACAGGCTGTTGCTGTCTTCGTTGACGCCGTCGGTCAGCAGCACGACCGCGTTGATGGCCGCCGGGTCGTAGTCATCGCGCAGGGTCTTCACGGCGGCGTCCAGGGTGTCGTAGAGGCCGGTCGCGCCGCCCGGCTCAAGCCCGGTGACGTTGTCGGTCAGTGCCTTCGAGCGGGGGCCGCCGGAGAGCTTTCCGTCGAACGGGCCGAGCGGCACCAGTTCCTTGTAGTCCTTGCCGCCGCCGATGACGTCGGCGTCCGAGAACTTCCAGAGGCCGACCCGGTCGCTCTTGTCGAACTCCCCGAACAGGGCGGGCTCGGCCCGCTTGAGCAGCTCCATCTTCGTGTCGCCCGTCCCCGGCACCTCGCTGTTCATCGACTCGGACGTGTCGATGACGGTCAGGACGTTGGCGCGCCTGCGGAGTGTGGGCCAGAGCTCAAGGAGCCGGTCGAGCACATCGCCCTCGGGCATCCGCATGGGAGTGAAGGGGGCATCGGGCAGCACTCCGTTGGCCTCGGCGACCTGCCCGGTTCCCCTGAGGACCCTGCCTTCGTGGGTGCGGTAGCCGTACGGCGCGAAGTGCTTCTTGAACACCGCGGGGGTGCGCAGATGGTCGAGGAAGTCACCGGAGACCGCCTTCTGTGCCGCGGTCATGCCGTTGAGCTCGATGTAGGGGTGCTCGGAGAACGGGACCCCGTCCTTCGGATAGAAGGAGGCCAGCGGGGTGTGCGGCTTGCCGGCCTTCGCACAGCCCTTGTCGTCGCTCGGAGCCCCGCACGGATACCCGGCGTTGTACGCCACGACGGTGTTCTCCTCCAGCGTGACGGCGGAGATGTACGACATGGCCTTGTCCGGGCCCGCCTCGCTCGCCTCCCGGAGGTTGGCGAGGAACGTCAGTGTCGTGTCGCCGTAGTGGACCGCCGACTTCTCGATGCTCTTGACGAAGTCCTGGTTGGCGGGCTTGTCGATGTGCGGGGTGCTCAGTTCGCTGCTGGTGCCCGTCTTGGCGAAGAAGGCGGCCACGGTGGCGTTGAGTCCGGACGTCGAATAGCCGGGGTTCGTCTTGCCGAGCTTGAAGGCGCCCCACTCCGGCCGGTTGTGCTCCTTCCAGAACCCGTCGGCGTCCTTCGACCAGTCCGCGAGCTCCTTCCAGCTGATCGTCCGCTCGGGCCAGCCGAGCTCCTTGGCCATCGGCTCGGGCATCGCGATGGTCAGGGGGCTCTGCACGATCGGCTTCGCCTGCTCCTGCCCGGGGAACAGCTCTTTCATCGTCCCCTTCGCGCGGCTGCGGGCCAGCGAGAGCCATGAACTCCCGGCGGGCGACCACACGTCGGGCTTGTCCCCGTCGGACTCGTCCCACCCGTCGGCGAGCGCCCGCATCGCGGTGCCCGAATTGACCCCGACGACCTGGACTCTGGTGCACTTGCCTGCGCCGCGGCGGTTTCCGTAGTCGCTCGCCGCCTTCTCCAGGGACTCCGACAGATCTACGGACGCGGCGATCCGCACGGTGGTGTCCGCGTCCGAGCACCTCGGGAGCGCGGCGGGGGATGCCGGGCCCTTGCCGTCCGAGCCGCCGCCCTGACACGAGACAACGATGGGCGTGGTGATGCCCGCGAGGGCGAGGAATGCCGCGGAGATCAGGAGAGGTCTGCGTCTTGCGTGCAGCGTGGCGCCGAGCCGTCGTCTGGGGCGTGGGGAAGGTGTGAGGGGCTGGGGGCGGGGGTGGGATTCGGCGGGGCGCGGGGGAAGGGGGGTGGTGCCGGTGTTGGAGCCTGTGCTGGTGCCGGCCGGCAGTGTCGGGGTGCGGGCCGGTTCGCTCGCCTGCCGCTCGGGGGTCGGCTCGCTCTGCGCCTGGCTGACGGGCGTCTGTCCGGTCGGGTTCTCGTGGGCGGATTCGCCGGGCGGTGCTTCACCGGGCGGTGCTTCGACGGACTGTGCTTCGACGGGCGGCGGTTGGACCGGCAGTGCTCCGACGGGCGGCGCTCCGACGGGCGGCGGCTGGACGGGCAGTGCTTCGACTCGGGGTGCTTCGCCGGGCGGCTCTGCGACGGGCAGCGCTGCGACCTGCGGCGTTTCGACCTGCGGCGTTTCGGCCTGCGGCGCTTCACCGGGCGGTGCCGGCTTGAGCGCGCTCAGGACGGCGAAGGCGGCCCCGGCCGCGTTCCCGGCGGCGGTCGGCTGGGAACCGGCGGCGTCGGCGATGTGCTTCTGGCCGTCCGCCTTGTCGCTGATGCCGCGGATGGTGAGCCAGAGCGTGCCGGCGAGGTGGGCCGCCTGGGCGACGCCCGCGCTCTCCATCTCGATGGCCACCGCGTCGTTGAACCGCTCGTCGAGCTGCGCGGCGAGGGCGGACTCCGGGCTGTTGAGCACGACTTCGCCGGCCGCGACCGGCTTGAAGTGGACCGTGCCGTGCCACCGCGGGCCGCGCAGAGCGAACTTCGCGGCCTGCAGCAGCCGGTGCGAGGCCTCCCAGCTCCGTGGGCGTGACTTGAAGCCGTCCGCGGACTCCTTGCCGCCGTGCACCGCGTGCACACGGGTCGCCACGACGACGTCCCCGAGCTGGATGTCGCTCTTCACGCCGCCCGCGATCCCGACGAAGAACAGCGCGTCGGGCTGCAGCCAGGCGCGCAGCTGCCCGGTCAGCGCGGCGGCGGCCTGGTTGCCCTCGCCGATCTCGGCCAGGGCGACCCGCCAGGTGGCGTGGTCGCCCTGATGGGACCCGACCTCCACGAAGGTGCCGTCGGCGTGCCACTGTGTCTGAGGGTCGGCGAGATGACTTCGTACGGCCTCGTACTCCAGCCGAAGTGCCGTAAGGATGACCACCGTGCGCATCGGAAGAGCTTCTGTCACCTGACCAACCGAATCTCGATGCCGACCTGTCCGGGAGACTCACGCTAGAGCATCGTCACACGGTAACTCCCTTTGTAGGAGGGAGACATGGGTGATCGCCGAGCTTTTGTTGTGGTGTCGTGATACGTCGCTTCAGACCAGGTCGAGCCGGTCGGCGAGCCCCGCTTCGGTGAAGGCGGAGACCAACTCGTCGCGCCCCTCGGTGAAATGGGCCCAGCTGTCGAAGTGGACGGGAACGACCTTGCGTGCCCCCAGGATCCTGGCGGCCTCGGCGGCCTGGGCGCTGTCGAGAACGATGGGCGCACCGTCGAACAGAAACGGGAAGCGGGGAGCGCCGGCGAACAGCACGGCGGTGTCCACGGGACCGAACCGCCCCGCGATCTCCTCCACCGCACTGAGCGAGGCATTGTCGCCACTGACGTAGACCGTCGGAAGTCCTTCCCCGGTCAGGACGAATCCGACGACCTCGCCGGTCACCGCCTCGACCTCCGTGCGCGGCCCGGGACCGTGGACGGCGGGCACGCCCGTCACGGTCACGCGTCCGCCGCCGGGCCGCTCGAGCTCTATGGACTCCCAGTCGGCGAGACCCTTGGCTCTGTCCCCCAGGCGCCGCCCGCCGCCCGGGGTGGTGAGGGTGAGCGGCACGTCGGCGAGCAGGGCGCGGCCGGAGTCGTCGAGGTTGTCGGGGTGTTCGTCGTGCGAGAGCAGGACCACGTCGACGTCGCCGAGGTCGGCGGGGGAGCAGGCGGCGGGCGCGGTCTTGGTCAGGCCGGGGCCGCCCGGCACCGGGAAGTAGTCGCCGGGAGCGTCGAAGGTGGGGTCGGTGAGGAACCTCAGCCCGCCGTACTCGAAGAGAGCGGTCGGGCCGCCGAAGACGCGTACGGGGAGCTGGTCGCCGGCCGTGCCGGAAGCAGCCGTGGAAGCAGCCATGCAGAAACACACCTCACGGATGGGGATTGAGTTATCCATGAGGAACGGTAGTCGTGTCTCACGGATGAGGGCAAGACGTACCATGAGACACGTGAAGCTCAAGGAGACGGTGATCGCGGGGGAGTTGGCGCCGGGAGACGCCGAGCGGCAGGTGCCGGCAGATGCTCAGCCGACGCCGACGCCGACGCCGACGCCGACGCCGACGCCGACGCCGACGCCCGCCCCCGGCGCGGACCAGTACCCCGCCCTCGACTTCGCCAACAGCGCCATCGCCCTGCCCGGCGGCCAGTTCACCGACCTCATCGGCACCCCCGCCGCCGCCAACCAGTGGCTCTTCGCGCACGACCTCGCCCCGGCCGACGCCGGACTCCAGGAGATGTGCACGGCCCAACTGCGCACCCTGCGGGAGCAGATCCGCTCGCTGCTCGCGGCCCGGGTCGAGGGATGCCCGCCCCCGGCGAGCGCGCTCACCGCAGTCAACGAGGCCCTGACCAGGGCGCCCGCGGCGACCCTGCTCCACTGGACCCCTGAAGGCGGCCTGTACCGTGCCGCCTCCCACCCCGTCACGCAGATCGTCGAGCGCGCCCTTGCGACCCTCGCCGCCGACGCCGCCGACCTGCTCACCGGCCCCGACGCCGACCGCCTCACCGCCTGCGGCTCCGCCCCCTGCAACCGCTACCTGCTGCGACACGGCCGCCGCCACTGGTGCTCGACGCGCTGCGGCGACCGCGCCCGAGCGGCCCGCGCGTACGCCCGACGTACGCGTTCGGTGAAGCAGTAGACCAGCGGCTGGCTGCTCGACAGGAACAACGACGGGGATGACGCGCGTCACTACGGCTTCGAGGTCCCCGGCTCGAAGTGAGGCGTCCCCGAACCCAGGGCCACCGCACTGAACACAACACACGACGAGGGCCGCCACCCCGACCAGGACGGCGGCCCTCGCCACGGCCTCAGCCGACCCCGCGCGCCCGGTCGAGGAGGACGAGCGGAACGGCGGCCACGGCGAGGGCGGCTCCGATCCAGCCGACCGAGATGAGCGAGGCGCCCTGGGTGAATGCGGCGGCCGCCAGTACGGGCGTGATGCTGATGCCCAGCTGGAACGCCGACACGGTCGTGGCGCCGGCGAGGGTCGGGGCATCGGCCGCGATCGCGAAGACGCGCCCGTAGACCGCGGGGTTCAGCACGAACGCGGCGACACCGAGCAGGAACACGGTCGGCACCACGGCCCAGACCTCTTCGACAGCCGCGACCAGCACGACCGACAGGAGCAGGATCGCGGACGTGCCGGTGAGCAGCGCGAGGTGGGGGCGCCGATCGGAGACACGCCCGCCGATGGACAGCCCCACGAAGGAGCCGATTCCGAACAGCGCGAGGATCGCCGGGACCCAGACCTCGGGAAGTTCGGTGATGTCCGTGAGCATGGCCGCCAGGTAGTTGAACGAGATCATGTACGCCGCGGTGGTCAGGACAGTGATCGCGTACATGCCCCAGAGCGCCGGCCTGCGCATCGTGGCCAACTCGGCGGACACACGCGGCGCGACGGCCGCCGAGGGGCGGTCCGATCCGGTGGTGGCGGGCAGCCCGAGCAGACATCCGGCCATCCCGGCGACCGTCAGGGCGACGACGGCCCAGAAGCCACCGCGCCAGTCGGTGAAGTGGCTCAGCAGCGTGCCCGCGGGACCGCCGGCGACCATCGCCAGGCTGAGTCCGCTGACCACGACACCGGAAGCGCGGGCATTGCGGTCCGGCGTCACAAGCCCGATCGCGGTCACCGACGCGACGGCGAAGAATCCCGCATAGGCGATGCCCGACACCACTCGACTGACCAGCAGCACCTGGTAATTGCCGAGCAGCCCGGCGGCGACACCGGCCGCGAAGACGGCCTGGGTGGCCACCAGCGCGGTGCGGCGCGGCCAGCGCAGGCTGAGCACGGCGAACGGCGGCCCTCCGACCACGACACCGACGGCGAACGCGGTGATGAGCATCCCGGCGGAGGACAGCGAGACGTCCAAGTCGTCGGCGACGGCGGGCAGTACACCCGCAAGCAGAAACTCCGCGCTTCCCATGGCGAACAGACTGAAGCCCATCAAATACACGCCCGCGGGCAGCAGCCCGGAGCTGGCGCTCCGGGCCGTCATCGGTTCGGTACTGACCATCAGCGCCCACCCTCTCCGTCTTCGTCGAGCCCGTAGTGGCGATCCATCCGGACCACCTCGGCCGTCCAAAGAATCGGGAGATCCCTCGGCCCCCGACAAAAACCGTTGCCGTTTCCGGGACATGCTGGTTCCCTGCCGACCATGGACGAGCAACCGAGCGTCGACGCCGTGATCGAGCAGATTGCCCCCCGTCTGCGACGCGCCCGCGAGAAGAAGGACATCAGCTTGGCCGACCTGGCCCGCGTCACGGGCATCTCGACCAGCACCCTGTCCCGACTGGAGTCCGCTCAGCGCAAGCCGAGCCTCGAACTCCTCCTGCCGATCACCGCGGCCCTCGGCATCCCGCTGGACGAGATCGTCGCCGCACCACGGATCCTCGATCCGCGCGTGCCGCAACAGCCCACGAGGAAAGACGGCCGCGTACTGATCCCGCTGTCACGCCAGCAAGCAGAGCCACGCGCCTACAAGTTGACGATCCCGGCACACGACACCGACCCCCATCTGCGCACCCATGCGGGCCACGAATGGCTCTACGTGCTCCGCGGACGGCTGCGCGTAAAACTGGGCGACGGCGACTTCGTCATCGGAGCCGGCGAGGCGGCCGAGTTCGACTGCAACATCCCGCACTGGTTCGGCGCCGCAGGCCAGGGCAGCGTCGAGGTGCTCAGCCTCTTCGGCAAACAGGGCGAGCGCATCCACTTCCGAACGTCTCGCCGCTGAACGCGGAACCGCCTGTCCCAGAATCGGCAACAGAAATGGCCGACTGGGGTACGGCCGGCGCAGCCTGTGCCCAGGAGGTGATCGCCATGGGCGACACGCAGAAGAACGGGCAGTCGAGCGGGCAGGACATGTACGACGCCGTCATCATCGGGGGCGGCGCCAGCGGCCTAAGCACCGCTCTCGTACTGGGCCGCGCACGCCGCAAGGTGGCAGTGGTAGACGCCGGCGAACCACGCAACGCCCCCGCCGCACACATGCAGGGCTTCCTCACCCGCGACGGCATGCCGCCCGCGGCGCTGCTGGAGGTGGGGCGTGCGGAAGTATCCAGATACGGGGTCCACTTGATCGAGGGAAGGGCGGAAACCGTGCAGCCCGCGCCCCGCTTCTTCTCCGTACAACTGGCCGGCGGCCCGGTCCTGCGCACCCGGCATGTGGTGCTCGCAACCGGTCTGCGGGACGAACTGCCGGAGATCCCCGGCGTACGGGAGCGATGGGGACGCGACGTACTCCACTGCCCGTACTGCCACGGATACGAGGTCCGGGACCGCCCCTTCGCGGTGCTGGGCACACACCCGAACTCCGTCAACCAGGCGCTGCTCGTGCGGCAGTGGTCCGAAGACATCGTCTACGTCCCGGGCACCCGCCCACTCACGGCCGACGACCGCGAACGCCTGGAGGCCCGCGGGGTACGCATCGCCGCTGCCGGCGCGATCGTGCAGACGCTGACGGATGACGACCGACTGCACGGCGTGGAGCTCAAGAACGGGACGGTGGTGCCGTGCGAGGTCGCATTCATCTTCCCCCGGATGATCCCGAACGACAGCGTCCTCGACGGCCTCGGCTGCACCCGGAACGAGGCCGGCTCCGTGAAGACGGACAACGCGGGCCGCACCAGCGTCCCGGGCATCTGGGCGGTCGGCAACGCCGGCGACTCACGTGCACTGGTGATCTCAGCAGCGGGCATGGGCGCAGCAGCGGCCTTCGCCCTCAACCACGACCTGGTCGACACGGAGGTGCAGCAATCCGTAACCGAACTACGGTCCGCCCGCACAGCCATGCAGAGCGGGGCTGGGCTTCTGGCAGAACAGTGAGGGCCGCCACCTCGTATCGAGGTGGCGGCCCTCACTGATTTCCGCAGGTCACGACCCAGCGGCTTAGATGTCGAAGTACAGCTCGAACTCGTGCGGGTGCGGCCGCAGCTGGATCGGGGCGATTTCGTTCGTGCGCTTGTAGTCGATCCACGTCTCGATCAGGTCGGACGTGAAGACGCCGCCCGCCTGCAGGTATTCGTTGTCCGCCTCGAGGGCGTCGAGGACCGCGGGGAGGGAGGTCGGGACCTGGGCGACGCCCGCGTGCTCCTCGGGGGCGAGCTCGTAGAGGTCCTTGTCGATCGGCTCCGGCGGCTCGATCTTGTTCTTGACGCCGTCGAGGCCCGCGAGGAGGAGCGCGGAGAAGGCGAGGTACGGGTTCGAGGACGGGTCCGGGGCGCGGAACTCGACGCGCTTGGCCTTCGGGTTCGAGCCCGTGATCGGGATGCGCATCGCCGCGGAGCGGTTGCGCTGCGAGTACACCATGTTGACCGGGGCCTCGAAGCCGGGGACCAGTCGGTGGTAGGAGTTCACCGTCGGGTTGGTGAAGGCCAGCAGCGACGGGGCGTGCTTGAGGATGCCGCCGATGTAGTAGCGGGCGGTGTCCGAGAGACCGGCGTAGCCCTGCTCGTCGTAGAACAGCGGGTCGCCGTTGGCCCACAGCGACTGGTGGACGTGCATGCCCGAGCCGTTGTCGCCGAAGATCGGCTTCGGCATGAAGGTCGCGGTCTTGTCGTTGCGCCAGGCGACGTTCTTCACGATGTACTTGAAGAGCATCAGGTCGTCGGCCGCGGCGAGCAGCGTGTTGAACTTGTAGTTGATCTCCGCCTGGCCGGCCGTGCCGACCTCGTGGTGCTGGCGCTCGACCTGGAGGCCGTTCTTGTCCAGCTCCAGGGAGATCTCCGCGCGCAGGTCGGCGAAGTGGTCGACCGGCGGGGCCGGGAAGTAGCCGCCCTTGTAGCGGACCTTGTAGCCGCGGTTGTTCTCGACCGCACCGGTGTTCCAGGCGCCGGCCTCGGAGTCGATGTGGTAGAAGCTCTCGTTCGCCGACGTCTGGAAGCGGACGTTGTCGAAGACGTAGAACTCGGCCTCGGGGCCGAAGTAGGCCGTGTCGGCGATGCCGGTCGAGGCCAGGTACGCCTCGGCCTTCTTCGCCACGTTCCGCGGGTCACGGCTGTACTGCTCGCCCGTGATCGGGTCGTGGATGAAGAAGTTGATGTTGACGGTCTTGTCGCGGCGGAAGGGGTCGACCCGGGCGGTCGACAGGTCCGCGCGCAGCGCCATGTCGGACTCGTGGATGGCCTGGAAGCCGCGGATCGACGAACCGTCGAAGGCCAGCTCCTCGTTCGGGTCGAACGCCGCTGCCGGGATGGTGAAGTGCTGCATCACTCCGGGCAGGTCGCAGAACCGGACATCGACGAACTTCACATCCTCGTCCGCGATGAACTTCTTTGCGTCGTCGGCGTTCTGGAACATCCAACTCCTCCTACTCCCGGCCCCCAGGTGGGTACGGGGTTGCAGCTCGTTGTGCGGCCAGTGCGGTGGCACACGCTGGGACCCGACCATAGGGACGGGGGATTTCTCAAGCATGACCCATTTGTTTCGCCGAAGTTAACCGGGCCGGGTACGCGCGGGGCGCCATTCGTCCTACCCCGCCCGTCCTCGTACGAAATCGGGCGCAGTACCGTGGTCGGGTGGACAACAGGCAAGCAATCGGATCGTGGCTGTCCGGCCCGCGTGCGGCGGCAGAGGACGCGGGCGTCGACTTCGGCTACCGGGGCGAGCAGCTCGGCCTGCCGGAGGAGGGGCCGGGCTCGATCGCGCGGCCCGGCCGACGCATCGGCGCCGTTGCCGTCGACTGGGGCCTGTGCATGGTTATCGCATACGGCCTGCTCGCTCGCGGTGACCAGCAGGCGATGGGCAACTGGGCCCTGGGCATCTTCTTCGCGCTCAACGTACTGACCGTAGGCACGGTCGGCTGCACCCCGGGCAAGGCGCTCTTCAGGCTGCGCGTCATCGCCGAGCGCGGCGGCCGGCTCGGCATCGGCCGGGTCCTCATCCGCAGCCTGCTGCTCTGCGTCGCCATCCCGGCCCTCATCTGGGACCGCGACGGCCGCGGCCTGCACGACCGCCTCGCACGCGCCGTCCAGGTGCGGATCTAGCTCATACGCATACGTCGATCCCACACGCATACGTCGATGGGGCGCCCGGAACCGAGTGGTTCCGGGCGCCCCATTTGAGTTTCGAGCAGCGGCTGCGGCAGGGCAGCGCTAGCGCATCTTCGGCCCGCCGCGAGGCATCCGCATGCCCTTCGGCATCGGCCCCTTAGGCAGCGGCATGTTGCTCATCAGGTCGCCCATCGCGCGCAGCCGGTCGTTGGTCGCCGTGACCTGCGGGCCCTGGAGGACGCGGGGGAGCTTCAGAAGCGTCGTACGCAGCTTCTTCAGCGGGACCTCGCCCTCGCCGGTGCCGACGATGACGTCATGCACCGGGACGTCCGAGACGACACGCGCCATCTTCTTCTTCTCGGCGGCCAGCAGGCTCTTCACCCGGTTCGGGTTGCCCTCGGCCACGAGCACGATGCCGGCCTTGCCGACCGTGCGGTGCACGACGTCCTGGCTGCGGTTCATCGCCACCGCCGGAGTCGTCGTCCAGCCACGGCCGATCTTGTCGAGCACCGCGGCCGCCGCACCGGGCTGGCCCTCCATCTGCCCGAAGGCGGCACGCTCGGCCCTGCGCCCGAAGACGATCGCCATCGCGAGG
This sequence comes from Streptomyces sp. NPDC021622, assembly GCF_040640795.1. NCBI lineage: Bacteria > Bacillati > Actinomycetota > Actinomycetes > Kitasatosporales > Streptomycetaceae > Streptomyces > Streptomyces sp. NPDC021622. The sequence continues at coordinate 418,803 of NZ_JBFACK010000001.1, forward strand.
AAGGCGAGCACAAAGCCCAGAATGCCGAGATAGATCGGGTGACCGATCCCGAAGCCGATCGCGAGGAAGACACCGAAGGTGACGATTCCCACAGCCGCGATGACAAGCCCGATCCGCGGATCGGCCTTGCGGGTCATCTTGTAGGTCAGAGCGATCTGCTTGAGTCGCCCGGGGTTCGCGGCGTCCGCCGCGGTTTCCTTCCTCGCCATGTCCTGAAGTCTACGTGTCCCTGGAAGTGACTACGACGTGCGGGTTGTCATCGCCTCTTCGAGCACGCGCAGCGCCTCGGCCCGGTCCTTGGCGCGGCGCCGGTCGTCGAGCACGGACGTCCAGGCGTTGCGGCGTGCGGTGCGCTGGCCGCCGCTCATGAGCAGCGACTCGACGGCACGCAGTGCGTCGGTGACGGACGGGATGGCGGTGGCGCGTACGGGCGCGGCCTGCATGGTGGGGCCCTCCTGAGCGGCTATGGGTAGGGCTGTACGTGGGGTAATTCCAGGGTCACTGATTGGTGTTACCAGGGCGTGACCGACCGGTCAAACACCGATGAAACCTTGACGCTCAGCCGCAGAACGCTGACGCGGCCCGTACGGTCCCCCTCACCTGCGGGGACCGTACGGGCCGCGTCGTATCAGCCTCTACTCGGCGGTAGTCGCTTGTGCGTCGATTCACACAGTCGGGCCTGTGGTCCGGATCGGACGACCCGGGTCGTCCGGATCGGACCACCGGGCCCACGCCCGGATCAGACCACCGGCGTCGCCCGGATCAGACCGCCTGCGCCGCCACGTACGACCCGCGCTTCTCGATCGCCATCTGGTACAGGCGCCCGGCGCGGTACGAGGAGCGGACCAGCGGCCCGGACATGACGCCGGAGAAGCCGATCTCCTCGGCCTCCTCCTTCAGCTCCACGAACTCCGCCGGCTTGGCCCAGCGCTCCACGGGGTGGTGGCGCGGCGTCGGGCGCAGGTACTGGGTGATCGTGATGAGCTCGCAGCCCGCGTCGTGCAGGGCGTGCAGCGCCTCGCTGATCTCCTCGCGCTCCTCGCCCATGCCGAGGATGAGGTTCGACTTGGTGACCAGGCCGGCCTCACGGGCCCGCGTGATGACCTCGAGCGAGCGCTCGAAGCGGAAGCCGGGGCGGATCCGCTTGAAGATGCGCGGCACGGTCTCCACGTTGTGCCCGAGGACCTCGGGGCGCGAGGAGAAGACCTCGGCCAGCTGGTCGGGGTCGGCGTTGAAGTCGGGGATGAGCAGCTCGACCTTGGTCTTGCCCTCAGCACGCTCCGCCGTCATCGCGTGGATCTGGCGCACGGTCTCCGCGTACAGCCAGGCGCCGCCGTCCTCCAGGTCGTCGCGGGCGACGCCGGTGATCGTGGCGTAGTTCAGGTCCATCGTGACGACGGACTCGCCCACGCGGCGCGGCTCGTCGCGGTCCAGGGCCTGCGGCTTGCCCGTGTCGATCTGGCAGAAGTCGCAGCGCCGGGTGCACTGGTCACCGCCGATGAGGAAGGTGGCCTCGCGGTCTTCCCAGCACTCGTAGATGTTGGGACAGCCCGCCTCCTGGCAGACCGTGTGCAGGCCCTCGCTCTTCACGAGGTTCTGCATCTTGGTGTACTCGGGGCCCATTTTCGCCCGGGTCTTGATCCACTCGGGCTTGCGCTCGATGGGGGTCTGGGCATTCCGGACCTCCAGGCGCAGCATCTTGCGTCCGTCGGGTGCGACTGCGGACACATCGGCTCCCTGTAGCTTCGATTCTTCGGCGTACATCAGGGTACGCCCGTGATGTCGTTGGGCTTACGTCCGGCCAACCTCTCACCGAACGGGTCCATTCCCTAGACGGCTGCCTTGGCCTCCGGCTGCTCGGCGGGCTTCTCGATCAGACGCGGCTTGAGCTCCGCGTTCTCCAGGATGTCCCGCAGGTGCCGCTCGGCGACGGGCAGTACGTCGGCGATCGTGACCTCGCGGCCCAGTTCGTACGAGAGCGAAGTCACGCCCGCGTCGCGGATGCCGCACGGGATGATCTTGTCGAACCAGGTGCTGTCCGGGTTCACGTTGAGCGCGAAGCCGTGCATCGTCACGCCCTTGGCGACGCGGATGCCGATCGCGGCGATCTTGCGGTCCTCGCGGCGCTGGCCCGCGTTGGACGGGGCGTACTCCGGGCCGTTGAGCCGGGGGTCGAACTCATCGTCCGCGACCCGCGGGTCGAAGTCCAGGTTCAGCCCGCCCAGCGCCGGACGCTGCTCGCCTTCTTGTCGTGGCTCGCCCAGCACCCATACGCCGCTACGCCCCTCGACCCGCGAGGTCTCCAGGCCAAATTCCGCACACGTACGGATAAGTGCCTCTTCCAGACGGCGCACATGTGCTACGACGTCCACCGGGCGCGGCAGCTTCTGGATCGGGTAGCCCACGAGCTGGCCCGGACCGTGCCAGGTGATCTTTCCGCCGCGGTCCACGTCGATGACGGGGGTGCCGTCCAGCGGGCGCTCACTGGGGTCCGTACGGCGGCCCGCCGTGTAGACCGGCGGGTGCTCGAGGAGCAGACAGGTGTCGGGGAGCTCGTCGGCGAAGCGGGCGGCGTGTACGCGGCGCTGCTCGTCCCAGGCCTCCTGGTACTCGACCGAGTCCGGGCCGAAGCCCAGCCGGACGAACTCAATCTCACTCACGGCAAGTGCCTCCCTAGAACCTTCACCGTGCACATATCGCGCCCCCGGCCACTGTACGGGCAGCGGATTCCCGTCAGTCCTCCGGTCAATCCTCACACGATCGGATGAATGCAGGTCGAAGGTCGCGATGAGGGCGTTGAGGGCCGCTACATTCACGCCGTTCACAGAGCCATAAGGGCTGCTCAAGGCAACGCCCGAAAGGCAGGAGACCGCACAGCTGATGACGGAACGACCTCCGCAGCGCACGCCCAACCGCCAGCTAGCCGCGCTCATCTCAGAAGCCGGCTTCTCCAATGCGGGGCTCGCGCGCCGCGTCGATCAGCTGGGGCTCGAGCACGGTCTCGATCTGCGGTACGACAAGACATCGGTGACCCGCTGGCTGCGCGGGCAGCAGCCGCGAGGCACCACACCCGCGCTGATCGCCGAGGTCTTCACCCGGCGGCTCGGCCGGCGCCTGTCCGCCCAGGACCTGGGGCTCGACGCGTGCGCGCCGGTGTACGCAGGGCTGGAGTTCGCGGCAACGCCAGAGGAGGCCATCGACATCGTCGGCGGGCTCTGGCGCAAGGACTCCGGGAGCCATGCCGAGCTGCGGAAGATCGCGTTCACCCCGGCCGGGCTCGTCGTGCCGAGCAGAGACTGGCTGATCGGCCGCGCAGACGACCGGGTGGGCCGCGGCGACCACGGCCCCGGCGTCCGCGTGCCCTCGCAGGGGCGTCCGGCCATACCGCGCCAGCGCAAGGAACCCGAGAGAGGCGTAGGGGCGAAGGTGAGCAGCGGTGACATCGCCGCCCTGCGCTCCGTCGGCGAGCTCTTCCGCGCGCTCGACCACGCGTACGGCGGCGGGCACGCCCGGCAGGCGCTCGTGCGCTATCTGGAGCACGAGGCCGAGCCGATGCTGCGTGGCAGCTACGGCGAGCAGGCCGGGCGGCGGCTCTTCGCGGCCGCCGCCGATCTGACCCGGCTCGCGGGCTGGACCTCGTACGACATCGCGGCGCACGGCCTGGCCCAGCGGTACTACGTCCAGGCGCTGCGCCTCTCGCAGGCGGCGGGGGACCGGGCGTACGGCAGTTATGTCCTGGTCACGATGAGCCGCCAGGCCGTCTACCTCGGGCACGGGCGCGAGGCGGTCCAGCTGGCGCGGGTGGCGCAGCAGGGCGTCGGCTCCGCGGCGCCGCCCGTCGTGCAGGCCCTGCTGCACTCCGTGGAGGCGCGGGGGCACGGGGTGCTCGGGGAGGTGCGGGCGTGCACGGCGTCGATGGTGCGGGCCGAGCGTGCGCTCGAAACCGCGCGGCCCGGTGACGAGGTCCCCTACTGGGCGCGGTTCTTCGACGAGGCGCAGCTCGCCGACGAGTTCGGCCACTGCCACCGGGACCTCCAGCAGTACCGGGCGGCCGCCCAGCATGCGGAGCGCTCGCTCCAGCTGCGGGGCGCCGGCTATGCCCGCAGCCGGCTCTTCTGCCGGGTGGTGCTCGCCTCCGCGCGCCTCGCCCTCGGCGAGCTGGAGCAGGCCTGCCAGCTGGGGGCGGAGGCTGCGCAGGCCGCGGGCGAGATGCGGAGCGTCCGTGCGGTCGAGTACGTACGGGACTTCGAGCGGCGCCTTGAGCCGTACCGCGACGCGGCGCCGGTGCGGGGATACCGGGACAAGGTGGCGGCGCTGGGCTGAGGTCCGGCGGTGAAATGTAAGGGGCGGGGCACCATGTGCCCCGCCCCTTACACGTCGCTCCGTAGCGCGCTATTTCAGGTTCGCGACCGCCTCCGGAGTCAACGCCTCGTCCCACGTGGTCAGTTCGTCGAGGTCGCCGCGCAGGCTCGCGGTCTCCGTCCCGATGGACCGCAGCGGCAGCGGGATCGACGCCGCGACCGACCCGACCCGCTCCCCGTCGGCGTACAGAGTGGTCTGGCCCGGAGTCGTCACCCAGGTCAGCCGTGTCCAGCGGTCGAGCGGGAGCGTGTAGTCGAAGCTGTGGTCCGCCGAGCCGTACCGCGTGAAGCCGACGTTGCCCGTGCCGTGCTGCATCAGCTTCAGGGCGCCCGCCCTGGAGCTGAGGAGCACCTGGTCGGCGGTCCGGGCAGAGGGGCGGACCTGCACCGACACCGTCCAGGGCTCGGCGACGTCGAGACCGCCGAAGCCCACGCCGTCCCGGTCGGAGTCGAAGCGCCAGGCCTGACCGCGCACGCCGGGCACGGGCGTCGGGTTGTTGATGATGTAGGAGGTGCCGGGCAGGGCGCCCGCCGTGTCCTCGGCGAAGATCGTGTTGCCGGGGCTTCCCGCGTACGTCCAGCCGCTCGGGTACGAAGCGTCGTCGAAGGTCCAGTGGTGGCTGGGGCGCCCCTCGACGCGCGGCGGGACCGGCGCGGGCGTGGTGCCCGGAGGGTCGCCTATCAGGGCGGCGCGGGCCCGGAAGTCGGCGAGCGTGTCCGGTGTCGCGGACTTGTTCCAGGCGCGGTCGGCGAGGATCGCGCGGGCGCCCGCCATGCTCTTCTCGAAGTAGCCGTCGTCGGCCCAGAAGTTGTAGTCCGCCCAGTTGGTGAGCCCGGAGCCGAGCATGTCGGGGTCGGTGTTCGGGGCCCAGCTGTCGTACATCCAGGGCTCGTCCGGGTAGAGGTGGTGGTAGTTGTTCGGGGTGTCGTAGAAGGGGCCGATGGCGATCTCGTCGTGGCCGGGGATGGCGGGCTCGGCGCCCGTGCCCTCCCAGGTGAGGAAGACGACGGGGCCGTGCACCTTCTGCTGGGGCGCGGTGAGGTGCTCGGAGCCGTTGTAGACGGCGGTGCGCTTGCCGTGTGAAGCGACCACGTCGTCCAGGGTGTTGATGTAGCGGTTGAGCAGGTCGCCGAGCGTGGAGACGTCGGGCGCCGACGCGAGATAGTCCTTCACGCGCGGGCATTCGGCCAGCTGTCCTGGCACCTCCTCCGCGCCGATCGAGAAGAGCGGCGCGTCGAACCAGCCCGCGAACTCATCGACGATCTCCTTCGACTTCGCGATCGCCTTGTCGCTGGTCATGTCGATGATCCAGTCGGGCGTGAGGTGCGAGTGCGTGTGTGCGCCCGTGCAGGCGTTCGTCCCGGATCCGAAGCCGATGCCGAAGGCCTCGCTGATCACGGTGGCATGGCCGGGGAGTTCGAGGCCGGGCATCAGCTGGACGTGGTGGCGGGCCGCGAAGGACTTCAGGTGCTCGATGTCGGCGCGGCTGTAGCTGTGCTCCGGGTCGGCGAGGCCGGGGAACTTGGGGCTGTAGAGGCGGAAGCCCTCGGACTCGGAGAGGTGCAGGAAGAGGGTGTTGAGCTTCTGGTCGCCCATCCTGCGGATCAGGTTCTCCAGGTAGGAGATCTTCCAGTACTTGCGGCCCGCGTCGAGGTGGACCATGCGGACGGCCTGTGCGGGGCGGTCGGTGGAGCGGGCGCGGGGGACCTCGCGGTGGTCCTCCGTGTCGGTGGCGCGCAGGAGTTGGAGGAGGGTGCGCGTGCCGTAGTACAGGCCGTGGGTGGACGCGGCCCTGATGTGGATGGGGCCCGCGCTGTCGAAGGCGTAGCCCTCGGCGCCGAGTTGGCCGTCCGCGGTGAGGCCGAGCGTGATGTCGCCGTCTGCGGGGTGTCCCGTGTCGTCGCTGATGCGCGGCGTGATGCCCGTGACCTGCTTGATCTCCGTACGGAGCTGGGTGGCGAGCCCGCGTACGGACTGCCGTGCGGGGCCCGGCAGTTCACGGCGTCCCGAGGGGAGCGCCGTGGTGGAGCCGGCTCGCGGGTCGATCAGGATGCGGGTGCGCTCGGTGAGCTTCGTACGGCCGTCGAGCGCGGTCCAGTCGGTGGGGCGGGGGACCACGGAGGGGGCGTTCGGGGCCGCGGTCGTGTTCGGAGCCGCTGCCGTGTCGGCCGTCGTGTCGGCGTGGGCGGTTGGCAAAGCTAGACCTCCCATGAATAGGCCGAGGATGAGCGATATCACCGGCAAGGTGCGACGCACGTGAGTCCTCCCGCGGCTTGACGATCCGGTGGGACCGTAGCCGGGCGATACCGGTGTGGCAAGGGGAGTTGCAGGGGTGCGTGAGGTCCTCTTGATCGTACGAGGATGTCGTGCGGGGAAGGGGGAAGCCCCCGCGTGGGGGCACGGGGGCTTCCGGGAGAGTGGTCCAGAGGTCGGATGGATGGGGGAGGGCGGCTCTCAAGACGTCAGGCCGCCGCGAGGGTGTACGTCAGGCTGCGAGCGGCAGCGGACTCGTCCCGTACGTCGGGTGCACGCCGAAGTCCGCGAGCGCCGCACGCGCCGCACGGCGCCCCGAGTACAGGGCGCCTTGCACCGTGCTGGTGTCCCGGTGGTCCCCGCACACGTAGAGGCCCGAGAGCAGCCGCACCGGGCGGCGCAGGTCGTGCGGGGGCGGCATCGCGGGCACGGCCTCGTGGGTGTGGTGGACGGCGAGCGGCTCCCAGCGGGCCGTCGACGTGCCGTAGAGGTCGGCGAGATGGGCGAGGACGGCCCGCTCGTCGGGCGGCGGGCCGAGGACCGTCGAGGAGATGAGGGCGCGTCCCGCGGGCGCGCGCGAGGGGTCGACGTGGCTGATGACGGCCGTGTGCGCGACCGGACCCGAACGGTCGGCGTCGAGCAGCAGCGCGGGCTCGGCGAGCGGCGGCTCGGGAGCGGCGTGGTGCAGGACGGTCACCGGGTGGAAGGACGGCACCCGCAGGCCGGGCAGGAGCTCTGCGGCGGCGCGGGCGTCGGTGGCCAGCAGGACGGCGCGGCAGGGCAGTTCGCCCTGGTCCGCCGTCGTGACCGAGGTGGTGGACACGTCGGTGACGCGTACGCCGGTGCGCACCGTCCCCGGCGGCAGCGCGGCCGCCAGGAGCTCGGGGATCACTTCGGCGCCGCCTTCCGGCAGACACAGCCGGCCACGCGCGTATGAGTGCAGGGCGAGGTCCGCGCACCGGCTCGACGTGGTCAGGTCCGGGTCGCACAGGAGCGCCGAGAGCAGCGGGCGCAGGAAGCCGTTGATGGTGCGTGACGGCAGGCCGCGGGCGAAGAGGGCGTCCGCCGCGGGGAGTTCGGGGCGCGCGAGGATGCGCTCCACGGGCGTCGCCGCGAGCCTGGCGAGCGCCGCGGCGAGGCGGGCCTGGTCGAGGGCGCTGCCGAGCGGGGCGGCGCGGGGCGCGGTCCTCACGGCCCGCGGAACCCGGGGGGCGCTCGCGAGGGCGCGCGCCGCCGTGAGTGCGCCCCTTGCGCCCCGTGCACTCGTGGGCTCGACGGCGCGGTGGTGCCGGCCGTCGCTGTGCACCAGGATGCCGGGGGCGAAGGGCCGCAGCACGAGGGCGCCGAGCGCCGGCGTGTGACGCAGTTCGGGATACGACGTGGTGAGCAGCTGACCGATCCTGTCGAGCCGGAACCCGTCGACCTTCTCCGTGGACATTCGCCCGCCGACGTAAGGGGCGGCCTCCAGGACAACGGTCGTTACACCGGCGCTGGTCAGCTGGTGGGCGGCCGCCAGTCCCGCGACCCCCGCTCCTACGACGACGACATCCGCTTGGTGCGCAGGCTCTAGCACGTGCCCCTCCCCGAGGTTGCGCGGCTGCTGGGGACGTCATGCCCTCAACAGGGCTCCGGAATCACCGAGTTCCGCACGAGGGTAGGAGCCGGACCGGTCAACGGCAGTCGCGCATCGACCGGGCACGGTCGCACGACGGTCGCACGGCGATCAGGGGCCGATGCCGCCGCCCGTGCCGTCGGCGTGCCGTCATTTCTGCAAGGCCGCGCGGATCGTCTCCTCGATGCCCGGGAACGCGAACGAGAATCCGGACTCCAGGAGCCGGGTCGGCAGCACCCGCTGGCTGCCGAGGACGTCACCGGCCATCTCGCCGAGCACGATCCGCAGCGCGGGCTCCGGCGCCGTGAAAAACGTGGGCCGGTGCAGCACCCGCCCCATCGCGGCCGTCACCTCACGGTTGGTGAGCGGATCGGGCGCCGTCAGGTTGAACGGCCCCGACAGGTCGTCCCGGTCCAGGAGGTGGCGCAGTGCGGCGACCTCGTCGTGCAGCGAGATGAAGCTCCAGTACTGGCGACCGTTGCCCAGGCGTCCGCCGAGCCCTGCCTTGAAGAGCGGGAACATCCGCCCCCAGGCCCCGCCCTCGCGCGCCACCACCAGGCCGTTGCGCGCGATGACCGTGCGGATGCCCGCGTCTTGCGCGGCGGCCGCGGCCCCCTCCCACTCCACGCACAGCGACGGCAGGAAGCCCTCTCCATGAGGTGCGCTCTCGTCCACCGCGCGCTGACCGGTGTCTCCGTAGTACCCCACCGCACTGGCGGACAGGAACACCCGCGGCGGCTCGTCGAGCGCGGCAGCGGCGGCGGCGAGCGTCGCGGTGCCGAGCACCCTGCTGTCACGGAGCTCCCGCTTGTACGCGTCCGTCCAGCGGTGGTCGCCGATCCCGGCCCCCGCGAGATTGACCAGCGCGTCGCAGCCCGCGAGCCCCGCCGTGTCGACGTACCCCTCCTTGGGATCCCAGCGCACCTCGTCCTTCTTAAGAGGTGCTCGCCGTACGAGCCGCACCACCTCTTGTCCGTCGTCGGCGAGGGCGCGGGTCAGTGCCGTGCCGATGAGGCCGGACGCACCGGCGACCGCGATGCGCAGCCGTCGCCCTGACGACGCTGACGCTGCTGATTTCCTGGGCTCGGTGGGCTCCATGGAGCCATCCTGCCGTGAAATCGCTCCGCTGGGCCTCAGGGGGCGGCCGTACAGTGGCGCTCATGCCGGATACGCACATACGCACCGCTCTGCCGGACGACGAAGAAGCCCTCGGCCGTATCGACCGCGCCACCTGGTCCACGCTGCACGCGGTGCAGCCGGCGCCGCAGCCGCCCCATCCGCCCTTCTTCAACGAACGCTTCGGCCCGCACGACCATCTGGTCGCCGAACTGCACGGCGAGGTCGTCGGCTACATCAGGCTCGGCTATCCCACGCCCCTGCTCGCCCACGCCCACGTACGCCAGATCCTGGGTTTCGCCGTCGCCGACGAGGCGCGCGGCAAGGGGATAGGGCGTGGCCTGGTCAGGGCCGCGGTGGAGGAGGCCCGACGGCAGGGCGCGCGCCGCATCACGCTGCGGGTCCTCGGCCACAACGTTCCGGCCAGGACGCTCTACGAGTCCGAGGGGTTCGTGGTCGAGGGAGTGCTGCCGGGCGAGTTCTTCCTGGACGGTGCCTACGTGGACGACGTGCTGATGGGCCGCTCCCTCTGAGGCGCCGCTCCCTCTGAGGCACCGCTCCCTCTGAGGCACCGGAGACCGGCCCCCTGAAGGACCGGCCCGGCGTGCGGTCCCCACGCGCGCGTAGGAGCGTGAAGACGTACCCCGGAAGGAGCGACCGATGATCAGGGCCGCGGCCAGTCGTCGGGACCGAGAGGAGCCGAGCCGGCTGCGCGAAGCGCCGCGTCCCCGCTGGGTGCGCGGGGCTCCGCCGCTGCTCCTTGCCGCGATCTGCGTGATCCAGCTGGCCACCCCGGAGGCAGTCGACCTCAGCTTCCTGCTCGCGGCAGTCCCGCCGATGGCGGCGCTTTCGTACGGCGCGTCCGCCACGGCCCTCTTCGGCGGCATCGTGATCACCCTGCTCTCCTTGCCGGGCTTCGGTCTCGGCCGCCCCGGGGAGAGCGATCTGCTGACCGTCGCCTTCGCGGCGCTGCTCAGCATCGTGTTCGCCTGGGTGCGCAGCCGCCGCGACGCCCAGCTCGTGACGGTGCGCACCGTCGCGGAGGCCGCCCAGTTCGCCGTCCTTCCGCCGCTGCCGGAACGCGTGGGCCCGGTGCGCTGCGCCGGCCTCTACCGCGCGGCACAGGGCGGGACTCTGGTGGGCGGCGATCTCTTCGACGTACGCAAGGGGCCGTGCGGCGTACGGGCGCTTGTCGGCGATGTGCAGGGGCATGGTCTGGAGGCCGTGGGCACGGTCGCCGCGCTGCTCGGCGCCTTCAGGGAGGCGGTGCTCGACCAGCCCGACCTGGAGGGGGTGGCCGGACGGCTCGACCGCCGTCTCGTGGTCGACTCCGAGCAGGCCGAACACGCCGAACTCTTCGCCACCGCCGTGCTCCTGGAGTTCCGCGACGACGCCGCCGAGGTGCGGCTCGTCTCCTGCGGTCACCCGCCGCCGCTGCTGCTGCGCGGCGGCACCGTGGAGGAGCTCGATGTGGCACCGGGGCCCCCGCTGGGCCTGGGGATCGCCGGTGTCGCCGCGCCCGAGGAAGTGAGCGTGGCGCTGAAGCCCGGCGACCGGCTCCTTGCGGTCACCGACGGGGTGACCGAGGCACGGGACGCGTCCGGGGCCTTCTATCCGCTGGCCGAGCGCCTCTCGTCGTTCCCCGTCGAGGTGTGGGACAACCCGGCGGTCCTGACGTCCGCGGTCTGGCGGGACCTCGTGCGGTTCTCCGGCGGGGTCGGGGACGACGTGGCGCTGCTGGCGTTCGCGGTGGAGGTCTAGGGCCTGTCCGACCCTGATCCGCCGGACAGGCCCTAGGCCCCCGGGCCCCGAGGGGTGGCGAGGAGCCGCAGGCCACCCGTCAGCTCCCGCAGGCAGTGCACCGCGAGGGCGGCGGGGGAGCCGGGGCCTTCGGCGGGCGCGTCCGTGGCGGCCCAGGTCTCCAGGGCCAGGCGGACGGCGTCCGTGGCGGCGGCCGCCGCCAGGCGTACGTCCAGTGGGTCGGCGTCGCCGCCGGCGAGCCCGGCGATCACGGGGACCAGCTGCTCCTCGGACTCCTGGTTCACGCGGTACCAGACGGCGCGCAGCGCCGGATCGTCCTGCGCGGCGCGCAGCAGGCCCCGCGTCCACTCCAGGGACTCGACCGCGCGGTCGTCCGCCGCGGTGAGCGCGTCGGCGATGGACCGCTCAAGGGCCGTCGCCACTCCGGCGGCCGGATCGAGCCCGGCCAGCTGGGTGCGCCACTGCGCGCCGCCGCCCGCGAGGAGCGGGCCGACCGCGTCCTGCTTGTTGCGGAAGTACCGGTAGAAGGTGCGCAGCGCCACCCCGGCCCGGCCCGCGATCTCCTCGGCCGTGGTGCCGTCCGGGCCGCGCTCGGCGAAGAGTTCGGCGGCGGCGCGGGCGATGTCGAGCTGCGTGGCCGCTTTGCGGCGCTCGGTCAGCGACGGTTGCGATGGCTGCGTCGGTTGGGTGCTCACGCCCGCAGCCTACGCGCGGACATCACCCTGATACATGAATTGTCGGTATGGCAAAGCATGCCAGACAGGCGTACATTGAAATGAGACCGGGAAGGCCGGATCCATCGACGGATCCGGGAGCCCGGAGCTGATCGGAGGCATTTCATGAACCGCTACGAAGGCCGTCGCGCACTCATCACCGGCGGCGGCTCGGGCATCGGCCAGGCCACGGTCCTGCGGATCCTGGAGGAGGGCGGCAAGGTCGTGGCCGCCGACGTCAGCGAGGCCGGCCTGAAGGACACCGTCGAGAAGGCGGGCGCGTCGGGCGACCGGCTCACCACCCTCGTCGTCGACATCTCCGACGAGACCTCGGTGCGCGAGGGCGTCGCCGCGGCGGTCACCGCGCTCGGCGGCCTCGGCCTTGACGTACTGGTGAACGCGGCGGGCGTGCTCCGCTCCTCGCACACCCACGAGACCAGCCTGGAATCCTTCAACCGCGTCATCCAGGTCAACCTGGTCGGTACGTTCCTGGTGATCCGCGAGGCGATACCGGCCCTGCTGCGGGGCGACGGCGCGGCCGTCGTCAACTTCAGCTCCACGTCCGCGATGTTCGCCCACCCGTACATGGCGGCGTACGCGGCGAGCAAGGGCGGCATCCAGTCCATGACGCACGCGCTCGCCAGTGAGTACGGCAAGCAGGGCATCCGCTTCACCGCCGTCCAGCCCGGCTCCATCTCCAGCGGCATGACCGACGGCAGCGGCGCCAGCAGGCAGAGCGTGGGCCCCGGCCTGCCCGAGGACGCGGACATGAGCCTGTTCATGAAGCTCGCCCCGGCCATAGGCCAGGGCTTCGCGGGACCGGAGTCCGTGGCCTCCGTAGTCGCGATGCTCGGCTCCGAGGACGGCAAGTTCATCACCGGCACTGAGGTCCGCATCGACGGCGGCACCCACTTCTGACCGACGGGGGCACCCACTTCTGAGGGCCGCGCGGCCGGGGGACGGCACGCCGCCGGAGACAGCGGGGTTCAACGAACAGCTGCAGCAGCACGCCGACACCCAGGGGATCACGCCCGAGGAGCACGCACGCCGTGTCTTCGAGCAGGCCGCGGAGGGCCGTTACTGGATCATTCCGCAGCCCGAGATGATCGACGCGGCACTCCAGCCGCGCACGGACATGATCCTTTCGCGGACGAATCCGGGGCAGCAGCCGGGGCAGGAGCCGGGCGGGGTCCGAGCGGGAGCAGCTTCGGGCGAGTCAGGCCGGGGCCCGTGCGGCCGACCCGCGTCCGACGCCCGTTCAGCCAAGTGGCATACCGCGGATCGCGGGCGGGGCCGGCCGGGCGGAGAGTCGGATCATGCGTGTCTTCCGAGGTATACCCGCCAGGTGTGTGCCGTCCTCGGTACGCGCGGCGGGGGCCCGAGCGGTCGCGGCAGGGCGGTCGGCGACTGCGGCCCGAGCGGCGCGTGTCGCGTTGTGCTGTGTGCCCGGGGCCGCGGCCGTGTCACTGCTGCTGATATGCGCGGTGTCCGTGGGGCCGGGGACGGCGGCGCGGGCCGACGGGCCGGTGGAGTTCGGCGGGATCACCGGGGCGGTGGTCGGGGTGAAGGAGCGGGACTCCCTGATGCCGGCGGCGGCGACGCGGGTGCGGCGGCCCGCCAGGGATCGGGCGGCACAGCCTCCCGTGGTGCTCCGCGCCGACTGGCTGGCCGAGGGGGTGCAGGACCCGCCGCCCGCCCGGTACGCCGACCGGGTCGACGCGGTCTTCCTGCACCACACGGACTCGCCGAACGACTACGACTGCGCGGACGCCCCGCGCATCATCCGCTATCTCTACGTGGGGCAGGCGGAGGGCAGGGACTGGGACGACATCGGCTACAACTTCCTGGTCGACCGGTGCGGGACCGTCTACGAGGGGAGGGCCGGCGGAATCGACAGAGCCGTGGTGGGGGCGCACACGCAGGGTTTCAACCGGGGGTCGGTGGGGATCGCGGCGATCGGGACGTTCACCGAGGGGACGCCGGTTCCCCGGGCCATGACCGACGCCGTGGCGGCGCTGGCCGCGTGGAAGCTCGGGCTCTCGGGCGTGGACCCGCGGTCGACGGTGCGGCTGGTCTCCACGCACAGCCTCAGCAAATACCGGGCGGGCAGCAGCGGGCAGTTCCGGGCGATCTCCGGACACAGGGACGGCTACTACACGTACTGCCCGGGCGCGGCCCTGATGGCCGCGCTCCCCGCGATCAGGGAGAAGGCGGCGAGGCTGCAGGGCCGGTAGCGACCGAGCCTCAGTCGATACCGCCGAACGCGGCCCAGAGCTTCGGGTAGCGCTGGGCCATCACGCTGTTGTTCTCGAAGTCGAGCGGGGTGCCCTCCGGCTCCGGTGGGGCCGGTGCGATGCCGAGGTCGGGGGTGACGACGCCGGTGAGCTGCTCGTATGCCTCGTCGGCGGCGTACCCGAGCTCCTCGCCGTCACCGTCGATCTCCTCGTCGAAGTCCTCCAGGAGATCCGCGAGGGAGTCGGGGTCGTGCAGGGCGCCCTCGAAGACCTCACGCCCCTGGCCGATCAGCCAGCACCGGAAGTAGTCGAAGGCGTCGTCGCTCACGCCGCCGAGCAGGATCCATGCGGCGCCCCAAAGGTCCCAGCGGTAGGCGCGGTTGTAGCGCGCCTCGAAGTGACGGGCGAAGTCGAGCACCATGTCCGGTTCGAGTTCGAGCAGCCTCTCGGCGAGCAGGTCGGCGTGGTCCTCGGGGTCGCCCTCGGCGGCCACGCGGGTGCGGTCCACGATCTCCCAGAACTCCGTCTCGTCCATCACGGGACAAGCATCGGTCCTGGGGGATGGGTACGCACGCGGAGTGCGGCGGATGCGACTGTCTCGTTATGCGTGCACATGCCCATGGAAAACCCGACAGCAGGTGTCGGCATTGGGTGGAAGCCTCGGAGTATGGACAACACAAGCGCACTGCCGCACGCACTGACCGGAAAGATCGCCCTCGTCGCCGGTGCCACCCGTGGCGCGGGCCGGGCCATGGCCGTGGAGCTCGGCCGCGCCGGGGCCACCGTGTATGTGACGGGACGGACGACCCGCGAGCACACCAGTGAGGTCGGCCGCGCCACCGAGACCATCGAGGAGACCGCGGAGCTGGTAGACGCTGCCGGCGGCAAGGGCATCGCCGTACCCACCGATCATCTGGAGCCCGAGCAGGTCGAAGCCCTGGTCGAGCGGATCGACCGGGAGCAGGGCCGCCTCGACATCCTGGTCAACGACATCTGGGGCGGCGACGGCTACGTCGACTGGGACAAGAAGATGTGGGAGCACGACCTCGACAAGGGGATGCGCGCCCTGCGTCTCGGCGTCGAGACGCACATCATCACCAGCCGGTACGCGCTGCCGCTGCTCATCAGGAACCCCGGAGGCCTGGTCGTCGAGGTCACCGACGGCACCGAGGAGTACAACGGCAGCAACTACCGCAAGCCCTTCTACTACGACCTGGCCAAGTCGGCCCCGCTGCGGATGACACGCGGTCTCGCCGAGGAGGTCAAGGAGTACGGCTGCACGGCGCTCTGTCTGACCCCCGGCTGGCTGCGCTCCGAGGCGATGCTCGACACCCACTTCAAGGTCACCGAGGAGAACTGGCTCGACGGCCGCAAGCAGAACCCCCACTTCGCGATCTCCGAGACGCCGACCTTCGTGGGCCGCGCCCTCGCCGCGCTCGCCTCCGACCCCGAGGTGGCCCGCTGGAACGGAAAGTCGCTCTCCAGCGGCGGCCTCGCCAAGGAGTACGGCTTCACGGACGTGGACGGTTCGGCCCCCGACGCCTGGCGCTACCTCACGGAGGTCGACCAGGAGAGCAAGACCGCCGACGTCACCGGCTACCGGTAAACAAGGGTTCAGGAGCCGTAGAGCCCGGCCATCCGCGCCGCCGCCCGCGTGAATCGCGCCCGCAGACCCGCGGGCGCGATCACCTCCGCCTCCGGCCCGAGCGCCATGAGCTGGGTGAACGCCACGTCCTCGTTCTCGACGGGCAGCGTGACCGTCACCCGGCCCTCCGCGTCGGGCTCGCCCGCCGACTCCATCGCCTCACGCGCGGACGCGGGATCGGTGGCGTACGGAAGGTGCCGCACCCCCGCCTCGGAGAGCCGCACCACGACCTCGGACCGCAGGATCGCCCGCGCGAACTGCGCGGCCCGCTCCTCCCAGAAGCCCGGCAGGTCGAACTCCTCATCGCGTACGAAGCGTTCCGCGCCGGTGGCGATCGACGCGAACCGGTCGATGCGGTACACGCGGTACGCCCCGGAGTCGGGAACCCGCGCGCACAAGTACCAGACGCCCGCCTTGAGCACGAGCCCGTACGGCTCCAACTCCCGCTCGACCTCGGCCTCTTGGCGCCGGTAGCGGGCGGTGACCCGGCGGTCGTCCCACACCGCGTCCGCGACCGCGGGCAGCAGTTCGGGGGCGGGCGTCTCCTTGAACCACCCCGGCGCGTCCAGATGGAACCGCTGCGACGCGTTCTGCGATGCGTCCCGCAGCGAGGGCATCAGCGCCGCCGACACCTTCAGCCGGGCCGCCGATGCCGCGTCCTCAAGGCCCATCTCCCGCAGCGCGCCCGGCACTCCGGACAGGAACAGCGCCTCGGCCTCGCTGCGCCCGAGCCCGGTAAGCCGCGTGCGGTACCCGCCGATGAGCCGGTAGCCACCGGCCCGCCCCCGGTCGGCGTAGACGGGGACGCCCGCCTCCGAAAGCGCCTGCGCGTCCCGCGTGATGGTCCGCTCGGACACTTCGAGCTCGGCGGCAAGCTCGGCGGCGGTCATGGAGGGCCGTGCCTGAAGCAGCAGCACCATTTTGATGAGGCGGGCAGCGCGCATGGACCCATGATGCCGGGTACGAAGAGGCCCACCCGTTCACCGGGGTGAACGGGTGGGCGAGTGGGAGAGATCCGCCGCGAAGCGGCGGGACCGTACTCCCGCAGACGACTACAGGCCGTACTTGGCCCGAGCTTCCTTCACCGCGGCAGCGGGCACCTCGCCACGGCGGGCGAGCTGCGCGAGCGCGGCGACGACGATCGACTCGGCGTCGATGCCGAAGTGGCGGCGCGCGGCGTCACGCGTGTCGGAGAGGCCGAAGCCGTCCGCGCCGAGCGAGGAGTAGTCCTGCTCGACCCACTGCGCGATCTGGTCGGGGACCTGGCGCATGTAGTCGGAGACGGCGAGCACGGGACCCTGCGCACCCTCAAGTGCCGTACGCAGGTAGGGAGTACGCTCCTCGCCGCGCAGGATGGCCTCGTCGGCCTCCAGGGCGTCGCGGCGCAGCTCGGTCCAGGAGGTGGCGGACCACACGTCGGCGGCCACACCCCACTCCTCGGCGAGCATCTTCTGCGCGGAGAGGGTCCAGTGGATGGCCGTGCCCGAGCCGAGCAGCTGGATGCGCGCGGCGTTGGCAGCGGGGGAGAGCCCGGCCGTCTCGGCGGTGTTGAACCGGTAGAGGCCCTTGACGATGCCCTCGTCCACACCCGCGGGCTTCGCGGGCTGCGGCATCGGCTCGTTGTAGACGGTGAGGTAGTAGAAGACGTTCTGGTCCTCACCGGGGGCCGCCTCGCCGTACATCCGGCGCAGACCGTCCTTGACGATCGCAGCGACCTCGTAGGCGAAGGCCGGGTCGTACGACATCGCGGCGGGGTTCGTCGCGGCGATCACCGGCGAGTGGCCGTCCGCGTGCTGCAGACCCTCACCCGTCAGCGTCGTACGCCCTGCGGTGGCGCCGACGAGGAAGCCGCGGCCGAGCTGGTCGCCGAGCTGCCACATCTGGTCGGCGGTCCGCTGCCAGCCGAACATCGAGTAGAAGATGTAGAAGGGGATCATGGCTTCGCCGTGCGTCGCGTACGACGACGACGCGGCGATGAAGTCCGCCATCGACCCGGCCTCGGTGATCCCCTCGTTGAGGATCTGGCCGTCCTTCGCCTCGCGGTAGTACATCAGCTGGTCGCGGTCGACCGGCTCGTAGTTCTGGCCCTTGGGCGAGTAGATGCCCAGCGACGGGAAGAGCGACTCCATGCCGAAGGTGCGCGCCTCGTCGGGGACGATCGGCACCCAGCGCTTGCCGGTCTCCTTGTCGCGGATCAGGTCCTTGACCAGGCGTACGAACGCCATGGTCGTCGCGACGGACTGGTTGCCGGAGCCCTTGTCGAACGAGGCGAAGGCCTTGTCGGCGGGGGCGGGCAGCGGCGCGAGCGGCTGCGTGCGGCGGGCCGGGGCCGGACCGCCGAGGGCCGCGCGGCGCTCCTGGAGGTAGCGGACCTCGGGAGAGTCGGCGCCGGGGTGGCCGTAGGGCACCTGGCCGTCGATGAACTGGCTGTCGGTGATGGGCAGTTCAAGGAGGTCACGCATGTCCTTGAACTCGTCCACCGTCAGCTTCTTCATCTGGTGGTTGGCGTTCTTGGACTCGAAGCCCTTGCCCAGCGTGAAGCCCTTGACCGTCTGCGCGAGGATCACGGTCGGCGCGCCCGTGTGGGTGAGCGCGGCGCGGTAGGCGGCGTAGACCTTGCGGGCCTCGTGGCCGCCGCGCGAGAGGTGGAAGCACTCGCTGATCTTGTCGTCGCTGAGCAGCTGACCGAGGGCGACGAGCGCGGGCTCGGCGCCGAAGAAGTGCTCGCGGATGTAGGCGGCGTCGCGCGTCGCGTACGTCTGGAACTGGGCGTCCGGCACCTCGCGCAGGCGGCGGACGAGCGCGCCCGTGGTGTCGAGCTGGAACAGCTCGTCCCAGGCGTTGCCCCACAGGACCTTGATGACGTTCCAGCCGGCGCCGCGGAACTGGGCCTCAAGCTCCTGCACCACGCGGAAGTTGGCGCGGACCGGGCCGTCGAGGCGCTGCAGGTTGCAGTTGATGACGTACGTGAGGTTGTCCAGACCCTCACGGGCGGCCAGTGCGAGGGCCGCTGTCGACTCGGGCTCGTCCATCTCGCCGTCACCGAGGAACGCCCACACGTGCGAGGCGGAGACGTCCTTGATGCCGCGGTTGGTGAGGTACCGGTTGAAGCGCGCCTGGTAGATGGCGGAGAGCGGACCCAGACCCATGGAGACGGTCGGGAACTCCCACAGCCAGGGCAGGCGGCGCGGGTGCGGGTAGGAGGGCAGGCCGTTGCCGCCCGCCTCCTGCCGGAAGTTGTCGAGCTGCGTCTCGTTCAGCCGGCCGTCGAGGAAGGCGCGGGCGTAGATGCCGGGCGATGCGTGGCCCTGGATGTAGAGCTGGTCGCCGGAGCCGGCGGCCTCGCCGGAGTCCTTGCCCTTGAAGAAGTGGTTGAAGCCCGTCTCGTACAGCCAGGCGGCGGAGGCGAAGGTGGCGATGTGGCCGCCGACGCCGTGCTTGCTGCCCCGGGTGACCATCGCGGCCGCGTTCCAGCGGTTCCACGCGGCGATCTTCCGCTCCATCTCCTCGTCACCGTCGATGGACGGCTCGGCGGAGGTGGGGATGGTGTTGACGTAGTCGGTCTCAAGGAGCTTGGGCAGCGCCAGGCCCGCGCCCTCGGCGCGCTCCAGCGTGCGGCGCATCAGGTATGCGGCACGGTGCGGCCCGGCCGCCTGCGTAACGGCGTCCAGGGAGGCCTGCCATTCGGCGGTCTCCTCGGGGTCGCGGTCCGGGAGCTGGTCGAGCTCGCTCGGCTGGATTGCGGAGGGGTCGGTCATGTCGCCGCCTTCCTGAGTCGGAGGGGGTCCCCTGTTTCGGTAAGGGGTGGGGGTGCCCTAGGTCTTTGGCAGGACAGGGCGGAGGGCTCCGGTGAGAGCCCGTCGGAGACTCTAACTCCGTGATCGATGATCGATCAAAGGGTTGAAGGCGAAAACTCCTTCATATTCAGAAAGTAGGCATCCGGTGCCATTAAAGCGGGCACGCGGTGCCTTCGATTTAAAGGGTTCCCGCAGGTGAGAGCACGTATGAGCGGGTCGGCCACGGATGAGCGGGAGCCCTGCGGGAGGGGGTCAGGCGCGCGGCGCGCAGCCGAGTACGTGGGCCTTCACCAGGTCCGCGATCGCGGGGTCGCGGCGCCGGAAGGCCGACACCAGGGCCTCGTGCTCCTCCGCGTACGACTGCTGCACAGTCCCCAGCCAGCGGATCGACAGCGCGGTGAAGACCTCGATGCCGAGGCCCTCCCAGGTGTGCAGGAGCACGGAGTTGTCCGCGGCCCGCACCAGCTCCCGGTGGAAGCCGACCGTGTGCCGCACCTGCGCGGTGCCGTCCGCGGCCCGGTCCGCCTCGTACAGGGCGGCCACATGGGGCTCAAGGGCCGAGCAGTCCTCGGCCAGGCTCTCCGCGGCCAGCTCGGCGGCGATCGCCTCAAGGCCCGCACGGACCGGGTAGCTCTCCTCCAGGTCGGCCGCCGTCAAGTTGCGTACGCGTACACCCTTGTTGGGCGCGGACTCGATGAGCCGCAGCGTCTCGAGCTCCCGGAGAGCTTCACGGACCGGGGTCTGCGAGACCTCGAGCTCCACGGCGATCCGGCGCTCCACGATCCGCTCGCCCGGCTTCCAG
Organism: Streptomyces sp. NPDC021622; assembly: GCF_040640795.1. Taxonomy (NCBI): domain Bacteria; kingdom Bacillati; phylum Actinomycetota; class Actinomycetes; order Kitasatosporales; family Streptomycetaceae; genus Streptomyces; species Streptomyces sp. NPDC021622. The sequence goes on from NZ_JBFACK010000001.1 coordinate 439,098, forward strand.
CGCCCGCTGACGATCCCCTCCACGATGTGCTCGCGGATCTGTTCGCGCAGCGAGTGAACAACGGGCGCGGTCATGTGGGCTCCTCCGGCAGGGGCAGCGCCCCAGGGCGTGGTGACCCCTAGACAATACGGCGACGCCCCCGTCCGGAAACCTCCGAACGGGGGCGTACGCGCTGATGAGACGAGTCTTACAGCCCTACGGGGCGGTAGGACTACAGACCGAGCTCGACCTCGAACTCGCCGGCCTCCAGGATCGCCTTGACCGCGGTCAGGTAGCGGGCGGCGTCCGCGCCGTCCACCAGACGGTGGTCGTAGGAGAGCGACAGGTACGTCATGTCACGGACGGCGATGGTCTCGCCGAGGTCCGGGTGGTTGATGACGACCGGGCGCTTCACCGTGGCACCGATGCCGAGGATCGCGGCCTGGTTCGGCGGCACGATGACCGTGTCGAACAGGGCGCCGCGCGAACCGGTGTTGGAGATCGTGAAGGTGGCGCCGGACATGTCGTCCGGGGTGAGGCCACCGCCACGGGCCTTGCCGGCCAGCTCGGCGGTCTTCTTCGAGATACCGGCGATGTTCAGGTCGCCCGCACCCTTGATGACCGGCGTCATCAGACCCTTCTCGGCGTCAACGGCGATGCCGATGTTCTCCGAGTCGAAGTACGTGATGGTGCCTTCGTCGTCGTTGATCCGGGCGTTGACGACCGGGTGGGCCTTCAGCGCCTGGGCGGCGGCCTTGACGAAGAACGGCATCGGGGAGAGCTTGACGCCCTCGCGAGCCGCGAACGAGTCCTTCGCCTTGGCGCGCAGCTTCATCAGCTTGGTGATGTCGACCTCGACGACCGAGGTCAGCTGGGCCTGCGAGTGCAGCGCCTTCATCATGTTGTCGCCGATGACCTTGCGCATGCGGGTCATCTTGACGGTCTGGCCGCGGAGGGGAGAGACCTCCAGGGCCGGGGCCTTCGACGCAGCCGGGGCAGCGGCGGCGGCCGGAGCCGGGGCGGCCTTCTTGGCCTCGGCGGCGGCGATGACGTCCTGCTTGCGGATGCGGCCACCGACGCCGGTGCCCTTGACGTCCGCGAGGTTCACGCCGTGCTCACCCGCGAGCTTGCGGACCAGCGGCGTGACGTACGCGCCGTCCTCGGCGGGCGAGGTCGCGGCGGGCGCGACCGGAGCAGCCGGGGCGACGGGGGCCGGGGCGGCCGGAGCCGGAGCGGCGGGCGCGACCGGGGCCGGAGCCGCGGGCTGAACCGGAGCCGGAGCGGCAGCGGCGGGAGCGGCCGGGGCGGCAGGCGCGGCCGGAGCCGGAGCCGGAGCCGGAGCGGCCGGGGCAGCCGGAGCCGCGGCGGCCGGAGCGGCACCCGCGGCGCCGATGACGGCGAGCTTGGCGCCGACCTCGGCGGTCTCGTCCTCGCCCACGACGATCTCGAGCAGCACGCCCGCGGCCGGCGAGGGGATCTCGGTGTCGACCTTGTCGGTGGAGACCTCGAGCAGCGGCTCGTCCTCGGCGACCTCTTCGCCCACGGCCTTCAGCCAGCGGGTGACGGTGCCCTCGGTGACCGACTCGCCCAGGGCGGGCAGCGTCACGTCGGTGCCGGTGGCGCCACCGGCCGGGGCGGCGGCCGGAGCCGGGGCCTCGGCGGCGGGCGCCGGAGCGGCGGGGGCCTCGGCGGCCGGGGCCGGAGCGGCCGCGGGGGCGGGCTCGGCGGCCGGAGCCGGGGCGGCAGCGGGGGCGCCGCTGCCGTCGTCGATGACGGCCAGCTCGGCGCCGACCTCGACCGTCTCGTCCTCGGCGACCTTGATGGACGCCAGGATGCCGGAGGCCGGCGACGGGATCTCGGTGTCGACCTTGTCGGTCGACACCTCGAGCAGCGGCTCGTCGGCCTCGACGCGCTCGCCCTCGGCCTTCAGCCAACGGGTGACAGTGCCCTCGGTGACGCTCTCGCCGAGCGCCGGAAGGGATACGGAAACCGCCATGGTTTCAGTTGCTCCTTACGAAATTGCGGAAGTCTAGGTCGTCGCGCCCGAAAACTGAGGGGGCTCAGTCGTGGGAGTGCAGCGGCTTACCGGCCAGGGCCAGGTGGGCCTCGCCCATCGCCTCGTTCTGCGTCGGGTGGGCGTGGATGAGCTGCGCGACCTCGGCCGGCAGCGCCTCCCAGTTGTAGATCAGCTGGGCTTCGCCGACCTGCTCGCCCATGCGGTCGCCGACCATGTGGACGCCGACCACGGCACCGTCCTTGACCTGGACGAGCTTGATCTCGCCCGCGGTCTTGAGGATCTTGCTCTTGCCGTTGCCCGCCAGGCTGTACTTGAGGGCGACGACCTTGTCCGCGCCGTAGATCTCCTTGGCCTTGGCCTCGGTGATGCCCACGGAGGCGACCTCGGGGTGGCAGTACGTCACCTTCGGCACGCCGTCGTAGTCGATCGGGACGGTCTTGAGACCGGCCAGGCGCTCCGCCACCAGGATGCCCTCGGCGAAGCCGACGTGCGCGAGCTGGAGGGTCGGCACCAGGTCGCCCACGGCCGAGACGGTCGGGACGTTGGTCTGCATGTACTCGTCGACCAGGACATAGCCGCGGTCCATCGCGACGCCCTGCTCCTCGTAGCCGAGACCGGCGGAGACCGGGCCGCGGCCGATGGCGACCAGAAGCACCTCGGCCTCGAAGGTCTTGCCGTCGGCGAGGGTCACGCGGACGCCGTCCTGCGTGTACTCGGCCTTCTCGAAGAAGGTGCCGAGGTTGAACTTGATGCCGCGCTTGCGGAACGCGCGCTCAAGAAGCTTCGAGGAGTTCTCGTCCTCGACCGGCACGAGGTGCTTGAGGCCCTCGACGACGGTCACCTCGGCCCCGAAGGACTTCCACGCCGAGGCGAACTCGACGCCGATGACGCCGCCGCCCAGGATGATCGCGGACTTCGGTACGCGGTCCATGACCAGCGCGTGGTCCGAGGAGATGATGCGGTTGCCGTCGATCTCCAGGCCCGGCAGCGACTTCGGCACGGAGCCGGTCGCGAGGAGCACGTGGCGGCCCTGGACGCGCTGGCCGTTCACATCGACGGAGGTCGGGGACGACAGCCGGCCCTCGCCCTCGATGTACGTCACCTTGCGCGAGGCGATGAGTCCCTGCAGGCCCTTGTAGAGGCCCGAGATCACGTCGTCCTTGTACTTGTGGACGGCCGCCATGTCGATGCCCTCGAAGGTGGCCTTCACACCGAACTGGTCCGCCTCGCGAGCCTGGTCGGCGATCTCACCGGCGTGCAGCAGCGCCTTCGTCGGGATGCAGCCGTTGTGCAGGCAGGTGCCGCCGACCTTGCCCTTCTCGATCAGGGCGACGTCCAGGCCCAGCTGCGACGCGCGCAGTGCCGCGGCGTAACCGCCGCTACCGCCGCCGAGGATCACTAGGTCGAAAACGGTGCTGGCGTCGTTCGCCACGTCACGTCCTCCATGCATGTGCGCCGTACGCCGGACCGCTCTTCCCGGTGGGACGACCGGTCGGTCGGCTGGTATTCGGCCGCTCTTGTTTCGGCCCTGTGGTGGGGGCCCTGTCCTGCCGAGAACCCATCTTCGCACTTGTCGGCGGGAGGTGGGACGGCGGGCCGGGCTGTGAGACGTCTGATTCGACACGTCCAGGGGTTACCAAGGTGTACGAACGTACGGATTTCGTTGTGGGCGAAACCGCGTGGGGCCCCGGACGTACCTGCCGTCCGGGGCCCCACGCAACGTACGCAAATCAGCCGAGGTCGCCCGCGGCCGTGCGCTCCGCGAGCCGGACCAGGGTGCGGACCGCGGAGCCGGTGCCGCCCTTGGGCGTGTAGCCGAACGGTCCGCCCTCGTTGTAGGCAGGGCCCGCGATGTCCAGGTGCGCCCAGGTGATGCCCTCGCCCACGAACTCCTGCAGGAAGAGACCGGCCACCAGACCGCCGCCCATGCGCTCGCCCATGTTGGCGATGTCGGCGGTGGGGGAGTCCATGCCCTTCTTCAGGTGCTCGGGCAGCGGCATCGGCCAGGAGTCCTCGCCCGCCTCCAGGGAGACGTCGTGGATCGCGGCGCGGAACGCGTCGTCGTTGGCCATGATGCCGAAGGTGCGATTGCCGAGCGCCATCATCATCGCGCCGGTCAGTGTCGCCACGTCGACGATCGCGTCGGGCTGGTCCTCGGAGGCCTTGGCGATCGCGTCGGCCAGGACGAGCCGGCCCTCGGCGTCGGTGTTGAGCACCTCCACCGTCTTGCCGCTGTACATCCGCAGGACGTCGCCGGGGCGGGTCGCGGAGCCGGACGGCATGTTCTCGGCGAGCGCGAGCCAGCCGGTGACGTTCACCTCGAGACCCAGACGCGCGGCGGCGACGACGGCGGCGAAGACGGCCGCGGCGCCACTCATGTCGCACTTCATGGTCTCGTTGTGACCGGCGGGCTTCAGCGAGATGCCGCCCGAGTCGTACGTGATGCCCTTGCCGATGAAGGCGAGGTGCTTCTTCGCCTTGGACGACGTGTACGACAGCTTCACCAGGCGCGGCGGGGCCTCCGAGCCGACGCCGACACCGAGGATGCCGCCGAAGCCGCCCTTGGCGAGCGCCTTCTCGTCCAGGACCTGGACCTTGATGCCGTGCTCCTTGCCGGCCGCGGTGACGACGGCGGCGAAGGCCTCGGGGTTCAGGTCGTTCGGCGGGGTGTTGATCAGGTCGCGGCAGCGGTTGAGCTCCTCGGACACGGCGGTGGCGCGCTCGACCGCGGCCTTGTACGCCTTGTCGCGGGGCTTGCCGCCGAGCAGGGCGATCTCGGCGAGCGGCCCCTTGGAGTCCTTGGCCGCCTTGCCGTTCTTGCCCTTGGCGGAGCCGTTCTCCTTGTACGCGTCGAACGAGTACGCGCCGAGCAGCGCGCCCTCGGCGATCGCACCGGCGTCGTCGGCGTCCTCGGTGGGCAGCGCGAACCCGGCCTTCTTCGAGCCGGTCAGGGCGCGCGCGGCGGTGCCGGCGGCGCGGCGCAGGGCGTCGGTGCCGTACGTCTCGTCCTTCTCCGGCACCGTGCCGAGACCGACCGCGACGACGACCGGAGCCTTGAAGCCGGACGGCGCGGGCAGCTTCGTCACCTCGCCCTCGGCGCCCGAGGCGCCGAGGGTCTCCAGGACGGACGCGAGCTTGCCGTCGTACGCCTTGTCCACGGACTCGGCGCCGGGCGCTACAACCGCGCCCTTGGCGCCCTTCGCTACACCGACGACGATCGCGTCGGCACGCAGGCCGGACGCGGCGGCGGTGCTGAGAGTCAGAGCAGTCACGGTGGTGAATTCTCGCTTCCGTTGAGTTCCTTGGCCGATGGGGTTGGGTCGACCGGGCCCGGCGCCGGTCTGGAACGGGCCGGAAGGGCGCCGGACATGAGCCTACGCGCGTCGAGCCGATTCGATCGTGCCAGCGCAGATTCATCCGAACGTGTCGTCGTTTTCATGTTTGGCACGGGCGTTCACGATGGTGTACGCAGTGTGAGCGGGTCGTCGCACAGCGGCCCCTCCGGCGCGGTGAGCCCGCGTCACCTCCCGTACGGTGAGCCCGCGTCAGCCCGACATCGACGGCTTCGACCACTCCAAGGCGACCGTCGCGAGGCCTGTCCCTCAGCTCCCTCAGCCGAGGGCCAGGACGACCAGGGCCGTCGTCGCGGCGGTCTCGGCGAGGGCGCCGAAGACGTCGCCGGTGATGCCGCCGAAGCGGCGGACGCAGTGGCGAAGGAGTAGTTCGGCGGCGCAGACCGCGAGGACGACGGCGGCCGCGTACTGCACGGTCTCGTACGTTCCCAAGGGCACGGCGGCGGCCGCGGCGGCCGCGGTGACGGCGGCCGCCGTGAGCAGCGCGGCCTTCCGCGGGACGGTGCCCGCCACGGCGGCGCCGAGACCCTCCGGGCGGGCCGCGGGCACGCCCGTGCGGGCGGCCAGGGTGAGAGCGAGCCGGGCCGCCGCCGCGGAGACGACGGCGGCGAGGGTGCCGCGGGTCCACGAGGCGTCGTAGAGCTGGAAGAGGACGGCGACCTGGGCGAGCAGCACGAAGAGCAGCGTGATGACGCCGAAGGGCCCGACGTCGGACTGCTTCATGATCCGCAGGGCGTCATCGGCGGGCTTGGCGCTGCCGAGACCGTCGGCGGTGTCGGCGAGGCCGTCGAGGTGGAGGCCGCGGGTCAGCGCGGCGGGGGCTGCGGCGGTCGCCACGGCGGCGAGGAGGGGGCCCGCGCCGAGGGCTATGAGCGCACCGCCGAGTGCCGCGGCGAACAGCCCCACGGTGACGCCGGCCAGCGGGGCGCAGAGCATCCCGGCGCGGGCGGCTTCGCGGTCCCACCGGGTGACCGTGACCGGCAGCGCGGTGAGGGTGCCGAAGGCGAAACGGGGGCCGTCGGCGGGGGAGGTTCGGGGCACCGCAGGAGGGTACCTGGGGCTGCAGGGCAATCGAGTGGGTGGGCGGGAAAGATCCGCCGCGAAGCGGCGGCACAGGAAAGCCCCCACTCGCCCGCAGCGAAATGCGGCAACCGGACCCCCGGCCCAGGATGGCCCCATGGCCGACTGGTGGTACCGGAACATCACGGAGCCGGGAAAGCTCCCGCTCCTCCTGGCCCTGCTCTCCTTCGTCGTCACGTTCCTCGTCACCCGCACCATCACCCGCCTCATCCGCGCGGGCAAGGGCCCCTTCCGGAACGTCAGCTCGGGCGACGTACACATCCATCACGTCGTACCCGGCATCTTCCTCATGCTCGTAGGCGGCTTCTGGGCCGTCGCCGCGGGCAGCCACAGCCTGGGGCCGATGCTCGCGGCGGTCATGTTCGGGACCGGCGCAGGACTCGTCCTGGACGAGTTCGCGCTGATCCTCTACCTCGACGACGTCTACTGGGGCGAACAGGGCCGCAAGAGCGTCGAGGTGGTGATGCTCACCGCGGCCCTGGTGGTGCTCATCCTCACCGGCTTCACCCCGTTCGGCGTGGACGACCTGTCGCCCGATGAGCGCAGCAACCGCGCCGTGCTCGCCCTGAACGTCGCCTTCAACTGCTGCTGCGCCCTGGTCGCCCTGGTCAAGGGCAAACTGCAGACGGCGCTGATCGGCATGGTGATCCCGCTGGTCGCGCTGGTGGGCGCGATCCGCCTCGCCCGCCCGGGATCGGCATGGGCCAGGCGCTTCTACCGCAACCGGCACCGCGCCCGTGCCCGGGCGGGCCTGCGCGCCTACCGCCACGACCGCCGCTGGGCGGGCCCGCGCCGCAAGGTTCAGGACTGGATCGGCGGCAAGCCCGACACGGAACTCGTGCGCCCGCGCCGCTGAAGCGCCGCCGAACAGCCGCACAGCACAAGGACGGCCGCGATCGCCGCCAAGTGCTCCTTGCCCGCGAGGTTGCTCTTGACGAAGACCTCGATCACCATCACGGCGATCACCAGGGCCCCCGTGAACCACGCCCGGTACCGCCAGCACACATAGACCGCGAGCCCCACCACGGCGGCGGACGGACCGGTGTCGACGACCTGCGCGTCGGACGCGGGAAGCCCCAGCGGGTTGCCGGGACCCCACGCGATGCCCACGCGCGCGTAGAGCGTGCCCGCGAGGGTGGCCGCGTAGCCGATGAGGAGCGTGCGCCACCAGCCGACGCAGATCTCGGCGATGCCGAACACCAGCAGGATCTGCGCGAGCGCGCCCCAGACGGGCAGGTCGAGCGCGGGTACGAAGAGCGAGAGCGGGGTCCGCAGGAGGGCGAGCCAGAGCGGGTCCTCGGCCCGTACGGAACCGATGTTCTGGACGAACTGGTAGCCCCAGGGCTGGTTCTGGACGAACTGGCACAGGGCGGTGAGACAGACCGCGGCGAGCGTCATCGGCGCCGCCCGCCACCGCCGGGCCACGATCCCGTCCCGTACGGCTGCGTACAGCGGGCCCCACTCGTCGCGGGCCATGCGGGACAGGGACCGGGAGAGGGACGGGGCGGCGCTCATCGTCGGGACTCCAGATGCTTGCGGTGCAGCCACTTCGGCAGGCCCGGCGCTTCCAGGAAGCCCTCCGCGCGGGCCGACGCGATGCCGATGCGCGGCAGGTCGCCGCTCTTCTCGAAGAGAAGGAAGCGCGGCTCCCAGATCGGGCGGTACTTCGCGTTGGCCCGGTACAGCGACTCGATCTGCCACCACCGGGAGAAGAAGGTGAGCAGCGAGCGCCACAACCGCAGGACCGGGCCCGCGCCGAGCCGCGAGCCACGTTCGAAGACGGACCGGAACATCGCAAAGTTCAGCGACACCTGAGTGACGTTGATCTCCGGGGCGCGCTGGAGCAGCTCGATGACCATGAACTCCATCAGGCCGTTCTCGGCGTCGCGGTCGCGCCGCATCAGGTCGAGGGAGAGCCCGCGAGGCCCCCAGGGCACGAAGGAGAGCACCGCTCTCAACTCGCCGGCACCTTCCCCCGCGCGGCTGTCCCTGCATTCGAGCATCACGCACCGCCCGTCGGCAGGATCGCCGAGCCGCCCGAGCGCCATGGAGAAGCCGCGCTCGGTGGCCCCGTCGCGCCAGTCGTCGGCGCGCTCAAGCAGATACGCCATCTCGTCGGCCGGAATGTCCTCGTGACGGCGGATCCGCACCTCGTACCCGGCGCGCTTGACCCGGTTGTACGCCTGCCGGACGGTGCGCATGGCCCGCCCCTCCAGCGTGAACTCCGCCGTCTCGACGATGGCCTCGTCGCCCAGCTCCAGCGCGTCGAGTCCGTGCCGCGCGTAGATCGTGCCCGCCTCCTCGCTCGCCCCCATCACGGCCGGGATCCAGCCGTGTTCGCGGGCGTCGGCGAGCCAGGGCTCGATGGCGCCCGGCCAGGCCTCCGGGTCCCCGATGGGATCACCGGAGGCCAGCGAGACGCCCCCGATGACCCGGTAGGCGACCGCGGCCTTGGCGCTCGGCGACCACACGACGCTCTTCTCGCGGCGCAGCGCGAAGTACCCGAGCGAGTCGCGCTCCCCGTACTTGTCGAGCAGCCCGTGCAGCTTGGCCTCGTCGTCCTCGGTGAGCGGGTCGACGGCCTTGCGGGAGCGGAAGGCGGCGTACAGCACGGCGAGCAGGAGGAGCGTGCTGAGCACGTTGATGGTGACGTTGACCCAGCCGGGCGTGGCGATGCCCTCGAACCGTGTGTCGTCGGCGGCGAGCGAGACGAGCCGCATGGTGCCGTAGCGCCAGCGGTCGAGGAAGGTCGAACGGTATTCGTCGTGCGCGTGGTTGGTGACGGTGACCAGGAGCGCGGCGATCAGCGAGGTCACGAGCAGACCGCCGACCGCGACGGCCGCGGCGAGCCTCGGGTTCGACCGGTCGCCCTTGGCGTAGAACTCCCGGCGCCCGACGATCAGCGAGGCGACGAAGGCGGCGGTCAGGACGAGGGAGATCCAGTTCTGCGCGTGCTGACGGATCTCCGGAAAAATCATCGCGAACGCGAAGAGCAGCAGAAAGAGACCGCTGAGTACGAGGTTGAGAATCCAGGCGGCGCGTTTGCGGCGGCGCATCGTGATGGCCAGGAACATCGTGAACGCCCCCGAGGCGAAGCCTGCCGTCAGCAGATACGGGGTGAAGTAGTTCTCGGTGTTGTGCCGCCGCAGATCCTGCCCCAGGGAGACCCAGACCGCGCTCAGAAAGTTGATGAAGGTGACGGCGCGCAAGTACCAGACACTGAAGCCCGCGGCGATCCGCCGATTACGCCCAGAAGAAACATCCGGCTCATCTCCCATGAAAAGGGATCATATGGGGCGTGATGTCCTTGTTGGGGGCAGGCGTTCCGGGGTGCCTACTCCTCAGGTGCGGCCGCAGCCGCAGATGCGGGCGCCCGCTCCGGCAGCTCGGCGGAGAGCGCGGCCGCGGCCCGTACCAAGGGAAGTGCCAGCAGCGCCCCCACCCCCTCGCCGATCTTCACGCCCTGCTCGAGCACCGGATCCAGCGCCATCCGGTCAAGGGCCTTCGCCTGCGCCGGCTCCCCGCTGGCATGCCCCGCGAGCCACCAGTCCGGCGCCCGGAAGGCGACCCGCTGGGCCACCAGCGCGGCCGCCGAGGCCACGACGCCGTCAAGAATCACGGGCGTACGCCGCACCGCGCACTGCAGCAGGAACCCGGTCATGGCGGCGATGTCCGCCCCGCCCACCGCCGCGAGCAGCTCCAGCTGGTCCCCGAGCACGGGCCGCGCCCGCCGCAGCGAGTCACGGACCGCCGCGCACTTGCGCATCCACGCCAGGTCGTCGATCGGCGAGCCGCCACGGCCGGTCACCACGGACGCGTCCGTCCCGCAGAGCGCGGCGACCAGCGTCGCCGCGGGCGTCGTCCCGCCGACGCTCACATCGCCGAGCACGACCAGATCGGTGCCGGAGTCGGCCTCCTCGTCGGCGACGGCCATCCCGGCCCGCACTGCCGCCTCGACCTCCTCGGCCGTCAGCGCGTCCTCGATGTCGACGCGCCCCGAGCCGCGCCGCACCCGATGCCCCGCCACCTCGGCGGGCAGCTCGGCCGGGTCGCAGTCCAGGGCCATGTCGACGATCCGGACGGGTACGTCGAGCCGGCGCGCGAGCACGGCGACAGGGCTCTCCCCGGCGAGCACGGAGCGCACCAGTTCGGCCGCGCTGCCTGCGGGCCTGGCGGAGACATCGAGCTCGGCGACCCCGTGATCGCCCGCGAACAGGATCACGCGCGGCCGCTCGATCGGCCTGACCGGAACCGACGACTGGGCGGCGGACAGCCACTCGCCCAGTTCGTCGAGGCGCCCGAGCGCCCCGGGCGGCACGCTCTGCCGTTCCCTGCGCTCTTCGGCGTCGCGCCGCACCCCGCCGTCGGGGCGCTCGATCAGGTCGGTGAAGTCGTCGAGATTCAGCGAGCTCATTCGCCGAACAGTACCGGGAGGGTCGGGGCCCCGCGTGGTCGCCTCCGTGGTGTCATTGCCCTGGTGTCGATCATCCCTTACATGCCGTTTCAAAGGGATTGTCGTACTGCTCGAACCGCCGGACAGAGGAGCCCTCCATCCCCATGGACGCCGCCCACGCCGCCGCAGCCCAGGCCGAGAAGGTCCTCGCCGCCCCGCATTCGGCCGCCCGCCGCCACCGGGCACGCGCCCGCGCGATGGGCCGCTTCACCGAGCCCGAGAGCTGGCTGGACATCGACACCGGACACGGGGACTTCCCCGCCGCCGCCAAAGAGGTCCACCCGTACACCGCGTTCGACGGGCTCGACCGCACCGAGCGGGTGGAGTGGGGCCGCGCGGCGGGCCGGGTGGAGGAGGCCCACCGGGGACTGCTCACCGATCTCGCGCCGAAGCTCGCGGGGCGCTACGACGCGCTGAGCATGTTCCACTACCTGGAGCGCAGCGCCGACCCGCGCATCGAACTCATCGCCGCCCGCACGGTGTTGCGGCCCGGCGGCCATCTGATGATCGAGGTCCCCGTCCCGGAGAGCCGGTATGCAAGGCTGCTCGCCAAGGGCTGGATCCGGCCCGAGCCGCACCACCGCATCCCGGCCACCGCGCTCCGGCGCGAGCTGGAGAGCCTGGGCTACACCGTCGTGGCCGCCGACCGGCGCGAGCCGCACATCCCGCTCGACCTGACCGCCGGCCTCGCCGTCACCCTCGGCCGCATCCGCGCCGCGGCCCGCCTCGCGATCCCGCTGCTCGCCGCCGCCGCCCTGGCCGACCGGCTGCTCGCGCCCGTGGTCAGCCGCACCCGGTTCTCCAACGCCTACCGGATCATCGCCCGCAGGAACCCGGACGCATGAGCGGCCGGGTCGGTCCCGTCAGCCCCGCAGGACCAGCGCCTGGCCCGCCACGACCATCAGGACCTGCTCGCACTCCGCCGCGAACGCCGCGTTGAGACGGCCCAGTTCATCGCGGTAGCGGCGGCCCGACGCGGTCGCGGGGACGATCCCCGAGCCGACCTCGTTCGAGACGGCGACGACCGTGCGCCGGGTCACCCGCACCGCGTCCGTGAGCTCGGCGACCCGCTTGCGAAGGGCACGCTCGCCGCCGCCCGCCCACTCGGCGTCGTCCCACGCGTTCTCCTCGTCCATCGCGTACGTCAGCCACAGCGACAGGCAGTCGATGAGCAGGGGAGGCCCGTTCTCGGCGAGCAGGGGCACCAGATCGCAGGTCTCGGCGGTGCTCCACGAGCCCGGCCGCCGCTCGCGGTGCGCGCTCACCCGGTCCGCCCACTCGGAGTCGCCGTTCCTGGTCCCGCCCGTCGCCACGTACAGCACATCGGGGAACGCCTCGAGCCGCCGCTCGGCCTCCACCGACTTCCCCGACCGGGCGCCGCCCACGACGAGGGTGCGCCGCGGCACGTCCGGTACGTCCTCGTAGGCGCCGACCACCAGCGTCGAACCGTCCGGCACGGCCCGCGCACCGGCGGCCGCGAGCCTGCGCCGCAGCTCCGCGCCCGGCGGCACCTCGTCGCTCAGATGGACGGCGATGACGTCCGTCGTCGGCCCGATGGCGCCCGCCGCCCGCAGCCGGGCGAGCCCGTCGGGGCGCCCGATGACATCGGCCACGACCATCTCGTACGCGGGATGGTCGTCCGGCACTCCGGACGGCGCACCGCCCGGCGGCAGATACAGCAGCCGCTCCCCGTCGGGCCCGACCACCTCGTACCCGGTGCCCGGGTGGTCCATCGCCACCGCGCGCACCCGGTGCCCGGTGAGCAGCGCGAGCTCCCGCCCGTCCGGGACCCGGCCCGGCTGCGGCAGACCGGCCGGCACCTCCACCAAGGGTCCGTCGTGCGGATGGGAGAGGAGAACCTGGCGTACGCCGCCGAGCGTGTGCCCGGAGCGGGCGGCCGCGAGGGCGGCGCCAGGGGTGAGGTCGAGCAGCAGAACGCCGTCGACGAGGAGCGCGGTCGCGGCGCGTGCGGCGTCGCCGAGCGCGGTCGCGCAGGCCGCGCAGGGGCAGCCGGGGCGCGGCAGGCCTTCAGGGGCGCCGGTGCCGAGCAGAGTCAGTTCCACGAGAAGATCCTCCCGCGTCGCCGCGAGCACCGCTCGCCCGGCTAGGCTTCAAGCGGCTTGAGACAGCTGTCGGACCATCGGGAGGCTGGCATGGCGGCATGGACGTGGCGGTTCGAGAAGGCGGACGGGACGGAGGTCCAGCCCGCGCTGCAGCCCGAGGAGTTCACCACTCAGGGCGACGCGGAGTCCTGGATCGGCGAGTACTGGAAGGAGCTCGCCGAGGGCGGCGCCGACCAAGTGACGCTCTTCGAGGACACGAGCGAGATCTACGGGCCGATGAGCCTGCACGCGCAGGACGCGGCGCAGGGCTGAGCCGGGCCTGGACGTGAGGGAGGCGGTGGCCGACGTGTCGGCCACCGCCTCCCTCACGTCCGGCTACATCTCGCCCAGCGTGACGTCGACGGTCTTCTCGGCGCCGTCCCGTACGTACGTCACCTCCGTCTTGTCGCCCGGCTGCTGCCCGGCGAGTGCCTCGGAGAGCGAGGTGATCGTGGTGATGTCGGCGTCGCCCACCTTGGTGATGATGTCGCCGGTCTTGATGCCGGCGTCGGCCGCCGCACCGTCCTGCTGCTCCTTCACCACGGCGACGCCCGCGGGCCGGTAGTCGTCGCCGAGCACGGTCCGCCCCGTGATGCCGAGCGCGGCCCGGCCCGAGTCGGTGACCTTGCCGTCCTTGATGATCTGGTCGGCGACCGTCTTCACCATCGAGGACGGGATCGCGAACCCGATGCCGGGCGCCGCGCTGTCGCCCATCTCCGGGTCGGTCGCGGCGAGCGTCGGGATGCCGATGACCTCGCTGTCGAGATTGACCAGGGCGCCGCCGCTGTTGCCCGGGTTGATCGCCGCGGATGTCTGCACCATGTTGGCGATGGTGGCGCCGGTACCGCCGCCCGAACTGCCCTCGCTGACGGTCCGGCCGGTGGCGGAGACGATGCCCTGCGTGACGCTGGACGAAAGACCCAGCGGCGAACCCATGGCGAGCACGATCTGCCCGACCTCGGCCTTGTTGGAGTCCCCGAACTTCGCGGCCTTGAGCCCGCTCGGCATGTCGTCGAGCTTGATGACGGCGAGGTCCTGCTCCGGGTACGCGGCGACGAGCTCCGCGCCGAGCGTCAGCTCACCGGTGGCCGTCGTCACCTTGAAGCTCTGCTCCTTGCCCACGACATGGGCGTTGGTGACGATGTGCCCCTTGCCGTCGTAGACGATGCCGGAGCCGAGACTGTCGGAGGCCTCGATCTGCACGACGGACGGCAGGACGTCCTCGATGACCTGCTGGTAGTCCTCCTGCAGATCGTTCGCGGCGGCGGGCGCGGCCTGCGTGGTGGACTCACCGGAGTCCCCGGGGCCGGAGCTTGAGCAGCCGCCGAGAAGGAGCCCTGCGGCGAGAGCGGCGGCCACGGTGACGTTACGGGTGCGCGAGACATTCATGCCCTGAGTGTCCTGTTCACCCCCGTATGTTGCCCTGAGATATGGGGCCGATCAGGGGGGCTTGCGCAGTCGATTGTCCGCACTCGTTGTGGGCAGGCGTTCCGCACGGCGGAACGGGTGGGCACAACGCCCCACTGCCGAGCACCGATCAACGAGGCGGTGCCCCTAGTCCCGTACCCCACACACATGCAAAAGCGCCGCGACCCGGCGGTAGGGGTCGGTGCGCCCCGCCCGCTCCTCGGCGGCGAGCAACGCGGACAGCTCGGCCTCCGCGGGCACCCCCGCGTCATCCGCCGCCGTATCGGTGAAGACCCGCACGCCGTACCAGGCATGCAACGGCGCCGCGATCCCGGCGAGAGACGCCACCACCGCATCGAGCCGGTCCGCCCGCGCCTCGATGCCGATCCGGTTCCGGTACGACGTCGAGTCGAACGCGGCCAGCGCCCCAGCCCAGTCACCGGCCAGCCCCGGCCGCATGGCCAGCGCGTCCGCGTTCCGTACGAGCAACGAAAGCAGCCCCCCGGGCGCCAGCATCCGGGCAAGCCCCGCGAGCAACGCGTCCGGCTCCTCGACGTACATGAGTACGCCGTGGCACAGAACGACATCGAAGCTGCCCGGCAGGAAGTGCACCCCGGTCTCGTGCCCGTCGCCCTCGACGATCCGCACCCTCCCGCGGATGCCCTCGGGCTCCGCGTCGAGCGCCGTACGCGCCGCGGCGACCATCGTCGGATCCTGCTCGACGCCCGTCACCTTGTGACCGGCACGCGCGAGCCGCAGCGCCTGCGTGCCCTGACCCATGCCCACGTCGAGCACCCGCAGCCGCTGCCCCACGGGGAAGCGCCCTGCGATCTGCTCGTCGAGCTGCCGGGACACCAGCTCCTGGCGTACGGCATTGCGCAGACCGCCCAGCTTCTCCAGCCAGGCGGCCGCCCCGCCGGCGAAACCGCTCAGGGCCGCTCTCCGCGCTTGACCTGCGGCTTGGGCAGTCGCAGTCGGCGCATCTGGAGCGTACGCATCAGGGCGTAGGCGACGGCGCCCTTCTTGCTCTCGTCGGGGAAGCGCTCGGCAAGGCGCTTCTTCAGACGGAACGCGGTGGTGACCGAGTCGACGATGATCAGGACGATCACGAAGAGCCAGAGCAGCAGCGCGATGTTCTGCAGCTGCGGGATCCGGACCATGCTCAGTACGAGGATGATCACGGCCAGCGGCAGGAAGAACTCGGCGATGCAGAACCGCGAGTCCACGAAGTCACGGGCGAACCTGCGCACCGGACCCTTGTCGCGGGCGGGCAGATAGCGCTCGTCACCGCTGGCAAGCGCCTGGCGCTGCTTGTCCATCTGGACACGGCGCTCGTTGCGCTGCCGCTTCGCCGCCTCCTTGCGCGTCACAGGCGTGTTGGCCACGCTGCGGCGCTGGGTCTGGGCCTCACTGCGCTTGGGCGTGGGGCGGCCCTTCGGGGCCTCGGGGTCACGGGGCTGCTGGGAGTCGGTCACCGGGGCCTTGCTCGCCGGGGCCTTCTCGTCCTTGGATCGGCTACGGAACACAAAACCCAAGGGTACGGGGTGCGGGGGTGTGGACCCCAGTCCGAGTGGGAACGATCCGGCAACACCGGGCGTCTTGATTATGTGTCTACGGGGACGTTCGGTGTAGTTTGCATGCGCTTTGCGGGCGGATCACAGGGGTGCACCTACTCCCTACGCCGGAGCGCGGCGGGACGCAGTCGTCCTTGGGGATGAGCGCATCCGCACGCGAACAGTGCGGTAATGGATGCAGGGCCCGTACTGTGGGTTCTGTTGCAGTACCTGGAGCTGAGAAGTCCGTCAGAAGGGGGCGCGCGAAGCCCATGAGCGGTGTCATGAAGCGTATGGGGATGATCTTCCGCGCGAAGGCGAACAAGGCCCTTGACCGGGCCGAGGACCCGCGCGAAACCCTCGATTACTCCTACCAGAAGCAGCTGGAGCTGCTGCAGAAGGTGCGCCGTGGTGTCGCCGACGTGGCGACGTCCCGCAAGCGCCTGGAGCTGCAGCTGAGCCAGCTCCAGAAGCAGTCGTCGACCCTGGAGGACCAGGGTCGCAAGGCGCTCGCGCTCGGCCGTGAGGACCTGGCCCGTGAGGCCCTGTCCCGCCGCGCCGCGCTCCAGCAGCAGGTGACGGACCTGGAGACCCAGCACCAGACGCTCCAGGGCGAGGAGGAGAAGCTCACCCTCGCGGCGCAGCGACTCCAGGCCAAGGTCGACGCCTTCCGTACGAAGAAGGAGACGATCAAGGCCACGTACACCGCCGCGCAGGCGCAGACCCGGATCGGCGAGGCCTTCTCCGGCATCTCCGAGGAGATGGGCGACGTCGGCATGGCCATCCAGCGTGCCGAGGACAAGACCGCGCAGCTCCAGGCGCGGGCCGGCGCGATCGACGAGCTGCTCGCCTCCGGTGCCCTCGACGACTCCTCCGGTCTGGCCAAGGACGACATCCAGTCCGAGCTGGATCGCCTCTCCGGTGGTACTGATGTAGAGCTGGAACTGCAGCGCATGAAGGCGGAACTGGCCGGCGGCTCGACGCCGAAGCAGGCCATCGAGCCGGGTCAGGGACAGCCCCAGGCCCAGCAGCCGCAGGACACTCCGCGCTTCGACAAGCAGTAGCCCTGCGCATACCGCTCACGTCCGAGGAGGGCGACATGATCGTACGGATCATGGGGGAGGGGCAGGTGAAGCTGGCCGACGGCCACTTCGCCGAACTGAACAAGCTGGACGACGAGCTGCTCGAGGAGATGGAGAGCGGCGACGAGTCCGGCTTCCGCAGGACGCTGGGCGCGCTCCTCGACAAGGTCCGGGAGCTGGGGGAGCCCCTCCCGGACGACGCGCTGGAACCTTCGGAGCTGATCCTCCCCGCGCAGGACGCGACGCTGGACGAGGTCCGCCAGATGCTGAACGACGACGGCCTGATCCCCGGCTGAGGACCCCTCCGGGGGTGGCACGGACCCTGCCGCTCCGCGCCGGCTCTTCCCCACCCACCCACCCGATCACCCGGCGGGCTCTGCATCCCCCCGCCCCGCGCCGACCGATCACGTGACAACTCCGACGTCCCACCCGCCCGCCCGATCACTCGGCAGCTCGGGCCATCCTCCGGTCCGCTGGCCCGATGACCGCGTGGCTCAGGTCTTCGGCCCGTCTCCCTGATTGCTGGGGCGCTCGAGGCGATTCTCTGTTGCGCTGGCCTGGCTAGTCGGTACTCCGGTCTCCCGCCCCCCACCCGATTGCTCTGCAGCTCGGGGCAATTCTCCGGTCCGTCGGTTCGCCGGTCCGCCGGCCCGATGCACGGGTGGCTCCGGTCTTCAGCCCGCCCGTCGGGTTGCTCGGGAGCTCAGGGCAAATCTCTGGTCCGCCGGCCCGTTGATCCGGTGGCTCCGGTCTCTCGCCCCCCGCCCGATTCCCTCGCAGTTCGGGTAACTCTCCCGGCCCGCCCACGCGATCACCCCGCAGCTCCGGGTAATCGGGTGGGTGGGTGGGGAAATCGCCGCGAAGCGGCGGAACGGCTCCCGGGCACGTAAGGCGGGGGGAGTCGCAGCGTGGTCGACCCCGGGGCACGTAAGGCAGGGCGAGGCGCAAGACCGGTCGACCCCGGGGTGCGGAAAGTAAGGCGAGGCGGCAGAGCGGTCCCGGCAGCCCGCAGGGCCCCGTACCGTTTAAGGCGTGACGACTCTTGTGCGGGGCCGCTGTTGGGCCAAGGCGCATCCCTTGGCGGTGGACGGCGCCCTCGCGGCGGCGGTTCTCGTCTGCATGGTCATCGGGTCCCTCGTCGAGCCGTACCGGCACGACGGAGGACCCAGCTGGGGCACCCGCACCCCGGCCACCCTGAACGTGATCCTGATGGTCCTCGGCGCCGTGGCGCTGATCTTCCGCCGCCGCGACCCCTGGCTCGTACTCGCCGCGACCTGCGCCGTCTCCGTCATCGATCTCGTCACCGGCGAGTACCGCGGCGCCGTCGTCATGAGCGCCGTCGTCGCCCTCTACACCGTCGCCGCCACCACCAACCGCCCCACCACCTGGCGCATCGGCCTGATCACCATGACGGGCCTCACAGGAGTGGCGATGGTCGCGGGCCCCCTGCCCTGGTACGCCCAGGAGAACCTCGGCATCTTCGCCTGGACCGGCATGGCCTCCGCCGCGGGCGACGCGGTCCGCAGCCGCCGCGCCTTCGTCGACGCCATAAGGGAGCGCGCCGAGCGGGCGGAACGGACCCGGGAGGAAGAGGCCCGGCGGCGCGTCGCCGAGGAGCGCCTGCGCATCGCCCGCGATCTGCACGATGTCGTCGCGCATCACATCGCCCTGGTCAATGTGCAGGCCGGAGTCGCCGCCCATGTCATGGACAAGCGGCCGGACCAGGCGAAGGAAGCCCTCTCCCACGTGCGCGACGCCAGCCGCTCCGCGCTCAACGAACTGCGCGCCACCGTCGGCCTGTTGCGGCAGTCGGGCGACCCCGAGGCCCCCACCGAACCGGCCCCCGGCCTCGCCCACCTCGACGACCTCGTCGACACCTTCCGGCACGCGGGACTCCCCGTGGAGGTGACCCGCGGCGACGCCGCCACCGAGCTGCCGGCCGGAGCCGACCTGGCCGCCTACCGCATCATCCAGGAGGCCCTCACCAACGTACAGAAGCACGCGGGCACCGGCGCCAAGGCCGAGGTCAGCGTCGTCCGCGTAGGACCGAACATCGAGGTCACGATCCTCGACGACGGCCCCGGCGAGAGCACCGAGCCCCAGGACGACGAGAACAACGGCGGCGGGCACGGGCTGATCGGCATGCGTGAACGCGTCAGCGCGCTCAGCGGCCGCTGCACCGCGGGCCCCCGCTACGGCGGCGGCTTCCGCGTCCATGCGATCCTGCCCGTCACGGCAAAGCCGGTCAGCCCGGCAGAGGGAGGGACCACCGCGTGACGATCCGGGTGCTGCTCGCCGACGACCAGGCACTGCTGCGCAGCGCGTTCAAGGTGCTCGTGAACTCCGAGCCCGACATGGAGGTCGTCGCCGAGGCGTCGGACGGCGCGGAGGCCGTCGAGCTCGCCAAGGCGCGGGCCGCCGACGTGGTCCTGATGGACATCCGGATGCCCGGCACGGACGGTCTCGCCGCCACCCGGCTGATCAGCGCCGACCCCGATCTCTCCCACGTACGCGTGGTGATGCTGACGACCTTCGAGGTCGACGAGTATGTCGTGCAGTCGCTGCGTGCGGGGGCCTCCGGATTCCTCGGCAAGGGGGCCGAGCCGGACGAACTGCTCGGCGCGATCCGCATCGCGGCGGCCGGCGACGCGCTGCTCTCCCCGGCGGCGACCAAGGGCCTAATCGCCAAGTTCCTTGCGCAGGGCGACGGTTCGGACGGTGACGGCGTCGGCGGCGTGCGCGGCGAGCGGCTCGACGCGCTCACCGGGCGCGAGCGCGAGGTCCTCGTCCAGGTCGCCGGCGGGCACTCGAACGACGAGATCGCCGAGCGGCTCGAGGTCAGCCCGCTCACCGTGAAGACCCATGTGAACCGCGCGATGGCGAAGCTGGGCGCCCGCGACCGGGCACAACTCGTCGTCATCGCCTATGAATCGGGCCTGGTACGTCCAAGGGTGGAGTAACCGCTGGGGCGATGTACTGCGCCCGCAGTATGCGCCGCATAAGAACGGGACCCGGGATTGACGGTTCCCGCCCTGGACATGGCAGATCGTGTAGGGGGCACCGGTCGGGCAACGGCCTGTCGGTGCCCGTTCCTGCGCAGTACGCCACAGAGAGAGACCACCATGTCCTGGCTGTCCCGGTTCAGCCTGGCCCAACGGGCCCTGATCGGGCTGATATCGATCGTCGCGCTCGTCTTCGGCGCCATCGCGATCCCTCAGCTCAAGCAGCAGTTGCTGCCCTCCATCGAACTTCCGATGGTGTCCGTCCTGGCCCCGTACCAGGGCGCGTCCCCCGATGTGGTGGAAAAGCAGGTCGTCGAACCGCTCGAGTCCTCCATCGACGCGGTCGACGGGATCACCTCAATCACCTCCACGGCGAGCGAGGGCAACGCCGTGATCATGGCCCAGTTCGACTACGGCAACGGCTCCAAGCAGCTCGTCGCCGATGTCCAGCAGGCCGTCAACCGCGCCGGGGCGCAGCTCCCCGACGACGTCGACCCGCAGGTCATCGCGGGCTCCACCGATGACATCCCGACCGTGGTCCTCTCCGTCACCTCCGACAAGGACCAGCAGGCGCTCTCCGACCAGCTCGACCGCACCGTCGTCCCCGCCATGGAGGACATCGACGGCGTCGGCCAGGTCACCGTCGACGGCGTGCGCGACCTCCAGGTCGACGTCACACCCGACGACAAGAAGCTGGCCAAGGCGGGCCTGACCCCGGCCGCGCTCGGCCAGGCGCTCCAGGCGGGCGGCGCCACGCTCCCCGCGGGCTCCTTCGACGAGGGCGGCAAGAACCGCACCGTCCAGGTCGGCGGCGGCTTCACCTCCCTGAAGCAGATCCAGGACCTGATGGTCACCCCCGAGGCCAAGCCCGGGGAGCGCCCCGGCAAGCCGGTCCGCCTCGGCGACCTCGCCACGGTCGAGCAGCAGCCGGCGGACGCCACGTCCATCACCCGCACCAACGGCAGGCCAAGCCTCGCCGTCGCGATCACCATGGACCAGGACGGCAGCGCCGTCGCCATCTCCGACGCGGTCAAGGACAAGCTCCCCGACCTCCGCAAGGACCTCGGCGCCGGCTCCGACCTGACCGTCGCGAGCGACCAGGGCCCGGCCGTCTCCAAGTCCATCGACGGTCTCACCACCGAGGGCGCGCTCGGCCTGGTCTTCGCGGTCATCGTCATCCTGGTCTTCCTGGCGTCGATCCGCTCGACGCTGGTCACCGCGGTCTCCATCCCGCTCTCGGTCGTCCTCGCCCTGATCGTCCTGTGGACCCGCGACCTCTCCCTCAACATGCTCACGCTCGGCGCGCTGACCATCGCGATCGGCCGCGTCGTCGACGACTCGATCGTGGTCCTGGAGAACATCAAGCGCCATCTCGGATACGGCGAGGAGCGCGAGGCCGCGATCATCAAGGCGGTGAAGGAGGTCGCGGGCGCCGTGACGTCCTCGACCCTGACGACCGTCGCGGTGTTCCTCCCCATCGGCCTGGTCGGCGGCATGGTGGGCGAGCTCTTCGGCTCGTTCTCGCTGACGGTGACGGCGGCGCTCCTGGCGTCCCTGCTCGTCTCGCTGACCGTCGTCCCGGTCCTCTCGTACTGGTTCCTGCGCGCCCCCAAGGACGTGCGCGGCGCCGACCCGGAGGAGGCCCGCCGCAAGGCCGAGGAGAAGGAGGCGAAGAGCAGGCTCCAGCGCATCTACGTCCCCGTCCTGCGGTTCGCGACGCGGCGCCGCTTCACCAGCCTCGCCATCGCGATCGTGATCCTCGTCGGTACGTTCGGCATGGCGCCGCTCCTGAAGACCAACTTCTTCGACCAGGGCGAGCAGGAAGTCCTGACGATCAAGCAGGAGCTGAAGCCGGGCACCAGCCTCGCGGCGTCCAATGCCTCGGCCAAGAAGGTCGAGAAGATGCTCGACGGCCTCGACGAGATCAAGGACTACCAGGTCACCGTCGGCTCGTCCGGTTTCATGGCGGCCTTCGGCGGCTCCACGGACACCAACCAGGCCTCGTACACCCTGACGCTCAAGGACAAGTCCTCGTACGACAAGACCCAGGACCTGCTCGAGGAGGAGCTCGGCAAGCTCTCCGGCATCGGCCAGACGTCCATCGCGGCCGGTGACGGCTTCGGCAGCCAGGACCTGAGCGTGGTCGTCAAGGCCGCCGACGCGGACGTGCTGCGCAAGGCGTCCGACGAGGTGCGCGCCGAGGTCGCGAAGATCGACGACGTCACGGACGTCCAGAGCGACCTCTCGCAGAGCATCCCGCGCATCTCGGTCAAGGCCAACTCCAAGGCGGCGGCGGCCGGTTTCAACGACACCACCCTCGGCCAGGCCGTCGCCCAGGCGGTCCGCGGAACGCAGAGCGGCAAGGCGATCCTGGACGACACCGAGCGCGACGTGGTGGTGAAGTCGGCGAAGCCGGCGAAGACCCTCGCCGAGCTGCGGGGGCTGGACCTCGGCACGGTGAAGCTGGGCGACATCGCCGATGTGAAGCTGGTCGACGGACCGGTCTCGATGACCCGCATCGACGGCGCGCGCGCCGCGACGATCACGGCGAAGCCGACCGGTGAGAACACCGGCGCGGTCAGCGCCGACCTCACCAAGAAGCTCGACGCGCTGCGGCTGCCGGACGGCGCCACGGCGTCCATCGGCGGTGTCTCCGAGGACCAGGACGAGGCGTTCGCCTCGCTGGGGCTCGCGATGCTCGCCGCGATCGCGATCGTCTTCATGCTGCTGGTGGCGACCTTCCGGTCCCTTGCCCAGCCGCTGATCCTGCTGGTCTCGATCCCGTTCGCGGCCACGGGCGCGATCGGCCTGCTGATCGCGACGGACACCCCGATGGGCGTCCCGGCGATGATCGGCATGCTGATGCTCATCGGCATCGTGGTCACCAACGCGATCGTCCTGATCGACCTGATCAACCAGTACCGCAAGCAGGGTCACGGCGTCGTCGATGCGGTCATCGAAGGCGGCCGCCACCGCCTGCGCCCGATCCTCATGACCGCCTTGGCGACGATCTTCGCTCTCCTCCCCATGGCCCTGGGCATCACGGGCGAGGGCGGCTTCATCGCCCAGCCGCTCGCGGTGGTGGTGATCGGCGGCCTGATCACCTCGACCCTCCTCACCCTCCTCCTCGTCCCGACGCTGTACGCGATGCTGGAGCTCCGCAAGGAGCGGCGCCGCGCGAAGCGCGAGGCGAAGCGAGCGAGGAAGGCGGGCGTCCCGCCCCAGGCCGCCCCCGATGCGGGCGACCCGAAGCCGGCTCAGGTGTAGTTCTCTGCCTGCGGGCCGGTGGGGGCTGATCGCGCAGTTCCCCGCGCCCCTGACGGGGCACGATCCCGCCCGCCCCGCGTTGTGGGCAGGCGTTCCGCACGGCGGAACGGGTGGGCACAACGCACCACTGCCGGACCAGCGCTAATCCAAGGAACGGCGCAGGACGACGTAGGAACCGTAGAACGCCGTAAGGGGCGCCCGCAATGGCGGACGCCCCTTACGTGCGAGAACAGGACAGGACTACGGAAGCGCCAGCATCCGCTCCAGGGCCAGCTTCGCGAACTGCTCGGTCTCGCGGTCGACCTCGATCTGGTTGACGAGGTTCCCCTCGGCGAGCGACTCCAGCGCCCAGACCAGGTGCGGCAGGTCGATCCGGTTCATGGTCGAGCAGAAGCAGACCGTCTTGTCGAGGAAGACGATCTCCTTGTCCTCGGAGGCGAAACGGTTGGCCAGGCGGCGTACGAGGTTCAGCTCGGTCCCGATGGCCCACTTGGAGCCGGCGGGCGCCGCCTCCAGGGTCTTGATGATGTGCTCGGTCGAGCCGACGTAATCGGCCGCGGCCACGACCTCGTGCTTGCACTCCGGGTGCACCAGGACGTTCACGCCGGGAATCCGAGCCCGCACGTCCTCGACCGACTCCAGCGAGAAGCGCCCGTGCACCGAGCAGTGCCCGCGCCACAGGATCATCTTCGCGTCGCGCAGCTGCTCGACGGTCAGGCCGCCGTTCGGCTTGTGCGGGTTGTAGACCACGCAGTCGTCGAGCGAGAAGCCCATGTCGCGCACGGCGGTGTTCCGGCCCAGGTGCTGGTCGGGCAGGAACAGGACCTTCTCGCCCTGCTCGTAGGCCCACTCAAGCGCGCGCTTGGCATTGGACGACGTACAGATCGTGCCGCCGTGCTTGCCGGTGAAGGCCTTGATGTCGGCGGAGGAGTTCATGTACGAGACGGGCACGACCTGCTCGGCTATGCCGGCCTCGGTCAGCGCGTCCCAGCACTCCGCGACCTGCTCGGCCGTGGCCATGTCGGCCATCGAGCAGCCCGCGGCCAGGTCGGGAAGCACGACCTTCTGGTCGTCGGTGGTCAGGATGTCCGCCGACTCGGCCATGAAGTGCACGCCGCAGAAGACGATGTACTCCGCCTCGGGCTTGGCGGCCGCGTCCTTGGCCAGCTTGAAGGAGTCGCCGGTGACATCCGCGAACTGGATGACCTCGTCGCGCTGGTAGTGGTGGCCGAGCACGAAGACCTTGTCCCCGAGCTTCTCCTTGGCGGCGCGGGCGCGCTCGACCAGGTCGGGGTCGGAGGGCGACGGCAGATCGCCGGGGCACTCCACACCGCGCTCGCTCTTGGGGTCGGCTTCGCGGCCGAGCAGCAGCAGGGCAAGCGGTGTGGGCTGAACATCGAGGTCCACGAGGTCCACGCGGGACTGGGCGGTGGTCACGACACGCACCCTTTCTCTTCTGCAGACGAGCCTTTTCGTCTAATTGACGTTATCTATCATAACCGCTTCACGTCAGTTTGACGATGGCCATAGTGTCGATGTGACGCGTTCGCCTTTTACGGGCCGGTGCTCCGGGGGATGTCATGTGCGAGCATGAAGGGACAGAAGGCCGAGAGACACAGCAGCACTCGGCCCGGAATGAATCCGCGGCCCCGACGGTTGCAACTGTCGGCAAGCAGTCTCCGTACAACCCGGGAGAGAAGCAGATGTCCGTATCGGACGAGACCACCACCGTGAGCGACGGCATCCTCCTGTCCGACGCCGCCGCGGCGAAGGTCAAGGGCCTTCTTGAGCAGGAGGGCCGGGACGACCTGGCGCTGCGCGTCGCCGTTCAGCCCGGTGGCTGCTCGGGCCTGCGCTACCAGCTGTTCTTCGACGAGCGCACGCTCGACGGCGACGTCGTCAAGGACTTCGACGGCGTGAAGGTCGTGACCGACCGGATGAGCGCTCCCTACCTGGGCGGCGCCTCCATCGACTTCGTCGACACCATCGAGAAGCAGGGCTTCACGATCGACAACCCGAACGCCACCGGCTCCTGCGCCTGCGGCGACTCCTTCAGCTAAATCCGTACGCCGGGCCGTTCTTTCCGGTCCCGTACGCCGAAGGCGGCCCCCCGAGATCTCGGGGGGCCGCCTTCGTGTGCTGGCTGCGGCTAAGTCTCTTACTTCTGCGGCACCGTCTTGCCGCCCGCCGCGTCCACGACCTTCCGGTCGCCGAGCGGCTCGTCCAACGTCACGGTCTGCGTGAACTCCTTGGCGATCATGATGCAGACCTCGCCCTTCTTCTTGGTCTCGGTCACCTTCACGCGCACGCTCTCCTTGGACTCGTCGGCCGACGCCGAGTAGTCACTGCACGCGCCACCCCAGAAGTGCAGCGTCAGCGACTTGCCGTCCGCGCTGTAGGACTCGATGCGCAGCGTCGGGTCCGGGTTCGTGCCCGGCTTCTCGGTGGGCGTCGGCGTGGGGCTCGGTGTGCTCGGCGAGGTCAGGAACTTCGGCTCCACCGCCGGGTGCGTCACGGTGAAACTGTCCTGCGCCCCCTGCGGCTTCACCTCGAAGAGCCAGGACGGCACGAGCGCCTGGCGCCCGTCCACGAACTGCACCGCGAGCCCGAACGTCGCGCCCTTCACGGTGATCGGCTGCGGCTTCGGGGGAGCGGACGAGGGCTCGCAGGGCGCCTGTGTCTTCGTGTCGTCCGCGCTCTGCTGACCGTTGCCCACAGCCGGCTGCTGCCCGTCGCCCGCCGCGTCCGGCACCGGCGTCGCGCAGCCGCCGATGCCGACACGGCCATCGCCCCGGCCCGACTTGTTGAGCTGCTTCAGGGTCTCGTCGGCGCTCGTCACCGGATACGTCGCACCCTTCTCCGGCGCCTTCAAGTGGCCGCTGCCGCCGACCACTTGGCCGTCCGAGCCGACCTGGATGCCGGTCGACCAGCCGTACGTCGGGAGGCCGCCCACCTTCGGGTCGGCGTTCACCACCCGTACGGCGCCCATGAGTTGGCCTGCGTCCAGCTTCGCGTCGTCCTGGCCGAGCGCCTTCAGGACCGGGGCGGCCGCCTTCTTCGCCGCGCCCTCACCGACCGCCTCGCCCGAGCCGTTCGGGGCGGTCGACGTCCCCGAACAGGCCTTGCCCTTCTGGCAGTTGTCGGTGCCGCCGGTGGCGTACTTGGTGAACGTCCAGGTGCCGGGGGCCTGCTTGCTCACCTGGAGCGAGGGCCCCGAGCCGTCCTTGGCCGGACCGATCCGCCAGGCCCCGTCCTGCGACGTGGGCTTGCCCTCGACGCCCAAGGCCTTGGCGAGCTCGGTCACTTGGTCCGCGCCGACCGTGCCCCGCGCGTGGTACACGGCCGCCGAATCCGGTCCGCCGGGCAGCTTGCCCTCGGCGCGGTACGCGGCGCCGTTCGGGTCGGGCTCGCCCGGGGCGATCCCTCCGGTGCCGCCGTCCCGGTCGCCGTCCGTGTATCCGTCGAGCGCGAGCGGCGGGGGAGCCCCGCCGTCCCCCGCGGGTGCGCCGCCGCCATTGCTGCCGCCGGACGCCGTCGCGGCGAAATAGGCGCCGCCGCCACCGACGAGCAGCACCGTGGCCGCCACCGACGCCACGGCAAGGCGGGAACGCCGCCGCTGCGGCTCGGCCGCGTCATGAACGGATCGCTCGGTGCTCACCGCATCGCTCCTTCGACTGCACTGCTGTCCCTCGGGACCCGTGCGTGGGTCTCGTTCGTATCCCGCATCCCCTTTACGGGGGACAGCGGTGGGACGCAGCGGGGGAGCGCACGGTTCCCTCCGTGCGCGCAGATGCCCCTGGAATCAGTCTCGGTCAGTCTCCGTACTCGGACATTCCGTCGATCAGCCGCGCGGACGCGGTCGGCACGGTGACTCCGTGGATCAGGGCGGGCGACACCGGGGCGGCGGTGGCCGCGGCGGGCGCCACCCAGTGCGGGGCCATGCGGGCGCAGTCGCCGCGCAGTGTCTCCAAGCTCTCCAGGGTCTCCAGGGTCTCGGAGGGCAGCTCGACGGGACGCGCGGTGACGACATGCTTCGAGATAACGGCCATAACGGAACCGTACGCACCGCACACCCGGCGAAAAAAGCCCTACTATCGGGTAGTTTTGCCTCTTCAGCGGGGGTGCTCCGACCCGGTAGCGTGAACTGTCAACCCCTCGCCTCTCCTCCACAGGAGTACTCAGCCGTGCGTATCGCAGTCACCGGCTCCATCGCCACCGACCACCTGATGACCTTCCCCGGCCGCTTCGCCGACCAGCTGGTCGCCGATCAGCTGCACACGGTCTCTCTCTCCTTCCTGGTCGACGCCCTCGACGTCCGCAGGGGAGGCGTCGCCGCCAACATCAGCTTCGGCATGGGACAGCTCGGTACCGACCCGATCCTGGTCGGCGCCGCGGGCTCCGACTTCGACGAGTACCGCGCCTGGCTCGACCGGCACGGCGTGGACACGGCCTCCGTACGCATCTCGGAGACCCTGCACACCGCGCGCTTCGTCTGCACCACGGACGCCGACCACAACCAGATCGGCTCCTTCTACACGGGCGCGATGAGCGAGGCCCGCCTCATCGAACTGAAGACCGTCGCCGACCGCGTGGGCGGCCTCGACCTGGTCCTGATCGGCGCCGACGACCCCGAGGCGATGCTCCGCCACACCGAGGAGTGCCGCTCCCGCAAGATCCCGTTCGCCGCGGACTTCTCGCAGCAGATCGCGCGCATGGAGGGCGAGGAGATCCGCACCCTCCTCGACGGCGCCACGTACCTCTTCTCCAACGAGTACGAGAAGGGGCTCATCGAGTCCAAGACGGGCTGGGCCGACGCCGAGATCCTCTCCCGGGTCGGCCACCGTGTGACCACCCTCGGCTCGCGCGGCGTCCGCATCGAGTCCGCCGGACAGGACCCGATCGAGGTCGGCGTCGCCGAGGAAGAGGCGAAGGTCGAGCCCACCGGCGTCGGCGACGCGTTCCGCGCGGGCTTCCTTTCGGGCCTGGCCTGGGGTGTCTCGCACGAGCGCGCGGCCCAGGTCGGCTGCATGCTCGCCACCCTGGTCATCGAGACCGTCGGCACGCAGGAGTACGAGCTGCAGCGCAGCAACTTCATGGACCGCTTCACCAAGGCGTACGGCCATGGCGCGGCCGCGGAGGTCCAGGAGCACCTGGCCTAGTCACGAGCTCCGGCGGACCACATAGGCAGTGCCGTGGTCCGCCGGCTCCTCGCCCACGTACTCCTGCCCCCGCATCTCGCACCACGCCGGGATGTCGAGCCGGGCCGCCTCGTCGTCGGCGAGGACCGTGACGGTGCCGCCCACCGGCACGTCCCCGATGACCTTCGCGAGCTCGATGACGGGCAGCGGGCAGCGCTTGCCGAGCGCGTCGACGACGAGAGAAGCGGATTCCGCGCGCTTGGTGGCTGCCACCGGCGCGCCCAGCTGTTCACGCACCCCGGCCACCACGCCCGGCAGCACCTCCAGAAAATGTTCGACCTCTTCTTCCTGGGTCCCCCGTGGGAGTGACACCCGGACATTGCCCTCGCTCAGTACGCCCATGGCCTTCAGGACATGGCTCGGGGTCAGCGTCGAGCTGGTGCAGGACGATCCGGAGGAGACCGAGAACCCGGCCCGGTCCAGCTCGTGCAGCACGGTCTCCCCATCGACATAGAGACACGAGAACGTGACGAGATGGGGCAGGCGCCGCACGGGATCGCCCACCACCTCCACATCCGGCACGAGCCCCGGCACCCGCGCCCGGATCAGCTCGGTCAGCTCCCGCAGCCTGGCACCCTCCGCGGCGGCCTCGGCCCGCACGGCCCGCAGCGAGGCCGCGGCGGCGACCACCGCGGGGATGTTCTCGAAGCCGGCCGCCCGCCCCGACTCCCGCTCGTCGGCGGGGCCTTGAGCGGCGAACCGCACTCCCTTGCGTACGACGAGAAGTCCCGCACCCGCGGGCCCGCCCCATTTGTGGGCACTCGCGGCAAGCAGCGACCAGTCCCCGTCGACAGGACCCCACGGCAGCGACTGCGCCGCGTCCACGAGCAGCGGCACCCCGGCGGCACGGCATGCCGACGCGACCTCGGCCACCGGCTGTTCCGTGCCCACCTCGTGGTTGGCGGACTGCAGACAGGCGAGGGCCGTGTCGGGGCGCAGCGCCCCGGCGTACGCCTCGGGGGACACCGCCCCGGTCCGGTCCACGCCCACCTCGGTGACCGTCCCGCCGGCGGACTCGTGCGCCGCCGCAGAATGGAGGACCGACGAGTGTTCGACCGCGGACACCACCAGATGCCGCCCGGCACGCCGCCGCCCGGCGAGCGCCCCGGCGATCCCGGAGTGCACCGCACGGGTCCCGGACGAGGTGAAGGAGAGCTCGTCGGGGCGGCACCCCACCGCATCCGCGGCGGCCTCGCGCGCCGCGTCGAGCAACAGCCTGGCCCGCCGCCCCTCCCGATAGAGCCGCGCGGGATCGGCCCACCCCTCATCGAGCGACGCCTGCAGCGCCTGCCGGGCGACGGGGTGGAGGGGAGCGGAGGAGGCGACATCGAAGTAGGTCACATGCCAACGCTAGAACGTTCCCCCGAGGAGACGCCCCGGGGGGAGCGCCCCGAAGGGGCGCGGGGAACTGCGCGACAAGCCACGAAGGACCCGCAGTCGCGGACCGGGAGATTCCGCCGAGCCGGTGGGCGCCCGACCCCCCGTCAGAAAGCCACCGCCGGGAGGGGCTCCCACCCTTCGGAGTGACCCGCGGCGCGTTAGGCACCCTCCCCGCGCGACCCCAAATAGCGTCCAGTAAGGTTTGGCCCGCATAAACATCCAAACCCCTGCCCGCCGCAGGGCGGCGACCGACCAGCGAGAAGGCCGCACCCGACCGCGCGGGCCGAGACTCTCGGGAAGGCGCTACGTGAGTCCCAACGGCTCCGACCGCTCGTCGCGGCGCCCGATGCGGCGGAAGCTGCCGCAGGTGCTGACTGCGGGCCTGATCCTTGCGACCGCTACAGGTTGCACATACAAGGACTTCCCCCGCCTTGGTATGCCCACCCCCGTAACGGAAGAGGCTCCGCGGATCCTCTCCCTCTGGCAGGGCTCGTGGGCGGCAGCGCTCGCCACGGGCGTGCTGGTCTGGGGTCTGATCCTGTGGAGTGTCATCTTCCACCGGCGCAGCCGCACCAAGGTGGAGGTACCTCCGCAGACGCGTTACAACATGCCGATCGAGACGCTGTACACGGTGGTCCCGCTCATCATCGTCTCGGTGCTCTTCTACTTCACGGCTCGCGATGAGTCGAAGCTCCTCAAGCTCGAGGACAAGCCCGCCCACACGATCAACGTGGTCGGCTACCAGTGGAGCTGGGGCTTCAACTACATCGAGGACGTGCCGGGTTCCAACAAGGGCGACGCCAAGACGTCCAAGGAGCTCGAGGCCATCCCGGACAAGTTCCGCAAGGCCTTCCCGGCGAACGCCGGCGGCGTCTACGAGGTCGGTACGCCCGGCGAGCGGAACCCGCAGAACGGCAACCCGGGCCCGACCCTCTGGCTCCCCAAGGGCGAGAAGGTCCGCTTCGTACTGACTTCGCGTGACGTCATCCACTCCTTCTGGGTGGTGCCGTTCCTCATGAAGCAGGACGTCATCCCGGGCCACACCAACGCCTTCGAGGTGACTCCCAACAGGGAGGGCACCTTCATGGGCAAGTGCGCCGAGCTCTGCGGTGTCGACCACTCCCGGATGCTCTTCAACGTGAAGGTCGTTTCCCCCGAGCGCTACCAGAAGCACCTCGAGGACCTCGCGAAGAAGAACCAGACCGGTTACATCCCGGCCGGCATCGAGCAGACGAGCCACGAGAAGAACCGGGAGACGAACAACCTGTGAGCATCCTCAACGAACCTCAGGGTGCCGCGGCAGCAGACGACTCGTACGAGAATGAGCTGCCGGTACGGCGCAAGCAGCCGGGCAACGTCGTCATCAAGTGGCTGACCACCACTGACCACAAGACGATCGGCACGCTCTACCTGGTCACGTCGTTCGCGTTCTTCTGCATCGGCGGTGTGATGGCGCTCTTCATGCGCGCCGAGCTCGCCCGCCCCGGCTCGCAGCTGATGTCGAACGAGCAGTTCAACCAGGCGTTCACGATGCACGGCACGATCATGCTGCTGATGTTCGCGACGCCGCTGTTCGCCGGATTCGCGAACTGGATCATGCCGCTGCAGATCGGCGCGCCCGACGTGGCGTTCCCGCGGCTGAACATGTTCGCGTACTGGCTGTACCTCTTCGGCTCGCTGATCGCGGTGGGCGGCTTCCTCACCCCGCAGGGTGCGGCCGACTTCGGCTGGTTCGCCTACTCCCCGCTGTCGGACGCGGTCCGCTCGCCGGGCATCGGCGCCGACATGTGGATCATGGGTCTGGCCTTCTCCGGCTTCGGCACGATCCTCGGCTCGGTCAACTTCATCACCACGATCATCTGCATGCGCGCTCCCGGCATGACGATGTTCCGGATGCCGATCTTCGTGTGGAACGTCCTGCTGACCGCCGTACTGGTCCTGCTGGCCTTCCCGGTCCTGGCCGCCGCGCTGTTCGCCCTGGAGGCGGACCGCAAGTTCGGTGCCCATATCTTCGACGCCTCAAATGGCGGCGCGCTGCTATGGCAACACCTCTTCTGGTTCTTCGGCCATCCAGAGGTGTACATCATCGCGTTGCCATTCTTCGGAATCATTTCCGAGGTCATCCCGGTCTTCTCCCGCAAGCCGATGTTCGGCTACATGGGCCTGATCGGCGCGACGATCGCGATCGCGGGTCTCTCCGTGACCGTGTGGGCGCACCACATGTACGTCACCGGTGGCGTGCTCCTGCCGTTCTTCTCCTTCATGACGTTCCTGATCGCCGTGCCAACAGGCGTGAAGTTCTTCAACTGGATCGGAACGATGTGGAAGGGCTCACTGAGTTTCGAGACACCGATGCTCTGGGCCGTCGGCTTCCTGATCACCTTCACCTTCGGTGGTCTGACGGGCGTCATCCTGGCCTCGCCGCCGATGGACTTCCACGTCTCCGACTCGTACTTCGTGGTCGCGCACTTCCACTACGTCGTCTTCGGCACCGTGGTCTTCGCGATGTTCTCCGGATTCCACTTCTGGTGGCCGAAGTTCACCGGCAAGATGCTCGACGAGCGCCTCGGCAAGATCACGTTCTGGACGCTGTTCGTGGGCTTCCACGGCACGTTCCTGGTGCAGCACTGGCTGGGTGCTGAGGGCATGCCGCGTCGTTACGCGGACTACCTCGCCGCCGACGGCTTCACCGCGCTGAACACGATCTCGACGATCTGCTCGTTCCTGCTCGGTCTGTCGATCCTGCCGTTCTTCTACAACATCTGGAAGACGGCCAAGTACGGCAAGAAGATCGAGGTCGACGACCCGTGGGGCTACGGCCGTTCGCTGGAGTGGGCGACGTCCTGCCCGCCGCCGCGGCACAACTTCCTCACGCTGCCGCGCATTCGCTCGGAATCCCCGGCGTTCGACCTGCACCACCCGGAGATCGCGGCGCTCGACCAGCTTGAGCACGCAGGCCACGGTGCCAGCGCCATCGCGGGCAGCAAGGAGGCCGGCAAGTGAAGATCCAGGGCAAGATGTTCATCTGGCTGAGCGTCTTCGTGCTCGCCATGGCGATCGTCTACGGCTGGTGGTCCAAGGAGCCGGCCGGTACGACCGCGCTCTTCCTGGCCTTCGGCCTGTGCATCATGATCGGCTACTACCTGGCCTTCACGGCCCGGCGTGTCGACGCGTCCGCACAGGACAACAAGGAGGCCGAGGTCGCGGACGAGGCCGGCGAGGTGGGCTTCTTCAGCCCGCACAGCTGGCAGCCGCTCTCCCTGGCCGTCGGTGGTGCGCTCGCCTTCCTGGGCGTCGTCTTCGGCTGGTGGCTGCTGTACTTCTCGACCCCGATCATCCTGATCGGCCTCTTCGGCTGGGTCTTCGAGTACTACCGCGGCGAGAACCAGACCCAGTGAGTCTGTAGTTCACAAGTTCACATCCGCACCGAGGGGCCCGGACACTCCGCCAGGAGAGTCCGGGCCCCTCGGCGTGTCGCGCTTGACACCCATACGGGTCACACAACGCGCCGGAGGTGATGAACCTTCATACGGTGTGTTTCATGAGCCACTCACCCCGAATCCGCACTGTACTGAGCTGCACGATGCTGGTGGCCGCCCTCGGTGCCGGGGCCACGGCGTGCGGCAGCTCCGGCCATCCGCTCTCGGCGAAGCCGTACGACGCGGCCGGCCAGATCGCCTTCAACGGCCCGGTGGGCAGTCAGAAGGCGGATCCGGACAAGCCCCTCGAAGTCACCGCAGAGGGCGACGACGGGCGCATCACCGATGTGACGGCCACCGACGCGCAGGGGCGGTACGTGGCAGGCGAACTCGCCGCCGACGGCGCCCGCTGGCACACCACGGCGCCGCTGGCGGCAGGCACCCAGTACACGGTGCGGGTCAGCACCGAGGACGGAGAGGGCTCGCCGGGCCGCAAGGTGCTGACCTTCAACACCGACGCCCCCGGCAAGAAGAAGCGGCTCGACGTCACCTTCGGCCCCGACTCGGGCAAGTACGGCGTCGGCCAGCCCGTCACGGCGAAGCTCAGCGCCAAAGTGAAGGGCAAGGAGGCTAGGGCCGTCGTGGAGCGCGGCCTGAAGGTCGAGACGCAGCCCGCCACCGAGGGCGCCTGGCACTGGGTGGACAGCAAGACGCTGCACTACCGCCCCAAGGAGTACTGGCCCACGGGCGCGACCATCAACGTACGGAGCAACCTCAAGGGCATCAAGGTACGCGACAGACTCTGGGGCGGCGGGGCCAAGCCGCTGAGGCTGACCATCGGCGACCGCATCGAGGCCGTGACGGACGCCGGGTCGCACTACATGACGGTCTACCGCAACGGCGAGGTGATCAACTCCATCCCGGTGACCACGGGCAGGCCCGGCTACTCCACGCGCAACGGCGTCAAGGTGGTGCTGGGCAAGGAGTACTCCGTACGCATGACCAGTGCCAGCATCGGCGCATCGGACTTCTACGACAAGATGGTCTATTACGCGACGCGGGTCACCGACTCCGGTGAGTATGTGCACGCCGCGCCCTGGTCGGTCGGCTCGCAGGGCAACGCGAACACCAGCCACGGCTGCACCGGAATGAGCACCGACAACGCCGCCTGGTTCTACGAGACCGTCCGGCAGGGCGACATCGTGAAGGTCGTCAACAGCTTTGGCGCGGACATGGATCCGTTCGGCAACGGCTTCGGCGACTGGAACGTCGACTGGAAGGAGTGGCGGGGCGGCAGCGCCCTGTTGGAAGACGTCAAGGAAGGCCCCACAGTGGTCGACGCGGCCCGGCTGCGGCCGCAGGTCTGAGAGTGCCGCAGGAGACGCATGAGAGGGGCCCACGCGGCACGTGGGCCCCTCTCATGCGTTCTCGTACGTCTCGTGCGCCAAGTGGCGCCTCAGGCCTGTACGGCCGGCCTGACGCGCAGCAGGGCGGCCAGCGTTTCGGCGAACTCGACCGGTTCGACCGGAAGGGTCACCGCCGCCTCCGCGCGGCTCCAGGTGGCGAGCCAGGCGTCCTGCGGGCGCCCCATGAGCAGGAGCACCGGCGGGCAATGGAAGATCTCGTCCTTGAGCTGACGGCAGACCCCCATGCCGCCGACGGGCTTGGCCTCGCCGTCGAGCACACAGACGTCGATGCCGCCCCGGTCGAGTTCCTTCAGTACGGCGGGCAGCGTCGCGCACTCGATGAACTCGACCGCGGGGACGTCCGCAGCCGGCTTGCGTCCGGTGGCCAACCGGACCTGCTCGCGGGTGCTCGCGTTGTCGCTGTAGACCAGCACCGTGGCGGTCGGCTGCATTGTTCCTCCGCTTCGTTGAGGGGCTCTCGGCCGGGGACCGATGCGCGGATGCTACTCCTCCGGACACCCCGTCAACAGCGGTTAGGACAGCCCTTCGATGGGCCATACGGGCAGGACACACGCCGTAGACACTCCGAACGGCACCCCCCGGGGTGAGGGCGGGATAAGCGACCGACATAATGTCGGTCGTGGCGACAGCAACGACAGTAGATACCGGGCACGCGCACCCGCCGGTCAATCGACCGAACCTCACCAGCGTCGGAACCATCATCTGGCTCAGTTCCGAGCTGATGTTCTTCGCGGCCCTCTTCGCGATGTACTTCACCCTGCGATCGGTGACAGGTCCTGATCACTGGAAGGAAATGGCTTCGGCCCTCAACTTCCCGTTCTCGGCGACGAACACCACGATCCTGGTGCTCTCCTCCCTCACCTGTCAGCTCGGCGTATTCGCCGCCGAGCGCGGTGACGTGAAGAAGCTCCGGATGTGGTTCATCGTCACCTTCATCATGGGTGCGGTCTTCATCGGCGGTCAGGTGTACGAGTACACCGAGCTGGTCAAGCACGAGGGCCTCTCGCTCTCGTCCGACCCGTACGGCTCGGTCTTCTACCTGACCACCGGCTTCCACGGACTGCACGTGACAGGCGGCCTCATCGCCTTCCTGCTGGTCCTCGGCCGCACCTACGCGGCCAGGAGGTTCACCCACGAGCAGGCGACCGCAGCCATCGTCGTGTCCTACTACTGGCACTTCGTCGATGTTGTCTGGATCGGTCTTTTTGCCACGATCTACATGATCAAGTAGCCGGGCCCGAACCCGAATCCGAACCATTCCGAAGCATCGACGCAGAAGATCCTGACACCGGGGTAATCCGTGAAAAAGCTCTCCGCACGACGACGCCACCCGCTGGCGGCGATCGTCGTCCTACTCCTCGCGCTGGCGGCCACCGGGGGGCTGTACGCCGCGTTCGCACCCGCGGACAAGGCGCAGGCCGACGACACCGCCCAGTCCCTCGCCATCGACGAGGGCAAGAAGCTCTACTCCGTTGGCTGCTCCAGCTGCCACGGAACCGGCGGTCAGGGGTCCTCCGACGGTCCGAGCCTGGTGGGCGTCGGCGCCGCCGCCGTTGACTTCCAGGTCAGCACCGGCCGCATGCCGCTCCAGCAGCCGGGCGCCCAGGCGCCGAAGAAGAAGGCCATCTACAACCAGGCCCAGGTCGACCAGCTCGCGGCGTACATCGCCTCGCTGGGCGCCGGACCGAACATCCCCACCGAGAAGCAGTACAGCCCGGACGGCGCGGACATCGCCAAGGGTGGCGAGCTGTTCCGCACCAACTGCGCGCAGTGCCACAACTTCACCGGTGAAGGCGGCGCGTTGACGAACGGCAAGTTCGCCCCGTCGTTGGAGGATGTCTCCCCGAAGCACATCTACGAGGCCATGCAGACCGGCCCGCAGAACATGCCGTCCTTCCCCGACACGGTCATGCCGGAGAAGAACAAGAAGGACATCATCGCGTACCTCGACGCGGTCAACGGCGAAGAGACCGAGAGCCCCGGCGGCCTCTCGCTGGGCGGCCTCGGTCCGGTCAGTGAAGGCCTGTTCGGCTGGATCTTCGGCCTCGGCTCGCTGATCGCGGTCGCCGTGTGGGTCGCCGCTCGGACCGCAAAGGCCAAGAAGTCATGAGTAGCCAAGAGAATCCAGAAGAGAACCTGCCCAGCGCGCAGGAGACCGAGCACAGCTCGGTAGCGGTTGCGGACGAGAAGAACCCGTTCGCCGACCCGGGGCTGCCGCCCCACGAGCATCGGGTCCAGGACATCGACGAGAAGGCAGCCCGGCGCTCCGAGCGCGCGGTCGCCTTCATGTTCCTGCTCTCGATGCTGGCCACGGTCGGCTTCATCGCCTCGTTCGTGGCCTTCCCGGTCGACCAGAGCGTGTACATCTGGCCGATCGGCCACATCAGCGCGCTCAACTTCTCCCTGGGGATGACCCTCGGCATCGCCCTCTTCTGCATCGGCGCGGGCGCGGTCCACTGGGCCCGCACCCTGATGTCCGACGTGGAGGTCGCCGACGAGCGGCACCCCATCGCCGCCGAGCCCGAGGTCAAGGCCAAGGTCATGGCCGACTTCAAGGCCGGCGCCGAGGAGTCGCAGTTCGGCCGCCGCAAGCTGATCCGCAACACGATGTTCGGCGCGCTGGCCATGGTGCCGCTCTCCGGCATCGTCCTGCTGCGTGACCTCGGTCCGCTGCCCGAGGACAAGTTGCGGCACACGCTCTGGGGCAAGGGCAAGCTGCTCGTGAACATGAACACGAACGAGCCGCTGCGCCCGGCGGACGTCTCGGTCGGTTCGCTGACCTTCGCCAAGCCCGAGGGCCTGGAGGAGCACGATCACGACTTCCAGGTGCAGATCGCCAAGGCGGCCCTGATGATCGTCCGGATCCAGCCGGACAACATCAAGGACAAGCGCGAGCTCGACTGGTCGCACGACGGCATCGTCGCCTACTCCAAGATCTGCACCCACGTGGGTTGCCCGATCTCCCTGTACGAGCAGCAGACGCACCACGTCCTCTGCCCGTGCCACCAGTCCACCTTCGACCTCTCCGACGGTGCCCGAGTGATCTTCGGCCCGGCCGGTCACGCACTGCCGCAGCTGCGCATCGGCGTGAACGACGAGGGCTACCTCGAGGCGCTCGGCGACTTCGAAGAGCCCGTCGGTCCTGCTTTCTGGGAGCGCGGATGAGCACTTCGGCGAACGACAACAGCCGCAAGAAGGAGGCGCCCGCCGGTGAGCGGGTGGCCGACTGGGCGGACGGCCGGCTCGGGATCTACTCCCTGGCCAAGGCCAACATGCGCAAGATCTTCCCGGACCACTGGTCCTTCATGCTGGGTGAGGTCGCGCTCTACAGCTTCATCATCATCATCCTCACGGGTGTGTATCTGACGCTGTTCTTCCACCCGTCGATGAACGAGGTGGAGTACCACGGCAGCTACGTCCCGCTGCAGGGACAGCTGATGTCCGAGGCGTTCAACTCGACCATGCACATCAGCTTCGATGTGCGCGGTGGTCTGCTGATCCGGCAGATCCACCACTGGGCGGCGCTGATCTTCCTCGCGGCGATGTTCGTGCACATGATGCGCGTCTTCTTCACGGGTGCCTTCCGCAAGCCCCGTGAGGTCAACTGGATCTTCGGCTTCCTGCTGCTCGTCCTCGGCATGTTCACCGGCTTCACCGGTTACTCGCTCCCGGACGACCTGCTCTCCGGCACCGGTGTCCGCTTCATGCAGGGCGCGATCCTGTCCGTACCGATCGTCGGCACGTACCTGTCGATGTTCCTGTTCGGCGGGGAGTTCCCCGGCGGCGACTTCGTGGCCCGGTTCTACTCGGTCCACATCCTGCTGCTGCCCGGCATCATGATGGGCCTCCTGGTGGCCCACCTGATCCTGGTCTTCTTCCACAAGCACACGCAGTTCGCGGGCCCCGGCAGGACCGAGAAGAACGTCGTCGGCATGCCGCTGCTCCCGGTCTACATGGCCAAGGCCGGAGGCTTCTTCTTCCTGGTCTTCGGCATCATCGCGGCCATCTCGGCGATCGCCACGATCAACCCGATCTGGGCGCTCGGCCCGTACCGTCCGGACCAGGTGTCCACCGGAGCCCAGCCCGACTGGTACATGGGCTTCTCCGAGGGCCTGATCCGGTTCATGCCGGGCTGGGAGATCAATCTCTGGGGTCACACGCTCGTCCTTGGCGTGTTCATCCCGCTGATCATCTTCCCGCTGGTCCTGGTCGCGATCGCGGTCTACCCGTTC
Organism: Streptomyces sp. NPDC021622; assembly: GCF_040640795.1. Taxonomy (NCBI): domain Bacteria; kingdom Bacillati; phylum Actinomycetota; class Actinomycetes; order Kitasatosporales; family Streptomycetaceae; genus Streptomyces; species Streptomyces sp. NPDC021622. Next base: position 478,049 of record NZ_JBFACK010000001.1, read on the forward strand.
ATCGAGTCCTGGGTCACCGGCGACAAGCGCGAGCACCACATCCTGGACCGCCCGCGCAACGCCCCGACCCGTACGGCCTTCGGTGTCGCATGGATGTCCTGGTACTTCGTGCTGCTCATCGGCGGCGGAAACGACCTGTGGGCCACGCACTTCCATCTGTCGATCAACTCGATCACCTGGTTCGTGCGGATCGCCTTCTTCGTCTTCCCGGTGCTGGCGTTCATCATCACCAAGCGGATCTGCCTGGGTCTGCAGCGGCGCGACAAGGACAAGGTGCTGCACGGACGCGAGTCCGGCATCATCAAGCGCCTGCCGCACGGTGAGTTCATCGAGGTCCACGAGCCGCTCAACCAGGAGCAGCTGCACACGCTCACCGCGCACCATCAGTACGAGCCGATCGAGATCGGCCCGACGGTCGACGAGAACGGTGTCGAGCGCAAGGTGTCCGGTTCGCAGAAGCTCCGGGCCAAGCTCTCGAAGGGCTACTACGGGGAAGAGAGCCAGATCCCCAAGCCCACCGTCGAGGAGTACAAGGAGATCACGAGCGGCCACGGCCACCACTGATCCCTGAGCTCACAGAGCTCTGACCACAAGGTCGCCACGGCAAGAGCCCCGTCCATTGCGCGGACGGGGCTCTTTGCCGTCCCCGGACCTGGATAGGGTGTCCTTGGCCCATTTATACGAACTCAGGAGCGGCAGATGAGCGCTGTGACCCCCGCAGGAGGCAATACCGCGGCGGGCCGTTCCTGGCCCGACGTACTGAACGGTCTGCTCGACGGGCGCGACCAGAGCGCCGACGACACCGCCTGGGCCATGGACCGCATCATGCGCGGCGAGGCCACCGACGCGCAGATCGCCGGTTTCGTGGTGGCGCTGCGGGCCAAGGGCGAGACGGTCGAGGAGATCTCCGGTCTCGTACGCGCCATGTATGAGCACGCCAATGTGATCAAGGTGCCCGGCGAGACCGTCGACATCGTCGGCACCGGCGGCGACGGCGCCAAGACCGTCAACATCTCCACGATGTCCGCGATCGTCATCGCCGGCGCGGGCGCGAAGGTCGTCAAGCACGGCAACCGCGCCGCGTCGTCGGCAAGCGGTGCCTCCGATGTGCTCGAGAAGCTCGGCGTGAACCTGGAGCTCACGCCGCAGCGGGTCGTCGAGGTCGTGGAGGAGGCGGGCATCACCTTCTGCTTCGCGGTGAAGTTCCACCCGGCGCTGCGGTACGCGGGCGCCGCGCGCGGCCAGCTGGGCATCCGGACCGTGTTCAACCTGCTCGGTCCGCTCACCAACCCGGCCAGGGTGCGGGCCCAGGCGGTCGGTGTCGCCGACCCGCGGATGGCGCCCGTGGTGGCCGGGGTCTTCGCCGAGCGCGGGCATTCCTCGCTCGTCTTCCGCGGCGACGACGGGCTCGACGAGCTGACGACGACGTCGACCTCCCGGGTCTGGGTGGTGCGTGACGGCGCCGTGCGCGAGGAGGCCTTCGACCCGCGCGACGTCGGGATCGACCTGGTGCCCATCGAGGCGCTGCGGGGCGCCGACGCCTCGTACAACGCGGAGGTCGCGCGGCGGCTGCTCGACGGGGAGACCGGGCCGGTGCGGGACGCGGTGCTGCTCAACTCGGCGGCGGCGCTCGTGGCCCTCTCGCCGGGCGAGGGGAGCCTCGTGGAGCAGATCCGGGCCGGCATGGTGCGGGCGGCCGAGTCCATCGACTCCGGGGCCGCGAAGAAGGCCCTGGAGCGCTGGGTGGCGGCCAGCAACCGCTGACGCGGGCCCCGAGTGTGACGCAAGGCGCAGTCCGGATTCTGGACTGCGCCTTGCGCGTCGAAGATCATGTGGCAAGATGCTCAACAGGTCATGAGTGACAGCGATTAGGCCCCGGCTTGCTGTCCGGCAACCCTCCGTCCGTGGCGGGGTGCCCCGGGTGAAGACCAGGCCGTACGCAGCAAGGCGTATGGCAAGCGCGGACCCCTGCGCACTCGATGAGTGTCGCATCCCTGGGGTCCTGGTCCTCAAGGGAGCAGTCTCGTGAGCAAGCGAATGCGATAGGGCTTTCCGGCCCCTTTTCCGCACCCCCTTTTCTCTTCATCACTGCACCGCCCTGCGTGTCGCACGGGCGTCGCTGCAGTGAACTCGCCTGCCTTCCCACGGGAGTTCGCCATGTCTGTTTCCGCCGTCGCCGCCGACTCGTCCGTCTGTGCCCCCCTCTCCGTCCTCGGCCGGGACGTCACCGTGCCGCTCGTCACCGGTGGCGAGGTGACCTACGCCGCGCTCGACTACGCGGCGAGCGCGCCCGCGCTGCAGCGGGTGTGGGACGACGTGGCCGCGTACGCGCCGTACTACGGCAGCGTGCACCGCGGGGCCGGGTATCTGTCGCAGCTCTCCACCGACCTGTTCGAGAACAGCCGGGTCACCGTCGCCGAGTTCCTCGACTGCCGCGAGGGCGACCAGGTCGTCTTCACGCGGTCGACCACCGACTCGCTCAATCTGCTCGCCGCCGCGCTGCCCGCCGACTGCCAGGTCTTCGTCTTCGAGACCGAGCACCACGCCTCGCTGCTGCCCTGGCGCGACGCCCGCGTGACGTACCTGAACGCCCCGCGCACCGCTGACCAGGCCGTCGCCACCCTGGAGCGCGCCCTCGCCGACCGCGAACCCTACGGGCCCGCCCTGGTCTGCGTGACCGGCGCGTCCAACGTCACCGGTGAGCTGTGGCCGGTGAAGGAACTCGCCGCCGCCGCCCACGCGCACGGCGCCCGTATCGTCCTGGACGCCGCGCAGCTCGCGCCCCATCACCCCGTCTCCGTACGCGAGTTGGACGTCGACTGGGTCGCCTTCTCCGGTCACAAGCTGTACGCGCCCTTCGGCTCGGGCGTCCTCGCGGGCCGCTCCGACTGGCTGCAGCAGGCCGAGCCCTACCTCGCCGGCGGCGGCGCATCGCGGAAGGTCGCCCGGCGCACGGACGGCGGCGTGGACGTCGAGTGGCACGACACCGCAGCGCGGCACGAGGCCGGTTCGCCGAACGTCATCGGCGTGTACTCCATCGCCGCCGCCTGCAAGGCGCTGACCGAGGCGGGCTTCGACGAGCTCGTCGCCCGCGAGAACCACCTCATCGCCAAGGTCCGCGAGGGCCTCGCCGAGGTGCCCGCGGTGAAGGTGCTCTCGCTCTTCGGCGACGACGCCCCGCGCGTCGGCGTCATCTCCTTCGTCGTCGAGGGCTGGAACAGCTCGCACTTCGCCGCGGCGCTCTCCGCCGAGTACGGCATCGGCGTACGCGACGGTCTCTTCTGTGCCCACCCGCTGGTGCGCACCCTGCTCGGCAGCGACCCGCAGACCCAGGGCGAGTGCGGTGCCCCCGAGGCCGCGCCCGGCGAGAAGTCGCTGAACGCGATCCGTGTGAGCTTCGGCGCCGGCACCCCTGACGAGCACGTCGAGCGTTTCGTGCGCGCCGTCAAGGAGCTGGTGGCGGACGGCGCGCGGTGGAACTACCGCACCGAGGACGGGCGTTGCGTGCCGGACACCACCGGCGCCTGAGTCTCTGAGGACGGCAGCCGGGTGCCGATCTGGATCATCCGCAGGGCCCGCTCGGTCGCGTCGGTGAGGAACTCGCCGCCCCGGCCGAGCGCCTCCGTGAGCGAGACCGGGGCGGGCAGGATCGCGCTGTAGGCGTCCACGCCCGCCGCCCGCACGTGGTGTGCGCCCTGGCCGATGGTGCCGGCGAGGACGAGCACCGGACGGCCCGACCGCTTGGCGCGCCTTGCCACCTCGGCGGGGATCTTGCCGCGGGGTGTCTGGTGGTCGAGGGCGCCCTCGGCCGTGACGACGAGGTCGGCGCGGGCCAGGCGGGCGTCCAGGTCCAGGTGGTCGAGCAGGACGTCGAAGCGGGGGAGCAGCCGGGCGCCGAGCGCGGCCAGGCCGGCGCCGAGACCGCCGGATGCGCCCGTGCCGGGGCCGAGGGCGAGGTCCGTCGTGGCGTGCAGGTCGCGGGTGAGGATGCGGGCCCAGTGCGCAAGGGCGGCCGCGAGCATCTCGACCTGGGCGGGCGTGGCGCCCTTCTGGGGGCCGAAGACGCGGGCGACGCCGCGCTCGCCGGTCAGGACGTTGAAGGGGTTGCAGGCGACCCGGATCTCCGTGTCCTTCAGGCGGGGGTCAAGGCCCGACGGGTCGATGCGGCTCAGGCGGGTCAACTCACGGCCGCCTTGCGGGAGTTCCCAGCCGTCTGCGTCCAGGAGCCGGGCGCCGAGCGCCTGCAGGGCGCCCGCGCCGCCGTCCGACGTTCCGGAGTCGCCGCAGCCCACCAGGATGCGGCGGGCCCCCGCGTCCAGGGCGGCGCCGATCAGCTCGCCGACGCCGTACGTCGTCGTGGTGCCCGGGTCGCGCAGATCGCGCGGGACCAGCGAGAGTCCGGCCACCGCCGCCATCTCGACGACCGCCGTGCCGTCGGGGAGCAGCGCGAAGTGCGTGCCGATCCGCTGGCCGACGGGCCCGGTGGCGGGCAGCGCGACCAGGCGGCCGCCGCCGGTGGCGGCCAGGGCGCGCGCGGTGCCCTCGCCGCCGTCCACCAGGGGGATCAGATCGGTCACCGCGTGCGGGACGACACGGCGTACTCCTTCGGCGATGGCCTCGGCCGCGGAGTGCGCGGACAGGGACTCCTTGAAGCCGCTGGGGGCGATGGCGAAACGGGTCAGCATGGGGGTCTCCACGGCAGAGGGAACTGATGGGCGAGGGGGGAGGGGGAGCGCCCCGAAGGGGCGCGGGGAACTGCGCGACCAGCCCCCACCGGCCCGCAGACGACGTTCCAGCACAGCGCTCAGCGAACGGGCACGCCGAGCAGCGGCCACAGCGCGACGGCGAAGAGCAGCACGAGCGCGGCCGTCAGCGGTGCCAGGACCGCGGAGAGGCGCAGCAGGTCGCGCGGGGTGTAGGTGGGGGTGCCGGGGATGTCGGCGAAGAGCGTGACGGGCTTCGCCGACGCGGGCAGCGTGTGGCAGAAGCCCGCCGCCGCGGTGGACGCCAGGGCGGCCGCGACGGGGTTGACGCCCGCGCCGACGGCCGCCGCGACGACCAGCGGGACCAGGACCGAAGAACGCGCCGAGCGGGACTGCAGGACGAGGTGCGCGGCCGTGCTGACCCCGACGACCACGGTCAGGAACAGCCAGGGCGGCACATCCAGCGGAACGCCGCCCACCAGCCACTTCGCCGCCCCCGATTCGGCGAGCGCGACGCCCATCGCCATCGTCGCCGCCATGAAGAGCAGCAGCGACCAGGGCACCGTCTTCAGGGCGTCCTTCAGGCGTACGGTGCCCAGTGCGGGGGAGGATGCGACGACCGCGCCGATCAACGCGACCACGGCAGGCGGCACTTGGTGCAGCGGCTCGCTGCACCAGAGCGTGACGACCGTGGCGAGCAGCAGGGCGCAGCGGGTCTCGGCGGGCTCCCAGGGGCCGGTGACCGGCTGCTCGCTGTGCTCCTGGAGCTGCTCGACGGTGATGTGCACGGGACCCTTGCGGTCCGCGCGCCGCGTCGTCGTCAACAGGACGGCCTCCGCCGCCAGATGGGACGAGGCCATGGCGAGCGGCAGACCGAGAAGCAGCCACTGCGTGAAGCCGATCCGCTCCCCGGTCGCCTCCCACAGGACCGACACCGTGATCAGATGCGCTCCGGCGCCGATCAGGGTCGCGACCGCGGAGAGCAGGATGACGGTCGGAAAGAGCAGGGCGAGCATCACGACCAGGCGCTTCCGGTCGGCGAGGGCCTTGGCGAGGGCGAGGAAGACGGGCAGCGCGAGCGCGGCGCGGCCCGACGTGGCCGGCACCGCGAAGGCCGTCACGACGAGCGCCGCCGTCGTCAGATGCGTCAACTGCCGTATGCTCCGCGCCCCGCAGACCAGGAAGGCCGCCGCCCGTCCCGCCAGGCCGCTGCGGGCCACGGCCGCCGCGAGGACGAAGGCGCAGATCAGCAGCCAGACGGTCTCGTCACCGAGGGTGCCGAAGAGCGTGTCGCTGCTGATCACCCCGGTCGCGGTGAGCGCGAGGCCGGCGCCGAGCGCGATGTACGTGTCGTCGATCGGCGTACCGATCCACGCACAGGTCGCCAGGGCGAACACGGCGAGAGTGAGGCGGGCGTCGCCGCTCAGGCCGGGGAAGTTGCCGGGAACCACGAGCAGCGCGCACAGACTCAGCGCGATGCACAGCGTGATGGCTTGGCGGGGATTCAGGGTCACACAGGAAGCCTCGGGCCCCGCCGTGAGCCCTCAATGAGCCTGAGATGAAAGGAACTTCACCGGGCGATCCGGACGCTCACCCCGGGCGATCCGGACGCTCACCCCGGGAGGCCGGACGCTCACCCCGGCAGCCGGTACCCCATCCCGCGCACCGTCTCCACCCGCTCCGCGCCCAGCTTCTTGCGCAGCGCCCGTACGTACACGTCCACGATGTTGGACCCGGGGTCGAAGTCGTAGCCCCACACATGGGAGAGGATCTGCTCCCGCGAGAGCACCTGCCCCGGATGGCGCAGGAACAGTTCGAGCAGCACGAACTCACGTGCCGTCAGGTCCACCGTCCGCTCGCCCGAACGCGCCCTGCGGGTGCGCAGATCCAGCGTCAGATCCCCGCCGCGCAGCACCGTCACCTCCGGGGCGCCCGCCGCCGTGCGCAGCCTCAGGCGCACCCGCGCGAGCAGCTCCTCGAAGCGGAACGGCTTGGTCATCCAGTCGTCGGCGCCGCCCTCGAGGCCCGCCACCGTGTCCCGGACCGAGTCGCGGGCGGTCAGCACGATCACCGGGGTCGTCACCCGGGCCTCGCGCAGCTGCCGCAGGACCGTGAAGCCGTCCTTGCCGGGCAGCCCGATGTCCAGGACGACCAGGTCGAAGCCGCCGGTCAGGGCGTAGTTGTAGGCCGCTTCGCCGTCGCCGACGACGCTGGTGGTGAAGCCGTTGGCCCGCAGGCCCTTCTCGACGAAGGAGGCGATGCGCTCCTCGTCCTCGACGATGAGAATCCGGTTCATGGCAGTCCTGGTTCCTGTTCTCGCAGTACTTCTCGCAGTACGAGTACGAAGGTGGCGCCGCCGGAGCCCGACGCCGTGGGCCGCAGCTCGACCCGGCCGCCGTGCCCTTCGGCGATCGCGCGCACGATGGCGAGGCCGAGCCCGGCGCCGGTGGCGCGGGCGCCGCGGCGTGCGGTGCCGCGCCGGAACCGCTCGAAGATCACCGCCGCGTCCTGCGCCTGGACGCCGGGCCCGCTGTCGGCGACGTACAACTCGATCCGGCCTGCCGTGCTGCGTGAGCCGATGCCGATCCGCTGGCCGGGGACGGTGTGCTGGACAGCGTTCTGGGCGAGCTGCACCATCGCCTGGGTGATGCGCTGCGGGTCGAGACCGGTTTCGCCATCGGCCACTTCGGCCAGCTGCCAGTCGCGGTCGCCGAGTGCCCGCGCCTTGACGAAGACGTCCGCCGTCAGCTCGGCGAGCTGCACCGGCTCGGGGGTGACGAAGTCGGGGCGCTCGGCCTTGGCCAGGAGCAGCAGATCCTCGACGATGCGGCTCATCCGGTCGAGCTCCTCCACCACGATCCGGACGGTCTCCTCGCGCTCGCCCGGATCGTCGCCCATCAGCTCCAGATGGCCGCGCACGATGGTGATGGGCGTGCGCAGCTCGTGCCCGGCGTCGTCGACGAACTCGCGCTGCGCGGCGAACGCGCGCTCCAGCCGGTCGAGCATGCCGTTGAACGTCTCGGCGAGCGCCGCGACGTCGTCCCTGCCCTGCACCGGGATGCGCCGGGTCAGATCCTGTTCGGTGAGCTGCGCGGCGGTCGTACGCACCAGACGCACGGGCCTGAGGATGCGGCCCGCGACCGCCCAGCCGATGCCGGTCGTCATCAGGAGCGCGACCCCGGAGATGGCGAGCAGCATCGTGAACACGTCGCCCGCCTTGGCCTGTTCGCCCGCCGGGTGGAAGGCGACGACGAACGCCGCCGCCGGATGGCCCGCGTTCGCCGCGATCTCCACCTTCGCCCAGCGGACCTCGCCGCGCTCGCGGTGCAGCGTGCCGGTCGCGTCGCGGGACTCGAAGACCGTGCGAAGGGCGGCGGTGTCCTCGGCGAGCGGATGGTCGATCCGTGGCTCGCGCGACTGCTCCTTCTTCGCGGGCGCCTTGCCGGGGCGGCCGACCAGACCGAGGAGCTCCTCGTCGGGGTCGGCGTACTGCCGGGACAGGAAGAGCCGCAGGAGGGGGTCGGGAGCGCTGAACTTCTCGCCCGTGTGCGGATCGACTCCCTCGCGGGCGAGGTTGGTGAACTCCGCGGTCTCCTGGGCGAGCAGCCGGTCGATGCGGTGGTCCACGTCGCGCAGCAGGACGGAGCGGGTGGTGGCCGCGACCGCGGTGAGCGCGACGGTCATCACCACGAGCAGCCAGAGCAGGATGCGGACACGGGCGGATATCCAGCGGTGCGGGCGCTCAGCCGTCGTCACCGGGACCGTCGTCGTCGTTGTCGCCCCGGCCGCTGCCTTCGTTGCCGTCGTCGTCGTTGTCATCGCCCGGGGAATTCTCGCTGACCGGCGGCGGGGACACCGTCTCGTCGCTCGGCGTCGGCCGGGGGGTGGTGGGCTTCGAGGACGGCGATGACGGCGAGGACGGCTTCGAGGACGGCGAGCCGCTCTCCAGCTCCACCTTGGGAGGGGCCTTGGGGGGCTCGGGGCTGTCGGTCAGGACGTAGCTGGTCGTGGCGATGCCGAGGGGGATCGCCACGACGGCGGCCAAGGCGGCCATGCGGTGGGAGAAGACCATGACAGCGAGGGTGCGGGGCGCAGTGCGCCGGCCGCATGAGCCGCAGATGAAGAAACCCTCATCCGACGGCCGTCCGGACGCCTAGGAGTCGAGGCCGATCGCGAACGCCGCCTCCAGGTCGTGCTGCGAGTACGTACGGAACGCGACATGCGTGTCCGTCGCCTCCACGCCCGGGATCTTGCTGATCTTGCCGGGGATGACATCGGCCAGGTCGTCGTGGCGGCCGACGCGCACCATGGCGATCAGGTCGTAGGTGCCGGTCACGGAGAAGACCTCGCTGACGCAGTCGAGGGCGGAGATCGACTCGGCGATCTCGGGGATCCGGTCCACGCTGGTCTTGATGAGCACGATCGCGGTGATCACGGCTGACTGTCTCCCTCGGTAGCCGGTGCTGGCCTCTTCACTCTATCCGTCCGGCCATACCGCACCCACGCGTAGAGAAAGCCCAGCGAGAAGCCCACCAGGTGGGCCAGATAGGCGACCCCGGGACCCTGCCCGCCCTGCAGCGCGGCCAGCCACTGCAGCGTCACCCAGAACGGCAGCACCACCCAGGCGGGAAAGCGCAGCGGAAGGAAGAAGAGGAACGGGAAGAGGCTGGTGACCCGCGCCTTGGGGAAGAGTCGCAGGAAGGCGCCGAGCACCGCCGAGATCGCGCCCGACGCGCCCACCAGCGTCTGGTCGGAGTCGGCGTGCGCGGCCGCGTAGGCGAACAGGGCGAGATAGCCGCAGACGATGTAGAAGAGCGCGAACTGGAGGTGCCCCATCCGTTCCTCGACCATCGCCCCGAAGACGTACAGGAAGAGCATGTTGCCGAGCAGATGCAGCCAGCTGCCGTGCACGAAGAGCGCGGTGAGGGGGCCGAGCGCAGCCCGCGGCACCCCGCTGATCAGTTCGGATGGGACCACCCCCCAGCGCGCGAAGTAGTCCTGCTGCGCGGCGAGCAGCTGGTCGCCGGTGCCGTAGACGGCGTTGAGCCCGGACACGGGGGAGATCACGAAGACCAGACAGCAGGCGACCATCAGGCCGTACGTCACCGGGGCCGACTGGCCCCTGATCAGCCGGACCGCCGTCGCAACCCTTGCGTTGATCATGAACAGAGCATGACGTAAGGGGCGCTACCCGTACAGACCGCCTCGCCGCTGTGGAGGCCGCCGCATGGAGACCCTTACAGGCCTTAGGGTTACGGGCACCACGCACCATGGAATCCCGAAGGAAAGCGAACAGCCACGATGACGGTTCCTCTGCCGACCGACACCACCCGGTGGCGCTGCACGCTCTGCGGCAATCTCACGCGGTTCGACGTGACCCGCTCTTCGAAGGTCGTCGAATATGTGCACCTCGACCTGGCCGGTGAGTCGAACGTCGAGGAACGTGAGGTGGTCAGTGAGACCATCGAGTCGGTCCGCTGCCGCTGGTGCAACGCGGTGGACAAGGTGGAACTCGTGGACAGGCCGGGTGCCGGCTCCTGAGGGAGCGGGCCCCGCACAGCTAGTGGGGTGAGCGATGGTGGAGAGCGCGAGCGGGGAGCCGGACGACGGCGCCGCTGAGGTGCTCGACCGCCCGCTGCCCGACGGAGTGCGCCGCCGGGTCGTCCAGATCGTCTCGGACGGCTTCGGTGGTCTCACGGTGAGCGAACTGCCCGCACAGCTGCGGCAGTACGCCCGTTTCACGCCGACCCGGCGCACCAAGTTCGCCGGCAACGCGATGGCGGCCGCCCTGGAGGGCGACCCGCTCTTCCGGCAGCGCATCGGCGAACGTCTCAGAGAGGCGCAGCCCGAGCTCACCGGTGCCCTGGACGCGGGCTCCCCGCCCCCGGCCGCGGACCCGCTCGACGTGGCGGCCGCGGCCTATGTGTTGCGCCCCACCGGCTGGGTGAAGCTGGTGACCGCCGCGGGCGAGGAGGCCCAGCGGGCGGACGCCGAGCGCGTCGACGACGAGACCCGGGCCGAGCTTGAGCGGCTGCGCGAGGAGCTCGCGGCGGCCCGCGGCCAGACGAAGGCCGAGACGGAGCGGCTGCGCACGGAGCTGGAGTCGGCGAAGAAGGAAGCCGAATCGATGCATCGCAAGCTGCGCGGCGCGCTCAGCGACGTCAAGCGCGGCGAGGCGGCCCTGCGCAAGGCGGCGGCCGAAGCCGACGCCGTGCGTGCCGAGGGCCAGGCGCAGGTGTCCGCCGCGGAGAGCGAGACCCGGCGGCTCAAAGCCCGGCTCAGCGAGACCGAGGCGGCCCTGGAAGCCAGCCGCAGGGCGGCGCGCGAGGGCCGCAGCGTCGAGGACATGCGAGTGCGGCTGCTCCTGGACACGGTCCTCGAGGCCACCCAGGGGCTGCGCCGCGAACTCGCCCTGCCGCCCGTGTCGGTGCGGCCCGCCGAGACCGTGGACGCCGTCGAGCCGGGGCGGATGACGCCGAAGGACATCGCGGCCCGCGCGCTCTCCGAGAACGATCCGGCCATCCTCGACCAGCTGCTCGCGCTGCCGCAGGCGCACCTGGTCGTGGACGGCTACAACGTCACCAAGACCGGCTATCCCACGATGCCCCTGGAGAAGCAGCGCCTTCGGCTGCTCGGCTCGCTCTCGCAGCTCGCCGCCCAGACCGGCGCCGAGGTCACCTGCGTCTTCGACGGGGCCGAACTCGCCGCGCCCGTCCTGCTCGCGCCGCCGCGCGGGGTGCGCGTCCTTTTCTCCAAGCCCGGCGTCACGGCGGACGAACTGATCCGCCAGCTGGTGCGCGCCGAGCCTCCCGGGCGCCCCGTGGTCGTCGTCTCCACCGACCGCGAAGTGGCCGACGGGATCGCGAAGGCGGGGGCGCGTCCTGTCGCTTCCGTCGTGCTCCTGAAGCGGCTCTCGCGCGGCTGACGTACGCCCGACTCTGTGTGGCTAAGGGTGCCTGAGTAACTCCTGTTCCCTATGCCCGAATTGGGGCGACGCTTACGCAACGTAGCGTCAAGTGCCCATCACCGCCTGTGCGTCAACGGTAAAGAATGCGCCCGACCGGCTACTTTTTGCTGGTCAGGATTTGAACTGATCATAAGAAGGTCACTAGGGTCTCGCCCCGAACCTCCGCTCGGTTGATCGCCCATCCGGGGTGACAGCGGTGGTACCCGCCCACCGGGTTTCGGTAGGCGGCTGGAGGAAGAAGGAGCCGCCTTCGTGGCGTCCCACCGTCGACCCAAGCAGCCGAGCCGCGCCCGTGTGACCGTGCTCACCGCAACCGCCGCCGCTGCCGTGGCACTCACCTCGCAGGCCGCCAACGCCTCGCCGAGCGAGAAGCCGAGCAAGGACGAGGTCAAGTCCAAGGTCGACAAGCTCTACGAGGACGCGGGCCGGGCCACCGACCGGTACAACGGCGCCAAGGAGAAGCAGGAGAAGCTCGAGAAGGAGATCGGCGAGCTTCAGGACAAGGTCGCGCGCGGCCAGGAGGACCTCAACGACCTGCGCAGCGGCCTCGGTTCGATGGCCAGCGCGCAGTACCGCTCCGGCGGCATCGACCCCTCCGTCCAGCTCTTCCTCTCGGCCGACCCGGACGACTACCTCGACAAGGCGTCCACCATGGACCAGTTGAGCAGTCAGCAGGTCGAGGCGCTCAAGAAGGTCCAGGACAAGCAGCGGACCCTCGCGCAGGAGCGCAAGGAGGCGTCCGACAAGCTCAGCGACCTCGCGGAGACGCGCAAGGAACTGGGCAAGAAGAAGAAGGAAGTCCAGAGCAAGCTCGGCGCCGCCCAGAAGCTGCTCAACACGCTGACCGCCAAGGAGAAGGCCGAGCTCGCCGCCAAGGAGCAGCGCGCGAGCCGCGACGCCGGCGACCGCGTGGACCTCGGCAAGGAGGCCCCGGCATCGCAGCGCGGCCAGGCCGCCCTGAGCGCCGCCGCCACCCAGCTGGGCAAGCCGTACGTCTCCGGCGGCAGCGGCCCCAACTCCTACGACTGCTCCGGCCTCACGCAGTGGGGTTACAACCAGGCCGGTGTGCAGATCACCCGCACCACCTACACCCAGCAGAACGACGGCACGAAGATCGGCCGCTCCGAGCTGAAGCCGGGCGACCTGGTGTTCTTCAACAGCCTCGCGCACGTCGGCTTCTACGCGGGCAACGGCCAGGTGCTTCACGCCCCGAAGCCGGGCGCCGTGGTGCGCTACGAGTCGATGTCCACCATCGGCTCCTTCCAGTTCGGCGTGCGTATCTGATTTCCGCTCAGCGGTCCGCATCTGAAAAGACCGGCGTGCCGCCCAAACGAGCGAATTCCGCCAACTCCTGCTGACCTCACGCCCCGTCGGTGACCTGCGTCTCCGGCGGGGCGTCACGTTATGTGCACGGCCGGGTCTTTGGCCGTGACGTGATCCCACGGCTACTCTCGCGCGCACTCCTCGGGTTCGTCCGGGGTTCGCCAGCGGAGGGAGAGCGGCTTCCCGTGGGGTCCCATCGTCGTCCCGCACAGTCCGGCCTTGACCGGAGCGCGTGCGTGACCGTCTTCTCGGCAGCGGCGGCCACCGCGGCCGCCGCACTCGGCGCCGCACCGGCGGGCGCAGCGCCGCAGGACACTCCGTCCGACACCAAAGCCAAGGTGGACCGCCTCTACGAGCAGGCCGAGAAGGCCACCGAGTCGTACAACAAGGCCGACGAACGCGCGGACACGCTGGGCGAGCAGGTCCGTCTCGCCAAGGACAGCGTCGCCCGCGGGCAGGAGCGCATCAACACGATGCGCGGCGCACTCGGCGCGCTCGCCGGGGCCCAGTACCGCTCCGGCGGCATCGACCCCTCGCTCGCCCTGATGCTCTCCTCCGACCCCGACGGCTATCTCGACAAGGCGGCGGCGCTCGAACGCATCGGCGCCCGGCAGGCCGACGAACTGACCGATCTGCAGAAGGCCCAGCGCGCCCTCTCCCAGGAGCGCACGGAGGCCACCCGCAAGCTCGCCGACCTCGAGGAGATCCGCAAGGCGGTGGCCCGCCACAAGCGCACCGTCGAGCACAAGCTCGCCAAGGCGCGGCGGCTGCTCAACTCGCTGACCTCCGACGAGCGCGCCGCGTACGACAGGGCGTCGCGCTCGGGACGCGGCGAACTGCCCGATCTCGGCGCCGCGGTGCCCGCATCGTCGCGGGCGGCCGCCGCGATCGCCGCGGTGAGCTCGGCGGTCGGCAAGCCGTACGTGTGGGGCGCCAACGGCCCCTCCGGCTTTGACTGTTCGGGCCTCACCCAGTGGGCGTACGCACAGGCGGGCGTCGGCCTGCCGCGCACCTCTCAGGCGCAGCGCCACGCAGGGCGCCAGGTGCCGCTCGGCCAGGCGCAGCCCGGCGACCTCGTCGTCTACCGCGACGACGCGAGCCACATCGGGATGTACATGGGCAACGGCCAGGTCGCGCACGCGCCCTACCCCGGCGCGACCGTGCGCTACGACCCGGTGGGCATGATGCCGGTGTCGTCGGTGACGCGTATCTGACCGGCGGCGGGCCGCCCGCTGCCCGTACGATCTGCATCATGGCTGGTCGCGGGCGTGGGTCGGGAGTCCTTGCACTCTGCGTCGCGCTGCTCGTCGGATGCGGCGGTCCTTCGGCGCCCGACGCGGCGCCCGGCGACGTGCGCAGGCTCCTGGAGCGGCGCGCGGAAGCGGTGCTCGACCGGGACGCCGCCGCGTACCGCGCGACGGGCCGGCCCGCCGAGGCCTACGACAACCTCCGTGATCTCCCGCTCGCGTCGTGGGGGTACCGCCTGACCGCCTTCGACCGGGACGGCGCGCGGGCCACGGCGACCGCCGAGCTCCGGTACCGGATCAAGGGCTACGACAGGGCGCCGCTGAGCACGACGCGCACGCTCTCGCTCCAGGAGCGCGACGGACAGTGGTACGTCGCCGCCGAGCGCCCCGCGAAGAAGGCCACCGAGCAGCTCTGGGACCAGGGGCCCGTCACGTCCGTGCGGGGCGACCACAGCCTCGTTCTCGGCGTCGGGCGCGGGGACCGGGCCGCCGCGGAGCTGCGCGCGTACGCGGATCTCGCCGACCGCGCGGTGCCGTCGGTGCGGGACGCCTGGCGCGGGAAGTGGCCCGGGCAGGTCGTCGTCCTCGTGCCCAAGTCCCTGGACGGCATGGCGGGGCTGCTGGGGGCGCCGGCCTCCGGCTATCAGGGGATCGCGGCGGTGACCACGGGGGAGGCCGGCGGCTCCGGGCAGGCGCCCGCCGACCGGATCATCGTCAACCCGGAGGCGTACGGCGTGCTCGGTGCCTTCGGCAAGCAGGTCGTCATCACCCACGAGACGACCCACGTCGCGACCCGCGCGCACACCTCGCGGGCCACCCCGCTCTGGCTCTCCGAGGGCTTCGCCGACTGGGTGGGCTACCGCGGCACGGGCCGGACCGCGGCGCAGGCCGCGCCCGAACTGCGGCGCGCCGTCCAGGAGGAGCGGCTGCCCGCGGCGCTGCCCGAGGACGGCGACTTCGGCTTCAGCGGGGACTCGGGGGAGCTGGCGCAGGCGTACGAAGGGGCGTGGCTGGCCTGCCGGATGATCGCCGACCAGTGGGGCGAGGAACGTCTTACGGCGTTCTACGAAGCGGTCGGCGACCACAAGAAGAGGCCCGGCGCGGTGGAGGACGCCCTGCGGGATGTCCTCGACCTCACCCCGGAGGAGTTCACGGCGCGGTGGCGTACGTATCTGCGCGCTGAGCTCGGCTGACCCCGGCGGGCTCCGGACCGTGTTCCCGGGGCTCGGACACCGTCCGCCGCCACAGGCTCCGGCAGGCGAGCAGCGCCGCCGCGACGAGCAGACCGTTGCGTACGAAGAGCAGGGCGATGCCCAGCGGATCACTGGCCACCACGTGCGAGAACCAGACGGGGAACTCCAGGAACGTGACGAACGTGGCCGCCAGGACGAGCCGGGCGGGCAGCACCATCCGGCTCTTGCGGAACGCCAGGCACACGGCGGCGATCCCCACCAGCCAGACCATGTACTGCGGGCTGATCACCCGGCTCGTCACGGTGAACAGGAGCACGGCGACGAAGGCCGCGTCCGCGACCGTGCCCGCCGACCAGACACGCGCCCGAAGGCGCCACACGAGCAGCCAGCAGCAGGCCGCCACGGACAGCGCCTGCGCCACCGTGCTCACCAGCGGGACGTACGGGCCGATGAACTCCACCGAGCCGTAGTTCAGCTGGACCTGGCCGTTCCAGCCGAAGTGCCGCGCGACATGGAAGACGAGGGCGCCGAGCGATTCGACCTCGGTGCCCCGGTCGCGCTGGAAGGTCAGGAAGGCGAGCGCGCCCGGCATCGTCACCAGGAAGGCGAGGGCAAGACCGAGCGCCGTGCAGGCCGCGGCGCCCCAGGAGCGCCGGGTGGCGCGCCCGCGTGGCGTACCGACGAGCAGCAGCACCGGCCACACCTTGAGCAGCGCGCCGAAGCCCGCGAGCGCGCCCATCGCGCGCGGATGCCGGGCCCCGGCGAGCAGCGCGGCGACCGCGACGGCCGTGACCATCAGGTCGTAACGGGCGTACACGGTGGGCCCGAGCAGCGCCACGCCCACGACCCACACCCAGGCCCCCCGGAGTGATCTGCCGGGCCGCCGCCCCGCGTACAGGAGCAGTCCGATGACCAGCGCGTCGGCGAGGAACGCGAGGACGAAGAAGGCGGTCCCGTAGCCGAGGAAGGGCAGCAGGGCGGGGGAGAGGACCGCGAGGGCGGCGGCGGGCGGGTACTGCCAGGTGACGTCGTCGAGCGGGAAGGTGCCGGTGCGCAGGACCTCGTACCAGCCCTGGTAGATGACCCAGACGTCGCTGGTCACGTCGGGGCCGGGGGCGGTGAGGACCTGGAGGACGCAGAGCAGCAGGACGGTCCGGGTCAGGCCCCAGACGGCCAGGATCCGCACCACGCGCCACCACGCCCCTTTTCGGCCGTTTCATTGGGATTCGGGAGCCATGATGGCGGACGGAGCCGTGGATGGGCCAAGAGGCGGGGCCGTTCGGCGGCTTGCCCGGCTTTCGGTACTGTCGGCGACGATGCACAAGACCCTGATCGTCACGAACGACTTCCCGCCCAGGCCCGGTGGCATCCAGGCGTTCCTGCACAACATGGCCCTTCGCCTGGACCCCGAGCAGCTCGTCGTCTACGCCTCGACCTGGAAGCGCGGCCGCGAGGGCGCGGAGGCGACGGCCGCCTTCGACGCCGAGCAGCCCTTCAAGGTCGTACGCGACCCCACGACGATGCTGCTGCCGACCCCGCGCGTCACCCGGCGCGCGGTCTCGCTGCTGCGTGAACACGGCTGTACGTCGGTGTGGTTCGGGGCGGCGGCGCCGCTGGGGCTCATGGCGCCCGCCCTGCGCAAGGCGGGGGCGACGCGGCTCGTCGCCACGACGCACGGCCATGAGGCGGGCTGGGCACAGCTGCCCGCCTCCCGCCAACTCCTGCGCCGGATCGGCGAGTCGACGGACACGATCACCTATCTCGGCGAGTACACGCGCTCCCGGATCGCCGCCGCGCTGACGCCCGCCGCGGCGGGGCGGATGGTCCAACTGCCGCCCGGTGTCGACGAGAAGACGTTCCACCCGGGGTCGGGCGGTGACGCCGTACGCGCCCGCCTCGGCCTGACCGACCGGCCGGTCGTCGTGTGCGTCTCGCGCCTTGTGCCGCGCAAGGGCCAGGACACGCTGATCCTCGCCATGCCGCGGATACTGGCCCGGGAGCCCGACGCGGTGCTGCTGATCGTGGGGGGCGGCCCCTACGAGAAGGAGCTGCACAAGCTCGCCGCCGAGACGGGCGTCTCGGAGTCGGTCCGCTTCACCGGCGCGGTGCCGTGGGAGGAACTCCCCGCGCATTACGGCGCGGGAGACGTCTTCGCCATGCCGTGCAGGACCCGGCGCGGGGGCCTTGACGTGGAGGGCCTCGGCATTGTCTACCTGGAGGCTTCGGCGACGGGCCTGCCGGTCGTCGCCGGGGATTCTGGCGGGGCGCCGGACGCGGTGCTCGACGGGGAGACGGGGTGGGTCGTCCGGGGCGGTGTCCCCGAGGACGCGGCCGACCGGATCGTCACCCTGCTCGGGGACGCGGAGCTGCGGGCGCGGATGGGGGAGCGGGGCCGGGAGTGGGTCGAGGAGAGGTGGCGCTGGGATCTCTTGGCGGAGCGTCTCAAGGAGCTTCTGTAGCGCCTAATGGGGTGCTGCTGGGGGTTGTTGCGCGACTGACGGCCCGTCATGGGCTTGTCGCGCAGTTCCCCGCGCCCCTTAAGGGGCGCGGGGAACTGCGCGAGCAACCAGCCGCGACCGGTAGTCGCGCAACAATACAAGCCACCCGCGGCGGCAAGGCGCGTCACCCCCGGTAAAGGGCTTCAACCTCGTCGGCGTAATCCTTCGCCACAACGCTCCGCTTCAGCTTCAGGGACGGAGTCAGATGCCCCGACTCCTCCGTGAACTGCGTGGCAAGGACGCGGAACTTGCGTACGGACTCCGCCTTGGAGACCGCCGCGTTGCCGTCGTCCACGGCGCTCTGGACCGCCGCAAGCAGATCCGCGTCGTCACGCAGCGACGCCGCCGTGGAGCCCGCCGGCTTCCCGTGGTCGGCGGCCCAGCGGCCGAGGAACTCGTCGTCGATCGTGACGAGCGCGCCCACGAAGGGGCGGCCGTCGCCCACGACCATGCACTCGGCGACAAGGGCATGCGCACGGATCCGGTCCTCGATCACCGCGGGAGCGACATTCTTGCCGCCCGCCGTCACGATGATCTCCTTCTTGCGGCCGGTGATCCGGAGGTAGCCGTCCTCGTCGAGCGTGCCGATGTCGCCGGTGTGGAACCAGCCGTCGGCGAGCGCCTCTTCGGTCGCGCCCTCGTTGTTCCAGTACCCCGTGAACAGGTGCTCGCCGTGCAGCAGCACCTCGCCGTCGTCGGCGATCCGGACGACCGAACCGGGCAGCGGCTGGCCGACCGTGCCGATCTTCGTGCGGTCCCACGGGTTGAAGGCGGTGGCCGCGCACGACTCCGTCAGGCCGTAGCCCTCGAGGACCGTGAAGCCGATGCCGCGGAAGAAGTGGCCAAGGCGCTCGCCCAGCGGCGCGCCGCCCGAGATCGCGTACTCGCCGCGGCCGCCGAGCACGGCCCGCAGCTTGCTGTAGACCAGCTTGTCGAACGTCTTGTACTTGATCTTCAGTCCGAGCGAGGGACCGCTCGGGGTGTCGAGCGCGCGGCTGTACGCGATCGCCGTGTCCGCGGCCTTGTCGAAGATCTTGCCCTTGCCGTCGGCCTGTGCCTTGGCGCGCGCCGAGTTGTAGACCTTCTCGAAGACGCGCGGGACACCCAGGATCATCGTCGGCCGGAACGACGCCAGCTCGTCCGTGAGGTTCTTGACGTCGGGCGCGTGGCCCAGCTTGATCGGCGCCATCAGCGCGCCGATCTGGACGAGGCGCCCGAAGACGTGCGCGACGGGAAGGAAGAGGAGTACCGAGCACTCGCCGGTGCGGAACAGCGGCTTCAGGCGCTCCACCACGTTGCCGCACTCCGCGAAGAAGCTGCGGTGCGTGAGGACACAGCCCTTGGGGCGGCCCGTGGTGCCCGAGGTGTAGACGATGGTCGCCGGGTCGTCGGCGCCCGCGACCGCGCTGCGCTCGTCGACGGTCTCGTCCGGGACGTCGGCGCCCGAGCGGTTCAGCTCCTCGACGCCACCACGGTCGATCTGCCATACGTTGACCAGATCGGGAAGCCGGTCGCGGACGGAGTCGACGGCCGCGCTGTGCGCGTCGAGCTCGACGACGACGGCCACGGCGCCGGAGTCGCCCAGGATCCACTGGATCTGCTCGGCCGAACTCGTCTCGTACACCGGCACGGTGACCGCGCCCGCGCTCCAGATCGCGAAGTCGACGAGCGTCCACTCGTACCGGGTGCGGGACATCAGACCGACGCGGTCGCCGGGCCGCACGCCGGCGGCGATGAGCCCCTTCGCGGCGGCGCGCACCTCGGCGAGGAAGTTCTTGGCGGTGACGTCCTGCCAGGTGCCGTCCACCTTGCGGCCGATGACGGCGACATCCGGGTGCTGCACGGCATTTCTGCGGACGATGTCGGTCAGATTGCCGTCCGCGGGGACCTCGTACAGGGCCGGAAGGCTGAACTCGCGCAAGACTGCTGCTCCTACATAGGGCGCCGGCGCCACGACGTTGTGCGATGCGACGGTGCGGTCCAAGATCGGGCAGGTGCTCCCGGGAGGGGGAAGTTGAACTGGAGCACTACTGGACTGCCCGGACGTTACCCATGGGTATGGCTTGTTCGGTAGGGGGTCCGGGCCAGATGTTCGGTGCGTCACACGTCGTTGTGGTCTGAACCGCACAGTACGCCACGCTCTTCCCGACTCGGAAGTAACCGCAGGTCCGCCCGCTCCTGAGGCCTCTACCCACCTTTGCCCACTCGTTCTAGGGTGATCGGCATGCCAGGTTTCCGGGTCAATGTGGTCAGTGACGTGCACGGCAACACAAAGGATCTCGCCCGCGCGGGCGAGGGCGCCGACGCGCTCATCTGTCTCGGTGACCTGGTGCTCTTCCTCGACTACGCCGACCACTCGCGCGGCATCTTCCCCGACCTCTTCGGAGAGCGGAACGCCGACCGCCTCGTCGAGCTGCGCACCGAGCGCCGCTTCGAGGAGGCCAGGGAGTTCGGCAGGCGGCTGTGGGCGGGCATGGACAGGGGACCGGCCATCGAGCGCGCGGTGCGCAAGCAGTACGCCGAACTCTTCGCCGCCTTCCCCACACCTACGTACGCCACGTACGGCAACGTCGACATACCGACCCTGTGGTCCGAGTACGCGGCGCCCGGCACCACCGTCCTCGACGGTCAGCGCGCCGAGATCGGCGGGCGGGTCTTCGGCTTCGTCGGCGGCGGTCTGCGCACGCCCATGCGGACGCCCTACGAGATCAGCGACGAGGAATTCGCGGCCAAGATCGAGGCCGTCGGCGAGGTCGACGTGCTCTGCACGCACATCCCGCCGGAGGTCCCCGAGCTCGTGTACGACACGGTCGCGCGCCGCTTCGAGCGGGGCAGCCGGGCGCTGCTCGCGGCCATTCACAAGACCCGCCCGAGATACGCACTTTTCGGCCACGTCCATCAGCCGCTGACCCGGCGCATGCGCGTCGGGGCCACCGAGTGTGTGAACGTGGGGCACTTCGCGGGCTCGGGCAGGCCGTGGTCACTGGAGTGGTGACAGCGGTCCATCCGGTGCGCGATAGCCTTCACGCGTTACACACGTATGCACACCACCCCCCGTACCGGACCGCATCTGGAGGAGCCACAGAGATGGCGGAACACACCAGCTCGAGTATCACGATCGAGGCGGCACCGGCCGAGGTCATGGGGGTGATCGCCGACTTCGCGCGCTACCCCGACTGGACGGGTGAGGTGAAGAAGGCCGAGGTGCTGACCACCGACGACCAGGGCCGCGCCAAGGAGGTCCGCCTCGTCATGGACGCGGGCGCGATCAAGGACGACCAGACGCTCGGCTACACGTGGACCGGCGAGAACGAGGTCAGCTGGACCCTCGTCAAGTCCCAGATGCTGAGGTCGCTCGACGGCGCCTACATCCTGCAGCCCTCCGGCGACGGCACCGAGGTCACCTACCAGCTGACCGTCGACGTGAAGATCCCGATGCTGGGCATGATCAAGCGCAAGGCGGAGAAGGTCATCATCGACCGGGCTCTGGCGGGCCTGAAGAAGCGGGTGGAGGCCGGGGCCTGAGCGCTTCGGGGCGCTGTCGGCCAGGGGCGTACCGTTCACCCTTATGCGCACCCTCCTCGTCACGGGCCCCGGCGGCTCCGGCCGTACCACTGTCGCCACGGCCACCGCGCTCACCGCGGCCCGGGAGGGCGCCCGCACCCTCCTCATCTCCGCCAACCAGGTCGACACCGCCGAAGAGCCGGGTCTCACCGTCCGGCGACTGGCCCCCGGCGACGAGTTCCGTGACGACCTCCTCGCCCTGCAGAAGAAGGCGTCCTCCGCCCTCGACCTGCTCGGCGCCGGACGCCTCGAGGGCGAGGAGCTCACCCCGCTGCCCGGCAGCGACGAGCTTGCGCTGCTGCGGGCCCTGCGCGACGCGGGGCGGGACGCGTACGACACCGTGGTGGTGGACCTGCCCCCGCTGCCCCGCGCCCTCACGCTCCTCGCACTCCCCGAGCAGCTCCGCCGCTACCTCCGCAGGCTGCTGCCCCCCGAGCGGCAGGCGGCCCGCGCCCTGCGCCCGATGCTGGGCCGCATCGCCGGTGTCCCGATGCCCGCCGACTGGCTGTACGAGACGGCGGCCCGCTGGGACACCGAACTCGCCGCCGCGCAGGCCGTGATCGAGGACCCGGGCACGACCGTGCGCCTCGTTGTCGAGCCGGGCCCCGCGGGCGCCGACGCGGTGCGTGCCGCCGCCACCGGGCTCGCCCTGCAGGGCCTGCGCGCCGACGCACTCCTCGCCAATCGCGTCCTGCCCGACGACACCGCCGACACCTGGTTCGCCGGGCTCATCGCCCAGCAGCGCAAGATCCTGGCCGAGTGGACGGGGACGTACGGCGAAGAGCTCCGCACACTGCCGCACCTGGGCCACGATCCGCGCGGCGGCGACGACCTGGCCGCCCTCGGCGTGCCCGCGCCCGGCGCCGCCCCGGAGTCCCCGGAAGGCGGTCAGTGGCCCGTCACCGACGCCCTCGCCGACGACGGCGTCCTGGTCTGGCACATCCCGCTGCCCGGAGCCGTGCGCGAGGAGCTCGGGCTTATCCGGCGCGGCGATGAACTGGTCGTCACGGCGGGCCCGTTCCGGCGCATCGTCACCCTGCCGTCCGCGCTGCGCCGCTGCACCGTCGCGGGCGCCGGTCTTCGCGATGGCGAGCTGCGGGTGCGGTTCACGCCCGACCCGGATCTGTGGCCGCGTACACGGTGAACGGCCTACCGCCGTTCGGGTAACGTCGGGAGTACGAATCCATAGGTCCCCGGTCCATGGGTCGCGGCCCATGGGTCCACCGGCCGCCCTCCGCAGGAGTCTGTCCGTCATGAGCGATGCCACCGAGCGCGAAGTGCCCGAGCCCGAAGCGGCCGACACCGACGCCGATGCCTGGGAGAAGGCCTGCGCCGAGGACCTCGCGGCGGAGAAGGCCCGCCGCCGGGAGCAGTACGGGTCGCCGCCGGGATCGGCGGGCGAGGAGCTGCGCAAGCTCGTCGACGCCGTGTCGGAGAAGCTGTCCGGACTCCAGACGCCACTGCTCGGCGCGGTCGCGCAGGGCGCCGTCGAGCAGACCGTGAGGCAGGTCGTCCAGCAGGCGAAGGCCGCCGTCGAACCGGTCATCGAGCGCAACCCCGATGTCTTCGACCACCTCGCCGCCGCGGGCAATGAACTGCTCGCCGCCTACCGCTCCGCGGTCGAGAGCCAGGAGGGCCGCTGGACCCGCGGGAGCGACGCGGCGCGGGGTCCGGAGCGGCGCGATGACGGCCCGGGGCCCGGCGAACACATCGACCTGGACTGAACACCCCTCGGGTACGGTTGGCCGTAGCGGGGCTCGACCGAAACTGAGGGACACATGGGACTCACCATCGGCGTCGATATCGGCGGCACGAAGATCGCGGCCGGAGTGGTCGACGAAGAGGGCACCATTCTCGACACCCACAAGGTGCCCACGCCGCCGACCGCCGACGGCATCGTGGACGCGATCTGTGCCGCCGTGTCCGGAGCCGGCAAGGGGAACGACGTGGAGGCCGTCGGCATCGGTGCCGCCGGATACGTCGACGACAAGCGCGCCACCGTTCTCTTCGCGCCGAACATCAACTGGCGACACGAGCCGCTGAAGGACAAGGTCGAGCAGCGGGTCGGCATGCCGGTCGTCGTCGAGAACGACGCGAACGCGGCGGCCTGGGGCGAGTACAAGTTCGGCGCGGGCCAGGGCCACGAGGACGTCATCGTCATCACGCTGGGCACGGGCCTCGGCGGCGGCATCATCATCGGCAACAAGCTGCGCCGCGGACGCTTCGGCGTGGCCGCGGAGTTCGGGCACATCCGGACCGTGCCGGACGGACTGCTGTGCGGCTGCGGGAGCCAGGGGTGCTGGGAGCAGTACGCGTCGGGGCGTGCGCTGCTGCGGTACGGGCGGCAGCGGGCCAACGCGACGCCGGAGGCCGCGGAGATTCTGCTCGGCCTGGGCGATGGCACGGTGGACGGCATCGAGGGCAAGCACATCAGTGAGGCGGCCCGGCAGGGGGATCCTGTCGCCGTCGACTCCTACCGGGAGCTGGCCCGCTGGGTCGGCGCGGGCCTGGCCGATCTGGCCTCGCTCTTCGACCCCTCCGCGTTCATCGTGGGCGGCGGGCTGTCCGACGAGGGCGAGCTGGTCCTCGACCCGATCCGGAAGTCCTTCCGGCGGTGGCTGATCGGTGGGCAGTGGCGGCCGCATGCGCAGGTGCTTGCGGCTCAGCTGGGCAATGAGGCGGGGCTTGTCGGTGCCGCGGATCTTGCTCGGCAGGGCTGATTCGCTGCTCGGTGGCTTTACTTGGCGCCCGTCGTCCCCATCCGTGGGGGTGGCGGGCGCCCTGCTGTGTCGGTGCCCCGCGGCTTCGGCGTTGTGCCCACCCGTTCCGCCGTGCGGAACGCCTGCCCACAACGGGGACGGCCGCAACGAGGACGGCGGTCGGGCGGCCGGAACGCCTGCCCACAACGGGGACGGCCACAACGAGGACGGCGGTCGGGCGGCCGGAACGCCTGCCCACAACGGGGACGGCCGCAACGAGGACGGCGGTCGGGCGGCCGGAACGCCTGCCCACAACGGGGTGGGCCAGCGGCTATCTTGATCTCCATGGTGACGCTGCCCAACTCCCGTACCGAAGACGACGGTTCAGCCGTGATCCGGGTGCTCAGTTACAACATTCGGTCCATGCGGGACGACACCGACGCGCTGGCCCGCGTCATCGCCGCGTGCGAGCCCGATCTCGTACTCGTCCAGGAGGCTCCCCGGTTCTTCCGGTGGCGCAAGAAGCTGGCGCGGCTTGCGCGTGCGGCCGATCTGGTGATCCTCTCGGGCGGCGCCACCGCCTCCGGGCCCGCGCTGCTCTGCTCGCTGCGGGCGACCGTGGAGCGGACCGAGGACGTGCTGCTCCCGCTCACCCCTGGCCTGCACCGGCGCGGCTTCGCGACCGCCGTCGTGCGGTTCGGGGGCGCCAGGATCGGCGTCCTGAGCTGCCATCTGAGCCTGCAGAGCGACGAGCGGTACGCGCAGGGCGGGATGCTGCTCGACCGGCTCGCGGGGATGGGCGTGGAGCACGCCGTCGCGGGCGGTGATCTGAACGACCGCCCCAAGGGCCGTACGTTCCGCAGGCTCGCCTCTCAGCTGCGGGACTGCTGGGCGACGGCGCCCTGGGGCGGAGAGAACACCTCGACGCCGGGCGACCCTCATCAGCGTATCGACGCGATCTTCGCGACAGCCGGGGTCGAAGTGCTCGGCTGCGGCGTGCCGTTGGAGCTCGACGGGGTGAGCGAGGCGGATCTGCGGGCGGCCACGGACCATCTGCCCGTGCTCGCCGCCCTCAGAATCCCGGCAGCTCAAGGGGGTTAGAAGGGGTTAGACGACCGCGCCGCGCCCCGGGTCGTCGTCCTCGTCGTCGTCGCCCTTCATCCGCGTCACCAGCGTGGCGAAGCCGCCGAGGAAGCCGCCGATGCTGAGCGTGGCGATCCACCACGTCATGTTCCAGCCGAGCAGCACGGTGAGCAGGAGCAGCACCGGGCCGCCGATCACGGCAAGCCAGGCGAACTTCGCCGTCACATCGGCCTCGGGCAGCGGCGGCGGCTCCGGCGGGACGAAGTGGCCCTCGTCGTCCGCGTCCAGGTCGTCGTCCGAGGCCTCCGGCGCGTCATAGTCACGCGGACCGCCGACTCCGGGCGCGAAGGAGACGGAGCCGCCCAGCGGTGTCTTCGTGCCGGACGCGTCGGTGTCCTCGGAGTCCTTGCCGCGCTTGCCGTCCGCCTGCGGAGGCTCGTTCGTCTCGGGCTCAAGGAGTGCCAGGTCCTCCACGGACTTGAACGGCTTGGCGCCCGGCGGGTCCGCCGGCTCCTGTCCGTACCCCGCGACGATCTCCTGCCACACCGCGTCCTCGTCCAGCGGCACGCCGCCCTCCGGCTCCGCCTTCTCCTCGGGCTCGCGGTCCTCGTCGTGGTCCGGTTCACGTCGGTCCTGCTCAGCCACCGGTGGCCGTCCCTTCCTTGCCGACACTGGGGGCGAGCCGGCCGATGAACGCGAGGCTCTCCTCGAAAATCCGGTCCGCATCGTGGTCCAACGTCGCGACGTGGTAGCTCTGTTCCAGGAGGATCTCGGTGACGTCCCTGGAGGACACCCGGCTGAGGATCCTGGCCGAGTCGGCCGGCGGCACCACGTGGTCCTGCGGGCTGTGCAGGAGCAGCAGCGGCTGTGTCACCTGCGGCAGCTCGCGGTCGAGCCGCTGGAAGAACCGGCGCATGGAGTGCGCCGCGTGCAGCGGCACCCGGTCGTAGCCGATCTCCACCGAGCCGTCCTTGGCGATGTCACTGGCGATGCCCTTCGTCGTACGGACGAAGTGGCGGGCGACCGGCAGCGCGTGCGCCGCGAGGCCGTGCACCTTGTTCGCCGGGTTCACCAGGACGATGCCCCGCACCGCGTCGCCGTGCTTCGCGGCGAGGCGCAGCGTGAGCGCGCCGCCCATGGAGAGGCCGAAGACGAAGACCTCCGTGCACCGCTCGAGGAGGCCGTGGAGCTCGCGCTCCACCTCCGCGTACCAGTCCTGCCAGCCGGTGATCTGCATGTCCTCCCAGCGCGTGCCGTGGCCGGGCAGCAGCGGGAGGGAGACGGTCAGGCCCTGTTCCGCGAGGTACTCGGCCCAGGGGCGCAGGGACTGCGGGGATCCGGTGAAGCCGTGACAGAGGAGGACGCCGACCTCGCCGCCCTCGTGGCGGTACGGCTCGGCTCCGGGGAGGACCGGCACTTCGGTCTCCTTCGTGAGATGTGGCTGTGGGGTTACGCGGAGTACTTCACGGTACGCGACCGGACTGACACCGACCAGGGCCGTCGGGCCCTTTGGCCTTACAGCGGGTTAAGGTCTGATCCACACATAACAGGAGGCACTCGGTTTGATCTACGGCGCAATGAAGGTCGCCATCGGAGGGCCGCTGAAGCTCGGCTTCAGGCCCTGGGTGGAAGGCCTTGAGAACGTACCCGCCGAAGGACCGGCCATCCTGGCGAGCAACCATCTCTCCTTCTCGGACTCCTTCTTCCTGCCCGCGGTGCTCGACCGGAAGGTCACCTTCATCGCCAAGGCGGAGTACTTCACGTCACCCGGTGTGAAGGGCAGGCTCACCGCGGCCTTCTTCAAGGGCGTCGGCCAGCTGCCCGTGGACCGCTCCGGCGGGCGCGGCGCGGGCGAGGCGGCCATCAAGAGCGGCATCGAGGTCCTGGAGCGCGGCGAGCTCTTCGGCATCTACCCGGAAGGCACCCGTTCGCCCGACGGGAGGCTCTACCGTGGCAAGCCCGGCGGCCTGGCCCGCGTGGCGCTCGCCACCGGGGCGCCGGTGCTTCCCGTGGCGATGATCGACACCGAGAAGATCCAGCCGCCCGGCAAGGTCCTGCCGAAGCTGATGCGGCCCGGCATCAAGATCGGCGAGCCGCTCGACTTCCGCAGGTACCAGGGCATGGAGCACGACCGCTTCGTCCTGCGGGCGGTGACCGACGAGGTCATGTACGAGATCATGAAGCTGTCCGGCCAGGAGTACGTCGACGAGTACGCGACCGCTGCGAAGCGCCGTCTCGCGGACGAGGCGAAGGCCGAGAAGGAAGCCGAGAAGAAGGCGGCGGCAAAAGCCGCGGCGGCCGAAAAGGAACGGTCCGGCGCCTAGCGGCGTCGGTGCAGCGGGGGAGCCGGCGGGCGCCTCCAGGGGCGGGGGAGCATGACCAAGCGTGTACGCGTCATGAGGATGTCGGTCGAGCAGCCGCTGTGGCGTGCGCTGACCGGCTACCGCGTGCTGACCATGCTCTATGCCATCGGCCTTTTCGTGGCCGCGCATGAGAAGTTCGACCGCCCGTGGGTGGCCATCGCGTACTACGCGGTGCTCGCCGGGTGGACGCTCGGCACGCTGCCGAAGGTCGCGGGCGCCGCGAGCTGCACCAAGCGGTTCCTGGTCATCGACGTGACCGTCGCGATCACGGGGATCCTGCTCACGCCGGTCGCCGACTCGCACCAGCGGATCGTCCACGACGGCCCGACGCTGCCGTCGATATGGACGGCGGGCGCGGTGCTCGCCTTCGCGATCAAGGGCGGCTGGCGGTGGGCGGCCTTCGCGTCGGCGCTGGTCGGCGTCGCCAACATCGCGCAGCGCGGCAGGCCCACCCAGGACACGCTGCACAACGTCCTGTTGGTCTGCATCGCCTCCATCGCCATCGGTTACGTCGTCGAGGTGGCCCGCGCCTCCGAGCGCACCCTCGCCCGCGCCCTGGAGATCGAGGCCGCGACCCGCGAGCGCGAGCGGCTCGCCCGCGACATCCACGACAGCGTGCTGCAGGTCCTCGCGATGGTGCAGCGACGCGGCAGCGCGCTCGGCGGCGAGGCCGCGGAGCTCGGCCGGCTCGCGGGGGAGCAGGAGGTCGCGCTGCGCACGCTGGTGGCGGGCGGCCTGGTCCGCACGAGCCATGTGTCGGAGGACGCGTCGCTGGGGGCCGTGGTCCGCGCGGTGGAGGAGCCCGACGAGGACGAGGACGAAGCCGACCCCTGTGACCTGCGCTCGTTGCTCTTTCCGTACGCGGGCGCGAAGGTGACCGTCTCCGAGCCGGGCGCCCCCGTCGGACTCCCGCCGAAGACCGCACGGGAACTGGCCGCCGCGGTCGGCGCCGCCCTGGACAACGTCCACCGGCACGCGGGCCCGGACGCCGCCGCCTGGATCCTCGTCGAGGACGAGCCGGACGCGGTGATCGTGACCGTGCGGGACGACGGCCCCGGCATCCCCGAAGGCCGCCTCGCCGAGGCCGAGGGCGAGGGGCGGCTCGGCGTCGCCCTGTCGATCCGGGGGCGGCTGCGGGACATCGGGGGCACGGCCGAGCTGATCTCGGTGCCGGGACAGGGCACGGAAGTGGAAATGAGGGTCCCGCGGAACGCGGCGGACCCGGAGAACGTGGGCAGCACACGGGGGAAGGCAGGCAAGGAACGATGAGCGAGCAGCAACAACAGGACGGCAAGGGCCCGGTCAAGGTCATGGTCGTCGACGACCATCCGATGTGGCGGGACGCGGTCGCCCGCGACCTCGCCGAGGCGGGCTTCGACGTGGTCGCCACGGCGGGCGACGGCGAGCAGGCCGTACGCCGCGCGCAGGCCGCCGCGCCGGACGTCCTCGTACTCGATCTGAATCTGCCCCTGAAGCCGGGCGTCCAGGTCTGCAAGGAACTCGTCAGTGCCAACCCGGCCCTGCGGGTGCTCGTCCTCTCGGCCAGCGGCGAGCACGCCGATGTCCTTGAGGCGGTCAAGTCGGGGGCCACCGGCTACCTCCTGAAGTCGGCCTCCACCGCCGAGCTGACCGACGCGGTGGCCCGTACGGCCGTCGGTGACGCGGTCTTCACGCCGGGCCTCGCGGGCCTGGTCCTCGGCGAGTACCGCCGCCTCGCGTCCGATCCGGCGCCCGGCACCCCGGACGAGCCGAAGGCCCCGCAGCTCACCGACCGCGAGACCGAGGTGCTGCGGCTCGTGGCCAAGGGCCTGAGCTACAAGCAGATCGCCGAGCGCCTTGTCATCTCGCACCGCACCGTGCAGAACCACGTGCAGAACACCCTGGGCAAGCTCCAGCTGCACAACAGGGTGGAGCTCGTGCGGTACGCGATCGAGCGCGGGCTCGACGACGAGTAGCCTCATTCGACCCTCATTCGAGTGAACATGCTTGATCAACTCCCTTGCGGGGAAACGGAATTGACCGTCCGCACCGTCCCTCAGTGACCTGGATCACCATTAGCGTGACTCGCATCAGGTCACTGAGGCGAAGGGACTTTCCATGGGGGCCAAGAAAATTGGCGTACTGACCGGAGGCGGCGACTGCCCCGGGCTCAACGCCGTCATCCGAGGCATCGTCCGCAAGGGCGTGCAGGAGTACGGCTATGGCTTCGTCGGCTTCCGGGACGGCTGGCGCGGTCCGCTGGAGGGCGACACCGTCCAGCTCGACATCCCTGCCGTGCGGGGCATCCTGCCCCGTGGCGGCACCATCCTCGGCTCCTCGCGCACCAATCCGTTCAAGGTCGAGAACGGCATCCGCCGGATCAAGGAAAACCTCGCCAAGCACGAGGTCGACTCCCTCATCGCGATCGGCGGCGAGGACACCCTGGGTGTCGCCGCGCGCCTGACCGACGAGTACGGCGTCCCGGTCGTGGGCGTCCCGAAGACCATCGACAACGACCTCTCCGCCACCGACTACACCTTCGGCTTCGACACGGCGGTCGGCATCGCCACCGAGGCGATCGACCGCCTGCACACCACCGCCGAGTCGCACATGCGGGTCCTCGTGGTCGAGGTCATGGGGCGGCACGCGGGCTGGATCGCCCTGCACTCGGGCCTCGCGGGCGGCGCGAACGTCATCCTCATCCCGGAGCAGCGCTTCGACGTCGACCAGGTGTGCGCCTGGGTGACCTCGCGCTTCAAGGCGTCGTACGCCCCGATCGTCGTCGTCGCGGAAGGGGCCATGCCCAAGGACGGCGAGATGGTCCTCAAGGACGGTACGCAGGACTCCTTCGGGCACGTCAGGCTCTCCGGGGTCGGCGAGTGGCTGGCCAAGGAGATCGAGGGGCGGACGGGGAAGGAAGCCCGGACGACCGTGCTCGGTCATGTCCAGCGCGGCGGCACGCCCAGCGCCTTCGACCGCTGGCTCGCCACGCGCTTCGGGCTGCATGCGATCGAGGCCGTACGGGACGGCGACTTCGGCAAGATGGTCGCGCTGCAGGGGACGGACATCGTGCGGGTGCCCATCGCTGACGCTACGTCGAAGCTGAAGACCGTGGACCCGAAGTTGTACGCCGAGGTGGGGGTCTTCTTCGGCTGATGTCTGGTGGGCGGGTGCGGCCTGTGCCGCCGCTTCGCGGCGGATTTTTTCCCGCCCGCCCACCCGTTTCTCCGCAGTGCCGTTCTGGCCGTAGGTACCTACACTCGGCCCCATGGAGATCCTCGCCTTCGGCGTGCAGGCCGACGAGAAGCCGCTGATCGAGAAGGCCTTCGCCGCGCACCACGACGTCCGCTGCCTGGATGTCTTCCTCACCGAGGACACCGCCCCCATCGCCGCCGGCTACGAGATCATCTCCACCAGCGTCAACGCCGACCTCGGCAACCGCGTCCTGCAGACCCTCGCCGCCGGCGGGACGCAGATGATCGCCCAGCGCTCGACCGGGTTCAACAACATCGACCTCCAGGTCGCCGAACGCCTCGGCTTCACCATCGCCCGTGTCTCGTACTACTCACCGTACTCCGTAGCCGAGTTCGCCTGGACCCTCGCGATGGCCGTCAACCGCCGCATCGTCCGCGCCAGCAACCGCACCCGCGACTTCGACTTCCGGCTCGACGGCCTGATGGGCCGCGACCTGCGGGGCCGCACGGTCGGCGTGCTCGGCACCGGGAAGATCGGCGAGGCGTTCACCCGGATCGCGCACGGCTTCGGGATGAGTCTGCTCGGCTGGGACATCGCCCAGAACCCCGTGTGCCTGGAGCTCGGCATGAAGTACGTCGAGAAGGACCAGCTCTTCGCCGAGGCCGACCTGATCAGCCTGCATGTGCCGCTGCTCCCCGCCACCCGGCACATCGTCGGCGCCGAAGCGCTGCGGATGATGAAGGACGACGCGATCCTGGTGAACTCAAGCCGGGGCGGGCTCATCGACACCGAGGCCCTCGTCAGGGAGCTGCGCGCGGGCCGTTTCACGGGCGTCGGGCTCGATGTGTACGAGGCGGAGGCGGGGCTCTTCTTCCTCGACAAGTCCCTCGAAGTGGTCCAGGACGACACCCTGGCCCGCCTGGTGACGTTCCCGAACGTCGTGGTCACCTCGCACCAGGCGTACTACACGCAGGACGCGGTCGGCCAGATCATCGACACCACGGTGAAGAACGTCCTGGACTACCGGGAGGGCCGCCGCGGCGAGAACGTGCTGGTCCCGGCGGCCCCCACCACGGCTTAGACCAGTACGCCGGACAGCAGCTCCCGCACGATCGCCGTGCCGCGCAGCGAGAGCACCGACTCCGGGTGGAACTGGACGCCCGCGAAGCCGGGCCCCCGCAGCGCGTGCACCTCGCCCGTCGCCGCGTCCCTGCTGACCTCGACGCCGTGCGCCGCGAGTTCCAGCGCTGTCTCCTCGTCGCAGCGGGCCACGAAGCTGTTGTAGAAGCCGACCGTCTCCGGCCGCCCGAACAGCTCGATCCGGGTCTGCGCGCCCTGGTACGGGACCTCCTTGCGGACGATGTCCAGGCCGAGTTCGGCGGCGAGCAGCTCATGGCCGAGGCAGACGCCGAGGACGCCGTGGCGGTGATCGCGAATCACTTCGGCCGCCAGGGAGCGCAGGAAGGCCATCTTCGGGTCGGTGGGGTCCGATGGGTTGCCGGGCCCGGGACCGAGGACCAGCGGGCCCTCGTGGGCGAGCACCGTCTCCCGCAGGCCCGGCTCGTCGTAGCGCCGGATCGTCACGTCGAGACCGGAGGAGCGCAGCAGGTGCGCCAGCATCGCCGTGAACGTGTCCTCGCCGTCGATCACCAAGGCGTGCCCGGACAGTTCAGCCGTCTGCTCCTGCATCCGCAGCCAGAACGGGGCGAGCCCGGCCCGCCTGCTGTCCAGTGCCGCCCGCACCCGCGGGTCGTCGGCCAGTGCCGGGCGTACGTCTTCGTGGCGGGGCCGTCCGGGACGTACACCCAGAGCCGCGAGCACGCCCGCCGCCTTCGCGTGGGTCTCCGCGACCTCGCCCGCCGGGTCCGAGCCGCGCACCAGCGTGGCGCCTACGGGGACGCGAAGCCGGCCCGCGGGGGAGATGTCGGCGGTGCGGATCAGGATGGGGGAGTCGAGGGTCTGCGCGCCGCCCGCGTCGCGGCCGATGAGGGCGAGGGCGCCCGCGTAATAGCCGCGCCCGCCTGTCTCGTGGCGTTCGATGACGCGGCAGGCGTTCTGCACCGGCGACCCGGTGACCGTCGCCGCGAACATCGTCTCCTTGAGGACCTCGCGCGCGTCGAGCGACGACTTGCCCCGCAACTCGTACTCGGTGTGCGCGAGATGGGCCATCTCCTTCAGACGCGGGCCGACGACGACACCGCCCATGTCGCCCACCGTGCACATCATCTTGAGCTCCTCGTCGACGACCATCGACAGCTCCTCGGTCTCCTTGCCGTCGGCGAGGAAGGCGAGCAGATCGTCCGTGGTGGGGCCATCGGCCGGGTAGCGGTAGGTCCCGCTGATCGGGTTCATCACGACCGTCCCGCCGGACATCCGCACATGCACCTCGGGGCTCGCCCCGACGAGCGTGCGGTCCCCGGTGTGCACGACGTACGTCCAGTAGGCGCCCCGCTCGCCCACGAGCAGCCTGCGGAAGAGGGCAAGGGCGTCCGCCCTGCCGAAGCCGGGGATCTCACCCTCGTACGTACGGCGGATGACGAAGTTCGCGCCCTCGCCCCGCCCGATCTCCTCGCGCAGGACCCGCCCGACGATGTCCGCGTACGCGTCGTCGGCCACGTCGAAGGCACCGCCCTCGACCCGCACGTCGTGGGCGGGCAGTGCCGACAGGGCCTCGGCGAGCGGGAGTTCATGCGTCTCGTCGGGGGTGAGGACGGCCAGCGGTGTGCCGTCGTCGCGCACGTCGAAGCCGCGCTCCCTGATCTGCCGGAAGGGGATGAGCGCGAGGCCCTCGTCGGGGATGTCGGCGAGCCGGTCGTAGGTGCCGACGGAGCCGATGAGGACCTCCACCGTGTCGTGGTCGCGGCCGGGGGTGCGGCGGCGCAGGACGGCGAAGGGGCGGTCGTCGGACAGGAGGTCTGTCAGGTGCATCGGTGTGGTTCCTTCTCACTCGGAGAGGAACGGCCCGGTCCGGAGTCCTGGTCCGGAAAACACTGAAGGCCGCCCCTCGGGCGGCCTTCGCGAGTCTGGGTACGCGCAGATTCAGTGGGCCGCCGGATGAGCGGGCCACCACCAGTTACGGGTCTGCTGCGAGTACATGCCAGGCACCCTAGCGCATCATCAGGACGTCAAGGGCCTCGTTGAGATAGGCGCCGAACTCGTCGGCCGCGGGCAGCGCCGACGGCACCGCGTGCCCGAGCTGGGCGTGCCCCAGATAGACCGTGTACGCGAGCAGACCGCGCCGCCGCGCCTCCGCCTCGGGGAAGCCGAGCTCGGCGAAGAGCTCGGCGACGTACGCCACCCGGCGCTCGGTCACGCGGCGCATCACATCGGCGACCTGGGGGTGCGACGCGGTCGCGAGGAGGGCGACCTCCAGGGGGTCGGAGGTCGCCGACGCGATGGCCTCGGCGAAGAGCAGCCGGACGCGCTCGCGCGGGTCGGGCTCGGCCTCGACCTCCTGGATCGTCCCCTCGGTGTGGATCTCCGCCCAGCGGTTCAGGGCGGCCTCGATGAGCGCGTCACGGTTGGCGAAGTGCCAGTAGAAACTGCCCTTGGTGGTGCCGAGGCGGACGGCGAGGGGCTCCACGGCGACGGCGGCGATACCGCCCTCGCCGATCGCGGTGAGCGCGGCGTCCGCCCAGTCGTCGGCGGTCAGGCGGGGCTTCGCCGCGGTCTTCTTCTGCTGCCGTTGCACCATGTCCGTACGGTACCGTATGGTCGACCATACGCCAGCGTATGGAGGTGCGTGATGAGCGCGGTACTCAATGAGCACGAGCGCGTGATCAAGGCTCCGGCGGAGGTGGTCGGCGCCCTGCTCGACCGTCTCTCCGCCGATGACGACCCGATCTTCCCGACGCCCGCCTGGGAGGGAATGATCTTCGACCGCCCGCTCGGCGTGGGCGCGACCGGCGGCCACGGCCCGGTCCGCTACAGCGTCAGGGAGTACGAGCCGGGCCACCGCGTCCGCTTCGACTTCACCCCGCCCGACAACGGCTTCCACGAGCTGTCGGTCGAGCCGATAGGGGAGCGGCGCTGCCGCGTGCGGCACGTGCTGCGGACCCGGCCGGAGGGCATGAACCGCGTCCTGTGGCCCACCCTCATCAGGCCGCTGCACAACACGATCATCGAAGAGGTCTTCGACAACATCGAGCGTGTCGCGACCGGCGGCTGCGCACGCCCCGTCCGGTGGTCACCGCTGGTGCGGCTCTACAACCGGCTCGCCTGGGCCCGCCCGGAGACCGTCGGCGCACCGGAGGCCGCCACCCTGATCCGCTCGGCGATCGACCGGCCCGGCTACGAGGACGCGTACCGCATGCCCCTGCTCCCCGGGCAGCCGCGCGACCCGGAGGCCTGGACCGGCATCCTGCGCGACGCCTTCCCGGTGCTCGCCCGCGAGGGCGGCGAACTGCTCCTGGACGTGGACACGGCCGGCCTGACCGCCCGCGCATCGATCCTGGTCGACGGGCGCCATGTCACGCTCAGCACCGCCGTGCGCGCCGACACCCTGCGCGCCCGGGTCTACTGGGGAGCGGTGCGGCGCGTCCACCCCTTCATGGCCCGCACCATGCTGCGCCGCACTCACCGCAGGCTGGCCCTCGCGACGCCGAACGCGGGCGAGCGGGAGCTGGCGCGGCGCCGCTCGGCTGTGTCGCCTCCGTCTCACTTGGTGAGCGGGTGAATGGACGGCGGACACGACCCCGTAATGTTGTCGGGGTGACCGTGAACGCTAAGAGCACCCCGACCGGTGGCAACACCTGGCGAGACCTTCCCGCGGCGCAGCAGCCTGAGTACCCCGATGCCGAGGCTCTGCGCGATGTGATCGCGGACCTCGAGTCGTATCCGCCGCTCGTCTTTGCAGGCGAGTGCGATCAGTTGCGCGCCCGCCTTGCGTCTGTGGCCAAGGGCGAGGCGTTCCTGCTCCAGGGCGGCGACTGCGCCGAGGCCTTCGACGCCGTGTCCGCCGACCACATCCGAAACAAGCTGAAGACGCTGCTCCAGATGGGCGCCGTCCTGACCTACGCCGCCTCCGTGCCCGTCGTGAAGGTGGGCCGCATCGCGGGGCAGTACTCGAAGCCCCGCTCCAAGGGCACCGAGACCCGCGACGGCGTGACCCTGCCGACCTACCGGGGCGACTCGGTCAACGGCTTCGACTTCAACGAGAAGGCCCGCATCCCGGACCCCGAGCGCCTGAAGCGGATGTACAACGCATCCGCCTCGACGCTCAACCTGGTGCGCGCCTTCACCACCGGCGGTTACGCCGACCTGCGCCAGGTGCACGCCTGGAACCAGGACTTCGTGAAGTCGTCGCCCTCCGGCCAGCGTTACGAGCAGCTGGCACGCGAGATCGACAACGCCCTCAACTTCATGCGCGCCTGCGGGACCGACCCGGAGGAGTTCAAGACCGTCGAGTTCTTCGCCTCGCACGAGGCGCTGCTCCTCGACTACGAATCGGCCCTGACCCGCGTGGACTCGCGCACGGGCCGGCTTTACGACACCTCGGGCCACATGGTCTGGATCGGCGAGCGCACCCGTCAGCTGGACGGCGCGCACATCGAGTTCGCCTCCAAGGTGCGCAACCCGATCGGCATCAAGCTCGGCCCGACGACGACCACGGAAGAGGCGCTGCAGTACATCGAGCGCCTCGACCCGGACCGCGAGCCCGGCCGCCTCACCTTCATCGTCCGCATGGGCGCCGACAAGGTCCGGGACAAGCTCCCGGAGCTGGTCGAGAAGGTCACCGCGTCCGGCGCGACCGTCGCCTGGGTCACCGACCCGATGCACGGCAACACCTTCGAGGCGGCGTCCGGCCACAAGACCCGCCGCTTCGACGACGTGCTCGACGAGGTCAAGGGCTTCTTCGAGGTCCACAAGGGCCTGGGCACCCACCCGGGCGGCATTCACGTCGAGCTCACCGGTGACGACGTCACCGAGTGCGTGGGCGGCGGCGACGAGATCTTCGTCGACGACCTGCACCAGCGCTACGAGACGGCCTGCGACCCGCGCCTGAACCGCAGCCAGTCCCTGGACCTGGCGTTCCTGGTGGCGGAGATGTACCGGGACCAGTAATTCCCTCGTGTACGAGGCGGTGGGGCGCGGATCCATGTGATCCGCGCCCCACCGGCGTATCCGGGGCTTTTGCGAGCAGGAAGCGGCGGGTAAGGTTAGGTTAGCCTCACCGATCAATCGGGACGGGCGCCACTTATAGATCGCCACTTATAGATCCTGCCGTCGATCCCGATCGACGCACCGGGGAGGTGAACCGCATGTTCGTCTGCAACTGCTTCGGCATCACCGAAGAGCAGGTGAAGAAGCATGCGGACGACGGTGCGTGCACCCCCCGCCAGATCGCGTCGGCCTGCAAGGCGGGCACGGACTGCGGTTCGTGCGTACGACGCATCCAGGCGCTGCTCGGCCGGGGCGCGTGCCCCACTCGCGAGCTGGTGAAGGAGGGCAACCCCGCGGTGGCCCTCGCTTCCGACGCCGACCTCCCGGAAGCCGCCTAGCCCTCCGGCTCTAGCCCTCCGGCTGCTCGACGAGCTGCGCGATGTAGAGCGGCTCGCCCAGCTTCTCGATCAGCTCGAGCTGAGTGTCGAGATAGTCGATGTGGTGCTCCTCGTCCTCGAGGATCGACTCGAAGATGTTCGCGGAGGTGATGTCGCCCTTGCCGCGCATCACCTCGACACCGCGCTTGAGGCGGTCGATCGCCTCCACCTCGATCTGCCGGTCGGCCTGGAACATCTCGGTGAGCGTCTGGCCCACACGGACGTGGAAGAGCCGCTGGTAATTGGGCAGACCGTCGAGGAACAGGATCCGGTCGGTCAGCGTCTCGGCGTGCTTCATCTCGTCGAACGACTCGGCCCGGGTGTACTTGGCGAGCTTCGGCCAGCCGAAGTTCTCCTGCATTTTCGCGTGAAGGAAGTACTGGTTGATCGCCGTCAGTTCGGCGGTCAGCTGCTCATTGAGAAACTCGATGACCTCGGGGTCGCCCTGCATCGCAGAGGCTCCTTCCAAGTGTGTTGACTGGCCAGGTAGCGCGCATCTTTGCACCGGTGTTCGGAGGTCGTCCAGTAAGTGCACGCTTAGTAGGAGTTGCCCGAATCAGCGTTTGGGCGGGGGCTGCCTGGTCACGTCCACTGCCCCGGGTCTGTCAGGATGGAGGCATGGGTCAGCCGGCGGATCACGCATCTCGGAGAGCAGCGGAGCCGGAGCTTCCACCGGGACAGCGCCTGCAGCGTGGCTGGCCGGTCACGCACTACGGCCCGGTGCCGAAGTTCCGCCCGGAGCGCTGGGAGTTCAGGGTCTTCGGGGCCACCGCCGACGGTGAGAAGCACTGCTGGACGCATGAGGAGTTCTCGGCTCTTCCGTATGCCACCGTCGTCGCCGATCTGCACTGCGTCACGAAATTCAGCATGCTCGGCGCCGAATGGGGCGGGGTGCCCGCACGTGCGCTGCTCGACATCGCGCCGCCCGCGCCCAATGCCACGCATGTGATGGTCTGGGCCGAGTACGGCTTCAGCTCGAATCTGCGGATGGCCGACTTCGCCTCCGACCGCACGATTTTCGCCACGCACAAAGGCGGCGAACTGCTCACCGCTGAGCACGGTTTCCCGCTGCGGCTCGTGGTGCCCCATCTGTACGCCTGGAAAGGCCCCAAGTGGGTCCGCGGCATCGAGTACATGACGGCCGACCGCCGCGGCTTCTGGGAGGAGCGCGGCTATCACAACGTCGGCGACCCCTGGGCAGAGCAGCGTTACTCGTACCAGGAAGAGCCCGGAGACGGCCCCGAGCTCTAGTCCTGCGTACGCCGCTGATTTCGCCGGTCAGTGGTGGTACTGGTGCACCACGGCGTGGCCCTTGCCGCGGCCGATCATCCACTTGTTGACCGGAGTGGTGATCACGAACGCGGCGGCAAGCGCGATGGCGAGGATCCACCAGAACATCGGGTCCGAGAGATGGGCGTCCATCCCTCCCGGCCAGAACGCGATCACGGCGTTGTCGATCAGCTCCATCACCGCGATGGACAGGGTGTCCGCGGCGAGCGCGACCCGGAACGCCGTCTTGAAATCGACCCCGGCCTTGAGAACGCCGCGCAGAGTCAGGGCGTAGCCGAAGAAGAAGGCCAGGATGATCGCGAGGATCATCGTCTCCACGTTGCCCCAGCCGAGCGCGGTGCCGATCACCATGCCGAGGACCTCGCCGATGGCGCACCCGGTGAGGCAGTGCAGCGTCGCCTGGGCCGCCATGCGCCAGCTGACCTTGCCGATGCCGTGCGTGTGCTGCTGCATGAGAAGTCCTCAGCCGTCCCTGAGCTTCTTCAGCCGCGCCACGTCCGCCGCGTGCCCCTCCTTGCCGCCAGGTGTCTCGATGATCAGCGGTACGCCGTCGGTCGCGGGGTGGGCCATCAGCGCGCGGAACGGGTCCTCGCCGATGTGGCCGGTGCCGATGTTCTCGTGGCGGTCCTTGTGGGCGCCGACCACGTCCTTGGAGTCATTGGCGTGCACCAGCTTCAGCCGGCCATCGCCGACCGTGTCGACCAGGAGATCGAGGGTCTGGTGCATGCCGCTCGGCCCGGTCAGGTCGTGGCCCGCCGCGAAGATGTGGCAGGTGTCCAGACAGATCCCCAGCTTCGGGTGGGCGTCGAGCGCCTCGAAGTACGGGCCGAAGTCCCAGGTGCGGGAGCAGAGCGAGAAGCCCTGCCCGGCGGTCGACTCCAGGAGGAGATACGGATCGTCGTCGTGCGTCAGCTCGTCGAGCAGCGGCAGCATCCGGTCGCGCACCTGCTTCAGGGCGACGGAGCGGTCCCGGCCGCCGGTCGCGGAGCCGGTGTGCACGACGACGCCGAGTGCGCCGATCTCGCGGCCGCGGCGCAGCGAATGGCGCAGGGACTCCACGGACTTCTCGACGGTCGCCTCGGTGTGCGAGCCGAAGTTGATGAGATAGGGCGCGTGGACGTACGCGGGAATCCGCTCGGCGGCGCAGGCCGCGCGGAACTCCTCGTCCTGCTTCGGATTGCCGGGCGGCGTGGCCCAGCCGCGCGGATTGGCGACGAAGACCTGGACGGTCTCGGCGCCCATCTCACGGGCGTACGAGAGCCCTACGGAGGCGAGCCCGCCGGCCACGGGGACATGACCGCCGACGGGGTTGCGGGACGCTGCGCTGGGGGACTTGATGCTGCTCACGGGGTCCAGGGTGGCACGCCCGTGGGCGGGCCCTGGCCTGCGGGTCGGCGATACCGCGCCCCTGACAAGGGGCGCGGGGAACTGCGCGACCGGCCACAAACGACCCGCAGACGGGACAGGCGCCTGCTAGCGGATCTCGATGGTGATGGTCGACCCCTTGGGGGCCTTCTCGCCGGCGTCCACGGACTGATCATTCACGGTGTCCCCGAAGAGGCCGAGCAGACCCTTGTCCTCCTCGACCTGGAAGCCCGCGTCCGTCAGCTTCTTCGTGGCCTCGTCGACCTTCATGCCCTCGACGTCCGGCACCTCGACCATCTGCGGGCCCTTGGAGATCTGCAGCGTGACCGTGTCACCCGTGGCGAGCTCCTTCTGGCCCTCCTTGGGGGACTGCGCGGCGACATCGCCCTTGTCCTCCTCGGAGTGGACCCGCGCCGTGGCGATCTTCACCTTGAGCCCGGCGTCCTCCAGCTCGGCGGTCGCGTCGGCCTCGGACTCGCCCGTCACGTCGGGGACGTCGATCGGGGAGCCCTTGCTGACGACGATGGCGATGGCGGAGCCCGCCTTGCGCTTGGTGCCCGCGCCCGGCTCCGTGCTGATCACGGAGCCCTTGCTGACCTCCTCGCTGAAGGCCCTCGTCGTCATGCCGGGAGCGAGACCGGCGTCCTTGAGTTCCTTCTTCGCCGAGGTCAGCGGGGTGCCCTCCAGGTTCGGGACCTTGACGATCTCCGGGCCCAGCGAGATGGTCAGCGTCACGCCGTCGTTGCCCCGGATGCGCTCGCCCGCCTTGGGGTCGGTGGCCATGACCGTGCCCCGCTTGTCGGTGTCGCTGTACGCGCGCTTGACGTCCTTCACCTCGAGCCCGGCCTCGTCGAGCCGCTGCTTGGCGGCCGCCTCGGTCTTCGCCAGGAGCGGCGGGACGTTCGTGAACTGGCCGGAGTTGATGTACCAGACGCCCGCGCCGAGGCCGAGCGCCAGGAGTACGGCGGCGACGATCGCCAGGACTCCGCGGCGCGGGTTGGACCGCCCGCGTCCGCGGCCGGGGGCCTGCGGCGGGGCCGACGGTGGTGTCGCCAGGATGCTGGTGCGGTTGAGCGGGTCCTGCTGCTGGTCATCGCCGTCCGCGGGGAGCGACAGCTGCACGGACCGCGCGGCGCGTGGGATCACGCTCGTACGGTCGTCGGCGTTGTCGTGCTCCGTGGTGCGCGCCTGCGGGGGCACCGCGTCCAGCTGCTCGAGGGAGAGCGCGGCCCGTGCCTCCCTGGCCTGCCCGAGCAGCGCCACCGCGTCGTGCGGGCGGACGTCCGGGGTGCGGGCGGTGGCGGAGGCGACCAGCTCGTCGAGCTCCACCGGGAGCCCCGGGACGGCCGCCGACGGGGGCGGCACGTCCTCGTGGAGGTGCTGGTAGAGCACCTGGGCCGGCGATTCGCCGGAGTGCGGCTTGGCGCCGGTCAGCATTTCGTAGAGCACGACACCGCACGCGTACACGTCGACACGGGTGTCGGCCGTGCCGTGCTCTATCTGCTCGGGCGCGAGATAGGAGACCGTCCCGAGGACCGTGCCGGTCGTGTTCGTGACGGTGTCCACCGCGCGCACGAGGCCGAAGTCGGCGACCTTGACCCGGCCGTCATCCCCTATGAGGACGTTCTCCGGCTTCATGTCGCGGTGCACGAACCCGGCGCGGTGCGCGGCGCCGAGCGCGGCGAGCACCGGCTCCAGGATGTCGAGCGCGGCCCGCGGCTGCAGGGCGCCGCGCTCGCGCAGGACGTCGCGCAGGGTGCACCCGGCGATGTACTCCATCGCCAGATAGACGTACGCACCGTCGGTGCCCTGGTCGTAGACCCCCACCACGTTCGGGTGCGAGAGCCGGGCGACCGACTTCGCCTCGCGGATGAAGCGGTCGACGAACGAGACGTCGGCGGCGAGCGTCGGGTGCATCACCTTGAGCGCGAGCACGCGGTCGAGGCGGGTGTCCACGGCCCGGTAGACCGTGGCCATCCCGCCTACCGCGATCCGTCCGTCCACGCGATAACGGCCGTCGAGCACCTGCCCGACGAGCGGGTCCTGAAGGGTCGTGTCCACGGAGGGAGTCTACGAGCCACCGCTGACACCGATGCCCGCGCGGGCGGCCCCGGGGCCCGACTGCAGCCGACCTGTAACAGGCGCCCTGCGCTCAGAACGCCGGCCGCTCCGGATCCAGCCTGGCCATGCCCTCCGCGGGAGAGGACGCCTCGGCGAAGTGCCGCCGCGGAATCCGGCCCGCCCGGAAGGCCAGGCGCCCCGCGTCGACGCCGTGCCGCATGGCCTCCGCCATGAGCACCGGCTCCTGCGCCCGCGTCACGGCCGAGGCGAGCATCACACCCGCGCACCCCAGCTCCATCGCGAGCGCCGCGTCGGACGCCGTGCCCGCCCCCGCGTCCAGAATCACCGGCACGCGCGCGTGCTCGACGATCAGCTGGAAGTTGTGCGGGTTGCGGATCCCGAGCCCGGAGCCGATGGGCGACCCGAGCGGCATGATCGCCGCACAGCCCACGTCCTCCAGCTTCCGGGCGAGGACCGGGTCGTCGTTCGTGTACGGAAGCACCGTGAAGCCGTCGTCGACCAGGGTCTCGGCGGCGTCGATGAGCTCGATCGGATCGGGGAGCAGGGTGCGCTCGTCCGCGATGACCTCCAGCTTCACCAGATCCGTGCCGAGCGCCTCCCGGGCGAGCCGGGCGGTCAGGACGGCCTCGCCCGCGGTGAAACAGCCCGCCGTGTTCGGAAGGACCCGGATGCCGAGCCTGCCGAGCACGGAGAGCACCGAGCCCTGCACGCCCGGATCGAGGCGGCGCATCGCGACCGTCGTCAGCTCCGTTCCGGAGGCGACGAGTGACCGCTCCAGCACGTCGAGGCTCGGCGCACCGCCCGTACCCATGATCAGCCGTGAGGAGAGCGTGAGCCCGCCGATGACGAAGGGGTCGTCTGCCATGTCGGTTCAGCCTCCTTGGACGGCGGTGAGCACTTCGACGCGGTCGCCGTCGGCGAGCGCCGTGGTGGACCACCGCGCGCGCGGGACGACGGTTTCGTTGAGCGCAGCGGCGACGCCGGACGGGGCCGCGGTGAGCGTGGCGACCAGGGATTCGAGCGTGGTGCCCGCGGCCACCTCGCGGACTTCTCCGTTGACTGAGACGGCTGAGTGGGTCATGCGGGCTGCTCCATGAGGGACTGTGCCGAGGGTGTCGTCGCGAACCGGCGGGGGGTGAACGCCCGTGCCTCGTCGGGCAGTTCACCGGTGACCAGGGCGTGCGCCATGACGTCGCCGGTGACGGGTGTCAGAAGGACGCCGTTGCGGTAGTGGCCGGTGGCCAGCTGGAGGCCGGGCAGGGCGGTGGGGCCGAGCATCGGCGCGTTGTCGGGGGAGCCGGGGCGCAGTCCCGCGCGGGTCTCGGTCAGCGGCAGTTCCGTGATGCCCGGTACGAGCTCGTGGGCGTCCCGAAGCAGCTCGTACACGCCGCCCGCGGTGACCGTCGTGTCCCAGCCGAGCTCCTCGCTGGTCGCGCCGACCACCAGCTCGCCGTTCTCGCGCGGCACCAGATAGACATGGCTGCCCCGGACCACGGCGCGCACCGTACGGCTCAGGAACGGCGCGTAGCGCTCCGGCACCGTAAGACGCAGCACTTGCCCCTTGACCGGGCGAACGGGCGGCAGAACCCCCTCAGGGACCCCTGAGAGGCGTCCGCTGAGGCTGCCCGCGGCCAGCACGGTCCGGCCGGCCTCCAGGGCGGCGCCGTCCTCGAGGACGACACCGGTGGCCCGGTCGCGCACGACCGTCAGGCGCTGCGCCCACGCCCGGTGGAAGACCACGCCGGCCCGCTCGCACGCCACCAGGAGCGCCGCGGTGAGCCTGCGCGGGTCGACCTGGTGGTCGCCGTCCACGCGGAGCCCGCCGCGCACACCGGGCGCGAGCATCGGTTCGAGGCGGCGGCACTCACGCCCGCTCAGCCACTCCGATTCAAGCCCCGACTGGCGCTGAAGGGTGTGCAGTTCGCGCAGATGGGCGCGGTCGTCGGAGTCCAGCGCGACGGCGAGCGTGCCGCAGGCGCGGTAGCCGAGATCGCGGCCGCTCGCCTCCGTCAGCTCCTGTGCGAACGCCGGATAACGCTTCGCGGAGGCCAGATTCAGGCCGAGCAGCGTCTGCTCGCCGTAGTGGAGCTCGGTGACCGCGGCCAGCATGCCCGCGGCGACCTGCGCCGCGCCGCCGCCGGGCTCGGGGTCCACGACCGCCACGGACAGACCGCGCTGCGCCGCCCGCCAGGCCGTGACCAGGCCGATGATGCCGCCCCCGACGACGAGGACGTCCGTTGTCGCATGGGGTGGTGTACGTGGATGCATGGGTGTCCAGCCCCTCCCTTCGCCGGCATGACCCGGATCAGGTTCGTACGGTCGGAGGCCGTCCCAGCCTCCCTCTCAGCCCGGTGCGTCCGGGCTCCCGCGAGTGCTCTGCACCGGCCACCCTAGCCCGTCGGGTCCGGCGGCAGTAGGGGGAGCTGTCCGGATATGGGCGGTGACGGTGTGTCAGAGATCTCCTCGTCGCGCCCTGAAGTCGGCGTCCCGTGCCGCCCTACAGTGATCGGGTGAGCGAGCAGCAGAGGCAGGCAGAGCGCCAGGTCGTCATCGTCGGCGCGGGGATGGCCGGGGTGCAGACCGCCGTGGCCCTGCGCGATCAGGGGTTCACCGGTGCGGTCACCCTCATCGGGGCGGAACCCCATCAGCCGTACGACAGGCCGCCGCTGTCCAAGGCCGTGCTGCTCGGCAAGGCGGAGGGCTCCGCCTTCGACGTCGACTTCGAGGCGCTGGGCATCGAGCTGAGCCTGGGCCACGAGGTCACGGGTGTCCGCCCCGCGGACCACGAACTGGACACCGAGCGGGGTCCGGTCCCGTACGACGCCCTCGTCATCGCCACCGGCGCCGAGCCGATCCTGCTGCCCGGCGCCTC
Organism: Streptomyces sp. NPDC021622; assembly: GCF_040640795.1. NCBI lineage: Bacteria > Bacillati > Actinomycetota > Actinomycetes > Kitasatosporales > Streptomycetaceae > Streptomyces > Streptomyces sp. NPDC021622. Next base: position 523,011 of record NZ_JBFACK010000001.1, read on the forward strand.
CGGAGTCCCCGGCGTCCATCTGCTGCGCACGCTGGACGACGCCGAACGGCTGCGCCCGGTGCTCGCCGAGCAGCACGACATCGTGGTCGTCGGGGCGGGCTGGATCGGCGCCGAGTTCGCCACCGCCGCGCGCGAGGCGGGCTGCGCGGTCACCGTGGTCGAGGCCGCCGAGCGGCCGCTCGCGGGGGCGCTGCCTGCGGAGGTCGCGGCGCCGATGGCCGCTTGGTACGCGGACTCCGGGGCCGAACTGCGCACCCACGCGCGCGTGGAGCGCGTCGAGCCCGGCACCGTCTTCCTCGACGACGGCACCCGGCTGCCCGCCGGCGCGGTCGTCGTCGGCATCGGCGCCCGGCCCGCCACGCAGTGGCTCGCGGATTCCGGGATCGCCCTCGGCGCCCACCGTGAGGTCGTCGCCGACGACCACCTGAGGACCTCGGAACCGGATGTGTACGCGGTCGGGGACTGCTCCTCCTTCCCTTCGGGAAGGTACGGCGAGCGCCTCCTCGTCCACCACTGGGACAACGCCCTCCAGGGCCCGCGCACGGTCGCGGCCAACATCATCGGCGAGGCCCCCGCGGCGTACGACCCGGTCCCGTACTTCTGGTCCGAGCAGTTCGGCCGCTTCGTCCAGTACGCGGGACACCACGGCTCCGCCGACGCACTGGTGTGGCGAGGTGACCCGGCGGGCGCGGCCTGGACGGTGTGCTGGCTGCGCGCGGGCGCCCTGGTGGCCGTCCTCGCGGTGGGGCGCCCCCGGGACCTCGCCCAGGGCCGCAAGCTGATCGAGAGCGGCGCGCGGCTCGATCCGGCCAAGGCGGCGGATCCGTCGGTGCCGCTCAAAAAGGCGGTCCTGGAGTAGCCGCGCCGCCTGTGCCGCCCTCTGTCAGTCGCCGGGGATACGCTTTGTCCTGTGACCGAGATTGACGCAAAGACTGATGCTCTCGTCCCCGCATGGCTCCACCTCCCCGACATCGCCGAAATGCTCGACGTCGAGGTGACGCGTGTGCGCCAGCTGGTCAAGGAGGGCCAGCTGATCGCCGTGCGCCGTGGTGAGAACCGCGCGCTCCAGGTGCCCGCCGCCTTCATCGACGGCGACAAGATCGTCAAGGGCCTGACCGGCACCTTGACGCTCCTGAGGGACGACGGCTTCTCCGACGAAGAGATGCTGGAGTGGCTCTTCACCGCCGACCCGACCCTGCCGGGCACGCCCGCGCAGGCGCTGAGCGAGAATCGCGGCACGGAGGTGAAGCGCCGCGCCCAGGCGCTCGCCGTCTGACCTGATCCGAACCGTGCGGTGTACGGGCCGCAGCGTGCTCCACGCGGCCCGTACGCCACCGCCACCGACACCCGGGGGGAACACTCCATGGCCATCACGCCTGCCCGCGAGCAGCTCGCCGACGCCCGCCTCTACCTGTGCGTGGACGCCCGCAAGCGCCAGGGAGACCTCCCGGAGTTCCTCGACGCCGTCCTCGGTGCCGGCGTCGACATCGTGCAGCTGCGCGACAAGGGCCTGGAGGCCGCCGAGGAGCTCGAGCACCTCCAGTTCTTCGCCGACGCCGCACGTCGGCACGGCAAGCTCCTCGCCGTGAACGACCGCGCGGACGTCGCGCACGCCATCGGCGCCGATGTGCTGCACCTGGGCCAGGGCGACCTGCCCGTGCCCGCGGCCCGCCGCATCCTGGGCGACGACGTACTCATCGGCCGCTCCACACACGCCGAGTCCGAGGCCGCGGCGGCGGCCGTCCAGGACGGCGTGGACTACTTCTGCACGGGCCCCTGCTGGCCGACCCCCACTAAGCCGGGACGGCACGCCCCCGGTCTCGACCTGGTCCGGTACACGGCGTCGCTGGGCACGGACCGCCCGTGGTTCGCGATCGGCGGTATCGACGCGGGCAATCTGGACGAGGTGCTCGAAGCGGGCGCCCGCCGCGTCGTCGTCGTCCGGGCCATCACCGAGGCGGACGATCCGGCGGCGGCCGCGGCGGACTTCGCAAAGCGGCTGCGTACGGCCTGATCGGCGTTCTTCGGCCATCCTCCGGGGAAGCTGTCCGTAAGGTGGACGGGGATTAGCCGGTGCGGCACCCCGTCGCTAACCTGCCCGTATGGCCCTAGGCACTGCTTCCACCAGGACAGATCGCGCACGCACCGTGCGCGACATGCTTGCGACCGGCAAGACCACGTACTCGTTCGAGTTCTCGGCGCCGAAGACCCCGAAGGGCGAGCGGAACCTGTGGAACGCGCTGCGCCGGGTCGAGGCGGTGGCCCCCAGCTTCGTCTCCGTGACGTACGGAGCGGGCGGCTCGACGCGTGCGGGCACGGTCAAGGAGACCCAGCAGATCGTCGCCGACTCGACGCTCACGCCTGTCGCCCACCTCACCGCGGTCGACCACTCCGTGGCCGAGCTGCGCAACATCATCGGGCAGTACGCGGACGCCGGGATCAGGAACATGCTCGCGGTCCGCGGCGACCCGCCCGGCGACCCGCTCGCCGACTGGGTCAAGCACCCCGAAGGCCTCACATACGCCGCCGAACTGGTCCAGCTGATCAAGGAGTCGGGTGACTTCTGCGTGGGCGTCGCGGCCTTCCCCGCGATGCATCCGCGGTCGGAGGACTGGGACACGGACGTCCGGCACTTCGTCGACAAGTGCCGCGCGGGCGCCGACTACGCAATCACACAGATGTTCTTCTACCCGGAGGAGTATCTGCGCCTGCGCGACCGGGTCGAGGCCGCGGGCTGTTCGACGCCGATCATCCCGGAGATCATGCCGGTGACGAACGTGCGCATGCTGGAGCGGCTGCCCCAGCTCAGCAATGCTTCCTTCCCGCCGGCGCTCAAAGAGCGCATCCTCACAGCCAAAGACGATCCGGCGGCTGTACGCTCCATTGGCATCGAGTTCGCGACGGAGTTCTGCGCGCGGTTGCTGGCCGAGGGTGTGCCGGGGCTGCACTTCATCACGCTGAACAACTCCACGGCGACGCTGGAGATCTACGAGAATCTGGGTCTGCATCACCCGCAGGCCTGACCGGCCGTACCCCTGGGGCGGCGGCCGTGGGGAGAGGGGCGTACATGGGCTGGACGGTCCTCTACATCGCGTTCGGATGCGTCGCGCTGTGGCTGCTCGGCGAGGTGCTGCTGCAGTACAAGGCGCGACTGCGCTGGCGGCTGCTCGCCTTCGGGGGCTTCCTCGGGGTGGTCATCGGCGTCCTGATGCCGTCGGTGGTCGTGATCGGCGCCGGCGCGATCGCCTTCGCGACGGGGCAGACGTACGTGACGCTGTCGTTCCGCCGCGGCTTCTCGACCGGCTGGGCGCTCGGCGGCCAGCCCGGCCTGAGCAAGCGCCGCAAGACCTCGCCGCGGGCCGCCGCCCAGGACCCGACGCTCCAGGTCTCCGACCTCGCGTACGAGCAGCCCGAGCCGCCCGCGCACGCGCCCGGCGAGGGGGTCTACGCGCCGGAGCCCATGCCGGACGACACCGGGCAGTACGGCGTGTACAGCGACTCCGCGTACGCACAGGAGCAGCCCGCCCAGGACAGCGGCTACGGCTACGACACGTACGCCACGGCGGGCTATGACCCGCAGCAGCCCTACGCCTACGGGGAGACCGGACAGCAGCAGTACGCCGCGTACTCCGACCCGTACATCGGGACGCAGACCTACGGCGGCCAGCAGAGCTACGACACCTACGGCGACCAGCAGCCGTACCCGCCCTATCCCGCCGCCGATCCGTACGGCAATGGCAACGGCGGCGGTGGCTACAGCGAGACGCCGCCCGGCGGGGTCTGGGTGCCCCAGCAGCGCAGCGTCGACGACCCTTACGGGGCGTACGGGGGCGAACTCCCGCCCGAGCAGCCGTATCCGAACCAGGGCGACCAGGCCCAGGGGCACGGGTACGACGCGGGGTACAACGAGCAGTACCGCTACTGACCCCGGGGCTCACTGCGAGCCGCGGAACTCCGGTCCCTCCACGATCAGCCCGGCGACCAGCGTGCCCGACATGCCGGCGTGCGGAAGCCCGCCGCCCGGGTGCGACCAGCCGCCGACTGCGAAGAGCCCCGGCACGCGCGTGCTGTTGGCCGGGTGAAGCAGCCGGCCTTCGCCCGCCGCGAGGGACGGGGGCGGGACCGCGCCGCCTTCGGCGCCGGTGGCCTCCGCGATGTCGGCCGGGGTGCGGACCTCGTGCCACAGGAGCCGCTCCCGCAGCCCCGGCACGGCCGTCTCGGCGCGGGTCAGCAGCCGGTCCACGTCCGCCTCGGTGATCTCCGTGTGCGCGGGGACGGTGACCGTGAGGGTGACCGCCTCATGCCCGGCGTCGGGCGTGAGCGAAGGGTCGTCGGGGCGCAGCACCGTGACGGTCGGCGTGGCGGGCAGCCCCGGGCGGTCCCCGAAGAGCCGGTCGAGCTCGTCCTGCCGGTCGGGGGTGTGCAGCACCGTCCGGTGCGGCGTCCCCGCGGGCCGGGCTCCGCGCAGGGCGAGGAGCACCGTGAGGCGGCTGGGCAGTCCGGACCTGGCCGGCACCTCACCCTCCGCGCGTATGTTCACACCGGATGCCCCGGACATGCCGGATACACCGGACAGTAGGCCGTCCAGTACGCCGGGCGCGACACCGGCGACCACGAAGTCCGCCTCGTGCGCCGTCCCGTCCGCGAGCTCGACGCCCGCCGCGCGGCCGTCCTTCTCGGCGATCCGGGTCACCGCGGAGTCGAACGCGAACTCGACCCTGCGGGCCAGGCACCGCTCGTACACGGCTTGGGCGAGGGCGCGCATCCCGCCGCGCACGGACCACGCGCCGAAGGTGTGCTCCAGGTAGGGCAGGACGGCCGCGCTGGCCGGGGCCGTCCGCGGGTCGAGGCCGTACGCGAGGGCGTACTGCTCGAGGAGCGCGCGCAGCCGGGCGTCCCCGCCCAGTTCGAGCTCGGCGACCTCGGTGAGGGTGGCCGCGCGGCGCTCGCGCCGCAGGAGGCGCTTGTGCGGCACCGAGGGGTAGGGCTCGCGGTCGGCCAGCACCTGCCAGTTCGGCCAGAGCGGCTCTTCCAGGAGGGGGCGGCGGGTGCGGTCCCAGGCCTCACGGGCGCGGTTCATGAACGCCGACCAGCCGGCGCCCGCACCGCTGCCGAGGGCCGCGTCCAAGGCCTCGCCGACGCCCGCGCGGGACGCGTTCGGCAGATCGGCCGTGGTGCCGTCCGCGAAGACGTGCCGGACCGCAGGCTCCACCTGGGACAGCTCGACGACCTTCTCCAGCGGCTCCTTGCCGGTCTTCACGAACAAGTCGCGGTAGACGGCGGGGAGATGGAGCAGGCCCGGGCCCGTGTCGAACGCGAAGCCGTCCCGCTCCACGCGGCCGAGCGCGCCGCCGTACGTCCCCGACCGCTCGTGCACCACCACCCGGTGGCCCGCGACGGCCAGCCGGGCGGCCGCCGCCATCGCGCCCATCCCGGCGCCGATCACCACAATCCGTGCCATGCGAAAAACCCTATCGGCCACCACTGACAGTCACGCCGGGAGCCCTCGGTCCGGAGCCCTCAGTCCGGCGGCCGACCCAGCCGCGCCGCGATCCGCTTCTCCTCGCGCCGCTGGGCCCTGCGCCGCAGGAACCGCCGGATCCGCGAGATCAGGAAGACCAGTATCAGCAGCCCGAGGAGCAGCAGCACCGCCGCGATGATCGCCGCGGCCTCCGGGTAGAACATCGCGAAGCTGATGATCCCGCCGACCCCGAGATCCTCCGCCGTGCTCACGATGATGTTGCTGAACGGCTCGGGGGAGCTGTTGATCGCCATCCGGGTCCCGGCCTTGACGCAGTGACTGGCCAGCGCCGTCGACCCGCCCACCGCTCCGGCCGCCAGATCCGGCAGCGAGCCACTCTGCCCAGCGAGCAGCGCCCCGACCACGGCGCCGGACACCGGCCGGATCACGGTGTGCACGGAGTCCCATATCGAGTCGACGTACGGGATCTTGTCGGCGACGGCCTCGCAGGCGAACAGCACCCCGGCGACGACGAGCACATCGGTTCGCTGCAGCGACTCGGGCACCTCGTCGCTGACCCCGGTCGCGCCGAAGACACCGAGCAGCAGGACCACGGCGTACGCGTTGATCCCGCTGGCCCAGCCACTGGTGAACACCAGGGGGAGTACGGACACGGACGCGATCGTAACCAGTGGCGGACCCACGGGCGTGGGGTTGAGCACCCAGGCCTGAGTATCCGTACCTAGTGAGGGAGATGAGTACGCACGCGGATGGGTCCCGACCTGCGAAGACGGAAGAGTGAGGGGCACGGAGAAGGGCGCGGCGCCGGTACCGCCGACACGGGGCGGCGGAACCGCGCAGCGCCCTTGGCCGCTCCTCCCACCCCACCGAAGGTGGGAGCGAGGCGCGGGGGTGACTCGGGGGACCGGGGGACTCGGGGATGACCGCCCGGGGCCGAACGGGGGTTTAGGGGGAACGAGAAGCGCCGGTCCGGCGCCGCCTGGAGATCAGGAGGCACCGGACCGGCGCTCTTCTGTGTGCTGCCCGGTCTTCTGTGTGCCGCTCAGCGGCCTCCGCTCACCCGGCCCTGCAGCAGCCGTGAGAGCGCCGAGTGCACGTCGTCGAGCGAGCGTTCCGGCTGGAACGCCTGCCAGTCGAGCGCCGCGACGAGGACCATCCCGACGAGCGCGGCGGCCGTCAGGGGGATGTCGATCTCCTCGCTGAGCTCGCCGTTCTCGACGCCTCCGCGCAGTACGTCCTCGACCACGGCGACCGCCTGCTGCCTGACCACCATCAGCGTGGACTGCCAGGCCCGGTTGGTGCGCCACAGCTCGGCGACGTACAGCTGGGTGAAGGCCGGATAGCGGTCGATGAAGACGAGGCCGGCCCGGATCATCGCGTCCAGGGCGTCGACCTTGCTGCCGCCGCTCGCGTCGGCCTTCTCGGCCGCCTCCTTCAGGGAGGCGGTGAGCAGGCCGACGCCGTGCCGGAGGAGCTCTTCGAAGAGGACCGATTTGCTCGCGAAGTTGTAGTAGACCGTGCCCTTCGCCACCCCGGCCCGCTCGGCGATCTCGTCGACCGTCGTGGCCGAGAAGCCCTGCTCGGCGATGAGCGTGACGGCCGCCTCGTAGAGCTTCTGCCGGGTGGCCTCGCGCCGGGTGCTGGTTGCGCTGCTGTCCATGGGCCCGATTCTCACAGGTCTTGCGGTGCTCACAGGCTCAGCTCCGGGTGCAGCCGGTCCAGCGTCCACACCTGCTTGCGGCGCGCGGAGAGCGCGGTGAGCGCGAGGGCGCCCAGAGTGAAGGCCGTGAGCACCGCGCACGCCTGCCAGACGGGGCCGAGTCCGCCGCCCGTGATGAGCCTCCGTAGAGCGTCGACGACGTAACTCATCGGCAGGAAGGGGTGGATCGCGCCGAAGAAGGACGGGCTGGTCTGGACGGGGTACGTGCCGCCCGCCGAGGTCAGTTGCAGCATCAGGACCGCCAGGACGAGGATCCGCCCGGCCGCTCCGAAGCGCGCGTTGAGCCACTGCACGATCGCCGCGAAGCAGCACGTCACCAGGCAGAGGAAGCCCACGGTCCCGGCCGCCCGCGCCATCTGCAGACCGAGGCCCCAGTGCAGGACCGACATCAGGGCGGCCGTCTGCAGCACACCCAGGGCGGCGACCGGCAGCCAGCCCGCGAACGCGATCCGCCAGGCGGACGCGCCCGCGGCGAGCGCGCGCCGGTTCAGCGGCTGGATCAGCATGTACGCCACCATCGCGCCGACCCACAGGGAGAGCGGGATGAAGTACGGCGCGAAACCGGTGCCGTAGTTGGGCGCCTTGTGCATCGACTGGGAGGCGAGCTGCACGGGGTCGGCCATCACGTCGGTGCGCTGGTCGCGGTCCTGCTTGTCGTAGTCGGGGATCTGCTCGACGCCGTCGTGCAGCCCGCTGGCCAGCTTCCCGGAGCCGTCGGCCAGCTTGAACAGGCCGCCCTCCAGGTCGTTCGCGCCTGTCTTGAGCTTGCCGACGCCCTCGTCGAGGTCGACGGAGCCGGTCTTGGCGGTGCCGAGGCCCGTGTGCAGCTTCTTGGCGCCCTTGGCGACCTTCCCCGCGCCCTTGTTGAGGTCGTTGATCTGGGTGACCGCGGTCTCCAGGTCATCGTCGAGGTGCGGTGCGCGGTCGGCCAGTGCCTGCGACTTCTTCTGCAGCGTGGCGAGGTGCTTGTCGAGCGCCTTGACGTCGCTGTTCTGGTCCTTGATCAAGGTGTTCATGTCGTCCGCGATGGTCGACACGTTCTCCGCGGACTTCTTGGCCTCCTTGAGCTTCGGGCAGGAGGGGTTGGGAAGAGGGGCCTTCTCGCACTGCTCCGTGTAGAGGTCGCCGATGACCTTGGAGCCGTCAGCCGCCCCCTCGGCCGCCCCGGGCGCGAGCTTGACCCAGGTGTCCAGGTTGTGGCGCATCGCCTTGGAGGAGTCGGCGACGAGCTGCGCCGTGTCCCCGATGGTCTTGCCGTTGTCCTTCAGGAAGGGCCGCACCTGGTCCGCGGTGCCGTTGACCTTGTCGGCCAGCTTCTGTGTGCCGTCCGAGACCTTCTTCGAGCCGTCCTTCAGCTCGCCCGCGCCCTTGTGGAGCTTCTTGATGCCTCCGGCCAGGTCGCCGCTGCCGTCCTTGGCGTCCTTCAGGCCCTTCGCGAGGTCCTTCGAACCCTTCTTCGCCTTGCCGATGCCGCCATCGAGCTTGTCGGCGCCCTTGGCGGCCTTCTCGGTCGCCCCGTGGATGTCGGAGAACGAGATGAAGATCTTGTCGAGGAAGGAGCGGGATGCCTTCGTGGAGGCCGCCGTACGCACCTCGGAGAAGACCGTCCGCGAGATCTGCCCGACGATGTAGTTGTTGGCGTCGTTCGTCCTGACCTGCAGGGCACCCGTCTCCGGGGATTCGCCCGAACTCGACGCGATGCGCTTGCTGAAGTCCGACGGCATCGTCAGGGACAGGTAGTACGTCCCGTCCTCGACGCCGTCGCGCGCCTCGGCGGCGCTCACCTCGTGCCAGTCGAACGTCTTGCTGTCCCGCAGCCCGTCGACGATGCCGTCGCCCGCCGCGAGCTTCTTGCCCCCGGCGGTGGCCCCCTTGTCGTCGTTGACGAGCGCGACGGGTATCCGGTCGAGACGGCCGTACGGGTCCCAGAAGGAACACAGGTACAGGGCGCCGTACAGCAGGGGCAGCAGCAGGAGGGCGACGAGCGCCGCTCGGGGCAGCTTCCCCCTGCCGAAGCGCCGGAGCTCGAGCGAGGCCAGCTTAGGCGCGCGCATCGGCCGCCTCCTTGTCGTGTGTCTCGGGCTCGGGCTCGGTCTCGGTGGCTTCAGATGCGGCTTCGGGCTCGCCGGCGGCGTCGGCGGGACGCTCGGTGGACACGACGACCGCGTCATCGGGTGCCTCGCTGCACACCGCCACGACCGTGGTGCCGCGCTCGGCGACGGACCTCAACAGGGCCCAGGCCGCCACCCGTTCGGCGTCCGAGAGCTTGAGGTCGATGTCGTCGACGCCGAGCAGCCGCGGCCGCCCGATCAGCGCGAGGGCCACGGAGAGCCGCAGCGCCTCCAGGCGTTCCAGATCGCGTACGGAGGTGCGCCGGCCCTTGGGCAGCGACTCCATGTCGAGTCCCGCCGCGGTCAGCGCCGTGTCGATCCGCAGCCGTGCCTCGGTCGCCCGCTCGGCCCGCGGCTTCAGCAGATCACGCAGCGAGCCGCCGAACCGCCGCTGCAGCAGCGCCCGTTCGTGCAGATGCTCGGCCACGGTCAGTGCCGGGTCGAGATCCGTGACGCCGGGCACGGGCCCGAGCGCGCTGATCCGGCGCACCGCCGCGAGCTGCTTGGGCAGTCGGAAGCCGCCCACCGAGGCATCGCCCTCGGTCGGGCGCATACGTCCGGTGAGTGCGAGGAGGAGACAGGTGCGGCCCGACCCAGAGGGCCCCTCGACCGCGATCAGCGCCCCCGGCTCCGCGTCGACATCGACCCCGCGGAACGCCCAGCCCCGCGGCCCCTTCAGGCCGAAGCCCTTGGCTGTGACAGCGGCTCCCCGCCGACCGTCGTCCGTCGGACCGTCCACGGTCCCCCCTCGCACCCCTTTTGAACTGACTGGTCAGTGCAAAAACTAGCGCGAAGCCGCGATCGAGGCAAAGTCGCAGGTCAGAGCCGATTGTCAGTGGCGTACTTCACGATGGGCACATACGGCCACTGCGCCGTCACGCGACGACAGGAGGTTCGTCATGGCCAGCACTTCCGCAGCAGCCGCACGTCGGCACCGCCCCGTCGGCCCTGCCCCCTCGCTGACCGGCCCGGCGAGCGACGTCCACCCCGTCCTGCGCCGGGCCACGGCCCCGCCCGCCGCACTCGAACTGCTCGCCCAGGCCCGCGCCGGACTCGACGAGGCGGCGCACCTGGAGACCTCGAACGAGCGCTACGCCACCGCCCACCTCGCCGCCCTGCGCACCGCGGCCGCCGTCCTCGCCGCCCGTGGCCGCCCCGAGACGACACCGCGCCGCAGGCAGCGGATCCGCAGCGCCTGGGAAGTGCTCCCGGAGATAGCGCCCGAACTGACGGAGTGGAGCGCCCTGTTCGCATCGGGCGCCGCGCGCAGGGCCCGCGCCGAGGCGGGCATACGGGGCGCGGCGACCACCCGCGACGCCGACGACCTGATACGTGACACCGCGATGTTCCTGCGCCTGGTCGAGCGGATGCTTGTGCTGCAGCCCGTGCTGCCCCAGCCCAGGCAGGAGCCGCCGGACGCCGGGTGACGGGGCAGTCGGCCGAAGGCAATAGGGTGGGAACGCCCGCACCCTCCTCCGCCGCTCATGGGCCGAGAGGAGGGAACCCCCCTAGCTCCGCCGCGGACCACGCGGTGGACGCGCCGAGGAGTCAACTGCCGTGTCGGACCCGATGCGCCCCCGCGCTTCTCTCCGTACCGCCGTGGTCTGGGAGGTCCTCAAGGACGCTCTCGACCGCCGGGTCAAGGCCACGGGCCGCGAGTCGCTCGATGTGCTCGACACCGGGGGCGGCAGTGGCAACTTCGCCGTGCCCGTCGCCCGCCTCGGCCACACCGTCACCGTCGTCGACCCCAGCCCGAACGCGCTCTTCGCCCTCGAGCGCCGGGCCGCCGAGGCCGGCGTCGCCGACCGCGTGCGCGGCGTCCAGGGCGACGTACACGGCCTGTTCGACGTCGTGGAGCGCAGCGGGTACGACGCCGTGCTGTGCCACGGCGTCCTGGAGTACGTGGACGACCCCGCCGAGGGCGTACGCAACGCCGTCGGCGCCCTGCGTCCCTCCGGCACCCTCAGCCTGCTCGCCGCGGGCCTCGGCGGGGCCGTGCTCGCCAGGGCGCTCGCCGGGCACTTCACCGAGGCCAGGCAGGCGCTCGGCGACCCCGCGGGCCGCTGGGGCGACGGCGACCCCGTGCCCCGGCGGTTCACCGCCGAGCAGCTCACGGGTCTGGTCGAGGCCGCGGGTGTGCGGGTCGGCGCGGTGCACGGCGTGCGGGTCTTCGCCGACCTCGTCCCCGGCGTCCTGGTGGACACCGAGCCCGGCGCCCTGGAAGCCCTGCTCAAGCTGGAGGCGGCCGCCGCGGAGCTCGCCGCCTTCCATGCCGTGGCCACCCAGCTGCATGTGCTCGGTGAGACCGGGGATGCCGACGAGGCCTGATGTCCGCCCTGGCCGCCGCGCTGATCAGGGGCGCAGCGGCACATGGAGTACGGCACACACCCTCCGAACGGGCTATGGGCGCCGTATGATCGAGGCAGACCGTCCGGCATGCCGGACCGGCAGCTGGGGAATGCACGCTTCAGCGAGCCGGAGCGGCAGGGCGGTCCGGTTTGGCGAAGTTGGCGCAGAGGGGCGGGTTTCACGGGGGCGATTCCCTGCCTATCCTGAAGGGGACCCCCGGTCGCCCCGGCGACTGCACGATGAGGAGGACTCCGTGCCGCTCTCGGAGCACGAGCAGCGCATGCTCGAGCAGATGGAGCGAGCGCTGTACGCCGAAGATCCCAAGTTCGCGACAGCGCTCGAGGGAAGCGGGCTGCGTACGTACACCCGGCGACGGGTCTACCAAGCGGTCGCGGGCTTCCTTGTGGGTATCGCCCTTCTCATGGCCGGAATGGTCGCCCAGCTGATCTGGGTCAGCGTGGTGGGATTCCTCGTCATGCTGGGATGTGCGGTGCTCGCGGTCACTGGATGGCGCAAGGCGCCCAAGCCTGGCGAACAGCCGGCAGCCGGCGCGGCCACAGCGCCGGGCGGCGCTCCCGCCCGTCGGCAGACCAGGCAACGCCGGTCGGTGATGGACCGGATCGAGCAGCGGTGGCAGCGTCGCCGCGACGAGCAACAGGGGCAGTGAACTTCTGGGCTTCGCCCAGCTGATCTCTCCGCAGCTGATCTTTCCGTCAGCCGTCGGCCTCACTTGTGGGGCTGACGGCTGACGTGTTTCCGGAGCCCTGTGGGCCATGCCCTGTGAACTCTGTGGGCGGCCGTGTGAACCGTAGGGGCCAGGTGAACCGTGTAAGGGGTGACCGCCCATGGGCGGTCACCCCTTACACATCGCTCAGCCCCCGCAGGGGCGCTCAGCCCTGCTGCTGGGACGGCCGTGACGGCCTGCGCAGCGCGGCCCAGCGCTTGGCCACCCGCTCGGCCCACCGGGCCCTGGCCGCCGCCCAGCGCTCGGAGACGGCCCACACCACCCGCGCGGCCGAACGCGGCGCGAGCGTCGCCCGCAGCCGGGCCGGGCGGCCCACCGCGGCCCGCAGCCCGTCCCGTACACGATGGACGTCGTCGACCAGGCCGGCCGTCGGCTGGGGCCGCGGCGCGTAGAGAACCTGCTCGACCGCCGCCGCGAGGCGATGGACGGACTCCGCGGGCGCCGCGCCCAGCTGCCCGACGCGGACGATCCGGGCCGCCGCCTTGCGCGGGGTCTGCGACTCGTCCGGCGTGATGCCGTGGTCCCAGGCCGTGTCGGTCACTTCGAGCCAGGCGGCGAGCGTCCGCGCGGACGCCTCCTCGGCCGTCCGGCCGGGCGACCCCAGGCGTACGGCCCGGATCCGCTTGCGCCACAGCATCGGAAGCAGCGGCACCGCGATGACCACCAGCGCGCCCAGCGTCACGGCAAGGATCATGCCGAGCGGTGGCCCGTCGCCGCCCGAACCGCCCGCGATCGCCGGCGCCGTGCTCGCGCAGCCGCCCTGCTTCTGCTGGTCGGCCGGGCAGCTCGCGGACGCCGAGGGCTCACTGGACGGCGCGGTGGACTGCGTCGGCTCCGGCGCCGCGGGGTCGCTCGCATCGTCGGACGGGGTGTCCGCGCGGGTGTAGTCCGGCACCGTGCCACGGTTCGGCGTCGGCTCGAAGCGGGTCCAGCCCACGCCCTCGAAGTACAGCTCGGGCCAGGCGTGCGCGTCCCGCAGGCCGACCGACATCGATCCGTCGGCCTGGGCCGCTCCGGGCGTGAAGCCCACCGCGACGCGCGCCGGGATGCCCAGCGTCCGCGCCATCGACGCCATGGCGAACGAGAAGTGGACGCAGAAGCCCTCCTTCTGCTCCAGGAAGCGGGCGATCGCCGCCGGGCCGCTGCCCGCACGCACCTGCGTGTTGTACGTGAAGCCGCCCTCCGACGCGAAATAGTCCTGGAGCTTGACCGCCTTCTCGTAGTCGTTCGACGCACCCTGGGTGATCTTGCGCGCCTCCGTCGACACCACCGGGGGCAGCGAGTCGGGCACCTTGGTGAACTCGCGCTGCAGGGCCTCGGGAGCCTCGGGCGCGTCGGCGAGCTGCGCGGCCGTCGGATTCACGACCAGGCTCTTGACCTCGTACTGCGCACCACGCGTCGTCTGCCCGCGGTCACCGACGAGGGCGCGCCCCACCGGCTCGTACCGCCAGCGGCCGCTGATGTCGACCTCGCTCGCCGGGTAGGGCATCGGCAGCCAGTTCTGCGCGTAGCTGTCGGCGGCCGAGATGTTGGTCTGGATCTCCGTCCTCGGCACGTCGGGGGAGAGCCCCGGCGGGTCGTCGAGCCGCGACGGCACGTCCTGGATGCGCCGGACGGTGGTCTTCCACGTCGTCCCGTCGAACTGGTCGAGCGAGACGATCCGCAGATAGAGGTTCTCGGTCGACTCGGCGTTCGTCTTGTACGAGATGACCTCGCGGTCGTCCGGTTCGTTCAGGCTGTCCTGAAGCGCGACCAGCGGATTCACCGCGGAGATCGTGCCGCCACCGCCGGAACCCGAGCCTCCGGGGCCGCCGGAGCCGTCGAGAAGACCGCCGTCCAGTGCGGGCAGGCCGATCGGCACCACCAGGGCGATGCCCAGCGCGACCGCGCCGATGCGCCGCCCGGTGCGGATCGGGGCGACCGCGCCGGTGTCGCTCTCCAGGCCCCCCGAGATCCGGCCGGGACCGCGCGCCGCGCCCCCGAAGACGCGCCCCCACTGGGAGAGCCGGTCCCGGCCCTCCGCCAGGAGCAGCAGCAGATATCCGGCGGCCGCCAGCAGGAACCACAGCCATCCCGCGCCGTCCCCGGAGAGGCCCGCCGCGACCGAGTACAGCGCGAGCAGCGGAAGCCCCGCGGGCGCCGCCGTACGGAAGGTCACCGCGAGGGCGTCCACCGCGAGGCCGATCACCAGGACGCCGCCGACCAGCATCAGCCGGATGCCGTCGCTGAGCGGCGCGGGGATCGCGTACTGCCCGACATCGTCGCCGCCCGCCTGCAGCAGCAGACCGAACTCCCGGAACACGTCGGGCCCGGGAAGCACCCCGGCGATCGCCTGCTCGCGGGCGAACACCAGGGTCAGCAGGAGCAGTGTCACCAGGGCCTGTACCGCGACCGTGACCGGCCGGGCCAGCGGCACCCGCCGGGTGAGCGCGCCCACGCCGCTCTGCAGCGCGAGCAGGATCGCCGCCTGGACGAACCACGTCGCCGGATCGACGAGCGGAATCAGCGCCCCCGACGCCATCAGCGTGGCTGCCGTGGCACTGAGCGCCAGTCGTGCGCGCCCACTCATGAGCGTCCCCCCGTTGTCGTACACATGGTCGTACGTGTGGTGCTGCGTGGCCCCGTCGGGAACCGGCCGCCGCTCATGCCCAGCCCCCCGTCGTCCCCGCCGTCGGAGCCGGGCCCGCGGTCGTCCGCAGGTGGTCCGCCTGGCGCCACAGGTCCGTCAGGCCGACCCCCGGAGGCACCGCCACGGCCGTCCAGCCCGCCTCGCGGAGCATCCGAAGGCGCTCCTCTCCGGGGCCCGCAGGAGAGCCGCCAGGGCCCTGCGCCCAGGCCGTGCTGTCCAGGACGAAGGCGACGGCGGCGCCACTGCGCTGGCGCATCTTGGCGGCCACCGTGGCCTGCTCCTCGTCCAGGTCGCCGAGGAAGGCGATCAGCAGCCCTTCGTTGCCGCCGCGCAGCACGTCGTACGCGCGCGAGAGCCCCGCGCCGTCCGAGTGGTCGACCACGGCGAGGGTGTCCATCATCAGTCCGGCGGCGTCCGCCGACTCCTGGCTCGCGCCCGCGAAACCGTCCGCGCCCTCACCCGGCACCGAGTTGCCGGTGTCGGTCAACAGCCTTACGGAGAAGCCCCGTTCGAGCATGTGCACAAGCGTGGACGCGGTGCCCGACACCGCCCACTCGAACGCCGAGTCCGGACCCGCGCCCCGGAAGGCGAGCGCCCGGGTGTCCAGGAGCACCGTGCAGCGGGCCCGCTGCGGCTGCTCCTCGCGGCGCACCATCAACTCGCCGTAGCGAGCCGTGGAGCGCCAGTGGACGCGGCGCAGGTCGTCGCCGTGGCGGTAGCCGCGCGGGATCACGTCGTCCTCGCCGGCGAGCGCCAGCGAACGGTGCCGCCCGTCGCCGTACCCCTTGGCCTCGCCGGTGAGCCGCACCGGAGGCAGCGCCTCCACCCGCGGGATCACCGTCAAGGTGTCGTACGTCGAGAAGGAGCGGGTCAGCTCGCACATCCCGAAGGGGTCCGTCAGGCGCAGCTGCAGCGGACCGAGCGGATAGCGCCCTCGCAGGTCCGAGCGGACCCGGTAGGACACCTCGCGGCGGCCCCCCGCCTCCACCCGGTCGAGCACGAACCGGGGCCGTGGCCCCAGGACGTAGGGCACCCGGTCCTGGAGCATGAGGAGCCCCGTGGGAAGCCGCGAGACATTGTCCATCCGCAGATGGACGCGGGCCTCGGAACTGGCGGGCACGCGCGCGGGGGAGAGCCTGCGGCTGCCCGCCACGCGATAGCGGGTGCGGTAAAGCACCGTCGCGCACACCAGCGGGAGCACCGCGAGCAGCAGGCCGACCCGGAGCAGATCGCTCTGCCCCAGGACGTACGCGCAGACGGCCGCGGCGATCCCGGCCGCCAGGAACGAACGCCCGCGCGTGGTCAGTCCCGCGAGCGCGGTCCGAATGCCGCCCTTGCCCTCCTCTGCCTGCGCCGGCTGCGGCCCCCCGGCCGCCATCACAGCCTCCGTGCGCCGGGCGGCTGCTGACCGAAGAAGCCGCTGTTCGGCTGGGCTGCGGCCGGGACCGGCGTCCGCTGGAGTATCTCCAGGACAACCGATTCGGCCGTACGCCGGTTCAACTGGGCCTGTGCCGTGGGCAGCAGCCGGTGCGCGAGCACCGCGACCGCGAGCGCCTGCACATCGTCCGGCAGGGCGAACTCACGGCCGCTGAGCGCCGCGGAGGCCTTGGCCGCCCGCACCAGGTGCAGCGTCGCGCGCGGTGAGGCGCCGAGTCTCAGCTCCGGGTGGTTGCGGGTCGCGGAGACCAGGTCGACCGCGTACCTCCGCACGGCGTCGGCGACATGGACCTTCCGGACCGCGTCGATGAGCTTCACGATGTCGTGCGCGTGCGCCACCGGCTGGAGGTCGTCGAGCGGCGAGACGCCGCCGTGCACGTCCAGCATCTGCAGCTCGGCCTCCGCGTTCGGATAGCCGATCGAGACGCGCGCCATGAAGCGGTCGCGCTGCGCCTCGGGCAGCGGATAGGTCCCCTCCATCTCGACGGGGTTCTGCGTCGCCACCACCATGAAGGGGCTCGGCAGTTCATAGGTCTGCCCGTCGATGGTGACCTGGCGCTCCTCCATGGATTCCAGGAGCGCGGACTGCGTCTTCGGAGACGCACGGTTGATCTCGTCGCCGATCACGATCTGCGCGAAGATCGCGCCGGGTTTGAACTCGAAGTCCCGGCGCTGCTGGTCGAAAATGGACACACCAGTGATGTCCGACGGCAGCAGATCAGGCGTGAACTGGATGCGGCGCACCGAGCAGTCGATGGACCGCGCCAGCGCCTTGGCGAGCATGGTCTTGCCCACGCCCGGTACATCCTCGATCAGCAAGTGCCCCTCGGCGAGGAGCACGGTCAGCGAAAGCCGTACGACCTCTGGCTTGCCCTCGATCACACCCTCGACCGACCTGCGGACACTTTCCGCTGTGGTGGTCAGATCTGTGAGGCTCGCTCGATCGTCATAGGTCGTCACCCGGCCCTCCTCGGACACGTTCTCCGGGCCGATGCATGTGTGTGCGGCCCGGCCCACCCCGAATCACGGACACCACGCGTGAATGGTTCAGCGTGATGCCCCACACCGCATTCTTGTTGGGCGTACCGGGTTGTGTCACTCGCCTGTGGATAACTGGCGGCGGTATGTCGGGTCTTGCGGCCTTTTGGGCGCCGCAGCGGTGGCGGCGACGCCCGGCAGATCCGGTTACGCAGGGTCGATCTCCCGCAGCAGGCCGGTGGTCACATCGAAGACGAATCCCCGCACATCGTCCGTGTGCAGCAGGAACGGCGAGGTCCGCACACGCTGCATGGACTGCCGTACGTCCTGGTCGACATCGCGGAAGGCCTCCACCGCCCAGGCGGGGCGCTGGCCGACCTCCAGCTCGATCTCGTGGCGGAAGTCCTCGGTGAGGCTCTCCAGGCCGCAGCCGGTGTGGTGGACGAGGACGACGCTCTTGGTGCCCAGGGCCCGCTGGCTGATGGTGAGCGAGCGGATGACGTCGTCGGTGACCACGCCGCCAGCGTTGCGGATCGTGTGGCAGTCGCCCAGCTCGAGGCCGAGCGCGTCGTGGAGGTCGAGGCGGGCGTCCATACAGGCGACGACCGCGACGTGCAGGACGGGGCGGGCGTCCATGCCCGGATCGGTGAAACCTTCGGCGTACTGGTGGTTCGCCTCGACGAGACGGTCCGTGACGGTGCCGCCGGTGGCTATGTCACCGATCGGCGCTGCGGGGGAGTGGCCCGTAGGGGATGCGGAAGTCGACATGACTATGACCGTAGTCGGCACTGATCGCTCGGGCCCGCTGTGAGAAGGGACAAAGAACGTCAATGAGTCTTGTTGTGAGGTAACCCACAGGAGTAATGCGGCTACGTCCGAACGGGTGATGGCGGCGGATGTCCGGGTCCTCGAAAGGCCCGCCCGCGACGCGCAGGCCAGTTGATTGACCGGGCGACAGGGTGGACTAAAGTGACGCGAAGTGGGAGACGTGACCTGTTCCCCGCTGGACTGTTCACCCCGGGGATTCCTCGTAATCCCCCCACGTGCGCGGCGCGTACGTACGGCTCGGCCTCCTCCCGCTCCCGGTCGGCTGACGCCACTTCCCCGGCGCCAGCGGGCCATTCCCCTTCACGGAGCGGGCGGGGACCCGGCAGTGCGTGCGAACGCCGCGCCGGACCTGAGAGGGCCCCTTGAGCGACAACAGCCGACACGTCCCGGTGATGCTCCAGCGGTGCCTGGACATGTTGGCCCCCGCGCTCGCCGAGCCGGGCGCGGTCGTCGTCGACTGCACCCTCGGCCTCGGCGGCCACAGCGAGGCGCTCCTTTCCACGTTCCCCTCGGCCCGCCTCGTCGCCCTCGACCGCGACAAGGAGGCACTGCGCCTCTCCGGAGAGCGGCTCGCCCCCTTCGGCGACCGGGCCACGCTGGTGCACGCGGTCTACGACGAACTGCCCGACGTGCTCGACCGCCTGGGCATCCCGAAGGTGCAGGGCGTCCTCTTCGACCTCGGCGTCTCCTCGATGCAACTCGACGAGGCGGACCGGGGATTCGCGTACGCCCAGGACGCGCCCCTCGACATGCGCATGGACCAGACGACCGGCATCAGCGCGGCCGAGGTGCTCAACACGTACGCCCCCGGCGAACTGGTGCGGATCCTGCGCCAGTACGGCGAGGAGAAGCAGGCCAAGCGGATCGTCGGCGCCATCGTGCGTGAGCGCGAGAAGGAGCCGTTCAGCAACAGCGCGCGGCTCGTCGAACTGATCCGTGACTCCCTGCCGCAGGCCGCCAAGCGCACCGGCGGCAACCCCGCCAAGCGCACCTTCCAGGCCCTGCGCATCGAGGTCAACGGCGAGCTGAGCGTCCTGGAGTCGGCCATCCCGGCGGCCGTGGGGGCGCTCGCCGTCGGCGGCCGGATCGCCGTCCTGTCGTACCACTCGCTGGAGGACCGGCTGGTCAAGCAGGTGTTCGCGGCCGGCGCCGCGACCACAGCGCCGCCCGGTCTGCCCGTCGTCCCCGAGCGCTACCAGCCCCGGCTCAAGCTGCTCACACGCGGCGCGGAGCTCCCCACCGAGGAAGAGGTCGCCGAGAACCGCCGGGCGGCCCCGGCGCGGCTGCGGGGTGCGCAGCGCATCCGCGAGGAGGCCCCGTGAAGCGCGTCCCCGAGGAGTCCGGTGAGCGGCGTCCCTGAGGAGGCCCCATGAGCAAGAAGCCCGAACTGCGGGGGCGGGCCGCGCGGCTCGCGAGGCTGCTTCCGTCGGGGCCGAGCCAGGCCGCCCGTACGCCCTTCGTGCTGCTCGTCGTGCTGCTGCTCGGCGGCGGCCTGATCACGCTCCTGATCCTGAACTCCTCGCTCAACGAAGGCTCGTTCCAGCTGAGCGAGCTCAAGAAGGAGACGACGGAGCTCACCGACCAGGAGCAGGAGCTCCAGCGGGACGTGGACGCCTACTCGGCCCCCGACGCCCTCCAGCGGCGCGCCCGTGAGCTCGGCATGGTCCCCGGCGGCGACCCGGCCTTCCTGAACCCCGACGGCACCATCCGTGGCGTCCCGGGGGCCGCCGTGAGGCCATCGACGCAGCTGCTGCCCGAGCCGCGTCTCCAGGAGGTGGCCTCCCCGGCTCCCTCGGTCTCGATCCCGGTCCCACCCGTGCCCTCGTCGCCTCCGGCGGCCCCCACCCCCTCCGCGAAGCCCGGCCCCACGACCTCCGGCAGGTGACGTAAGTGACGGACCGCCAACCCCCGCGGCGCAGGGTGCCGGGCCCGGCGAGGCCCTCGCGCCCCGGTGCCCCGCGCAGTCCGGGACGGGACTCGCAAGGCGCCCGCCCGGCCGCCCGCCGCCCGCGCCCCGCCGCGCCCAAGGCCCGCACGATCCGGCTCGGCAGCCCGCGGCCCCGTCTGCGCATGGTGAGCCTCGGCCTGACCCTTGTGATGCTGGCCTTCGTCGTACGCCTTCTCCAGGTGCAGGCGGTCGATGCCAGCGCGTACACCGCCAAGGCCGAGAAGAACCGCTACTTCAGCCATGTCCTTGCCGCCGAGCGGGGCGGCATCACCGACCGGAGCGGTGTCGAACTGGCCGCGAGTGTCGATGCGTACGACATCACGGCCGACCCCACGATGTTCACGGCGAAGGAGATGGGCATCAAGGACGCGCCCGAGCAGGCGGCCGCGCTCCTCGCCCCGATCCTCGACAAGGACGCCGCCGAACTGACCAAGCAGCTCGAGAAGCGGAACACGCGCTACGTCCTGCTGGCCCGCCGGCAGACCCCGCAGGCCTGGAAGCAGATCAAGGAGCTGCGCGGCGCGCTCGCCGAGAAGGCCCGCACCGACAAGACCACCAAGAACGTCCTCGCGGGCATCTTCCAGGACCCCAGCAGCAAGCGCCTGTACCCGAACGACACCCTGGCCGCCGGGATACTGGGCTGGGTCAACGCCGACGGCAAGGGCGCGGGCGGCCTTGAGCAGCAGCTGAACAAGGATCTCGCGGGCCAGGACGGCAAGATCCGCTACGCCCAGTCCGGCGGCCGCCAGGTGCCGACCGCGGGCTCCACGGAGACGCCCGCCGTGCCCGGATCCGATGTCGAGCTCACCATCGACCGCGACATCCAGTGGGCCGCGCAGAACGCCATCAGCGAGCAGGTCGAGAAGTCCCAGGCGGACCGCGGCTATGTGATGGTGCAGGACAACCAGACCGGCGAGATCCTCGCGATGGCCAACTCCCCGGGCTTCGACCCGAACGACCTCTCGCAGGCCGACGGCACCGCGATGGGCAACGCAGCGCTGCAGGACGCGTACGAGCCGGGCTCCACCGCCAAGGTCATGTCGATGGCGGCGGTCCTTGAGGAGAACGCGGCCACGCCCGGCACCCATGTGACCGTCCCCAACCGGCTGCACCGCGGCGACCGGCTCTTCCAGGACGACATCGACCACCCGACCTGGCACCTGACGCTCAACGGCGTGCTCGCCAAGTCCTCCAACATCGGCACGATCCTCGCCACCGGCGAACTGGGCAAGACGCAGAAGGAGGCCAACGAGGTCCTCTACTCGTATCTGCGCAAGTTCGGCATCGGCAAGGAGACCGGGCTCGGCTTCCCGGGCGAGACGTCCGGCATCCTCGCCCCGGCCGAGAAGTGGTCCACCTCGCAGCAGTACACGATCCCGTTCGGCCAGGGCGTCTCGATCAACGCCATGCAGGCGGCCTCCGTCTACTCGACGATCGCCAACGGCGGCGTACGCGTCGAGCCGACCCTGGTGCGCGGCACCAAGGGCCCCGACGGCCGCTTCACGCCCGCGCCCAAGCCCAAGAAGACCCGCGTGGTGAGCGAGAAGACCGCGAAGACGCTGGCGCAGATGCTGGAGTCCGTCGTCGACGACGAAGAGGGCACCGGCACCAAGGCGCGCATCCCGGGCTACCGGGTCGCGGGCAAGACCGGTACGGCCAACCGGGTCGACCCCGACACCGGCCGCTACCAGGGCTACACCTCGTCGTTCGCCGGTTTCGCGCCCGCCGACAAGCCGCGCGTCACCGTCTACTGCGCGATCCAGAACGCCACCAAGGGCAGCTACTTCGGCGGCCAGATCTGCGGCCCCATCTACAAGGAAGTCATGCAGTTCGCCCTGAAGACCCTCCAGGTGCCGCCCACCGGCAAGGGCGCGGCCCGACTGCCCGTCACCTTCGAACCCTGAGCCGACCCAACCCTGAGCCCCACCAGGACAAATCCGTGACAACGATCACCCCGAAGCCGGGGAACCAGCCCCCGCCGCACCGCCCGCTTCGCCCCGAGGCGGGTGCGCCCGGTACGCTCACCGCCGTGCCACACGCTGATCAGTCCCAAACCACCCAGAAGGGCGTTCCCGTGACATATCCGGGACCGCCACGGCCGGTCCAGGTCGACGCGACGCCGCTCGCCCGGATCGCCGATCAGCTGGGCGTCGCCGCCCCCGGCGCGGGGGAGGTCAGCGGCATCACGCACGACTCCCGCGCGGTCCGGCCCGGCGACATCTACGCCGCACTGCCGGGTGCCCGGCTGCACGGCGCGGACTTCGTCGCCCAGGCCGCCGACCTCGGCGCCGCCGCGATCCTCACCGATCCGACGGGCGCCGAACGCGCGGCCGCCACGGGCCTGCCGGTCCTGGTCGTCGCCGATCCGCGCGGCGTCATGGGCGAGCTCGCGGCCACGGTGTACGGCCATCCGGGACGCGATCTGCTGCAGATCGGCATCACCGGTACGTCCGGCAAGACCACGACGGCGTACCTCGTCGAGGGCGGTCTCAAGGGCGTCCGGTCGACCGGCCTGATCGGCACGGTCGAGATGCGCATCGGCGACGAGCGGATCAAGTCGGAGCGTACGACCCCTGAAGCCACCGATCTCCAGGCGCTGTTCGCGGTGATGCGCGAGCGCGGCGTCGAGGCGGTCGCCATGGAGGTCTCCTCGCACGCCCTTGTGCTCGGCCGGGTGGACGGCTGCGTCTTCGACGTCGCCGTCTTCAACAACCTCAGCCCGGAGCACATGGAGTTCCACTCCGACATGGAGGACTACTTCCAGGCCAAGGCGCAGCTCTTCACCAAGGAGCGCTCCAAGGTCGCAGTGGTCAACTTCGACGACGAGTACGGGCGTCGGCTCATCGACGAGTCCGAGGTCCCCGTCACGACGTTCTCCGCCGAGGGGCACCCCGACGCCGACTGGCGCGCGGAGGACGTCGAGGTCACGCCGTTCGACTCCACGTTCGTCGCGGTCGGCCCGCAGGGGGAGCGGATCACCGCGAAATCCCCGCTGGCGGGACCGTTCAACGTCGCCAACACGCTCTCCGCGATCGTCTCGCTTGCCGTCGCCGGGATCGACCCCCAGCAGGCCGCCGACGGCGTCGCCGCGGTGCCGGGCGTCCCCGGCCGCCTGGAGCGCATCGACGCGGGCCAGGACTACCTGGCGGTCGTCGACTACGCGCACAAGACGGACGCCGTCGAATCGGTCCTGCGCGCGCTGCGCAAGGTCACCGAGAACAAGCTGCACATCGTGCTCGGCTGCGGCGGCGACCGCGACAAGACCAAGCGGATGCCGATGGGCGCGGCCGCGGCCCGCCTCGCCGACACCGCCGTACTGACCTCCGACAATCCCCGCGGCGAGGACCCCCTCGCGATCCTCGCCACGATGCTCGCGGGCGCCGCCGACGTGCCGGCCCACGAGCGCGGCGAGGTCGCCGTCTTCGAGGACCGCGCCGCCGCCATCCGCGCGGCCGTCGCCCGGGCCGAACCGGGCGACACGGTGCTCGTCGCGGGCAAGGGCCACGAGCAGGGACAGGACATCGCCGGGGTGGTACGTCCCTTCGACGACCGCCAGGTGCTTCGCGAAGCTATCCAGCAAACCCAGGGATGAATTTGTGATCGCCCTCTCCCTCGCCGAGATCGCAGAAGTCGTCGGCGGGCAGACGTACGACATACCGGATCCGTCCGTCCAGGTCACCGGACCGGTCGTCAGGGACTCCCGTGAAGTGGAGCCCGGCAGCCTCTTCGTCGCCTTCGTCGGCGAGCGCGTCGACGGCCACGACTACGCGGCCGCGGTGGTCGAAGCGGGCGCGGCGGCCGTCCTCGCCTCGCGCCCCGTCGGCGTACCCGCCATCGTCGTCGACGACGTACAGACCGCGCTCGGCGCCCTTGCGCGGCACGTCGTGGAGCGGCTCGGCGCGACCCTCGTGGCGCTGACCGGATCCGTCGGCAAGACCAGCTCCAAGGACCTGCTCGCCCAGGTGCTTCGGAGCAAGGCGCCCACGGTCTGGACGCCGGGCTCGCTCAACAACGAGATCGGGCTCCCGCTGACCGCGCTGAGCGCCACCGACGAGACGAAGTTCCTCGTCCTGGAGATGGGCGCGCGCGGCATCGGCCACATCCGCTACCTCACCGGCCTCACCCCGCCGAAGATCGGCCTCGTCCTCAACGTCGGCACCGCCCACATCGGCGAGTTCGGCGGACGCGAGCAGATCGCAGAGGCGAAGGGTGAACTCGTCGAGGGGCTCCCCGCCGACGGCACCGCCGTCCTCAACGCCGACGACCCACTCGTCCGCGCCATGGCTTCGCGCACGAAGGCGCGCGTCCTGCTCTTCGGAGAGTCCGCCGACGCCGACGTACGCGCCGAAAATGTCCGGCTCACGGAGATCGGACAGCCTGCCTTTACGCTGCACACACCCTCCGGGTGCAGCGACGTGACCTTGCGGCTGTACGGTGAGCACCACGTGTCGAACGCGCTTGCCGCGGCCGCCGTCGCCCATGAGCTGGGCATGTCCGCAGACGAGATCGCCCGCGCGCTCTCCGACGCGGGCACGCTGTCCCGCTGGCGGATGGAGGTCACCGAGCGCCCGGACGGCGTGACGGTCGTCAACGACGCCTACAACGCGAACCCCGAGTCCATGCGAGCCGCCCTGCGCGCGCTTGTGGCCATGGGCAAGGGACGTCGTACGTGGGCGGTGCTCGGTCACATGGCCGAGCTCGGTGACGAGGGGCTCGCCGAACACGACGCGGTCGGACGGCTCGCTGTCCGGCTGAACGTGAGCAAGCTCGTGGCAGTCGGGGGCAGGGAAGCGTCCTGGCTCCAACTGGGCGCATACAACGAGGGTTCGTGGGGTGAGGAGTCGGTGCACGTGTCCGACGCACAGGCGGCGATCGACCTGCTGCGCAGCGAGCTGCGCCCGGGGGACGTCGTGCTGGTGAAGGCTTCCAGATCGGTCGGTCTCGAGCGGGTCGCCACGGCGCTGCTCGACGACGCCGCGTCTTCTGAGGGGCAGGTCGCCGGCCGATGAGGCAGATCCTCTTCGCGGGTGTGATCGGGCTCTTCCTGACCCTGGTCGGAACCCCGCTCCTGATCAAGTTCCTGGCCCGCAAGGGTTATGGCCAGTTCATCCGGGACGACGGCCCGCGCGAGCACCACAGCAAGCGCGGTACGCCGACCATGGGTGGTATCGCCTTCATCCTGGCCACGCTCATCGCGTACTTCCTCACGAAGATCATCACGGGCTCGGAGATGACCCTCTCCGGCGTCCTGGTGCTCTTCCTGATGGCGGGCATGGGCCTCGTCGGCTTCCTCGACGACTACATCAAGATCGTCAAGCAGCGCTCGCTCGGCCTGCGCGCCAAGGCGAAGATGCTCGGCCAGCTGATCGTCGGCATCGGCTTCGCCGTGCTCGCGCTGAACTGGCCGGACAACCGCAACCAGACCCCGGCCTCCACCAAGCTGTCGTTCGTCACGGACTTCGGCTGGTCGATCGGCCCGGTGCTCTTCGTGGTCTGGGCGCTGTTCATGATCCTCGCGATGTCGAACGGCGTGAACCTCACCGACGGCCTCGACGGCCTCGCCACCGGCGCCTCCGTGATGGTCTTCGGCGCGTACACCTTCATCGGTGTCTGGCAGTACCAGGAGTCCTGCGCCAACGCGGTCACGCTGACCAACCCGCAGGCCTGTTTCGAGGTCAGAGACCCACTCGACCTCGCGGTCGTGGCCTCCGCCCTTATGGGTGCCTGCTTCGGCTTCCTGTGGTGGAACACCTCGCCCGCCAAGATCTTCATGGGCGACACCGGCTCGCTCGCCCTCGGCGGCGCGCTCGCGGGCCTCGCGATCTGCTCGCGCACCGAGCTGCTCATCGCGCTCCTCGGCGGCCTGTTCGTCCTGATCACCATGTCCGTCGTGATCCAGGTCGGCTCCTTCAAGATGACCGGCAAGCGGGTCTTCAAGATGGCGCCACTGCAGCACCACTTCGAACTCAAGGGGTGGTCCGAAGTCCTTGTGGTGGTCCGCTTCTGGATCATCCAGGGCATGTGCGTGATCGTCGGACTCGGCCTCTTCTACGCAGGATGGGCAGCCAAGAAGTGACCAGCTGGCAGGGCAGGAACGTCACCGTCGCGGGGCTCGGCGTGAGCGGCGTCAGCGCCGCCCGCGCCCTGGCCGGCCTCGGCGCATCGGTGACCGTCGTGGACGGCGGCTCGTCGGAGAGCCACCGTGAGCGCGCCGCCGCGCTGGAGGGCGAGGGCATCGCCGTACGCCTGGCCGACGCGGCCACGCTGCCCGACGGCACCGACCTGGTCGTCACCTCGCCCGGCTGGAAGCCGGACAGCCCGCTCTTCGCGGCCGCCGCAGCGGCGGGCGTCGACGTCGTGGGCGACGTCGAGATCGCCTGGCGGCTGCGCGGCCCGGACGCCGCGCCCTGGCTCGGCATCACGGGCACCAACGGCAAGACCACGACCACGCAGATGCTGGCCTCGATCCTGACGGCGGCCGGCCTGCGCACGGCCGCGGTCGGCAACATCGGAACGCCGATCGTGGACGTGGTCCTGGAGGGCGACGACGCGTACGACGTGCTCGCCGTCGAGCTCTCCAGCTACCAGCTGCACTGGGCGCCCTCGCTGCGCGCCCACTCCGCGACCGTCCTGAACCTCGCGCCCGACCACCTCGACTGGCACGGCTCCATGGAGGCGTACGCCGCCGACAAGGGCCGCATCTACGAGGGCAATCAGGTCGCCTGCGTCTACAACGTCGCGGACAAGGCCACCGAGGACCTGGTGCGCGAGGCCGACGTCGAAGAGGGCTGCCGCGCCATCGGTTTCACGCTGAATGCGCCCGCCCCCTCGCAACTGGGCGTCGTGGACGGCATCCTGGTCGACCGTGCCTTCGTGCCGGACCGCCAGAAGCAGGCCCAGGAGCTCGCCGAGATCTCCGACGTCAAGCCGCCCGCGCCGCACAACATCGCCAACGCCCTGGCCGCGGCCGCTCTCGCGCGCGCCTACGGCGTTCCGGCGACGGCCGTGCGCGACGGTCTGCGCGCCTTCCGTCCGGACGCCCACCGCATCGAGCACGTCGCGGACGTGGCCGAGGTGGCGTACGTCGACGACTCCAAGGCCACCAACACCCACGCCGCCGAAGCCTCGTTGGCCGCGTACGAATCGATCGTCTGGATCGCGGGCGGGCTCGCCAAGGGCGCCACCTTCGACGAGCTGGTCACCAAGTCGGCCAAGCGACTTCGGGGGGTCGTCCTGATCGGCGCCGACCGCGCGCTGATCCGCGAAGCCCTCGCGCGACACGCGCCCGAGGTCCCGGTCGTCGACCTCGACCGGACCGACACTGGGGCGATGTCCGAGGCGGTACGACAGGCGGCACGGCTCGCCGAGCCGGGGGACACCGTACTGATGGCTCCGGCCTGTGCGTCGATGGACATGTTCACCAACTACAACAAGCGTGGTGACGCGTTCGCGGACGCGGTCCGCGAACTCGGCGCGAGCGCCTGACGCGGACCCCTGTGGTCCGGGGGCGCCCGGCACCCGGAGGAGGGCACGTGGCAGCGTCGTCGTGGCTGGGTGGGGGCACCGATGGCCGGCAGTAGCGGGCGCGCGCCCGCGCGGGTGGCCAGACGGCCCGCGCCGGTCCGTTCCACGGGCTCACCGCGCCCGCCGCGGGAGAGCCCCCTGCGGCGGCTGCACACCAGGGCCCGCAAGGCCTGGGACCGGCCGCTGACCGCGTACTACCTCATCCTCGGCAGCAGCCTGCTGCTCACCGTGCTCGGCCTGGTGATGGTCTACTCGGCCTCGATGATCCAGGCGCTGCAGCTGGACCTGCCCGCCTCGTACTTCTTCCGCAAGCAGTTCGTCGCCGCCGTACTCGGTACGGTCCTGCTGCTCGTCGCCATGCGGATGCCGGTCAAGCTGCATCGAGCGCTCGCCTATCCCATCCTCGCCGTGACCGTCTTCCTGATGGTGCTCGTGCAGGTCCCGGGGATAGGGCGCAGCGTCAACGGCAACCAGAACTGGATCTATCTGGGCGGCCCGTTCCAGCTGCAGCCCAGTGAGTTCGGCAAGCTCGCCCTCGTGCTGTGGGGCGCGGACCTCCTTGCCCGGAAGCACGACAAGCGGCTGCTCACGCAGTGGAAGCACATGCTGGTGCCGCTCGTCCCCGTCGCCTTCATGCTGCTCGGACTGATCATGCTCGGCGGCGACATGGGCACGGCGATCATCCTCACCGCGATCCTTTTCGGCCTGCTCTGGCTCGCGGGGGCGCCGACGCGGCTCTTCGCCGGGGTGCTCTCGGTCGCGACCCTTATCGGTGTGATCCTCATCAAGACAAGCCCCAACCGGATGGCCAGGCTCGCCTGCATCGGCGCGACCGATCCGGGGCCCGGCGACCAGTGCTGGCAGGCCGTGCACGGGATCTATGCCCTGGCCTCCGGCGGATTCTTCGGTTCCGGTCTCGGCGCGAGTGTGGAAAAATGGGGTCAACTTCCGGAACCGCACACCGACTTCATCTTCGCCATCACCGGGGAGGAACTCGGCCTGGCGGGGACACTGTCGGTGCTCGCTCTGTTCGCGGCTCTAGGCTATGCGGGTATCCGCGTGGCCGGACGCACGGAGGACCCCTTCGTGAGGTATGCCGCGGGAGGCGTGACCACCTGGATCACGGCGCAGGCCGTGATCAATGTCGGTGCGGTGCTCGGTCTGCTGCCGATCGCCGGTGTCCCGCTCCCGCTGTTCTCCTACGGGGGTTCGGCCCTGCTGCCGACCATGTTCGCCATCGGGCTCCTCATCGCTTTCGCGCGATCGGACCCCGCGGCGAAGGCGGCCCTTGCCATGCGGCAACCTCGGGTGAGATGGAACACGATGAGACGGCGCGTCAAGGCGCGTTCGTCCGGAGAGCGGTGAATTTCGGTGCATGTCGTACTCGCCGGTGGGGGGACCGCCGGCCACATCGAGCCCGCGCTTGCCCTCGCGGACGCCCTGCGGAGGCAGGACCCGACCGTGGGCATCACGGCCCTGGGCACGGAGCGTGGACTCGAGACCCGACTCGTACCCGAGCGCGGTTACGAACTCGCGCTGATCCCCGCCGTACCGCTGCCCCGCAAGCCCACCCCTGAGCTGATCACCGTGCCGGGACGGCTGCGCGGCACGATCAAGGCGGCCGAGCAGATCCTGGAGCGCACCAAGGCGGACTGCGTCGTCGGCTTCGGCGGCTATGTCGCCCTGCCCGGCTACCTCGCGGCCAAGCGGACCGGGACGCCGATCGTCGTGCACGAGGCCAACGCCCGTCCCGGCCTCGCCAACAAGATCGGTTCGCGGTACGCCCACGGGGTGGCCGTCGCCACCCCCGACAGCAAGCTGCGCAACTCCCGCTACATCGGCATCCCGTTGCGGCACACCATCGCCACGCTCGACCGGGCCCGGGTCCGCCCGGAGGCGCGCGCCGCCTTCGGCCTCGACCCCAACCTGCCGACCCTGCTCGTCTCCGGCGGCTCGCAGGGCGCCCGGCGGCTCAACGAGGTCGTCCAGCAGATCGCTCCGGTCCTTCAGCGCGCGGGCATCCAGATCCTGCACGCGGTCGGCCCGAAGAACGAAATGCCGTACGTCGAGAACATGCCCGGTATGCCGCCCTACATCCCGGTACCGTACGTGGACCGGATGGACCTCGCGTACGCCGCTGCCGACATGATGCTCTGCCGCGCGGGCGCGATGACCGTCGCCGAACTCTCCGCCGTCGGGCTGCCGGCCGCCTACGTCCCGTTGCCGATCGGCAACGGCGAACAGCGGCTGAACGCCCAGCCGGTGGTCAAGGCGGGCGGTGGACTCCTGGTCGACGATGCCGAGCTGACGCCCGAGTGGGTCCAGGGCAATGTGCTCCCGGTGCTCGCCGATCCGCACCGGCTGTACGAGATGTCCCGCGCCGCATCGGAGTTCGGCCGCAGGGACGCCGACGACCTCCTCGTCGGCATGGTGTACGAGGCGATCGCCTCACGCCATCACGCGTGAGCAGGTGCTAGCAGGCACCTAGAAGGCAGGGGACCGTGGCCGGACCGACCACCGCCGAACGGCAGAAGCTCGACTCCGGCCCGCCCCGCCCGCCCCGCTCCCGGGTGCGCCTGCCGCGGCCGCGCACCCTCGTCCTCTGGCTGATCGCACTCGTGCTGGTCGGCGCGGGGGGCGTCTGGGCGCTCTACGGCTCGCAGTGGCTGCGCGTGGAGCGCGTGACGACTTCGGGGACCCGGGTCCTGACGCCCGCGCAGGTGCGCGAGGCCGCCGCGGTCCCGGTCGGGGTGCCGCTCGTTTCGGTCGACACCGATGCCATCGAGGACCGGCTGCGCAGGAAACTGCCGCGTATCGACTCGGTCGACGTCGTCCGTTCCTGGCCGCGCGGAATCGGTCTGAAAGTGACCGAACGCAAGCCGGTCCTGCTTATCGAAAAGGGCGGAAAGTTCGTCGAAGTGGACGCCAAGGGAGTGCGATTCGCCACGGTCGGTCATGCGTCGAAGGGTGTTCCGCTCCTGGAATTGATGCCGGATCAGGAGAACGCGGCGGCGAGTCTGCGCCGTTTCGACAGCGACCGTCTGCGGCGCGAGGCGGTCCGCGTCGCGGGCGCCCTGCCGGCCGCGGTTGCACGTGACACCCGGGTGGTCAAGGCCCGTTCGTACGACTCGCTCTCACTGGAGTTGAGCGACGGGCGGACCGTGGACTGGGGCAGCAGCGAGAAGGGCCGCGCGAAGGCGAGCACACTCACCGCCCTGATGAAAGCCGCACCCAAGGCACGGCACTTCGATGTGAGCGTTCCCACCGCCCCTGCATCATCGGCGAGTTGACGCATATCTGCGCAGGCCAGCACCCTGGTTCGGCAGCGCTACGGCTGATCACATAGGGTGAAAAGAAAAACGGGAGGTTCGGCGTGTTCGTTGAACGTGCGCCACTTGTCGACTTAGTGTCCTGTTCGGAGAGTCCAAGGAACAGACACACTGGTAACCCTAAACTTCAGCGTTAGGGTTCGGGTCGGCGTTCGGACCGTCCCATTCGGCATCAGTCGTCGCGGCGCGAGACCGCGAGGCGGCGACACGTAACTCGAGGCGAGAGGCCTTCGACGTGGCAGCACCGCAGAACTACCTCGCAGTCATCAAAGTCATCGGTGTCGGCGGCGGTGGTGTCAATGCCATCAACCGGATGATCGAGGTCGGTCTCAAGGGCGTCGAGTTCATCGCCATCAACACCGACGCGCAAGCCCTGTTGATGAGCGACGCCGACGTCAAGCTCGACGTCGGCCGTGAACTCACCCGTGGACTCGGCGCCGGAGCGAACCCGGCAGTCGGCCGCAAGGCGGCCGAAGATCACCGCGAGGAGATCGAGGAGGTCCTCAAGGGGGCCGACATGGTCTTCGTCACCGCCGGCGAAGGCGGCGGCACCGGCACCGGCGGCGCACCTGTCGTCGCCAACATCGCACGCTCCCTGGGCGCCCTGACCATCGGCGTCGTCACCCGGCCGTTCACCTTCGAGGGCCGTCGTCGCGCCAACCAGGCCGAGGACGGCATCGCGGAGCTGCGCGAAGAGGTCGACACCCTCATCGTCATCCCCAACGACCGGCTCCTGTCCATCTCGGACCGCCAGGTCTCGGTCCTCGACGCCTTCAAGTCGGCGGACCAGGTCCTGCTCTCCGGTGTCCAGGGCATCACCGACCTGATCACAACGCCGGGTCTGATCAACCTCGACTTCGCCGACGTCAAGTCGGTCATGTCCGAGGCGGGTTCGGCCCTCATGGGCATCGGCTCGGCACGCGGCGACGACCGCGCGGTGGCCGCCGCCGAGATGGCGATCTCCTCGCCGCTGCTCGAGGCGTCCATCGACGGAGCGCGGGGCGTCCTGCTCTCCATCTCCGGCGGCTCCGACCTCGGCCTCTTCGAGATCAACGAA
This sequence comes from Streptomyces sp. NPDC021622, assembly GCF_040640795.1. NCBI lineage: Bacteria > Bacillati > Actinomycetota > Actinomycetes > Kitasatosporales > Streptomycetaceae > Streptomyces > Streptomyces sp. NPDC021622. The sequence continues at coordinate 555,148 of NZ_JBFACK010000001.1, forward strand.
GCGGCCCAGCTGGTCAGCGAGGCGGCCCACCCCGAGGCCAACATCATCTTCGGCGCCGTCATCGACGACGCCCTGGGCGACGAGGTCAGGGTCACCGTCATCGCGGCCGGCTTCGACGGCGGTCAGCCACCGTCCAAGCGGGACAACGTCCTTGGCTCGGCTTCGGCCAAACGCGAGGAGCAGCCGGCGGCCCCGGCCCGTCCCGCGGAGTCCCGCCCGCCCTACGGCGGCCTCGGCAGCGTCACGACCCGCGAGGAGCCGGCGACGCCGGAGCCCGTGGAGGCCGCCCCGGTCGGCGAGGCCCCGTCCGCGCCGGTGGCCCCGCCGCAGGTTCCGCCGGCCCGTCCGTACCAGGACAGCCAGGCCGAAGAGCTGGACGTGCCGGACTTCCTCAAGTGATAAGCACGCACAGCACCGTGAGCGGCGCGCACTTCGCCTTCACCGACAGGTGGGGCGGGGTGAGCGCCGTTCCGTACGAAGAGCTCAATCTCGGCGGGGCGGGCGGCGACGACCCGCAGGCCGTGCGCACCAACCGCGACCTGGCCGCCAAGTCCCTCGGGATCGACCCGGCCAGGGTCGTCTGGATGAACCAGGTGCACGGCAACGATGTCGCGGTGGTGGACGGCCCCTGGGGCGCCGGCGCCGAGATCCCGGCCGTCGACGCCGTGGTGACCGCACGCCGGGGCCTGGCCCTCGCGGTCCTCACCGCCGACTGCACGCCGGTCCTCCTTGCCGACCCGGTCGCCAAGGTCGCGGCCGCGGTGCACGCGGGTCGCCCCGGGATGGTCGCCGGGGTCGTACCGGCCGCCGTCGAGGCGATGGTGGGGCTCGGCGCGGACCCGGCTCGCATCGTCGCCCGCACGGGGCCCGCCGTCTGCGGGCGCTGCTACGAAGTACCGGAGGCGATGCGCGCCGACGTCGCCGCCGCGGAGCCCGCGGCGTACGCCGAGACGAGCTGGGGCACACCGGCGGTCGATGTGACCGCGGGGGTGCACGCCCAGCTGGAGCGGCTCGGGGTGTGCGACCGGGAGCAGTCGCCGGTGTGCACCCTGGAATCCGGTGACCACTTCTCTTACCGCCGCGACCGGACCACCGGCCGTCTCGCGGGCTATGTCTGGCTGGACTGATTGCACATGACGGACCGCAAGTCTCAACTCGCCGCAAATCTGGCGGAGGTCGAGGAGCGCATCGCCGCGGCGTGCGCGGCGGCCGGGCGCAAGCGGGAGGAGGTGACCCTGATCGTGGTCACCAAGACCTATCCCGCGAGCGATGTGCGGATCCTGTCGGAACTAGGTGTGCGCCATGTCGCCGAGAACCGCGACCAGGACGCGGCCCCCAAGGCCGCCGACTGCTCGGATCTGCCCCTTACTTGGCACTTTGTCGGTCAGCTGCAGACCAACAAGGTCCGTTCTGTGGCCAGTTATGCCGATGTGGTGCAGTCCGTGGACCGTCCCAAGCTCGTCACGGCCCTGTCGACGGCCGCGGTGCGCGCGGAGCGGGAGCTCGGCTGTCTGATCCAGGTCGCGCTCGACGCCGATGAGCACGGGCGGGGCGAGCGCGGGGGCGTAGGAGCGGGCGGAATCGAAGAGTTGGCCGGACTCGTGGCGGAAGCTCCCGGACTGCGGCTCGACGGTCTGATGACCGTCGCGCCGCTCACCGGGCCGTACGCGGGGCGGCAACAGGCGGCGTTCGAGCGGCTGATGGAATTCTCAACCCTCATGCGCGCGGCTCATCCTGCTGCGAACATGGTGTCGGCAGGGATGAGTGCGGACCTCGAACAGGCCGTGGCGGCCGGAGCGACACATGTGCGCGTCGGTACGGCGGTACTCGGAGTCCGACCCGGGCTCGGGTAACGTCGCCAAGAAGTCGGACCACAGCAGAAAATATGGTCATTCTCGCTGTTGGGCGGGGATACCTCGTGGATCTCGGGCAGTTGGTGACGACAGCCGATCCACCACAGAGCGGAGGACTCAGAGCATGGCCGGCGCGATGCGCAAGATGGCGGTCTACCTCGGCCTCGTGGAGGACGATGGGTACGACGGTCCGGGGTTCGACCCCGATGACGAGTTCGAACCCGAGCCGGAGCCCGAGCGGGACCGCCGGCGGCACGAGCCGCCACATCAGTCGCACCAGTCCCGCCAGGCGCATGTGTCTGATCGGGACGAATCGGTACGAGTGGTACAACCCCCCGCTCAGCGTGAGCCGGTCGCCCATTCCGCTTCGGTAGCCGCCGAATCCGGACGTCCGGCCCGTATCGCCCCCGTGGCATCCATCACACCTGAACGCCAGAGCCTGGAGAAGAACGCACCGGTGATCATGCCCAAGGTCGTGTCCGAGCGGGAGCCCTACCGCATCACCACGCTGCACCCGCGGACGTACAACGAGGCCCGTACCATCGGGGAACACTTCCGCGAGGGCACTCCGGTGATCATGAATCTGACCGAGATGGACGACACGGATGCGAAGCGACTTGTCGACTTTGCCGCCGGTCTGGTGTTCGGTCTCCATGGCAGCATTGAGCGAGTGACGCAGAAGGTGTTCCTGTTGTCGCCTGCTAACGTCGATGTAACGGCGGAGGACAAGGCTCGCATCGCAGAGGGCGGGTTCTTCAACCAGAGCTGAGACGTAAGTGACCCAGTAGACGCAAGAACCGGCAACGAAGCACGAGTAACAGGGGAGAGGGAACCGCGAACATGAGCGTGGTCTTGCAGGTGCTTTACATCGCGCTGATGTGTTTCCTCATCGTGCTGATCTTCCGGTTGGTCATGGACTACGTCTTCCAGTTCGCCCGCTCATGGCAACCCGGCAAGGCGATGGTGGTCGTTCTGGAGGCCACCTACACTGTCACTGATCCACCGCTCAAGCTTCTGCGGCGATTCATTCCGCCGCTGCGTCTCGGGGGCGTGGCGCTCGACTTGTCCTTCTTCGTACTGATGATCATCGTCTACATCCTGATCACCGTCGTCAGGTCGGTGTCTGTGTGAACGATACGGTCTTGCCGAATGCCGACGATTACGTTGAGGTGAAGAGATGCCGTTGACCCCCGAGGACGTGCGGAACAAGCAGTTCACGACCGTCCGCCTCCGAGAAGGCTATGACGAGGACGAGGTCGATGCCTTCCTCGATGAGGTCGAAGCCGAACTGACCCGCTTGCTCCGCGAGAACGAGGACCTGCGCGCCAAGCTGGCCGCGGCCACCCGCGCCGCTGCGCAGAACCAGCAGCAGGGCGGGATGCGCAAGGGTCCCGACGGGCCGCAGGACCAGCGCGGTCCTGGCGCCCCGGTGCCCGCCGCAATATCGGGCCCGCAGCCGGTGCCGCCGCAGCAGCACCCGCAGCACCAGCAGATGGGCGGCCCGCCGCAGCTTCCCGGTGGCGCACCGCAGCTGCCCGCAGGCCCCAGTGGGCACGGCCCGCAGGGTCCCGGTCCGCAGGGCCCCGGCCCCATGGGTCAGGGTCCGATGGGTGGCCCGATGGGCGGTCCCATGGGCGGCCACGGCCCGCAGATGCCGCAGCCCGGTCAGGGCCCCGGCGGCGACAGCGCCGCTCGTGTGCTCTCCCTTGCCCAGCAGACCGCTGACCAGGCGATCGCGGAGGCCCGTTCCGAGGCCAACAAGATCGTCGGCGAGGCCCGTTCGCGCGCCGAGGGTCTGGAGCGTGACGCCCGTGCCAAGGCCGACGCCCTGGAGCGGGACGCGCAGGAGAAGCACCGCGTCGCGATGGGCTCCCTGGAGTCCGCCCGCGCCACGCTGGAGCGCAAGGTCGAGGACCTGCGCGGCTTCGAGCGCGAGTACCGCACGCGTCTGAAGTCCTACCTGGAGTCGCAGCTCCGTCAGCTGGAGACCCAGGCCGACGACTCGCTGGCTCCGCCGCGGACCCCGGCGACGGCTTCCCTTCCGCCGTCCCCGGCGCCCTCCATGGCTCCGGCCGGCGCGGGTGCCCCGTCCTACGGCGGCAACCAGTCGATGGGCGGCAACCAGCCGGCCGCAGGTCCGTCCTACGGCGGCCAGCAGCAGATGTCCCCGGCGATGACCCAGCCGATGGCGCCGGTGCGGCCGCAGGGCCCGCAGCCGATGCAGCAGGCTCCGTCGCCGATGCGTGGCTTCCTCATCGACGAGGACGACAACTGACGGGCACTTCCACGCCGTAGGCGTCGGCAGCGTTCAGGGCGGGGCCCCCAGACTCTCTGGGGGCCCCGCCCTTTTGTGTGCCTCCCCGCTCGCCGGGGGTGGGTGCAGAAACGTTCATCTGTGCGTGGGCACGCAACGCCGAAGGCCCGTACCCACCAAGATTCTTTGGCGGATACGGGCCTTCGCCGGCGCCCTGAGGGCTGTGCGGCTACGCCTTGCGGAGGCGGAACGTCAGGGACAGGGACTCGTCCGTGAACGTCTCGCCGTAGGTGTCGTCCGCCTGACCCTGGACGAAGTCCGTGGCGAGGACCTCGTCCGCGATCAGGTCGGCGTGGTCGGACAGGGCCGTGATCACGGCCGGGTCCGTGGAGGTCCAGCGCAGGGCGATCCGGTCCGCGACGTCCAGGCCGCTGTTCTTGCGGGCCTCCTGGATCAGGCGGATCGCGTCACGGGCCAGTCCTGCCCGGCGCAGCTCCTCCGTGATCTCCAGGTCCAGAGCGACCGTGGCACCCGAGTCGGACGCCACCGACCAGCCCTCGCGCGGGGTCTCCGTGATGATGACCTCATCCGGGGCCAGCGTCACCGTCTCGCCGTCGACCTCGACCGAGGCCGTGCCCTCGCGCAGGGCCAGGGACAGCGCCGCCGCGTCGGCGTCGGCGACGGCCTTGGCGACCGCCTGGACGCCCTTGCCGAACCGCTTGCCCAGGGCGCGGAAGTTGGCCTTCGCGGTCGTGTCGACCAGTGATCCGCCGACTTCGGAGAGTGACGCAAGCGAGGAGACATTGAGCTCCTCGGTGATCTGGGCGTGCAGCTCCGGGTTGAGCGATTCGAAGCCCGTGGCCGCGATCAGGGCGCGGGAGAGCGGCTGACGGGTCTTGACGCCCGACTCGGCGCGCGTGGCACGGCCCAGCTCGACCAGGCGGCGCACGAGCACCATCTGGCGCGACAGGTCCGGGTCGATCGCCGACAGGTCGGCCTCGGGCCAGGACGTCAGGTGGACCGACTCCGGGGCGTCCGGGGTGACCGGCACCACGAGGTCCTGCCAGACGCGCTCGGTGATGAACGGCGTCAGCGGGGCCATCAGGCGGGTGACCGTCTCCAGGACCTCGTGCAGGGTGCGCAGGGCCGCCTTGTCGCCCTGCCAGAAGCGGCGACGGGAGCGGCGTACGTACCAGTTGGAGAGGTTGTCGACGAACGTGGACAGGAGCTTGCCCGCGCGCTGGGTGTCGTAGCCCTCAAGGGCCTGGGTGACCTGGTCGGTCAGCGCGTGCAGCTCGCTGAGCAGCCAGCGGTCCAGGAGCGGGCGGTCGGCGGGCGCCGGGTCGGCGTCGCTGGGGGCCCACTTCGACGTACGGGCGTACAGGGCCTGGAAGGCGACCGTGTTCCAGTACGTGAGGAGCGTCTTGCGGACGACCTCCTGGATGGTGCCGTGGCCCACCCGGCGGGCCGCCCACGGGGAGCCGCCGGCCGCCATGAACCAGCGCACGGCATCGGCGCCGTGCCGGTCCATCAGCGGGATCGGGTCGAGGGTGTTGCCCAGGTGCTTGGACATCTTGCGGCCGTCCTCGGCGAGGATGTGGCCGAGGCAGACCACGTTCTCGTAACTGGACTTGTCGAAGACGAGCGTGCCCACCGCCATCAGCGTGTAGAACCAGCCGCGCGTCTGGTCGATGGCCTCCGAGATGAACTGCGCCGGGTACCGGCTCTCGAAGAGCTCCTTGTTCTTGTGCGGGTATCCCCACTGCGCGAACGGCATCGAACCGGAGTCGTACCAGGCGTCGATGACCTCGGGGACGCGCGTCGCGGTCTCCTGGCAGGTCGGGCAGGGGAAGGTGACCGCGTCGATGTACGGGCGGTGCGGGTCGAGCTGCGACTGGTCGGTGCCCGTCAGGTCGGAGAGCTCGGCGCGCGAGCCCACGCACGTCAAGTGGCCTTCCTCGCAGCGCCAGATGGGCAGCGGGGTGCCCCAGTAGCGGTTGCGGGACAGCGCCCAGTCGACGTTGTTGTTCAGCCAGTCGCCGAAGCGGCCGTGCTTGACCGAGTCGGGGAACCAGTTGGTCTTCTCGTTCTCCTGGAGGAGGCGGTCCTTGATGGCGGTCGTGCGGATGTACCAGGACGGCTGCGCGTAGTAGAGGAGCGCCGTGTGGCAGCGCCAGCAGTGCGGGTAGCTGTGCTCGTACGGGATGTGCCTGAAGAGCAGATTGCGGCTGTCGAGGTCCTCGGTCAGCTTTTCGTCGGCCTTCTTGAAGAAGACACCGCCTACGAGCGGGACGTCCTCCTCGAAGGTGCCGTCGGGGCGCACAGGGTTCACGACCGGGAGGCCGTACGCGCGGCAGACCTTGAGGTCGTCCTCACCGAAGGCGGGGGACTGGTGGACCAGACCCGTGCCGTCCTCGGTGGTCACGTAGTCGGCGTTGACCACGAAGTGGGCCGGGGCCGGGAACTCGACCAGCTCGAAGGGGCGTTGGTAGGTCCAGCGCTCCATCTCGGCGCCGGTGAAGGTCTGGCCGGTGGTCTCCCAGCCCTCGCCGAGCGCCTTCTCGACCAGCGGCTCGGCGACCACCAGCTTCTCTTCGCCGTTCGTCGCGACGACGTACGTGACGTCGGGGTGCGCGGCGACCGCGGTGTTGGAGACGAGCGTCCACGGAGTGGTCGTCCACACCAGGAGGGACGCCTCGCCCGCCAGGGGGCCGCCGGTGAGCGGGAAGCGCACGAAGACGGACGGGTCGACGACCGTCTCGTAGCCCTGCGCCAGCTCGTGGTCGGAGAGGCCGGTGCCGCAGCGGGGGCACCAGGGGGCGACGCGGTGGTCCTGGACCAGGAGGTCCTTGTTGAAGATCTCCTTCAGGGACCACCAGACCGATTCGATGTACTCGGGGTTCATCGTGCGGTACGCGCCGTCGAGGTCGGTCCAGTACCCCATGCGGGTCGTGAGGTCGGCGAAGGCGTCGGTGTGGCGGGTCACGGACTCGCGGCACTTGGCGTTGAACTCGGCGATGCCGTACGCCTCGATGTCCTTCTTGCCGTTGAACCCGAGCTCCTTCTCGACCGCGAGCTCGACCGGCAGGCCGTGGCAGTCCCAGCCGGCCTTGCGGGCGACGTGGTAGCCCCGCATGGTGCGGAAGCGCGGGAAGACGTCCTTGAAGACGCGGGCCTCGATGTGGTGGGCGCCCGGCATGCCGTTGGCCGTGGGCGGGCCCTCGTAGAACACCCACTCGGGGCGCCCATCGGACTGCTCGAGGCTCTTGGCGAAGATCTTCTGCTCGTCCCAGAACTCGAGCACGGCGTGCTCAAGGGCGGGCAGGTCGACCTGGGCGGGCACCTGGCGGTACTGCGGCTGCGTATTCAACGGCTGCGTGTTCAACGCGCTTCCTCCGGCGGACGATTCCGTTCCGTCGGAGGGACGAGAGCCGCTTGTCGCGCTCCCGCGGTACCACCCTCCTTGGCCTTCCGGATGCGCCGGGCGCACGGGAAAGCCCCCTCATTGGGGTCGCGATGCCGGGTCTACTGGCCTCCGCGGGGGCTTCGGCCTTCTTCCGGCGGCTCCGGGGTGATCTTCACGTCGCGCCTGCCCCCGGGCTCACACCGTCCCCGGGTCGCTCATGGCCGCTTACGCCGCTACTCGTCCCCATCCACGCTTCTCGCTCCGCCCAGTGTACGGGGCCGCGGCGGACCCGGCCGACCGGTTTTCGGGTGGGCGGCGGGACGGTCGGCGGCGGGCCCGCTCAGGCGTGCTGGGGGACCTCGTCCTTGAGGGAGTCGCGGATCATCTTCCGCAGCTCGGGGCCGTCCGTGTGTCCGTGGACGGAGACGGCGTGCTCGCTGGCGGCGCGGACCACCTCTTCCTCTTCGCCGGAGATGGCGAGGGTGCAGTGGGTCTCGCTCGGGAATTCGCGGCAGTCGGTGATTTTGCGCATGGCGCACCTTCCTAGGTCGTGTCCAAGTTTATGCCTGTACGGCCATCCTGGTCGGGTCTGGGCGCCGGTCCTGCGGGGGTGGGCGGCAGGTGCGGGTCAGGCCTCGTGGACTGACCCGAATGGCGACATGCGGAGCGTCCGGATCCTGACCGCCGGTGCCTGGCGGATTACCGGGCGGGGAGCTGGGCACAACGCTTGCATGCCTGCCGCGCGGGACCCGCGGGGCGGGCGAATCGGGCGGCGTGCCCCGTTGCCGCGGGCGTTGAGTCGATTTATCGTCCCAGCACGATTCGCGAGCAAGATCACAATATGTGAAGGGGCCGCGGCCATGGTGGCGAAGAAGACCGCCGTACAGCATTCGGCGTCGGGCAGATCCACGGGCGCGGCCACGCAGGGAGCGAACGGGGTGGAGCCCGAGAAGGCGGAGAAGGTGGCGAAGGCGGCGGCCAAGAAGACGACCGCGAAGAAGGCCACCGCCAAGAAGACGGCCACCAAGACGGCGGCCGAGAAGCCGGTCGCCGAGAAGACGGCCGCTAAGAAGGCGGCCCCCAAGAAGGCCGCCGCCAAGAAGGTGGCGGCCAAGAAGACGGCCGCCAAGAAGGCGCCACCGGAGGAAGCGGCCTCACCGGCCAAGAAGACGGCTGCCAAGAAGAGCACGGCCAAGAAGAGCACAGCCAAGAAGACGGCCGCGACCGCGGCCGATGGTGCGGCTCAGGCCGCGGAGACGACGGGAGCCACGACAGTGGTTGCGAAGAAGACTCCGGGCACGGCGACGGCAGCGAAGAAGCCGACCGCGGTGCCCAAGGCGCGTGTCGCCGCCGCGGAGCCCGGTGAGCTCGCGGTCCGGCCCGGCGAGGATCCCTGGACCCCGGAGGAGGTCGAGGAGGCCCGCGCGGAGCTGCAGAGCGAGGCGTTGCGGCTCGGAGCCGAGATCACGTCCTCCGAGGACGCCCTGGCGGGTCTGATGCGGGACTCCGGGGACGGCGCGGGCGACGACGACGCGGACACCGGCACCAAGAACATCACGCGGGAACATGAGATGTCGCTGGCCGCCAATGCGCGCGAGATGCTCGTCCAGACCGAGCGCGCCCTGGAGCGGCTGGACGCCGGGACGTACGGCATCTGCGAGAACTGCGGCAATCCCATCGGCAAGGCGCGCATGCAGGCCTTCCCGCGGGCGACGCTGTGCGTCGAGTGCAAGCAGAAGCAGGAACGGCGCTACTGACCACGGCCTGGCCACGTGGGGCCGTACGTGTGTGCCGTACCCTCGTCCCCAGTCAGGTACCTAGGTTGAGGGACTCACGTGGCAGAGGCGGAGCGCATCATCGGTACGCCGGATACCCCTGAGGCGGCTGGGGCCGAGCCGGAGCAGTCCGACTCGGGCTCCGACGCCGCGCGTCAGGACGCGCGGGGCGAGCAGGACGGGAAGGCTTCGCCCGACGAGCAGGCTCCGTCGGATGAGCAGGCCCCGGCTGACGGGCAGGCCCCGGCGGACGAGGAGAAGCCCAAGGGCAAGCGCCGGATCCTCGTGCTGTTCGCGGTGGCCGTGTTCGCGTACGCCCTGGACCTCGTCAGCAAGATGGTCGTCGTCGAGAAGCTCGAGCACCATGAGCCGATCCAGGTCGTCGGCGACTGGCTCCGGTTCGAGGCCATCCGCAACGCGGGCGCCGCCTTCGGGTTCGGTGAGGCCTTCACCGTGATCTTCACCTGCATCGCGGCGGCCGTCATCGTCGTGATCGCCCGCCTGGCCCGCAAGCTCTACAGCCTGCCGTGGGCGATCGCGCTCGGCATGCTGCTCGGCGGGGCCCTCGGCAACCTCACCGACCGGATCTTCCGTTCCCCCGGTGTCTTCGAGGGGGCCGTGGTCGACTTCATCGCACCGAAGGGCTTCGCGGTGTTCAACCTCGCGGACTCGGCGATCGTGTGCGGTGGCATCCTGATCGTGATCCTCTCCTTCCGCGGCCTGGACCCGGACGGGACCGTCCACAAGGACTGACTGGGACTGATCCCCCGGGCCTCCCGCGGGAGGCTTTGGTGCGGGAGTGTCGGTGGGCTCCTGCATACTCAATGGGTGAGCACGATTCCCGAGATCCGCACCCTGCCCGTACCGGACGGCCTGGAAGGCGAGCGCGTCGACGCCGCCATCTCGCGCATGTTCGGGTTCTCCCGCACGAAGGCCGCCGACCTCGCGGCGGCAGGCAAGGTGATGGTCGACGGCAGCGTGGTCGGCAAGTCCGAGCGTGTGCACGGCGGCGCCTGGCTGGAGGTCGAGATGCCGCAGGCGCCCGCCCCGGTGCAGATCGTCGCCGAGCCCGTCGAGGGCATGGAGATCATCCATGACGACGACGACATCGTGGTGATCGTCAAGCCGGTGGGCGTGGCCGCGCACCCGAGCCCGGGCTGGACCGGGACGACCGTGATCGGCGGCCTCGCCGCGGCGGGCTACCGCATCTCCACCTCCGGTGCCGCCGAGCGCCAGGGCATCGTGCACCGCCTGGACGTCGGCACGTCCGGCCTGATGGCGGTCGCCAAGTCCGAGCGGGCGTATACGTCCCTGAAGCGCCAGTTCAAGGAGCGCACGGTCGACAAGCGCTACAACGCGCTGGTGCAAGGTCACCCCGACCCGATGAGCGGCACCATCGACGCCCCCATCGGCCGGCACCCGAACCACGACTACAAGTGGGCGGTCACGGCGGAGGGCAAGCCCTCCGTGACGCACTACGACCTCATCGAGGCGTTCCGCGCGGCCTCGCTGCTCGACATCAAGCTGGAGACGGGGCGCACGCACCAGATCCGCGTCCATATGGCGGCACACCGACACCCGTGCGTCGGCGACCTGACGTACGGCGCGGACCCGACGATCGCCAAGCGGCTCGGGCTCACCCGCCAGTGGCTGCACGCGGTGCGACTCGGTTTCGAGCACCCCGGGAACGGCCAGTGGGTCGAGTTCGAGAGCCAGTACCCCGACGACCTCCAGCAGGCCCTCGACCGCGTGCGGGCGGAGAGCTCGTGAGCGCAGGGGCCGCCTTCGTCTGCCGGGTCGCCGTGGAGCCCGGTGACCTGGAGGCCTGTTTCGCGGTCCGCAAGGAAGTCTTCGTCGTCGAGCAGCAGGTCCCCGAGGACCTCGAGTACGACGCGTACGACGCCGGGGCCGCGCATGTCATCGCCGTCCGCGCGGACGGGCTGCCGCTGGGCACCGGCCGGCTGCTGACCGGCGCGGCCGCAGCGGCGAAGAACGGCGGCGATGACCGGGTGGGCGCGCTCGGCCGGCTCGCGGTGACCAAGGCCGCGCGGGGCCTCGGTGTCGGGGCGGCCCTGGTGCGGGCGATCGAGGACGCGGCACGCGCGCGTGGCCTGACCGCCGTCGACCTGCACGCGCAGACGCATGCGCTGGGGTTCTACGAGCGGCTCGGATATGCCGTCTACGGCCCGGAGTTCCCCGACGCGGGGATCCCGCACCGGGCGATGCGGAAGGCGCTGGCCTAGCGAGACCCGGGCGCCGCGACGGACCGTTGTCGCCCTCCGGCGCGGCCCGTCCTGTCCGGTTCGGGCGGAATGCGTGGCAGGGTTGAGGTCTTGATCGACCGACACGCGAACCGCCGGAGGGCACACCGTGGACCAACTGGCGCTGCTGCTCGTCCTGTTGCTCGGCGCCGTGGTGACCGTGCCGCTGGGGGAGCGGCTCGGGCTCCCCGCGCCCGTTCTGATGACCATCGCCGGAATCGTCCTGGCCTTCGTGAGCTGGGTGCCGAACGTCGAGATCCCGCCGGACTTCATCCTTCCGCTGGTGCTGCCGCCGTTGCTCTACGCGTCCGTCCAGCGCACTTCCTGGCGGCAGTTCACGGCCAACAGACGCCCCATCTTCCTGCTCGCCGTTGCGCTGGTCTTCGTGACGACGGCGGCCGTGGCGGCGGTCGCGGGCTCGGTCGTTCCCGGGCTTCCGATCGCCGCGGCCGTCGCGCTCGGGGCGCTCGTCGCGCCGCCCGACCCGGTCGCCGCGACCGCCGTCGCGGGGTCGCTCGGGCTGCCCCGGCGGCTCGTGTCGATCCTGGAGGGGGAGGGGCTCTTCAACGACGTCACGGCGATCGTGCTGTACCACGTGGCGATCGCGGCGGCCGTCAGCGGGACGTTCTCCTGGCCGTCGGCGGTGGGGCAGTTGGTGCTCTCCGGAGTGGTCGCCGTCGCCGTGGGGCTCGCGCTCGGCTGGCTCACCAACAAGCTGATGGGTCTCCTCGGCGAGGCCACCCTGCAGACCGGCCTCACGCTGCTCGTGCCCTTCGTCAGCTATGTGCTGGCCGAGGAGCTCCTCGGCTCCGGCGTCCTCGCGGTGCTGACCACCGCGCTCTACCTCGCGGAGAACGCCGCTGACGCCGACGACGTACAAGGAAGGATCACCGGGCAGACGTTCTGGCAGATCGTCGACACCCTGGTCACCGGGGTCGCCTTCGGGCTCATCGGGCTCGAACTGCACAACGTCTTCGGTACGTCGCAAGGCCGCGAGCTGCAGATGCTCGGCTGGGGCGCGGCGGTCGTGGCGGTCGTCGTCGGCGTACGACTGATGTGGCTGCTGCCCGCGACGTGGCTCGCCAAGAAGCTGCACAAGCGCAGGGACTACGACGAGGACATTCCCACGACCTGGCGCGAGACCGTCGTCATGTGGTGGTCGGGGATGCGCGGCGTCGCATCGGTCGCGCTGGCGCTCGCCATCCCCCTGAAGACGGACGGCGGGGATCCCTTCCCGGCCCGTGACGAGATCATCTTCATCGCGTTCTGCGTCATCATGGCGACCCTCGTGGTCCAGGGGCTCACCCTGCCCTGGCTGGTGAAGAAGCTCGGCGTGCGCGCGGACACCGACGTCGAGCGGGCCATCGAGCGGGAGCTCGCCGTCCGTGCCGCCAAGGCGGCCAAGCGCAGGCTCAAGGAGATCGAGGAGGTCGAGGAGCTGCCGGAGGACGTCCAGGAGCGGCTGCAGCGCGGGGCGTTCGACATCGGAGCCCGCATCAGCCCCGACATCGTCGACGACGAGCGGCGGGAGCGGTACGCCAAGCGCGTCGACCGGCTCAAGGCGGTCCAGCGCATCCAGCGCGAGATGATGTCCGCCGCCCGCCACGAAGTGCTCGCGGCGCGCAGCGAGCCCGGCGCCGACCCCGAGATCGTCGACCGCGTCCTGCACCATCTCGACGTACGCAGTCTGCGTCCCTGAGGCCTGGCCCCGAACGGGGTGTCAGCCCCGGCCCGTGCGCGGGATGATCGGCGGGGCCGTATGCGGACGTTCGCCGTTCGGCGGCAGTTCGGCCCAGGCCGTGTTGACCCGCGGCAGCGCGTAGGGATGCTCCTCGGCCAGCCAGCCGATCAGCTGTTCGCGCACCGTGACCCGCACCGTCCAGATGTCGTCCGCGTCCTTGGCGGTGACCAGGGCGCGCACCTGGATCGTGTTCGGCGTCGTGTCCGTGACCGCGAGGCCCCAGTCCCTGCCGTCCCAGGCGCCGCACTCGCGCAGGATGTCCCGCAGCTTCTCGCGCATCTCCTGCACTGGCGCGCTGTGGTCGAGCTGGAAGAAGACCGTGCCGGTCATCTGGGCGCCGCCGCGCGACCAGTTCTCGAAGGGCTTCGACGTGAAGTACGACACGGGCATCGTGATCCGGCGTTCGTCCCAGGTCCGCACGGTCAGGAAGGTCAGCGTGATCTCGTCGATCGTGCCCCACTCGCCGTCCACCACCACCGTGTCCCCGAGCCGCACCATGTCGCCGAAGGCGATCTGCAGCCCGGCGAAGAGATTGCCGAGCGTGGACTGCGCGGCGACACCGGCGACGATGCCGAGCACGCCCGCCGACGCGAGGAGCGACGTGCCGGCCGCCTGCATCGCGGGAAACGTCAGCAGCATTGCGCCGACGGCCACCACACCGACGATCGCGGTGACCACCCGCTGGATGAGCGTGACCTGCGTCCGCACCCGGCGCACCCGGGCCGGGTCGCGGTGGGCGGCTGCGTAACGCGCGTACGAGGATTCGACGACGGCCGCCGCGATGCGGACAAGGAGCCACGCCATGGATCCGATGAGCACCAGGGTGAGCGTTCTGCCGATGCCCGCCGAATGGTCCTCGGCGATCTCTGCCTGGTCGTAGAAGCCACGCAGCAGGGCGACGCAGAGGACGACTTGGAGCGGTAGCCGGCAGCGGCGCAGGAGGCCCCACACGGGGGCTTCGGGGTGCCGGGCGTCGGCCCTGCGCAGCAGCACGTCGGCGAGCCACCCGACGGCCAGCGTGAGCACGACCGAGCCGCCGACCACGATCAACGGACGCAGTACGTTCTCCATGCCTCAGAGGGTAGGTGGCACGATGGCCTCATGAACATCGTGCTTTTCCATTCGACGTACGGGCTGCGGCCCGCGGTGCACGCGGCGGCCGACCGGCTGCGCGCGGCGGGGCACCAGGTGTGGACCCCTGATCTCTTCGAGGGGCGCACCTTCGACACCGTCGAGGAAGGCATGGCCTTCAAGGAGGAGCTCGGCAAGGACGAGCTCCTGAAGCGGGCCATTCTGGCCGCGGCGCCCTACTCCGAGCGGGGTCTCGTCTACGCCGGGTTCTCCTTCGGCGCCGCCACCGCGCAGACGCTCGCGCTCGGCGACGACAAGGCGCGCGGCCTGCTGCTCCTGCACGGCACCTCCGACATCGCGGAGAGCGCCACGGTGGACGAGCTGCCGGTGCAGCTGCACGTCGCCGAGCCCGACCCGTTCGAGACGGACGACTGGCTGAGCGCGTGGTACCTGCAGATGGGGCGTGCCGGGGCCGACGTGGAGGTCTACCGCTACGCGGGCGCCGGACATCTGTACACCGACCCCGACTTGGACGACTACGACGCCGAGGCGGCGGAGTCGACCTGGCGGACGGCGCTGGGCTTCCTGGAGACCCTCTGAGGGTTCACGCGCGCGTGCAGCGCCCCACCGGGGCGCTCACCGGCGGCTTGCACTGCAGGCCGTAGTCACCGCCGCTGGAGCTGAGATACCGCCCGACGCAGGTGTCGCCGCTGGTCTTGCCGCGCTCGGCACAGAACCGCAGGGCGGCCCGGCCGTCCGCGAAGGGCCCGGGAGCGTAGATCACCCAGAAGCCGGGCCGCAGCGATGCGTAGTCGTCGCTGCGCACATACGCGGCCTCCGGCACGTCCTTGCGCACCGCCGCGAGCCTGCGGTCGCGGGCGGCCTCGCCCGAGCCGACGGGCTCGGAGACGAGCTGGGCGATCCAGCCCGGGGCGGGCGGGGCGGCGGGGGAGGACGCCGGCGGCGTGGTCGGGCCGGGGCGCTTGCCGCCCTTGTCCTGCTCCCCGCCCGTGCCGGCACCGCCCCGCAGCGCGAGCACCAGCGCGGCGCCGGCCACCAGGGCGAAGGCCACGGCAACCGCCGCGACGATCACCGGCGTACGTCTTCGGGGCTCGGCGGGCGGCGGGCTCACCGCGACGTCGGGCGGGCCCATCGTGGCGTCGGGCGGGCTCACCGCGACGTCGGGCGGGCCCACGGGGGTGGCGGGCGATCCCACAGGGGTGGCGGGCCGCTCCGAAATCGCCGTCGGCTGCCGCGTGGTCCCGTCCGCCACCGCGGCGAGCATCGCATCGAGCCGGTCCGCGTCCGGGCGCAGTGCCGGGTCCCGCACCAGGAGGGCGCCCAGGACCGGAGCGAGCGGTCCGGAGCGGACCGGCGGCGGCACCGGGGAGTCGAGCACGGCGGCGAGCGTGGCCAGCGACGTGCCGCGGCGCAGCGGACTGACGCCCTCCACGGCCACGTACAGAACCAGGCCGAGTGACCACAGGTCGCCCGGCGGGCCCTCGCCGGTGCCGCGGATCCGCTCGGGCGCGATGTACTCCGGAGAGCCGATCAGGTCGCCCGTGGCGGTGAGTTGCGTGGAGCCGCTCAGCGAGGCGATGCCGAAGTCGGTCAGGACCACCGAGGGTGTGCCTCCCGCGTCCTGCGGCGATCGCTCGCGCAGCAGGACGTTGGCCGGTTTGATGTCCCGGTGCAGGATGCCCGCGGCGTGCGCGACCCGCAGGGCCGACAGCAGCTCACGGCCGATGCGCGCCGCCTCGCGCGGCGTCAGCGTCCCTTCCTCCAGGAGGTCCTGGAGGGTGCGCCCCGGCAACAGCTCCATCACCAGCCACGGGTGCGGGGACGCCGAAGTGTCGAGGATCTGGTGGATCGTCACCACATGGGGGTGATTGAGCCGGGCCAGCGCGCGGGCCTCGCGCAGCACCCGCTCCCGCAGGACGCGCGACTGCTCGGCCGTCAGCTCGGGCCCCGAGGGCCGCACCTCCTTGATGGCCACCTCTCGGTGCAGCACGGTGTCGCGCGCCCGCCACACCGTGCCCATGCCTCCGCTGCCGAGCCGCTCCAGCAGCTCGAAGCGCCCGTCGATCACGTCCCCCTGGCCACTCATGCCGCAAGAGTAAAGGGCGACGCCGAAACCCCGTGACGCGGAGGTCAGCGCACCGGGGCGTCCGCGCGCTCGACCTTCTGGGTGCCGCTGAGCGTGCGGTACGAACGGGCCCACTTCGACGTCGCCTTGGGGTCCGTGCGGTCGGACAGGACGTAGTAGTCCATCTGCGAGCGCTCGGCCGTCACGTCCAGGACGCCGTAGCCGTGCGAATCCATGTCCAGCCACTTCACATGGCGGTTGGCCGCCTTGATCGCGCCCACCGCGACCAGCGAGAGGGTGTGCGGGGCGACGTGCAGCATGTCGTCCACGTTGTCGGAGGTCACGGACGTGACCACGAACTCCGTGGCTGCGGACGGCGATCCGGGGTACGTGGCGGCCCTGACCGGCACGTCGTTCGCCCAGGCCATGTGGATGTCGCCGGTGAGGAAGACCGTGTTGCGCACGGCCTTGTCGACCAGGTGCGCGATGAGTTCCTTGCGGTCGTCCGTGTAGCCGTCCCACTGGTCGGCGTTGATGGCCAGGCCTTCCTTGGGCAGGCCGAGCAACTCCGCGAGGGGGCCGAGCAGATGGCCCGGCACGGACCCGAAGGCGACCGGCGAGATCATCACCGAGGTGCCGACCAGCTTCCAGGCGGCGTCCGAGGAGGCCAGGCCCGCCTTCAGCCAGTCGAGCTGGGCGCGGCCCGTGAGCGTACGGTCCGGGTCGTCGACGTCACCGCTGCCGAAGCCCGCCTGCTCGGAGCGGAACGAGCGCAGGTCGAGCAGGTGCAGATCGGCCAGCTTGCCGAAGCGCAGACGGCGGTAGACGGTGCCTTCAGTAGAAGGGCGTACGGGCATCCACTCGAAGTACGCCTGCTTGGCGGCCGCCATGCGCTGCGCCCAGTCGCCCTCGGTCTCGGGGGAGTGGTTGACGGCGCCGCCCGACCAGGTGTTGTCGGCGAACTCGTGGTCGTCCCAGATCGCGATCACGGGGTGCGTCGCGTGCATCGCCTGCGCGTCGGCGTCGGCCTTGTGGACGCCGTGCCGGGTGCGGTAGTCGGCGAGCGTGATGATCTCGTGCCGCGGCTCGTGCTGTCGTACGACGTACTTGGCGGCCGGGTACTCGCCGGTCGGGTACTCGTAGAGGTAGTCGCCGAGGTGCAGGACCGCGTCGAGTTCGGTGCGGGCCGCGAGATGGCGGTACGCGGAGAAGTAGCCGGCCTCCCAGTTGGCGCAGGAGACCACGCCGAACCGGACGCCGGGGGCGGCCGCGTCGTGCGCGGGGGTGGTGCGGGTGCGGCCCACGGGGGAGTGCGTGTCGCCCGCGGAGAACCGGAAGTAATAGGCGGTGGCCGGGCGCAAGCCTCTTACGTCCGCTTTGACCGTGTGGTCGGACGCGGCCCGCGCGGTGGATCTCCCGCGGCTGATTATCCGGGTGAAGCCTTTGTCCTCGGCTATCTCCCAACTCACCTCGGTGTCAGGCCCCTTGCCGGACCCGGGCGTGGCCTCCGGCACCGGCGTCACACGCGTCCACAGCAGCACACCGTCGGGCAGCGGGTCGCCGGAGGCCACCCCGTGGTGGAACGCGGGCCCTTCGGCGGCGTGCGCGGAGGGGGCGGCGGCGAGCGGGGCCGCCAGGACCGCGCCGGCGGCAGCGGCCTTGACGACCGTACGGCGGCGCGGGTTCGAGGAGTTGAGTGGCGTCTGGGCGCTGTTTCGACTGGTCACGGGCGATCACCTTACTGATCAGTAATCGCGAAAAGCGGGCGACCTGTAAAAGTTCGCCCGCTCTTCCGCCAACAGCCGCTCAGCGTGCGGCTTTTGCGCCGGTTCAGCCCTTGGTCAGCCCTTGAGTGCCGCGTCGACGGCCTTCTTGTACTCCTCGACCGTCAAGGGCGCGTTCTTCTGGTCGGCGCCGGTCAGCTTCTTGCCGTCCATGACGAAGGCCGGCGTTCCGTCGACCTTGTCCTTGTTGTCGTCGAACTTCTTCGACATCTCGATGGCCCAGCGGTCGTACGTGCCGTCCTTGACGTCCTTCTTGAAGGACGCGCTCTTCTTGAGCTCGGGCACCTCGTTGGCGATCTTGAGGAGGTACGAGTCGTCCTTGAACTTGTCGGAGGTCTCCGCAGGGTGGTTCTCCTTGGAGAACAGCGCCTTCTTGTAGTCGACGAAGGCCTGGTCGCTCACGTTCAGGGCGGCGCCGAGCGCGCTGAGCGCGTTCTTGGAGCCCTCACCGGTGAGGTTGCGGTCGAGGAACGAGGCGCCGATGAACTGGAGCTTGTACTTGCCGTCCTCGACGTCCTTCTCGACGGTCGGGCCGACGGTCTGCTCGAAGCTGGCGCAGATCGGGCAGCGCGGGTCCTCGTAGACCTTGAGGGTCTTCTTGGCGCTGTCCTTGCCGATGACGACCGTCGTACCGTCCTTGCCCGAGGAGTTCGCGGGCTTGACCAGCTTCTCGTCCTTGGCGGCGTCCCAGTGGCTGGGCTTGTTGGCCTGCATGACGGCGTAGCCGACGCCGCCGGCGATCGCGAGGACCGCGACGACGGAGATGCCGACGATCGTCTGGCGCTTGCGCTTCTCGCGCTTGCGCTCGGCTTCCTGCTGGGCGCGGATCCGCTCGCGGGCCGCCGACTTGGCCGCCTGACTGTTGCGCTTGCTCATGATGATGTTCTCCGTAGGGGGTTACGTACGTGGGGACGGTCGTGCTCAGGCGAAGGCGGCCGAGCACGGCGGTCCACGCCGTCCCACGAAGTGCACGAGCGGCCGCGTACGCGCGACCGTGACCCGGCGGGCCGGGCGCGGCAGGCGGCGTACGGGCCGCGGCCGGATGCTCACCGCGGCGACCGCGATCAGCAGCGGCCGGAAGGTGGCGGCGGTCACCGCGCGAAGCAGCTGGGCCAGGGCGCGCTCGCCGCGCCGCAGCCAGGCCGCCGCCAGCAGGCCGACGCCGATGTGCGCGGCGAGCAGCAGCCAGGCGGTGTGCGGATCGGTGTCGGTGAGCAGGACGGCGGCGCGGTGCCCCTCGCCGCCGGCCATCCGGGCCAGGGGGGTGCCGACGCTGCCGCCGCACAGCACGTCGAAGCCGACCGAGCGCAGCGGTCCCGCGACGGGGCCGCCCGCCTGGCCGTAACAGACGTGCTGTCCGGTGGTGAACACCGTGTCGGCGGCGAGCTCCAGCGGGATCAGCAGCGCGGCGATGCGGAGATAGCCGCGCTCACGCCCCGCGAGCGCGTACGCGATGACGAAGACACCCGCGGCGATCGCGCCGACCGTGGCAAGGGGCAGCGGGGCGCGGGACAGCAGGACGTGCGACGCGGCGGAGAGCATCACGACGAGCGCCGTGAAGAGCGCCGCGCGCACGGCTCTGAGGTGGGTCCCGGATATGTCCATCGCGCAAGCGAGTGTGCCATGTGATCCTGTAGGACAGCCCTAAAGGGTGCCTATGAGTTGCACGGGGGCACGCCGCCCGTCGGCCTACAGGCCGGGGATCCGGCCGTTGCGGAACAGGTCGACGAAGATCTGGTGGTCGCGGCGGGCGCGAGCGCCGTACTCGTGCGCGAAGTCCACGAGCAGGTCCCCGAAGCCGTCCTCGTCGGCCGCGATGGCGGCGTCGATCGCGCGCTCCGTGGAGAACGGCACCAGGTCGGAGTGGCCGCTCTCGTCGTCCGCCGCCGCGTGCATCGTGGCCGTGGCACGGCCCAGGTCGGCGACGACCGCGGCGATCTCGTCCAGGTCGTCGATGTCCGACCAGTCCAGGTCCACGGCGTACGGGGAGACCTCGGCCACCAGCTGACCCGAGCCGTCCAGCTCGGTCCAGCCCAGCCACGGGTCGGCGTGCGCCTGCAGCGCGCGCTGCGAGATGACCGTGCGGTGGCCCTCGTGCTGGAAGTAGTCGCGGATCGCGGCGTCCGTGATGTGCCGCGAGACGGCCGGGGTCTGGGCCTGCTTGAGGTAGATCACGACGTCGTTCTCCAGCGCGTCGCTGTTGCCCTCCAGAAGGATGTTGTACGAGGGCAGACCCGCCGAGCCGATGCCGATGCCGCGGCGGCCGACGACGTCCTTCACGCGGTAGGAGTCGGGGCGGGCGAGCGAGGACTCCGGCAGCGTCTCCAGATAGCCGTCGAAGGCGGCGAGGACCTTGTAACGGGTCGCGGCGTCCAGCTCGATGGAGCCGCCGCCGGAGGCAAAGCGGCGCTCGAAGTCACGGATCTCCGTCATCGACTCCAGGAGCCCGAAGCGGGTCAGCGAACGCGCGTCGCGCAGCGCGTCCAGGAGGGGGCCCTGGGCGGTGTCCAGGGTGAAGGGCGGCACCTCGTCGCTCTTGGCGCCCGTCGCCAGGTCGTGGATCCGCTCGCGGTAGGCCGCGGCGTAGATCCGCACCAGGTCGGTGATCTGCTCGTCGCTCAGCGCCTTCGTGTAGCCGATCAGCGCCACGGAGGCGGCGAAGCGCTTCAGGTCCCAGGTGAAGGGCCCGACGTACGCCTCGTCGAAGTCGTTCACGTTGAAGATCAGGCGGCCCTGGGCGTCCATGTACGTGCCGAAGTTCTCCGCGTGCAGGTCGCCGTGGATCCACACCCGGCCCGTGCGGTCGTCCAGGTAGGGCCCGCCGTGCTGCTCGCGCTCCAGGTCCGCGTAGAAGAGGCAGGCCGTGCCGCGGTAGAACGCGAAGGCGGAGGCGGCCATCTTCCGGAACTTCACCCGGAACGCGGCGGGGTCCGCGGCGAGCAGCTCACCGAACGCGGTGTCGAAGACGGCGAGGATCTGCTCGCCGCGCTGCTCAGCGGTGGGCTGCGGGACCGACATCGCGGGGTGCCTCCAGGTAACAGGTGGTGCATGACATTTGGGACAGGTGCTCCGTCCTGTCCAACGCTCGACGGTACCCCCGAGTGCCCGTCGCTTGTCAGTGCCGCGGATTAGACTTCCACGCTGTCCCCCCAGACTGCCCGCAGCCTGTCACCCACCGTTCTCCGGAGGCCTCCCGCCGTGACCAAGCCGCCCTTTACGCACCTCCACGTCCACACCCAGTACTCGCTCCTGGACGGTGCCGCGCGGCTGAAGGACATGTTCAACGCGTGTAAAGAGATGGGCATGTCGCACATCGCCATGTCCGACCACGGCAATCTCCACGGGGCGTACGACTTCTTCCACTCCGCGCAGAAGGCCGGCGTGACGCCGATCATCGGCATCGAGGCGTATGTGGCGCCGGAGTCGCGGCGCAACAAGCGGAAGATCAAGTGGGGGCAGCCGCACCAGAAGCGTGACGACGTGTCCGGTTCGGGTGGTTACACCCACAAGACGATCTGGGCGGCGAACAAGACCGGTCTGCACAACCTCTTCCGGCTCTCCTCGGACGCGTACGCCGAAGGCTGGCTCCAGAAGTGGCCGCGCATGGACAAGGAGACCATCTCCCAGTGGTCGGAGGGCCTGATCGCCTCCACCGGCTGCCCCTCCGGAGAGCTCCAGACCCGCCTGCGCCTCGGCCAGTACGAGGAGGCGCGCAAGGCGGCCGGCGAGTACCAGGACATCTTCGGCAAGGACCGTTACTTCCTGGAGCTGATGGACCACGGCATCGAGATCGAGCGCCGGGTCCGCGACGACCTCCTGAAGATCGGCAAGGAGCTGGGCATCCCGCCCCTGGTCACGAACGACTCGCACTACACCTACGCCCACGAGTCGACCGCACACGACGCCCTGCTCTGCATCCAGACCGGCAAGAACCTCTCGGACCCGGACCGCTTCCGCTTCGACGGCACGGGCTATTACCTGAAGTCGACGGACGAGATGTACGCCATCGACTCCTCGGACGCCTGGCAGGAGGGCTGCGCCAACACCCTGCTGGTCGCCGAGCAGATCGACACCACCGGGATGTTCGAGAAGCGCGACCTGATGCCGAAGTTCGACATCCCGGAGGGCTTCACCGAAGTCACCTGGTTCCAGGAGGAGGTCCGGGTCGGCATGAACCGCCGCTACCCGGCCGGTGTCCCCGAAGACCGCCAGAAGCAGGCGGAGTACGAGATGGACATCATCATCCAGATGGGGTTCCCGGGGTACTTCCTGGTGGTCGCCGACTTCATCATGTGGGCGAAGAACAACGGCATCGCGGTGGGCCCGGGCCGAGGCTCCGCGGCCGGCTCGATCGTCGCGTACGCGATGGGCATCACCGACCTCGACCCGATCACGCACGGCCTGATCTTCGAGCGGTTCCTCAACCCCGAGCGCGTCTCCATGCCCGATGTCGACATCGACTTCGACGAGCGCAGGCGCGTCGAAGTGATCCGGTACGTGACGGAGAAGTACGGCGCCGACAAGGTCGCCATGATCGGCACGTACGGAAAGATCAAGGCGAAGAACGCCATCAAGGACTCCGCGCGCGTGCTCGGATATCCGTACGCGATGGGCGACCGCCTCACCAAGGCGATGCCCGCCGACGTCCTGGGCAAGGGCATCGACCTCTCCGGCATCACGGACACGAAGCACCCGCGCTACAGCGAGGCGGGCGAGATCCGGGGGATGTACGAGAACGAGCCGGACGTGAAGAAGGTCATCGACACCGCGAAGGGTGTGGAGGGCCTGGTCCGGCAGATGGGTGTGCACGCGGCCGGCGTGATCATGTCCAGCGAGCCGATCGTGGACCACGCGCCGATCTGGGTGCGGCACACCGACGGCGTGACCATCACGCAGTGGGACTACCCCCAGTGCGAGTCGCTCGGCCTGCTCAAGATGGACTTCCTGGGCCTGCGCAACCTGACCATCATGGACGACGCCGTCAAGATGGTGCGGGCCGGCAAGGGCATCGACCTGGAGATGCTCTCGCTCCCGCTCGACGACCCGAAGACCTTCGAACTGCTCTGCCGCGGTGACACGCTCGGCGTCTTCCAGTTCGACGGCGGGCCGATGCGTTCGCTGCTCCGCCAGATGCAGCCCGACAA
Organism: Streptomyces sp. NPDC021622; assembly: GCF_040640795.1. Lineage (NCBI taxonomy): Bacteria > Bacillati > Actinomycetota > Actinomycetes > Kitasatosporales > Streptomycetaceae > Streptomyces > Streptomyces sp. NPDC021622. The sequence goes on from NZ_JBFACK010000001.1 coordinate 578,523, forward strand.
CTTCGAGGACATTTCCGCCGTCTCGGCCCTGTACCGGCCGGGCCCGATGGGCATGAACTCGCACACGAACTACGCGGAGCGCAAGAACGGCCGCCAGGAGATCACGCCGATCCACCCGGAGCTCGAAGAGCCCCTGAAGGAGACGCTCGGCCTGACCTACGGCCTCATCGTGTACCAGGAGCAGGTGCAGAAGGCCGCCCAGATCGTCGCCGGCTACTCGCTCGGCGAGGCCGACATCCTGCGCCGCGTGATGGGCAAGAAGAAGCCCGAGGAGCTGGAGAAGAACTTCGTCCTCTTCCAGGCGGGCGCCCGCAAGAACGGCTACTCGGACGCGGCGATCCAGGCCCTGTGGGACGTCCTGGTGCCGTTCGCCGGATACGCGTTCAACAAGGCGCACTCATCGGCGTACGGCCTGGTCACCTACTGGACCGCCTACCTCAAGGCGAACTACCCGGCCGAGTACATGGCCGCGCTGCTCACCTCGGTGAAGGACGACAAGGACAAGTCGGCCATCTACCTGAACGAGTGCCGGCGCATGGGCATCAAGGTGCTGCCGCCCAACGTGAACGAGTCGGTGCACAACTTCGCCGCCCAGGGCGACGACGTGATCCTCTTCGGCCTGGAGGCGGTCCGCAACGTCGGCACGAACGTGGTCGAGTCGATCATCCGCTCGCGCAAGGCGAAGGGGAAGTACACCTCCTTCCCCGACTACCTCGACAAGGTCGAGGCCACCGCCTGCAACAAGCGGACCACGGAGTCGCTGATCAAGGCGGGCGCCTTCGACACCATGGGGCACACCCGCAAGGGCCTGACCGCGCAGTACGAGCCGATGATCGACAACGTCGTCGCGGTCAAGCGCAAGGAAGCGGAGGGGCAGTTCGACCTCTTCGGAGGTGGCGACGATTCCGGTGACGAGCCGGGCTTCGGACTCGACGTGGAGTTCTCCACCGAAGAGTGGGAGAAGACGTATCTGCTCGCCCAGGAGCGGGAGATGCTCGGTCTGTACGTCTCCGACCACCCGCTCTTCGGCCTGGAGCACGTGCTGTCGGACAAGGCCGACGCGGGCATCGGGCAGCTCACCGGCGGTGACTACTCGGACGGCTCGATCGTCACCATCGGCGGCATCATCTCCGGCCTCCAGCGCAAGATGACCAAGCAGGGCAACGCCTGGGCGATCGCCACCGTCGAGGACCTCGCGGGTTCCATCGAGTGCATGTTCTTCCCGGCGACGTACCAGCTGGTGTCGACCCAACTCGTCGAGGACGCCGTGGTGTTCGTCAAGGGCCGTCTCGACAAGCGCGAGGACGTGCCGCGCCTGGTGGCGATGGAGCTCCAGGTCCCCGACCTGTCGAACGCGGGCACCAACGCGCCCGTCCTGATCACCATCCCGACGGTGAAGGTGACCCCGCCGATGGTCAGCCGCCTCGGCGAGATCCTCAGCCACCACCGGGGCAACAGCGAGGTGCGGATCAAGCTCCAGGGGGCGCAGAAGACGACGGTGCTGCGGCTCGACCGGCACCGGGTGCAGCCCGATCCGGCCCTTTTCGGTGACCTGAAGGTGCTGCTCGGCCCGTCCTGCCTGGCGGGGTAGCGCCCGGCCCACCGCATGAAGGGGCGCACCCGGAAGCCCGGGTGCGCCCCTTCATGTGTGCCTGCGTGTAGGTCAGTTGTGGCCGAAGCGGCGCTGGTGCTTGCGGGCGACCTCGGCGGGGCTGCCCTGCGACTGCACGGCGTCCTTCATCCTCGACTCGGCCTGCTCCGCGGACGTCTTCGCGTGCTCGCCCGCCTGCTCGGCGGCCGAAGCACGACCCCGGTCCGAGACGCCGGTCTTGCGGTGCTGTTTCTTGGCCATTGTGATCTTCCTCCTGAGGGGGATCTGGGGGCCAGGACGGGACCAGATTCACATATGGCGGCAAATGGCGCATTTCAGAGAATTACCGTGCGTAACAAGCTGTCTCGTGGGGCGAAGTCGAGACACGCCACGCCGAAGATCGAGTTCCGGCCGTTAACCTCCGCAGGGTCGGGCAGACTCGAAGGAAACCCGAAGCATTACTTCCCGAGCCATGACTTCCAGGGAATCTCCAGGGAAAGAGGGTGGATCGCGTGGACCGCTGCATCGTCCTGGTGGACGCCGGGTATCTGCTGGGTGCCGCCGCGAGTCTCCTCGCGGGCGAGCCGTCCCGGTCCCGGATCACCGTCGATCACGCCGCCCTGATCCAGGGCATCCGAGAGCGCGCCGAGTCCGACACCGAGCGCCCCCTGCTGCGGATCTACTGGTTCGACGGCGCCCCCGACCGCGTGCCCCAGCCGGAGCACCGCAGGCTGCGGGTCATGTCGCGCGTGACGGTCCGTCTCGGCGCGCTGACCCGCAGCGACGGGCGGTGGGCCCAGAAGGGCGTGGACGCCGCCATGCACGCCGAGTTGACGGAACTGGCCCGCAACCGCGCCTGCTCGGACGTCGTGCTCGTCACCGGCGACGGGGACCTGCTGCCCGGCATGATGGCCGCCAAGGAGCACGGCGTCGCCGTCCACCTGTGGGCCGTGCAGGCCGCCGACGGCGACTACAACCAGTCCGAGGACCTGGTGGCCGAGGCCGACGAGCGCCGCGTCCTCGACCGGGCCTGGATCACCAAGGCCGTACGCGCCAAGGAGCTCACCGGTGTCTGCGCGCCGCCGCCCGCGCCGCGCCCGGAGATCGCCGCGATCCTCTCCGCGCCCCTTCCCGAGTCCGCGCTCGCCGCCGGCGCCCAGCGGGCCGCCGAGGAGGCCGCGGGCGTGCAGCACACGGAGGCCACGGCCAACGGCGACAGCGCCGCCCCCCACCACATCCCAGCGGGCAAGGGCGTCCCCACCCCCAAGGACCTGGCCGCCCTGCGCGGCCCCGGCGCCCCGGCCGCCGCACAGCACCCCACCAACGCGACGCTGCGCTGGTCGTCCGACAAGGGCTGGGTCGAGCGGCCCGGCGGCGCCGCCGAGAGCGCGGAGGCCGCGGCGCTGCCGACGCTGGCCCAGCTCACCACGGCCGAGCAGCGCTGGGCCGACCGCGAGGAGGACATCACCACCGTCGGCGGCGACCCCTTCGAAGTGGGACAGGTGTTCGCGCGCCGCTGGATGGCGCGCCTGCCCGAGCAGCACAGCCTGCAGAAGCTCTCGACGATGTACCCGCGCATCCCGCACCGCGTCGACGGCGAGCTGCTGCGGTACGCGGCCCGGTTCGGCCTGCTCGCGCACAAGGACGACCAGATCGACGAGCACGACCGGTACGCGATCCGGGCGGGCTTCTGGCGCGAGATCGACGTCCACACCGCGGTCGAACACGCGCCGGTGGGCGACCGCTCGGGGGAGTGACACACGCGTACGGAGATGACCGATACAGGGCGTACGGGGCGCCCCGGGCGTCGTGCCGGACGCGGGACCCCGTACCCTCGTCCTTCGTGAGTACGCGCTCGGCACAGGTGGTCCGCCAAGGGCTCCGACAGGGTCACGGCAGCGATGCCGTCTGCGCGGTGCGCGACCTCGTCAAGACGTATCCCGCCGCCCGTGGCCGGCGCGGCACGCCCGCGACGCCCGAGGTGCGCGCCACCGACGGCATCAGCCTCGATGTGCTGCGCGGCGAGATCTTCGGCCTGCTCGGGCCCAACGGCGCCGGCAAGTCCACCCTCGTACGCCAGCTGACCGGCCTGATGCGGCCCGACAGCGGTGGCGTCGAGATCCTCGGCCACGACATCCTGCGCCACCCCGAGCGGGCCGCGCGGATCCTCGCCTACCTGGGGCAGGAGTCCACCGCGCTCGACGAGTTGACCGTCTCGCTCGCCGTCGAGACGACCGCGCGGCTTCGCGGCCTCGATGTGCGCCGGGCGCGGGCCGAGCGCGACGGCGTACTCGAAGAGCTGGCGCTCACCCCTCTCGCGGCGCGGCCGCTGAAGAAACTCTCCGGCGGGCAGCGCAGGCTCGCCTGCTTCGCCACCGCGCTGGTGGGCGAGCGGCCGCTGCTCGTCCTCGACGAGCCGACGACCGGCATGGACCCCATCGCGCGGCGCGCCGTCTGGGGCGCCGTCGACCGGCGCCGGGCCGAGCGCGGCACGACGGTCCTGCTCGTCACCCACAACGTCATCGAGGCCGAGACGGTCCTCGACCGTGTCGCCGTACTCGACCACGGCAAGGTCATCGCCTGCGACACCCCGGCCGGGCTCAAGGAGCAGGTCGCGGGAGAGGTGCGGGTGGAGCTCGTCTGGCGCGACCGGGCGCCGCTCGACGTCCCCGAGGTGGCGGCGCTGCGCTCGTCCGCCGTGGAATCCGGGCGGCGCTGGTCGCTGCGGCTCGCCCCCGACGAGGCGCGGGCCGCGGTCGGGGCGATCACCGGAGGGGCCGCTTTCGCATCGCTCGACGACTTCACCCTGGCCACGCCCAGCCTGGAGGACGTCTACCTTGCCCTGGGCGGGAATGCCAAGGGGCTGGTAAAGGCGTGAGGTCTGCCAGCCGGCGAAGAGACAGGCACATGATCAGGAGGGGCGTCCGATGAGTGCGGTTCCTTTGGAAGCCGCGGTACGGGCTGACGACGGCTACGAGCGGCAGACCGAAGCCCCCGCGCCCCTTGGGCCCCGCGCGCGGTTGTTCCCCGCGCTCTCGGCCGTCTACCGTGCGCAGCTCTCCCGGGCGCGGGTGGCCCGCATCCCCCTGCTCTTCGTGGCGACCTTCCAGTCCGTCGGCATCATGATCCTGATGCGCGGCGTGGTCGACGGCGGCGGCGAGGCGCATGCCGTGGTCGCCGGGTCCTCCGTGCTCGTCGTCGCGTTCGTCGCGCTCAACCTGCTCGCGCAGTACTTCGGGCAGCTGCGGTCCGACGGCGGGCTCGACCACTACGCCACGCTGCCCGTGCCGCCCGCCGCGGTGGTCCTCGGCGCCGCGGCCGCCTACGCCTCGTTCACCGTGCCCGGCACGCTGGTCACCGCCGTCGTCGGCTGCGGACTCTTCGGCCTTCCGCTCACCCATCTGTGGGTGCTCGTCGCGGTGATCCCGCTGGCCGGCGCCGCGCTCGCGGGGCTCGGCGCGGCCCTCGGGCTGCTCGCGCCGCGGCCCGAACTGGCCACGCTGCTCGGCCAGTTGGGCATGTCGGCGGCGCTCCTTCTCGGTGTGCTTCCGGCTGAGCGGATGCCGCAGATCCTGCAGTACGCGCGTGACCTGCTGCCCTCGACGTACGGAGTCGAGGCGCTCGCCCGCACCTTCGGGCCCGATCCGGACTGGGCGGCCGTCGGGTTCGACCTGGCGGTGTGCGCGGGCGTCGGCGTCGCCTCCCTGGCGCTCGCCACCTGGGCGTACCGCCGGGCGGCTGTGCGGTGACGCGGTCCGTGGGCACTACTGGCACCATGTGTGGGTGACTGCACCGCTGACGCCCTCCCAACCGCCCCACGGCGAGTCCCCGCACGACCCCTGGCAGCAAGCCGCCAAGCCGTCCGGAGACTTTCCCCCGTCGGCTCACGAGGAGGACGGGCCCGGCATGAAGACCGAAGTGCGGCAGGCCGTGGTCATCGCGGTCGCGGTGGCCGTCAGCGGCGTACTGCTCGGGCTGCTGTGGCTGTGGCTCGCGCCGCGCGTGCCGCTGATCTCGGACGGCGAAGCGGTGTACCTCAAGGACACCGAGGGGGAGCAGGCGATCGGGGTCGACGGAACGTTCACTCTGCTCGCGCTCGGCTTCGGCGCGGTGAGCGGACTCGTCGTCTTCCTGCTGCGCAAGCGCGGCGGGATTCCGCTGGTCGTCGGCCTCACGGCGGGCGGCCTGCTCGGCGCGGTGCTCGCCTGGCGTCTCGGGATCTTCCTCGGGCCCGAGACGGATGTCGTCGCGCATGCGAAGTCGGTGGGCAAGGGCGTGGTGTTCGACGCGCCCCTGGAGCTCAAGGCCAAGGGTGCGCTGCTGGCGTGGCCGGTTGCGGCGCTGCTCGTGCACCTGGGTCTGACCGCGCTGTTCGGGCCGCGGGATCCCGAGCCGTACCCCCTCGCCTACGGGGATCCGGCTCGGCCCGAGGACAGCTCGCACAGTTAGGCCGGGCGCCTCCCGTGGTTCGCCCTGCCCTTCCTCACCCGCCACTTCCTCTTGCGCGTCTTCTTCGACATGAGGGTGGTACTAGTCGAGAACCGGGCGGGCGTCGAGGGTCACTTCACGCCTGATGCCGACGGGGCTCGAAGGGGTTATTCGCGCCCGATCGGGGCCAGTACCGCGCCGGTCAGCGCCGCCAGGTCGGCCGGCGCGAGTTCCACCTCGAGGCCGCGGCGGCCCGCCGACACACAGATCGTGGCGTGGGCGGACGCCGAGTCGTCCAGGACCGTGCGCAGCTTCTTGCGCTGGCCGAGCGGGGAGATGCCGCCCCGTACGTACCCCGTGGTGCGCTCGGCGGCCGCCGGGTCGGCCATCACCGCGCGCTTGCCGGAGACCGCGGCGGCCAGTGCCTTGAGGTTCAGGGTGCCCGCCACGGGGACCACGGCCACCGTCAGCTCGCCGTCCACCTCGGCCACCAGGGTCTTGAAGACGCGGTCGGGGGAGACGCCCATCGCCTCGGCCGCCTCGTCGCCGTACGAGGGGTGTGCGGGGTCGTGTTCGTACGCGTGGACGGTGTAGCCGGTGCCCGCCGCGGTGAGGGCGACCGTGGCGGGGGTGCCGCCCGTGCCCGACTGCTTCTTCTGCTTCTTCGCCAAAGCGCTCACGCCTTACGTCATGCGTCGTACGTCAGATGCGTCGTACGTCAGTTGAGGCTTGTGGTGCCGCGCGTGAGGTCCGTCGCCGGCAACGACGGCAGATTACGGATGATCGCGGTCTCCGCGCGAAGGAGTTTCAGCTCGTCGCGCAGGCGCGCGGCGGTGTCGGGGGCTTCGAGCAGCCGCTGTTTGGTCGGGGTGTCGAGGACGGCCGCCGCCGCGACCAGATACGACACCACGGACGGGTCGTCCGGCAGCTCGGCGCCGGTCGACAGGGACCGCTCGCGCGCCCCGGCGAGCCGCTTCTGGTAGGCGCGGAACGCCCGCAGGACACCCGCGGCCAGCGTGCCCGCCTCCTCGCCCGGCTCCTCGGGCAGCTCCTCGACCTCGGCGGTGAGGAACGGGCCCGACGCGTCCACCGAGTGCAGCCGGACCCGGGTGGTGCCGGTGGCCAGGACCTCGAAGCCGCCGTCGGCGCGCTCCCGGATCGTCGCCGCGTCCGCCACACAGCCCACCGCGTGGAAGGCCTTGAGCGGGTCGTCACCGAACCCGGCGGCGGGCCCCTGCTCGGGCTGCGAGGTCGGGTCCGGGAGGCCGGGGGCGCTCGGCGCCACTTCGAGGCCGTCGCGGATCGCGACGACGGCGAAGAGCCGCTGCTCCTCGTCGGAGGTCTTGAGCAGGTCGCGCATCATGGCGCGATAACGCTCCTCGAACACGTTCAGCGGGAGCACGAGCCCCGGGAACAGCACCGAGTTGAGCGGGAAGAGCGGAAGCCGGACGGTGGTCACGAGCCAAAAGCCTAATGGTCGCCGCGGTGCGCACGTCCGCGCCCGGTGCGCAGCGGGGTCGTGGACGCCACCTCGATGCGCACGCCGTCGCGCAGTTCGAGGAACTGGCCGAGCGGATCGTCGGCGAGCCGGTCCCAGGGGAACGACGTCGCGTACGGCCCGATGAGGCGCAGCTGTTCGAGGGCGTCGTGCCAGCGTTCCAGGCGGACCAGGACGTAGACGAGGAGGTTGCGGACCTCGGCCGGCCAGGGGTCCCCGGCGTCGTACTCGGCGGACAGGGTGATGCCCAGGTCGGCCGCCGCGTCCAGGCGCTCGCGCGGCACGTTCCCCGACGCGCTGGTCAGATAGGCGAAGGCGGCCCGCGCGGGCAGCGCCTGGATCAGCGAGCCCGGCAGTGCGTCACGGGCCGCGCGCTCGGCGAAGTCGAAGCACTGGCGGTGCGAGCCGTACCAGGTGGCCGAGAGGTACTGCAGGGCCGAGGCATGGCAGCCGTAGTGGTGCGAGGAGCGGCGCACCGCCTCGGCCCACACCTCGTCGAAGACGGTCTGCGAAGCGTGCGTGCCGCGGGCATGGTCCAGGGCGATCCGCCACGGCACGGGGTCGCGCGGGTCGGCCTCGGCGGCCGCGGAGAGCAGCGGTGCCGTCTCGCGCAGGAGTTCGGCGCGGGCGGGCGACTCCCAGCCGCGGACGACCGCGAGCTCGGCCTTGACGAGCAGCGCGTCCGGGTCGTGCGGGGCGGCGGACTGCCAGTCGTCGAACCACTCGGAGCGGGAGCGGGCGAAGGCGGCGAGGCGGGTGGTGTAGCGGTCGCGGTTCTCCCACTCGGCGGCCTCGCGGGTCATGGCGAGCAGCTTGGCGGCAGGGCCGTGATCTCCCCGGCCCGCGGCGACGAGCGCAGGGCCGAGCCGGTCGTCGGGCACGTCGAGGAGCACCTCGTCGTCGGGGGTCAGGCCGGCGGCGAGGAGCGGGGTGTGCTTGACCATCCGGGTGGTGCGGATCAGAGCGCGCAGCAGGTGCATGGTGTGGGTATTGAAAACCGCAGGTGGGAGCAGTACCAGGGGGTAGTTGGTGACGCTTTCGTATCGGTCGTTCGGTTGCCTGGACCTTGGTCAAGGGAAGGCAAAATCTGAAGCCCCGTTAGCCCCCTGGCGCCCCCCAGGGGGCCTCTTCAGTTCCTCCGCAGCAGCCGTGTCGCCCCCGCCGCGACCGTCGTCGCGAGCACCCAGCCGAGCAGGATGAGGATCGCCGCGAACCACTGCCAGCCGCCGCGCAGTTGCCAGTAGCTGTCCTGGCCGAGGTTGATGACCGGGAGCAGCAGGTCGAGGGAGAACAGCGCCGGGTTCCAGTTCGGGTGCTCGCCCGGCTTGATCGCCGGATGGTCCGCGCGCGTGAAGGCCACCGCGCTCACCGCCCAGAGCACCGCCATCCAGAGCGCCGCCCGGCCGGGCCGGTAGCCGTAGGCGACCGTCCAGTCCTGGGCGAAGCCCCAGAGCTTCGCCGCAAGCGGCAGGGTCTCGCGGCGTCTGCGCTGCTTGGCGAGCAGCACCTCGCGGGCGTCGGCGTCCTCGCCGCCGTTGCGCAGCACGGTGGCCAGCTTCTCGTACGGCTCGGGGTTGTACTCGGCGGTCGCGGCCGCCACCCAGCTCAGCCGCCGGGAGAGCGGGAAACTGCCCTGCGGGACGAGGTTCTCGTAACTGAAGCCGCCCATCTGGAGGCCGCCGGGACCCGGCCAGCTGGTCGACTTGTCGACCAGGGTGACGACCTTCGCGCCGGAAAGGACGACCTTGCCGCGCTGCGGGGCCTCGCCGAGGAAGCGCAGCTCGGGGGTCTGGACGCGGCGCAGCGACACCTCCTGGTCGTTCTCCAGGGTGAAGCGCGCCTGCCCTAGGTCCACCGCGTCACCGAACCGCCCGTCGTCGAGCCGGATGCCGCCCTGGGACTCGAAGCGCTGCATGCGGGTGCCGCGCGCGGGCGTCTGGCCGCTGGTCACGTCACCGGGCGAGCCCGGCGTCAGGTAGAGCGTGCGCTCCACCGTCAGCTGCGGGGCGTTGAGCGCGCGCGGCCCGTACGGATTGGCGAGCTTGCTGCCGCGCAGGCTGAAGGAGACGCCGATCTTCGCGCCGCGCAGGCTCAGCTGGCCGTGCGACTCGATCATCTCGGCCTGCAGGTCCTGCCCGACCGAGAGCCCGTCGCCCATGATCGAGTAGCCGCGCCGGTCGCGGTAGATCACGGCCTGGCTGAGCAGCAGGTCGGTGCCGATCTGGGCGTCCGTGAGGCGCATGCCGTTGTGGATCCGGCAGCGCGGCAGATGCAGATCGCCCTCGGTGTGCAGGCGGGCCGCCTCCACCCGGGGGATCGAGCAGTTGACCAGCCGCAGGGTGGTGAACTTGGCCTCGGGGAACAGCACTTCCTTCTCGAAGCGGCAGTGCTTCAGCTCCGCGTAGGGGAGGATCTCGCCGCCCGCCAGATCGAGTACGTCCGTGATCTGCAGCCCCGCCAGCTTCAGCGAGGAGACCCGGCCGGAGAGCGCGGGCGGGCCGTCGAGCAACAGCATGCACACGATGCGTGCGCGCACGCTCCGCTCCGGTCCCCAGGGATGGCCGCCGTGCGGATCGTCCGCCATCGGATCCCCCGACCGGAGGTCGTAGACGCTGCCGTTGCGGAAGGCCTGCCACATGCCCATCTCGGCGGCGGTCAGCCAATCCGGCGGCTCTCCGGTGCCGGTGCCGTCGACCACTGCTGGTGTCCTCCCCATGCCGCAATGTATTTGTGCCTCGTACACCTGTTCATGCCCGCTCAGTGACGGCCTGAACGCTAGTGGTGAACGTGGTCTTCCGGGATCTATATCAGCCAGTGATACGGGCGTCCGAGCGAGGTTGCGGGTCTGAGAGAATTGGGCCTGTGATCTCCCGAATCGATCTGCGCGGCGACGCCCTCCCCGAGGGCCCCGCCCTGCGCGCCCTGCTGCCCCGTGCCGACTTCGACGTCGCGGCCGCCCTGGAGAAGGTGCGGCCCATCTGCGAGGCCGTACATCATCGTGGCGACACGGCGCTGATCGACTACGCGGAGAAGTTCGACGGCGTACGGCTCGAGCAGGTCCGCGTCCCCGCGGCCGCGCTCGCCGAGGCCCTCGCGGGTCTCGAGCCCGCCGTGCGCGAGGCGCTCGAGGAGTCGATCCGCCGCGCCCGCATCGTCCACCGCGAGCAGCGCCGAGCCCCGCACACCACGCAGGTCGTGCCCGGCGGCACGGTCACCGAGAAGTGGGTGCCGGTCGAGCGCGTCGGGCTCTACGCGCCGGGCGGCCGCTCCGTCTACCCGTCCTCCGTGATCATGAACGCGGTCCCCGCGCAGGAGGCCGGCGTCGAGTCGATGGCTCTCGCGTCGCCGCCGCAGAAGGAGTTCGGCGGCCTTCCGCACCCCACGATCCTCGCCGCCTGCGCGCTCCTCGGCATCGACGAGGTGTACGCGGTCGGCGGCGCCCAGGCCGTCGCGATGTTCGCGTACGGCACCGAGACCTGCGCCCCGGCCAACATGGTCACCGGGCCCGGCAACATCTGGGTCGCGGCCGCCAAGCGCTACTTCACCGGACGCATCGGCATCGACACCGAAGCGGGCCCGACCGAGATCGCGGTCCTCGCTGACGACACCGCCGATCCGGCGCACGTCGCGTCCGACCTGATCAGCCAGGCCGAGCACGACCCGCTCGCGGCCGCCGTGCTCGTCACCGACTCCGTGGACCTGGCCGACGCGGTCGCCAAGGAGCTGGAGCCGCAGGTCGCCGCCACCAAGCACATCGAGGACCGGATCGTCCCCGCGCTCGCCGGACGCCAGTCCGCGATCGTCCTGGTCGACGGCCTGGACGAGGGCCTGCGCGTCGTCGACGCGTACGGCGCCGAGCACCTGGAGATCCAGACCGCGGACGCCGCCGCCGTCGCGGAGCGCGTGAAGAACGCGGGCGCGATCTTCGTCGGCCCCTGGGCGCCGGTCTCCCTCGGCGACTACTGCGCCGGCTCCAACCACGTCCTGCCCACCGGCGGCTGCGCCTGCCACTCCTCCGGGCTCAGCGTCCAGTCGTTCCTGCGGGGCATCCACATCGTCGACTACACGCGGGACGCGCTCGCCGACGTCGCCCACCACGTGGTGACGCTGGCCGAGGCCGAGGACCTGCCGGCGCACGGTGCGGCGATCAAGGCCCGTTTTGCCGAAGGCGAACAAGACTGGCACAGCGGGTGGAAGGTGCCGGGCCAGTGAGCGACGTGCGCATCGACGATCTCCCCGTACGCGACGAACTGCGCGGCAAGTCCCCCTACGGGGCGCCCCAGCTCGACGTACCCGTACGCCTGAACACGAACGAGAACCCCTACCCGCTCCCCGAGCCGCTCGTCGAGCGCATCGCCGAGCGGGTCCGCGAGGCCGCCCGCGACCTCAACCGCTACCCCGACCGGGACGCGGTGGAGCTGCGCGCCGAGCTCGCGCGCTACCTCACCCGCACCGGCGGCCACGAGGTCACCCTCGCCAACGTGTGGGCGGCCAACGGCTCCAACGAGGTCATCCAGCAGCTCCTGCAGACCTTCGGCGGGCCAGGACGCACCGCCATCGGCTTCGAGCCCTCGTACTCGATGCACGGCCTGATCGCGCGCGGCACCGGCACGGGCTGGATCTCCGGCCCCCGCTCGGACGACTTCACCATCGACGTCGAAGCCGCGGCGAAGGCCGTCGCCGAGAACCAGCCCGACGTCGTCTTCATCACCACGCCCAACAACCCCACGGGCAACGCCGTTTCGGCCGAGACGGTCATCGCGCTCTATGAAGCGGCGCAGGCCGCCAAGCCGTCGATGGTCGTGGTCGACGAGGCGTACGTCGAGTTCAGCCACGGCGACTCGCTGCTCCCGCTGATCGAGGGGCGGCCGCATCTGGTCGTCTCGCGCACCATGTCGAAGGCCTTCGGCGCGGCCGGTCTGCGCCTCGGCTATCTGGCCGCCGCCCCGGCGGTCGTCGACGCCGTGCAGCTCGTACGCCTGCCGTACCACCTGTCGGCCGTCACCCAGGCCACCGCGCTCGCCGCCCTCGAGCACACCGACACGCTCCTGAAGTACGTCGAGCAGCTCAAGGCCGAGCGCGACCGGCTCGTCGGCGAGCTGCGTGCGATCGGCTACGAAGTGACCGATTCGGACGCCAACTTTGTGCAGTTCGGGCGGTTCGAAGACGCGCACACGGTCTGGCAGCGGATCCTCGACCGGGGCGTCCTGGTCCGGGACAACGGAGTGCCCGGCTGGCTGCGGGTCAGCGCCGGAACCCCCGAAGAGAACGACGCGTTCCTCGATGCGGTACGCGAACTGAAGAAGGAGCAGCAGGCATGAGCCGCGTTGGACGGGTCGAACGCACCACGAAGGAGACGTCGGTCCTCGTCGAGATCGATCTCGACGGCACCGGCAAGGTCGAGGTGTCGACGGGTGTCGGCTTCTACGACCACATGCTCGACCAGCTCGGCCGCCACGGCCTCTTCGACCTCACGGTCAAGACCGAGGGCGACCTGCACATCGACACCCACCACACCATCGAGGACACCGCCCTCGCGCTGGGCGCCGCCTTCAAGCAGGCGCTCGGCGACAAGGTCGGCATCTACCGCTTCGGCAACTGCACGGTCCCGCTCGACGAGTCGCTCGCCCAGGTGACCGTCGACCTGAGCGGCCGCCCCTACCTCGTGCACACCGAGCCCGAGACCATGGCGCCGATGATCGGCACGTACGACACGACGATGACCCGGCACATCCTGGAGTCCTTCGTCGCCCAGGCGCAGATCGCCCTGCACGTCCACGTGCCCTACGGCCGCAACGCCCACCACATCGTGGAGTGCCAGTTCAAGGCCCTGGCCCGCGCCCTGCGTTACGCCTGTGAGCGTGACCCGCGCGCCGCCGGAATCCTCCCCTCCACGAAGGGCGCGCTGTAACCGCCATGACCGGTCTCAACACCGTCCTCATCGTCGTCGGCCTCTTCCTGATCGGCGGCATCATCTCCTTCGTCAAGCAGGGGATGCCGAAGAGCCTGATCACGCTCCTGTCCATCGGCGCCGCCATGTGCCTGACCGCGGGCATCCTGCGGCTCGACTACTGGAACTGAGGGGGACGCAGCGATCATGAGCACTCCCCAGAAGAAGGTCGTCGTCTTCGACTACGGCTTCGGGAACGTCCGTTCCGCCGAGCGTGCTCTCGCGCGCGCGGGAGCCGACGTAGAGATCACCCGTGACTACGACAAGGCCATGAACGCCGACGGTCTGCTCGTCCCCGGCGTCGGCGCCTTCGCCGCCTGCATGCAGGGGCTCAAGGAGGCGCGCGGCGACTGGATCGTGGGCCGCAGGCTCGCGGGCGGCCGCCCGGTGATGGGCATCTGCGTCGGCATGCAGATCCTCTTCGCGCGCGGCATCGAGCACGGCATCGAGACCGAGGGTCTCGACGAGTGGCCCGGCACCGTCGAGCCGCTCAAGGCCGACATCGTGCCGCACATGGGCTGGAACACGGTCAAGGCACCCGAGGACTCCGAGCTGTTCGCGGGCCTCGACGCCGACGCCCGCTACTACTTCGTGCACTCGTACGCCGTGCACGACTGGGACTTCGAGGTCGGCAACCCCGCCTTCCGCGCCCCCAAGGTCGCCTGGACCACGCACGGCGAGCCGTTCGTGGCCGCCGTCGAGAACGGCGCGCTGTGGGCCACCCAGTTCCACCCCGAGAAGTCCGGCGACGCCGGCGCCCAGCTCCTCACCAACTGGATCGGAACCCTCTAGGGATGTCAGGGATTTCTGTGAGCAAGCTCGAACTCCTCCCCGCCGTCGACGTCCGTGACGGCCAGGCCGTACGCCTCGTGCACGGCGAGTCCGGATCGGAGACCTCCTACGGCTCCCCGCTGGAGGCCGCACTCTCCTGGCAGCGGTCGGGCGCCGAGTGGCTGCACCTGGTCGACCTGGACGCCGCGTTCGGCACCGGCGACAACCGCGCGCTGATCGCCGAGGTCGCGGGCGCCATGGACATCAAGGTGGAGCTGTCCGGCGGCATCCGCGACGACGCGTCCTTGGAGGCCGCGCTCGCCACCGGCTGCACGCGAGTGAACCTCGGTACGGCGGCCCTGGAGACCCCGGAGTGGGTCGCCAAGGTCATCGCGTCGCACGGCGACAAGATCGCGGTCGGCCTGGACGTACGCGGTACGACCCTGCGCGGCCGCGGCTGGACCCGCGACGGCGGCGACCTCTACGAAACGCTGGAGCGCCTCAACTCCGAGGGCTGCGCCCGCTATGTCGTCACGGACATCGCCAAGGACGGCACGCTGCAGGGCCCGAACCTGGAGCTTCTGCGGGGCGTCTGCGCGGCGACGGACCGTCCGGTCGTGGCATCGGGCGGTGTTTCGTCTCTCGACGACCTGCGCGCGATCGCCGAGCTCGTGCCCCTGGGCGTCGAGGGCTCCATCGTCGGCAAGGCGCTGTACGCGAAGGCCTTCACCCTGGAAGAGGCCCTCGCAGCGGTGGCGTCATGAGCGACATCGTCCGCAGGGTGAGCTCGGGCGGACCGTGGGAGGAAGCCATCGGCTACTCCCGCGCCGTCGAGCTGCCCAACGGCCTTGTCCTGGTGTCGGGTTGCACGTCGGTGGTGAACGGCGTCATAGACGCCGGAACCCCCTACGAGCAGGCTGCCAACGCGTTCCACGTAGCCGTCGAGTCCCTCAAGAAGCTGGGCCTCGGTCGCGAGCACGTCGTACGCACCCGCATGTATCTGACCCACGCGCGTGACGTGGACGAGGTCGGCCGGGCCCACAAGGAGCTCTTCGACGACGTCCGCCCCGCCGCATCCATGATCATCGTCTCCGGCTTCATCGACCCGAGCCTGGTCGTCGAGGTCGAGGTCGAGGCGTACCGGGGAGCTGAGAGCTCATGACCCTGGCCGTACGAGTGATCCCCTGCCTGGACGTGGACAACGGCCGGGTCGTCAAGGGCGTCAACTTCCAGAACCTGCGCGACGCGGGCGACCCCGTCGAGATGGCCAAGGTGTACGACGCCGAGGGCGCCGACGAGCTGACCTTCCTGGACATCACGGCGTCCTCCGGCAACCGCGAGACCACGTACGACGTGGTGCGCCGCACCGCCGAGCAGGTCTTCATCCCGCTCACGGTGGGTGGGGGAGTACGCACGGCGGAAGACGTCGACAAGCTCCTCCGAGCCGGCGCCGACAAGGTGGGCGTGAACACGGCCGCCATCGCGCGCCCCGAGCTGATCCGCGAGATCGCGGAGCGGTTCGGCCGCCAGGTGCTCGTCCTTTCGGTGGACGCGAGGCGGACTCCGTCCGGGGGCTTCGAGGTCACGACCCACGGCGGCCGCAAGTCCGCCGGGATCGACGCCGTCGAATGGGCCCACCAGGCCGCCGAGTTGGGCGCGGGGGAGATCCTGCTCAACTCGATGGACGCGGACGGCACGAAGGACGGCTACGACATCGAGATGATCACGGCGGTGCGCCGCCATGTCACGGTTCCGGTGATCGCCTCCGGCGGCGCGGGCCGCCTCGACCACTTCCCGCCGGCCATCGCCGCGGGCGCGGACGCGGTGCTTGCCGCGTCGGTCTTCCACTTCGGGGATCTGCGGATCGGTGAGGTGAAGGACACCTTGCGGGAGGCGGGCCACCCGGTCCGCTGAGGCGCTTTCCGCGTAAGCCCTGGTCACTGGGTGGCCAGGGCTTTGCTCTGCCCAGTTAGGCAGGAAAACTTGCGCAATATATATTGCGCAAGTTTTCCTTCGCATCTACGGTCGGGGCATGGACGACAAGCAGCCCAACCCTCCCGAGCCCCGCCGCATCACCGACCTCGGCACGCTCAAGGCGTTCGGGCATCCGCTGCGCCTGAAGATCTACAGCACGCTGCGGGTGGCGGGCCCGGCGACCGCGTCCCACCTCGCCGCACAGGTCGACGAGGCGGTCTCGCTGGTCAGTTACCACCTGCGCAAGCTCGCGGAGCACGGCCTCATCGAGGAGGCCGAGACGCAGAGCGAAGATGCGCGGGAACGGTGGTGGCAGGCCGCGCAGGAGACTGTGAGCTTCCGGCACGAGGACTTCAAGGACACCCCGGAGGGGGTCGCGGAGCACGCGGCGGTCATCCGCCGGTTGATTGCGTTCCGCAAGGAGCAGTCCGAGACCTACCTGGACCAGCAGGCGGCATGGGGCGCCGAATGGCGCCTGGCGGCCGACCAGTCGGACTTCCTCGCCCGCCTGAACCCGGCCGAACTCACCCGCCTCAACGCCGAGATCCACGCCCTGATCAAGACGTACGAGGAGCGGGGCAAGGCCGCCGAGGCGGCGGGCGACACCGAGGGGCGCGAGAACGTCGCCGTGCATCTGGCCAGCTTCCCGTTCCGTCTCTGAGAGGGCTTCCCCACCGTGACCGCGACGCCCGTCATACGCACGGCCCCCGCCGGGGAACGCCCCGCGCACCGCGACGGCAACGTCCTGCGCTGGCTCGGCGCGTACAGCGCGTCAGCCGTCGGCGACAACATCTACTACCTGGCCCTGTCCTGGGCGGCGGTCCAGTCCGGCAGCCCCTCGCAGGCGGGCCTGGTGATGACCGTGAGCGCCGTCCCGCGGGCCCTGCTGATGCTGGGCGGGGGAGTGATCGCCGACCGGTTCGGGCCGCGGCGGGTCGTCATCGGCAGTGACGCGGTGCGGTGTGCGGCGGTGTTCGCGGTGGCGGCGCTGCTGGTCGTGACGAGCCCCGGGCTGTGGCTGCTCGCCGTGCTCGGTCTGGTCTTCGGGACGGTCGACGCGCTGTTCATGCCGGCCGTGGGTGCGCTGCCCGCCCGGGTCACGGGGCGGGACCAACTGGCGCGGGTGCAGGGCATGCGGGGGCTGGTGATCCGCCTCGCCCATGTCGTCGGGGCGCCGCTCGGCGGTCTCGGCATCGCGCTCGGCGGCCCGGCGGCGGCGTTCGGCATCGCGGGGCTCCTGTTCGCGGTGTCGCTGCCGCTGCTGATGTCCGTCCGCATGGGCGAGCTGCCGCCCGACGACGCGGCGGACGGTGGGCGGACGGCGTGGCGCGAACTGGGGGACGGGCTGCGGTACATCCGGCGGCACCGGGTCCTCGCGCCGCTGATGGTCGTCGTCGCCCTCGCCGACCTGGGGTTCGTCGGGCCGCTGAACATCGGGCTCACCATGCTGGCCGACGAGCGGGGGTGGGGCGCGTCGGGGATGGGCGTCGTGCTCGCCGGATTCGGGGCGGGGGCCGGGACGTCCGCGCTGTGGCTGACGGTGCGGGGGCGGGTGCCGAGGGCGGGGCTCGTCCTGTCCGTCACATGTCTCGTCGCGGCGGCGGGAGTCGCGGGCATCGCATATGTGCCGCAGCTTCGGGGCGCCGTGGCGGTGGCGTTGATGACGGGGCTCGTGGTGGGTTTTACGGGGGCGGTGTCCGGGGCCCTCACCCAGACCGAGTCCGATCCCGCCTACCTGGGGCGGGTCACCGCCGTCGGGGGTCTGGTCAGCCTGGGCATGGCGCCGCTGACGTATCCCGTGACAGGGGTCGCCGTGGAGGCATGGGGGACGGCGCCGGTCTTCACCGTCAGCGCGGTGGCCTGCGGCCTGGCGGGGGCGTACGGGCTGTGCGCGAGGGGGTTGCGGGGGGTTGAGCTGCCGGGCAATCCGGTGGGTGGGCGGGAAAAATCCGCCGCGAAGCGGCGGTCTTGAGCGGGGTCCGGGGCGAGCCCCGGAAACGCCGCCGGGCGCCCCCCCCGTTCAGATCCCCAGCTGCTTCGTCTCGTGCAGTTTCGCCACCGCGTCCTTGTCGCCGTCCAGTTCCACGTTCGCCGCGTCCTGGCGGCCGTACGCGAACATCAGGAGCTCGGCCGGTTCGCCGGTCACCGTCACCACCGGGGTGCCCCGGTGCGCCACCGCCGTCTGGCCGTCGGGGCGGCGCAGGACCAGGCCGACGGGGGCCTTGCGGCCCACCAGGCGGGCCATTCGCTCCAGGCGGGACCAGAGCGCGTCGGAGAAGACGGGGTCAAGATCGCGCGGCGTCCAGTCGGGCTGGGCGCGGCGCACGTCCTCGGTGTGGACGTAGAACTCTATGGCGTTCGACGCCTCGTCGATCTGCTTGAGGGAGAAGGGCGAGAAGCGCGGCGGCCCCGTCCTGATCAGCTGGATCAGCTCCTCGTACGGCTTCGCGGCGAACTCGGCCTGCACCCGCTCGAGCCGCGCCGCGAGCTGCTTGATCAGAAGCCCGCCCGCGGCGTCCGCGCGGCGCTCGCGCACCACCACATGGGCCGCGAGATCGCGGGCGTTCCAGCCCTCGCAGAGGGTGGGCGCGTCGGGGCCCGCCGCCTCCAACAGATCGGCGAGGAGGAGCCGTTCACGCTTTGCATGGGTCGACATACCCCCCAGCCTACGACCGAGTAGCCCGTCCGTGCAGTGGACGCGGGCCGACCGGACCACACCGGCGCGGCACAATGGCCGTATGACCGTCACGCCCCCGCCCAGCAGCCTCGCCCCCGAGATCGCCGCCCGCCTCAAGCGCGGCGCCGACGGGCTCTTCCCCGCCATCGCCCAGCAGTACGACACCGGCGAAGTGCTGATGCTGGGCTGGATGGACGACGAGGCGCTGCACCGCACGCTCACGACCGGGAGCTGCACCTACTGGTCGCGCAGCAGGCAGTCGTACTGGGTGAAGGGCGACACGTCCGGCCACTTCCAGTACGTGAAGTCCGTGGCCCTGGACTGCGACGCGGACACCGTCCTGGTCCAGGTCGACCAGATCGGCGCCGCCTGTCACACGGGCACCCGCACCTGCTTCGACACCGACACCCTCACGGTCACCTTCACCGGCACCGAGGAGTGACCGAAGCCCTCGTCACCGGCACCGCAGCGTGATCGTCTCGCCGTCCCTGAGCACGATGCGGGACGGGTCGCCGGGCAGCCGGCGCCCCGCGACGTCGGCGTGACAGTTGTCCTCCCGTACCCGATCGCGTACGCCCCACTCGATCAGCAGCTGACCCAGCGTGAAGTCCTGCCACCGCTCCGACTCGACGTGCAGCGTGCCGCTCGTGTCGTGCGTGTGCAGCGGGCTGTAACGCGGCTTCGGGCCCGAGCGGTCGATGCCCAGGTCCGCGGGGACCGTGACGGGGTGGCCGTCGGAGTACACCCTCAGCATCGTGTGGATGTGCATGTCCATCGCCTCGGCGTCGAGCATCTCAAGGCCCGCCGCCCGGACCCGTTCCGGTACGTCCTTGGGGGCGGGCCACACCACCTGGTCGGGCGCCGCGGCCGCGAACGCGGACGTGGTCAGCAGCAGGGCGAGGGCGAGAGGGGAGAGGGCGCGGAGCCCGGTCGTCGTCTTCATCGTCCCCTTCTAGCGGCTCGCCTTGAACGGGAGCGGCACCAACACCGGGCCCCCACCCACACGGCCGTAAGCTCATCCCATGGATCTCGAGACCTTCCGCAAGTTCGCGAGCGACCGCCGAGTGATCCCCGTCAGCCGCAGACTTCTTGCGGACGGCGACACTCCGGTCGCGCTCTATCGCAAGCTCGCCGCCGAGCGGCCCGGCACCTTCCTCCTGGAGTCCGCGGAGAACGGCCGCTCATGGTCTCGCTACTCCTTCGTCGGCGTCCGCAGCGCCGCCACCCTCACCACGCGCGACGGCGATGCCCACTGGCTCGGCACCCCGCCGATCGGCGTCCCCACGTCCGGCGACCCGCTCGAGGCCCTGCGCGCCACCGTCCAGACCCTGCACACCCCGCACGACCTGGGGTCCGGGATGCCGCCGTTCACCGGCGGGATGGTCGGCTATCTCGGGTACGACATCGTGCGCCGCCTGGAGAAGATCGGCCCCGGCGAGCGGGACGACCTCCGTCTGCCGGAACTGACCATGCTGCTCACCAGCGATCTCGCCGTCCTCGACCACTGGGACGGGTCCGTGCTCCTGATCGCCAACGCGATCAACCACAACGACCTGGAGACCGGCGTCGACGAGGCGTACGCCGACGCCGTCGCCCGGCTCGACGCGATGGAGGCCGATCTGTCCCGGCCCGTCGCCCAGCCCCCTGCCGCGCTGCCGCCGTCCGAGCTCCCGGAGTACACGGCGCTGTGGGGCGGCGAGCAGTACCAGGCCGTCGTCGAGGACATCAAGGAGCGCATCCGCGCGGGCGAGGCCTTCCAGGTCGTCCCCTCGCAGCGCTTCGAAACCCCTTGTTCGGCAAGCGCGTTGGACGTCTACCGGGTGCTGCGGGCGACCAATCCGTCGCCGTACATGTATCTCTTCCGCTTCGACGGATTCGACGTCGTCGGCTCGTCGCCCGAGGCCCTCGTCAAGGTCGAGGACGGGCGCGCCATGGTGCACCCCATCGCCGGCACCCGGCCGCGCGGCACCACCCCGCAGGAGGACCAGGCGCTCGCCGACGAACTGCTCGCCGACCCCAAGGAGCGCGCCGAGCATCTGATGCTCGTCGACCTGGGGCGCAACGACCTGGGGCGCGTCTGCGAGCCCGGTTCGGTCGAGGTCGTCGACTTCATGTCCATCGAGAAGTACTCCCACGTCATGCACATCGTGTCGACGGTCACCGGACAGGTCGCCGAAGGCCGCACCGCCTTCGACGTCCTCACCGCCTGCTTCCCGGCGGGCACCCTCTCCGGAGCGCCCAAGCCGCGCGCGATGCAGATCATCGACGAGGTCGAACCGTCCCGGCGCGGCCTGTACGGCGGCTGTGTCGGCTATCTCGACTTCGCGGGCGACTCCGACACCGCCATCGCCATCCGCACCGCGCTCCTGCGCGACGGCACGGCGTATGTGCAGGCGGGCGCGGGAGTCGTCGCCGACTCCGACCCGGTCGCCGAGGACACCGAGTGCCGCAACAAGGCGGCCGCGGTCCTGCGGGCCGTCCACACGGCGAACCGGCTGCGGCGCACGGATGGACGTGAGGGATAGTGGAGGGGTGACTTCTGCCGTACCAACGCCACGATCCGATGCCGCCCGCGCCGACGCCGAACCCGAGACCCGGGCCCGGCGCGGCGGGCGGCGCAGCATCGCCGTGGCCCTGCTGCTCGGCGCCGTCGGCGCGGCTCTCGCGCTGCTCGCGTCCCGCCGGGCCTGGGCCCACGGCACCGCGTCGGTGGCGGGCGGCGACCTGCCGCTGACCGCCACGGGCAGCGATGTCACGGGCGTGCCCGCGGCCCTGGCGATAGTGGGCCTGGCCGCCCTCGTCGCCGTCTTCGCGGTCCGCAAGGCGGGCCGGATGCTGGTCTCGCTGCTGCTCGCGCTGAGCGGCGCGGGCACGGTCGCCGCCGCCCTGCTCGCCGCCAACGACAGCGGCGCGCTCGACGAGAAGGCCGCCGAGGCCTCCGGCGACACGGCCGCGCGGATCGGTGATCTCAGCCACACCGGCTGGCCGTACGCTGCGGCCGCCGCGGGCGCGCTGATCCTGATCGCCGGGCTGCTCGCCCTGACGTACGGCAAGTCCTGGCCCGCGATGTCGGGGCGCTACGAACGCGACGGCGCCCCCCGCCCCCGCAAGGCGACCCCCACGGTGGACCCCGACCGGCCCGAGGACCTGTGGAAGGCACTCGACCGCGGCGAGGACCCGACGCGCGAGGCATGACCCCCGCGCTCACGGCTTTCCCGCGAGTACGGGACAATGGAACAGTGAGCGTTCGACTCACCACCACGCAGACAGCAACAAGGAGCAAGTAATGGCGGGCACGAGCCACGGACACACCCCGGCCGCCTGGACCGGTGCCATCATCGTCTTCATCGGTTTCTGTGTTTCGGGTGCCTTCATGGTGATGGCCAACCCGCTCGGCTTCTGGGCCGGCATGGTCATCTGCGGCGTCGGCGGCCTCGTCGGCCTCGCCATGCGCGCCGCCGGCCTGGGCCAGGCTCCCAAGCGCCAGCCGCAGGCCCGGCTCGCGCCGTCCGAGGGCTGATTTCTTTCTCGTACGGGTTTCTCGTACGCAGCTTTCTCGTACGCAGTCGAATGAGGCGGTCCGGCAGATGCCGGGCCGCCTCATTCGTGTCTCCCCGCAGGGCGGCGGGCGCCGCCGGAGGGCAGAATGCGTCGGGTGAACGCTGAACCCGGGAGCACGGCACCGGCCGCCGGCCTCGCGCTGCGGCGCCTCGCCGTGCCCGTCGGCGTGCTCGGCTCGGTCGTGGCCGCCTTCGCGTACGTGGGGACCGTCGACCCGAACGAGCCGGGCCACTACCCGCCTTGTCCGCTGCTCCGGCTCACCGGCATCTTCTGCCCCGGCTGCGGCGGACTGCGCAGCGCCCACGCCTTCATCCACGGCGACCTCGCCGCGGCGCTCGGCGCCAACGCGCTCGCCGTCGCCGGGTACGTCGTGTTCGCCGTGGTGTGGACCCTGTGGGCGGTGCGGGCGGTGCGCGGGCGGCCGCTGCGGATCGCGTTGGGGACCGCACAGCTGTACGGCGTCGGCGCGCTGATCGCCGTTTTCACCCTCGTTCGCAATCTGCCGTTCGGGGCATGGCTGCACCCTTGATTGAACGGTGAACGCGCAGGCCCGAGGGGGTGCGGAGTGTCCAGGACGTGGGACTGGTGTCAACCGGATGCGGGGCCTTCGCCCTCCTGCGGATACCATCGCAGTGACCAACGGAATGCCTGATGAGCAGGGAAGGGGGCCGCTCGCGTGAGTGTGCTCGACGAGATCATCGACGGAGTCCGTGCCGACCTCGCGGAACGGCAGGCGCGCGTCAGCCTCGACGAGCTCAAGGAGCGCGCGGCGAAGGCTCCGGCAGCCAAGGACGGCGCCGCCGCACTGCGTGGCGACGGGGTCAAGGTCATCTGTGAGGTCAAGCGCTCCAGCCCGTCCAAGGGCGCGCTCGCCGCGATCGCCGACCCGGCGGGTCTCGCCGCCGACTACGAGGCGGGCGGCGCGGCCGTCATCTCCGTGCTGACCGAGGAGCGCCGCTTCGGCGGTTCGCTCGCCGACCTGGAGGCCGTCCGGGCCAGGGTCGACATCCCGGTGCTCCGCAAGGACTTCATCGTCACCTCGTACCAGCTGTGGGAGGCACGGGCCTACGGCGCCGACCTCGTTCTGCTGATCGTTGCCGCACTTGAACAGCCCGCCCTGGAGTCGCTCATCGAGCGCGCCGAGTCGATCGGCCTGACGCCGATCGTCGAGGTGCACGACGAGGACGAGGCCGAGCGGGCCGTGGACGCGGGGGCGCGGGTCATCGGCGTCAACAACCGCGACCTCAAGACCCTCAAGGTCGACCGCTCCACCTTCGAGCGCGTCGCCCCCGAGCTGCCGGACAGCGTCGTCAAGATCGCCGAGTCCGGTGTGCGCGGGCCGCACGACCTGATCGCCTTCGCCAACGCGGGCGCCGACGCGGTGCTTGTCGGCGAGTCCCTGGTGACCGGCCGCGACCCGAAGTCCGCCGTCTCCGACCTGGTCGCCGCGGGCGCCCACCCGGCCCTCCGCCACGGACGGAGCTGACCCTCAGCCATGTCGATCGCCGCCCGCCTCGCCCCCGGCTGCCGCCCCCGCGGCTGCCGGGCGCCTGCGCGACGCGTGCGCGGCAGGCGAGTGCGCTACCACATCGGATCTGAGCCGGGCCAGATCCCTGGGATGCGATGGCAGGGCGGCGCCTTGAACGCCGCCGAGAGCTGAAGCGCCCCTGCAAGGGGCGCGGGACTGTTTCGATATGCGGCTCCGCCGCGTGGGCGCGATCAGCCCAAGCCGGGCCGCAGTCGCGACAGAACCGTGACCAGCTACGGCGTCAGGGCGTACTCATGCCAAACGACAACGCCAGCCTTAGCGAGGTTTCCGCATGCCCAGCAACTTCTTCATCCCCGACCCGGAGGGTCAAGTCCCCACCGCCGAGGGCTACTTCGGCGCGTTCGGCGGCAAGTTCATCCCGGAGGCCCTCGTCGCCGCCGTGGACGAGGTCGCCGTCGAGTACGACAAGGCCAAGAACGACCCCGCCTTCGCCGCAGAGCTCGACGATCTCCTCGTCAACTACACGGGAAGGCCCAGCAGCCTCACGGAGGTGCCCCGCTTCGCGGAGCACGCCGGCGGCGCCCGCATCTTCCTCAAGCGCGAGGACCTGAACCACACCGGCTCGCACAAGATCAACAACGTGCTCGGCCAGGCCCTGCTCACCAAGCGCATGGGCAAGACCCGCGTCATCGCCGAGACCGGCGCGGGCCAGCACGGCGTCGCCACGGCGACCGCCTGCGCGCTCTTCGGCCTCGACTGCACCATCTACATGGGCGAGATCGACACCCAGCGCCAGGCCCTGAACGTGGCCCGGATGCGCATGCTGGGCGCCGAGGTCGTGGCCGTGAAGTCCGGCAGCCGCACCCTCAAGGACGCCATCAACGAGGCGTTCCGCGACTGGGTCGCCAACGTGGACAGGACCCACTACCTCTTCGGGACCGTCGCGGGCCCGCACCCCTTCCCCGCCATGGTCCGCGACTTCCACCGGGTCATCGGAGTGGAGGCCCGGCGGCAGATCCTGGAGCGCGCCGGACGCCTGCCCGACGCCGCCGTCGCCTGTGTGGGCGGCGGGTCCAACGCCATCGGCCTCTTCCACGCCTTCATCCCGGACGCCGACGTACGCCTCATCGGATGCGAGCCCGCGGGGCACGGCGTCGAGACCGGCGAGCACGCGGCCACGCTGACCGCGGGCGAGCCGGGCATCCTGCACGGCTCACGGTCGTACGTCCTCCAGGACGAGGAGGGCCAGATCACCGAGCCCTACTCGATCTCCGCCGGACTCGACTACCCCGGCATCGGCCCCGAGCACGCCTTCCTCAAGGACAGCGGCCGCGGCGAGTACCGCGCGGTCACCGACGACGCCGCCATGCAGGCGCTGCGGCTCCTGTCGCGGACCGAGGGCATCATCCCGGCCATCGAGAGCGCCCACGCGCTGGCCGGGGCGATCGAGGTCGGCAAGGAGCTCGGCAAGGACGGGCTGATGATCGTCAACCTGTCCGGCCGCGGCGACAAGGACATGGACACGGCCGCGCGGTACTTCGGCCTGTACGACACGGACGCCACCGTAGAGGCGGACGCGTCCGCCAACGGCGCCGAGATCAAGGGGGACGCCAAGTGAGCGGCAACATCCAGCTGTTGAGCGACACCCTCGCAGCGGCCAAGTCCGAGGGCCGGTCCGCCCTCATCGCCTACCTCCCGGCCGGGTTCCCGACCGTGGACGGCGGCATCGCGGCGATCAAGGCCGTCTTCGACGGCGGCGCGGACGTCGTGGAGGTCGGTCTCCCGCACAGCGACCCCGTGCTCGACGGCCCCGTCATCCAGACCGCCGACGACATCGCGCTCAAGGCGGGGCTGAAGATCGCCGACGTGATGCGCACGGTCCGCGAGGCCCACGAGGCGACCGGCAAGCCGGTGCTCGTCATGACGTACTGGAATCCGATCGACCGCTACGGCGTCGAGCGCTTCACCGCCGAGCTCGCCGATGCGGGCGGCGCGGGCTGCATCCTGCCCGATCTGCCCGTCCAGGAGTCCGCGCTCTGGAGGGAGCACGCCGAGAAGCACGGCCTCGCGACGGTCTTCGTCGTCGCGCCGAGCAGCAAGGACGAGCGCCTCGCCACCATCACGGCGGCGGGTTCGGGCTTTGTGTACGCGGCGTCCCTGATGGGTGTCACCGGCACCCGCGAGTCCGTCGGCGAGCAGGCGCAGGAACTGGTCCGGCGCACCAAGGCCACCACCGACCTGCCGGTCTGTGTCGGCCTCGGCGTCTCCAACGCCCGCCAGGCCGCCGAGGTCGCCGGCTTCGCCGACGGCGTGATCGTCGGCTCCGCGTTCGTCCAGCGCATGCTGGACGCCCCGGACGAGGCCGCCGGTCTTGCCGAGGTCCGCGCGCTCGCGGGTGATCTTGCCAAGGGTGTGCGCGGGAACGCGTAACTCGTACGGGTGGACCTGGGACCGGGGGGGCATGCTCGTGCCTCCCCGGTTCGTTGGCGGGGTGTGAGCGAGAAGAACCGTGAGGGAAAGCGCGCGGCCCGCGACCGGCTGGCGGAAGAGCGAGAGCGGCAGAAGTCGCGGGAGAAGCAGCGCAGGGTGTTGATCGTGAGCGCCGCCGTCGTCGGCGTGCTCGCGCTGGCCGCCGTGGCGGGCCTGCTCGCCTCCAACTCGGGAGACGACAAGGAAACGTCGGGTCCTGTCGCGATCCCGCAGGGGGCGAACGGCAAGGATCAGCTCGCGCTCCCCGTGGGCAAGGACAGCGCCAAGTCCGCCCTCACCATCTGGGAGGACTTCCGCTGCCCCGCCTGCAAGTCCTTCGAGGACGCGTACCGCACGACGATCCATGAGCTCACCGACAAGGGTCAGCTCAAGGTCGACTATCACCTGGCCACGCTCATCGACGGGAACATGGGCGGCAGCGGCTCGCTGCGCGCGGCCAACGCGGCGGCCTGCGCCCAGGACGCCGGGAAGTTCACCCCGTACCACGACGTGCTGTTCAAGAATCAGCCCGCGGAGACGGACGACGCCTTCGCCAAGAACAGCCGGCTGCTCGAGCTCGCGGGCCAGGTCGACGGGCTCGACACCGCCTCCTTCAAGAAGTGCGTCGAGGACGGCGAGCACGACAGCTGGGTCGAAAAGTCGAACAAGGCCTTCCAGGACGCGGGCCTGCAGGGCACGCCCACCGTGCTGCTCGACGGGAAGAACATCTTCGCGGACCAGAAGAATCCGCTGACCCCGGCGAAGCTGAAGGCCATGGTGGAGAAGGCGAACGCGGCATAGCTGACGCGGCGTAGTTATGGAGCCGTAGCCGGGCTGGTTGCCTTGGGCACCACCCGGCACGGTAGCGTCGGACCTGCCATGGACCTTGCCTTCATTCCCAGCCCGTCGCGCGGTGTGGTCGAACTCGGACCCATTCCGCTGCGCGGCTACGCGTTCTGCATCATCATCGGCGTCTTCGTCGCCGTCTGGCTCGGCAACAAGCGGTGGATCGCTCGCGGGGGCCGCCCAGGCACCGTGGCCGACATCTCCGTCTGGGCCGTGCCGTTCGGCCTCGTCGGCGGGCGTCTCTACCACGTGATCACGGACTACCAGCTGTACTTCAGCGAGGGCCGTGACTGGGTGGACGCCTTCAAGATCTGGGAGGGCGGCCTCGGTATCTGGGGCGCGATCGCGTTCGGCGCGGTCGGCGCCTGGATCGGCTGTCGCCGGCGCGGCATCCCGCTGCCCGCCTGGGCCGACGCGCTCGCCCCCGGCATCGCCTTCGCCCAGGCGATCGGCCGCTGGGGCAACTGGTTCAACCAGGAGCTGTACGGCAAGGCCACGGATCTGCCGTGGGCGCTGAAGATCACTTCGGCGGAGGACGGGCGGGTGCCGGGCACCTACCACCCGACGTTCCTCTACGAATCCCTCTGGTGCATCGGCGTCGGCTTCCTGGTCATCTGGGCCGACCGGCGCTTCAAGCTCGGGCACGGGCGGGCGTTCGCGCTGTACGTGGCGTCGTACTGCGCCGGGCGCGGCTGGATCGAGTACATGCGCGTCGATGACGCCCACCATGTCCTGGGCCTTCGCCTGAACGTCTGGACCGCCATCGCGGTGTTCGTCCTCGCGGTCGTCTACTTCGTCCTGTCGGCGAAGCTGCGGCCCGGCCGGGAGGAAGTGGTGGAACCGGCCGCCTCCGGCGAGGGGGAGCCGTCCGCCTCCGGCGAGGGGGAGCGGTCCGCCTCCGGCGAGGGGGAGCGGTCCGAGGGCGAGAGCGAAGCTGAGGCGGAGTTCGGGTCCGGGTCCGGGTCCGCCAAGAAGGGTTAGCCGCCCTTTTCGTACGTAGACGGGGCCGCCGGATCGTTTGATCCGGCGGCCCCTTCGCGTGGGCGGAGGGGCGGGGGCCTGGGATCACCGCTGCGCGCCGTCTGGGCTTCTCGCCGTTACGACAGACTTTCCCACCCACCCACCCGATTGCCCTGCGGCGGACTTTTCGCCACCCAGCCGATTGCTCTGCGACAGACTTTCCGTCACCGAGCCGATTGCTCTGCGGCAGACGCTCGCCACCCGCCCGATTGCTCTGCGGCGGACATGCCCGCCCAGCCATCCCGGGCAATCGGGTGGGTGGGTGGGAGAGGGGGAGGCCGGGCCAGGGGGTCAGAGGTGGCGGTGGGTGAGGGAGAGGGTGCGGCGGGCGCCCTCCACCACCGCCGCGTCGATGAACGTGCCGTCCGGCAGGGCCAGTGCTCCCGACTCCGTTGCCGCCGCCTTGAGGATCTGTTCGGCGTGGTCCACCTCCTCCGGGGTGGGGAGGTACGCCCGCTCGATCACCGGGAGCTGCCGGGGATGAATCGCCGCGCGGCCCAGGAAGCCGAGCCCGCGCCCGTGGGCGCAGGACGCGGCGAGCCCCGGCAGGTCGAGGATGTCCGGGTACACCGACTGCGCCGGCGGCGCGAGCCCCGCCGCCCGCGCGGCCACCACCACGCGGGCCCGCGCCCAGTCGAGGCCCGCGTCGTCCCGTACTCCCAGATCCGCGCGGAGATCCGCCTCGCCGATGGACAGGCCGTGCAGGGCCGGGTGCGCGGTGGCGATGGCGTACGCGTACTCAAGACCGACGGCCGATTCGAGCAGGGCGTGCAGGGCCGGGGCGCCGCCGTCCGCGGGGGCCGCCTGCTCGGCGACGCGGACGACGTCGGCGGCGCACGTCACCTTCGGCAGGCGAAGCCCGGAGACCCCGGGAAGGTGCGCGATCGCCCGGAGATCGGCCCCGGCGAGCGGGCCGTCCAGAGCGTTCACACGGACGTGCACCGGGACGGGCGGAGGCTCGGAGAGAAGGTCGGCCGTCGCCGATCGCGCGTACTCCTTGCGGTCGGGCCCGACCGCGTCCTCCAGGTCGACGATGACGACGTCGGCGCCCGCGAGCAGCGCCTTCGCCACCACGGACGGACGGTCGCCGGGGGCGTACAGCCAGGTCAGCGGGGTGTCTCTCACAGGGCGCCCGCCTTGCGCAGCTCGGTGATCTCCCCTTCGGACAGGCCGAGTTCCGTCAGGACCGCATCCGTGTCCGCGCCGTGCGGGCGGCCCGCCCAGCCGATGCCGCCCGGTGTCTCGGAGAGCCGGAAGAGGACGTTCTGCATGCGCAGGGGCCCCAGCTCCGGGTCGGGGACGGTGGTGACGGTGTTCAGAGCCTCGTACTGCGGGTCGGTCATGACGTCGCGTACGTCCTGGATCGGGGCGACCGCGGCCTCCGCCTTCTCGAACGCCTCGATCACCTCCGCACGGGTGTGGCGGGCGATCCAGCCGCCGACCGCCTCGTCGAGCACGTCCGCGTGGCCGGCCCGGTCCGCGCCGCTCGCGAACCAGGGCTCGGCGATCAGGTCGGGGCGGCCAACAAGGCGCAGCACGCGTTCCGCGATGGACTGCGCGGAGGTGGAGACGGCGACCCAACTCCCGTCCGCCGTGCGGTAGGTGTTGCGGGGCGCGTTGTTCGTCGAGCGGTTGCCCGTGCGGGGCTGTACGTGGCCCAGCTGGTCGTACCAGAGCGGCTGCGGGCCGAGGACCGTGAGGATCGGCTCGATGATCGCCATGTCGACGACCTGGCCACGGCCCGTGCGGTCGCGTGCCGCGAGCGCCGTCATCACCGCGTACGCCGTCGCAAGACCTGCGATCGAATCGGCGAGGCCGAAGGGCGGAAGGGTCGGCGGCCCGTCCGGTTCGCCGGTGACTGCGGCGAAACCGCTCATCGCCTCGGCGAGCGTGCCGAAACCGGGTCGGCGGGCGTACGGGCCGAACTGGCCGAAGCCCGTGACGCGGGTCAGGACCAGGCGGGGATTGGCCTCGC
Organism: Streptomyces sp. NPDC021622; assembly: GCF_040640795.1. Lineage (NCBI taxonomy): Bacteria > Bacillati > Actinomycetota > Actinomycetes > Kitasatosporales > Streptomycetaceae > Streptomyces > Streptomyces sp. NPDC021622. The sequence continues at coordinate 608,772 of NZ_JBFACK010000001.1, forward strand.
TCAGCTCCTCCCAGCCCAGGTCCCACTTCTCCAGGGTGCCGGGACGGAAGTTCTCGATGATCACGTCGGCGGTCGCGGCGAGCCGCAGGAGCGTGGCACGGCCGCCGGGTGTCGAGAGGTCGAGGGTCATGGTGCGCTTGTTGCGGCCCAGCAGTTTCCACCACAGGCCGACGCCGTCCTTCGACGGGCCGTGGCCGCGGGACGGGTCGGGGCGCGTGGGGTGCTCGACCTTGACGACCTCCGCGCCGAAGTCGCCGAGCATCGTCGCGGCGAGCGGTCCTGCGAAGAGGGTCGCGAGATCGAGAACGCGCAGACCCGTGAGGGGTGCCTGTGCTGTCATGACGCCGTTCCGTTCGCCTCGTTGTCGATCTCCGAGCGGTACGGCATGGACGCCGAGGCCCCGGGCCGCTGGACGGAGAGCGCCGCCGCCGTCGACGCCCACGCGAGTGCATCCGGCATCGAGCCGCCCTGGGTGAGTGCCACCGCGAGGGTGCCGACGAAGGTGTCGCCCGCGCCGGTCGTGTCCACGGCGGTGACGTGCGGGGCCTCCACGAGGACCGGCTCGGCGTCGCGGGCCGCGTACAGGCTGCCGCGCGCGCCCAGGGTGACGACGACCTCGGGGACCTGGTCGAGCAGCGCCTTGGCCGCCGCGTGCGGGTCGGTGATGCCGGTGAGGGTGGCCGCCTCGTGCTCGTTGGGCACCAACAGGTCGATGGCGGCGAGGAGTTCGGGTGGGATGGGGTATCCCCTGCTCGAACGTAGTTGAGAGCTTGGGGAAGGCTGTGCGGGAGCCGGGGTCAGGACGGTGCGTACGCCGTGCCTGCGGGCGGCCTGCGCCGCGGCGAGCACCCCTTCCACGGGGATCTCCAGCTGGAGGAGCAGGGTGTCGGCCGATGCGATCAGGCCCTCGTCGCCGGGGGCGAGCGCGGTGAGCGTGCCGTTGGCGCCTGGGATGACGACGATCGCGTTGCCGCCCTCGTCGTCGACCACGATGTGGGCCGTGCCGGTGGCCGCGGTGTCGACGGTGCGCAGCAGGTCGGTGTCGACGCCGGAGTGCTCCAGTGCGCTGCGGAGCTGGGTGCCGAAGGCGTCGGCGCCGACCGCGCCGATCATCGAGACGTTGTCGGCGCCGGCGCGGGCAGCGGCGACGGCCTGGTTGGCGCCCTTGCCGCCGGGGAGCGTGCGGAACTCCCGCCCGGTGACGGTCTCGCCGCGTTGCGGCGCCTTGGCCACGTACGCGATGAGGTCCATGTTCGTGCTGCCGAGCACGGCGATGTGGGTCATGGGTGGGGGGTCTCCTGGGTCGCGTGGACGAGTTCGGTGGTGAGGGCCGCGAGGGTGTCGAAACCGATGCCGTCGAAGCCGGTGACGGAGGTGGCGAGACGGTTCTCGAGCGGGGACGTCCAGCGGTCCGGGAGCGCGTCGGGGCGGCCGGCGAGCAGGCCCGCGATCGAACCCGCGGTGGCGCCGTTCGAGTCGGTGTCCCAGCCGCCGGAGACGGCGCGGGTGATGGAGCCGGTGAAGTCGCCTTCGGCGTGGGTGAGGGCGGCGGCGAGCAGGGCGGCGTTGGGGACGACGTGGACCCAGTGGTAGTGGCCGTAGGTGGTGTGGAGCTCGTCCACGATGTGGTCGAAGTGGCGCTGTTCTCGGGCCAGTTGGATGCCGTGGCGGACGGCTCGGGCGAGACGGGAGTCCTCGGGTACGACGGTGAGGCCGGTGCGCAGACAGTGGTGGACGTCGCCGGTGCCTGCCGCCGCCTCGGCGATGGTGGCCGCCGCGAACATCGCGCCGTACACGCCGTTGGCGGTGTGGGTGAGGGCCGCGTCGCGGTGGGCCTGTTCGGCGGCCTTCGCGGGGGCGCCGGGGTTGGTCCAGCCGTGGACGTCGGCGCGGATCAGGGCGCCGATCCACTCGCGGAAGGGGTTGTGGTGGGTGGCGGTGTGCGGGGGTTCGATGCCGTTGAGGAGGTTGCGGTAGGCGATGCGTTCGGCGGTGAAGGTGCGGGCCGCGGGGAGTTCGTCCAGCCAGAGCCGTGCCACGTCCGTGGTGGTGAAGGTCTTGCCGTGGCGTTGGAGGAGGCGGAGGTTGAGGAGGGGGTAGTTGAGGTCGTCGTCCTCGGGCATGCCGGTGATGTTTTCGGCGAGGGAGGTCTTTGCGGAGCGCTTGTTCCAGGGGTAGGCCTGTTTGAGGTCCTGGGGGACGCCTGCTGCTGTGAACCAGGTGTTCAGGGGCCAGTTGCCTGTTGCTTGGGCGAGGCTTCGGATGCCGGCGAGGGGGAGTTTCTCCACTGGTTTGCCCAGGAGGCAGCCTGCGGCTCTGCCGAGCCACGCCGCGTGTAGGCGGGGCCTGATGACGCCCTTGGGCTGCTTGGTCGGTGCTCGGAGGTTGGCGTTGTGCCCACCCTTCCCCAAGCTCTCGGCTTCGCTCGAGCAGGGGAGACCCCACTCGCCCTGCGGAACGCCTGCCCACAACTGAGGCGGGACGGTCAGCTCGGTCAATAGGTGTTCTGCCAGGGCTCGCAGGTGAGGGGAAGCCGGGGTTGGGGACGCGCCGGCTTGGGGTGGGGGGAGGGTGCCCCCCGCTGCCAGCCAGCGGGTTTGGATGGTGGTGGTGTCCCGGCCCTCCTCCTCCGCCTGGCGGAGTTCGTGGCCCAGGAGGTCCTCCGGCTGGACCCAGGTGAGGCGGATCATGTTGTTGCCGTCAGGGCCGTGTACGCCGACTCGTGGGCGCGGCGGCGGTGTACGTCCCGGGTGAAGATCTCCTGGGTGACCTCCGTCAGGGTGGTCGCGGGGGCCTGGAGGTCCAGGCGGCTGGCCTCCGCCACCGTCTTGGCCCACTCGGGCGGGGCGCCGGAGCCCAGTGCGCCCGCGATCGCGCCGCTCATCGTCGCGATGGAGTCGCAGTCCCGGCCGTAGTTGACCGAGCCGAGGACGGTGTGGCGGTAGTCGCCGTCGCCGATCAGGAGCATGGCGAGGGCGATGGGGAGTTCCTCGATGGAGTGGAGGCGGGATGGCCGGCGGGCGCCGAGGGACGGGTTGCGGTAGTCGGGGCCGACCGTGTCGAAGGGGGTGACCGCGGCTCGGAGGGGGACAAGCGCCGACTCGAACTCCCGGTACTGGGAGGCCACTTCGGCCGCCTCCTCGATCGCGGACCGGGTGCCGTCCTTCGCGAGGGAGAGGGCGGTGTCGATCACCGAGGTCGGTGTGGCGCCCGGTACGCACGCCGCCGCCACCGCCGCCGCGAAGACTCCGGCGGCCTCCCGTCCGTACGACGACTGGTGCGCGCCCGCGACGTCGAGCGCCTCGGCGTACGCGCCCGCCGGGTTGGCCGCGTTGATGAGGCCGACCGGTGCCATGTACATCGCGGCGCCGCAGTTCACGATGTTCCCGGTGCCCGCCTCGCGCGGGTCGACGTGGCCGTAGTGGATGCGGGCGACGAGCCACTTCTCGGCGAGGAAGATCCGCTGGAGGGGGAGGGCTTCGGCCTCGAGTTCCGGGATCCAGCGGGGGTTCGTCATGAGGTCGGGGACCAGGTGGTCGGCGACGGCGTAGGCGTCCAAATGGTCGCGGACGGCGGCGTACACGCGGATCAGCGCGTGGGTCATCAAGGTGTCGTCGGTGACGTGTCCGTCGCCCTTGTGGTACGGCGCGATGGGGCGCGCGGTGCGCCAGCGCTCGGCGTTCCAGGGGCCGACGATGCCGTGTACGCGGCCGCCGTGCCGTTCGAGGATCTGCTCGGGGGAGTAGCCCTCGACGGGGCCGCCCAGGGCGTCGCCGACGGCGGCGCCGACGAGGCAGGCGGTGACGCGTTCAGGGAGAGATGCCGCTGGTGGTTCCATTGCTTGCGTCATGTCGGGATTGTCCTCCTGGGGTGGTCGGTTCCGTGGCTGCCAGGTGCCCGGCGAGTTCCACCAGGTCGGTGCCGGCGAGGCGGGGGAGCGCGCAGCCGGAGAGGGTGCGGCAGGCGTCGCGCCAGGCCTCGGGGATGGCGGTCGCCGTGCCGAGCGCGCCGGTCAGTGCGCCGGCGAGGGCGGGTGCGGAGTCCGCGACGCGGGAGAGGCACGCGGCGGCGGGCACCGCGTCGCGGATCCGGCCGCGGGCGGCGGTGGTCAGGGCGAGGGCCACCGGGACGGTCTCGGCGGCGGCGATGCCGTAGCTGTAGACGTGGTCGACGATCTGGTGCTCCAGGAGGGGGACGATGCCGAACGCGCCGTCCCCCGCTGCCTGGGTGCGGGCGAGTTTGACGGCGTGCCAGGCGTTGCGGCCGATCTCGGTGTGCTCGGGGAGCAGGGCGAGGGCGGCGTCCACGGCGGCGTCGACGTCCGCGCCGCCGAGTGCCGCGGCGATCGCCGCGGCCATGGCGCGGGCGCCGTGCACGCCGTCGCCGTCTTGGGTGTAGCGGGCGTCGAACTCGGCGAGGGCGGCGGCCTGTTCGGGGTCGCCCGGGTGGACCAGGGCGAGGACGCAGGCGCGTACGCAGGCGGCGTCGTCGAAGAAGTGGGGGTTGTCGTGGCCGGTGGCGGGTGGGCGCAGGCCTGTGGCGAGGTTGCCGAGGCCTGCGCGGACGGAGATGCGGGCGCGGAGGGGGAGTACGGCGGACTCGACCTCGGGGGCGCGGGCCGCTGCGGCGGCGATTTCGCTGGCGAGGGCGGACCAGGCGAGGTCCAGGGCCGCGCGGACCCGGCGGTCCAGGGGCAGTTGGGGGTCGAGCGTTCCGTCCGTCGCGCGGAGCAGTGATTCGGCGGTGAAGGCGGCCCATTCGGCGTCGTCGGAGGGGCCGAGGCGGAGGGGTTCCGGGGGCTGGTTGAGTGCGATGGGGACGGGGAGGGTGGTCGTTGCGTTCTGCTCGGCGAAGGTGTCCAGCTCGCGGGTGAGCCTGCGGGTCCACTCGGGCATGCGGCTTGCCCGGTGGCGGGCGGCGGGCCAACCGGCGGCGTCGCCCGCCGCGAGGCCAAGGAGCAGCCCCTCGGTGCGACTTGCCCCGCTTTCCTGGACGCCCAGTTCATCGGCACCCGGCATCGAGGGCTGTGCCCACCCTTCCCCAAGCTCTCGACTTCGCTCGAGCAGGGGAGACCCCACTCGCCGTGCGGAACGCCTGCCCACAGCCGGGGCGGCCTGTCCTTCATCGGTGGGGGTCGCTGCGGGGTAAACGGGTGGGTGGGCGGGAGAGATCCGCCGCGAAGCGGCGGCTTTGTCGGGGGTCACCACGCCTCCCCGTCAGGGACCAGCAGCTCCGCCACGTCCAGTACGTGATGCCCCCGCATCGAAGGCAGACAGCTGCCCCGCGCGGGAGCGATCGCCGCCCCCCACGGCAGGGGAATCGCCGAAACCCCGCAGGACGCGCCGGCCAACGCGCCGGCCACCGCGGCAGTCGTATCCGCGTCCCGCCCCATGTTCACCGCGGTCAGCACCGCCCCCCGGAACCGGCCCGCCGCCGAGGCGTACGCGCCGAAGGCGAGGCCCACCGCCTCCGGAGCGAGGTCGGTCCAGGGGTAGCCCCCGATCACCACCGCGGAGCGCACCGCCCGCTCCCCCCGATGCGCCACCGCCACCGCCCGCCGCAGCGAGCGCGACGTCCAGCAGTCCTCCGGGATGACGGACAGCGCGGCGGCCACCACGGAGTCCACCGGTGCGCCGCCCATCGCCGCCGCGACCCCCGCCGCCACGGCCTGCCCGCCGTAGATGCCCTCGCCGTCATGGCTGACCGAGCCGTCGATCGCGACGAGGCGGGCCGCTTCGGCGGGCCGGCCCGCGGCGAAGACCCCGAAGGGCGCTGCCCGCATCGCCAGGCCGTCGCTCCAGGCGTGCCGGTGCTGGGCGGAGATGGGGGCGGCCAGACCCCGCCGCAGATTCTCCAGCGTGCCCCGCTCGCTGAACCCGGCCCCCCGAAAGGGCCCCTCGTCGAGATCCGCGATCCACTCGTGCCACGCCGCCTCGACATGCCCGACGGTCAGCGCCGAGCCGTGCCGGGCGAGCAGAAGGCCGGAGAAGATCGCGTACTCGGTGTCGTCCGTGCCCGCCGGCTGTTCGGCGACGTAACCGGTGATGCGGCCCCAACGGGCCCGGATCTCGGACGGTTTCATGTTCTCCGCGGGTGCGCCGAGCGCGTCGCCGACCGCCAGGCCGAGCAGCGCGCCGCGCGCCCGTTCACGGAGGTCGCCGGCGTCGCCGGGCGTCGGGACCGAGGGAACGCATGCGATGGATGCCATGCCGAGCCTCCCTGTAGCGCAGGTGGAGCGAGTACCGCTGGATGCGGTGCTTGGTTCATCCCTGCCACATGGGGTGCTCACACGAGCATCCCCGAGCTCAGATCACTCCTTCGCTCGCCTCTCCGAGGCCGTGGGCACCCCCTCCGCAGACCCGCGTTTTCGCAGGTAAGTACGGCCTTCCTTGCTGGCGGGAGTGATTTTTCCCGCGTAATTTAGATCTCGTCCAACTATTGAGGGGGTCCACACCATGGCGATCATCGAGACCGAAGCGACGCTGCACGAGGCGCACCGCGACAACCACACCCACCGTGATGTGAACGGTGGCTGGCTGCGCCCGGCCGTGTTCGGCGCGATGGACGGCCTGGTGTCCAACCTGGCGCTGATGACCGGTGTCGCGGGCGGCTCGGTCGCACAGCAGACGATCGTCATCACCGGCCTCGCGGGGCTCGCCGCGGGTGCCTTCTCCATGGCCGCGGGCGAGTACACCTCCGTCGCCTCACAGCGCGAGCTGGTGCAGGCCGAACTGGACGTGGAGCGCAGGGAGTTGCGCAAGCACCCGGCGGACGAGGAGAAGGAGCTCGCCGAGCTGTACGCGTCGCGCGGCGTCGAGCCGGGTCTGGCCCGCGAGGTCGCCCGGCAGCTGTCCAGGGATCCCGAGCAGGCCCTGGAGATCCATGCCCGCGAGGAGCTCGGCATCGACCCGGGCGATCTGCCCTCGCCTGTCGTCGCCGCGGTGTCGTCCTTCGGTGCCTTCGCGCTCGGCGCCCTGCTTCCCGTGCTGCCGTATCTGCTCGGCGCGACCTCGCTCTGGCCCGCCCTGCTGCTCGCGCTCATCGGGCTCTTCGCCTGCGGTGCCGTCGTTGCGAAGGTGACCGCGCGCTCCTGGTGGTTCAGCGGTCTGCGGCAGCTCGCGCTCGGCGGGGCGGCGGCGGGTGTGACGTACGCCCTGGGCAGCTTGTTCGGTACCGCCGTAGGATGAGTCGATGCAGCCCTATGCGGGGCCCTGCATAAGTAGTCGTTACTTGGCGGTTTCGATTCCTTAACCACCGGGCATGAGCCGTAAGCGCTGCGGGCAATGAGGCCTGTGTCGCTCTGGGCCTACGGTCATGGATCTGTCCGCATGGGCCCCTTCCCTGCCGCTCTCCACCTTTCCGAGCGGTGTCCACATGTTGGAATGAGCTATCCGCTTTTCGAGAAGCGTTCCATCATGTAACCTGCACGAAATTTTGCCTGGGCCAACGTCGTCCCTCGCTCTGCATATGCCACGACGACGACGGGAGAGCCCATGCGTACGCACGCCTGGTCGCCCATGGACGGTCGCCCCGCCCCTCAGGGCATGTACGACCCCCGTAACGAACGCGATGCCTGTGGTGTCGGGTTCGTGGCCACCCTCACCGGTGTAGCCAGCCATGAGCTGGTCGAACAGGCGCTGACCGTACTGCGCAATCTCGAACACCGTGGCGCCACCGGCTCCGAGCCGGACTCCGGTGACGGCGCGGGCATCCTGCTGCAGGTGCCGGACGCCTTCCTGCGCGAGGCCACCGACTTCGCGCTCCCCGAGGCCGGTGCGTACGCCGTCGGTATTGCCTTCCTGCCCGTCTCCGAAGCGGACGAGGCCGTCTCACAGATCGAGACGATCGCCTCCGAGGAGGGCCTGACCGTCCTCGGCTGGCGCGATGTTCCCGTCGCCCCCGAGCTGCTCGGTGCCACCGCCCGCTCGACGATGCCGGTCTTCCGGCAGATCTTCGTGGCCGACGGCGAGAGCACCGGCCTTGAGCTCGACCGCAAGGCGTTCGTGCTGCGCAAGCGCGCCGAGCGGGAGGCCGGGACGTACTTCCCCTCGCTCTCCGCCCGCACGATCGTCTACAAGGGCATGCTGACCACCGGCCAGCTGGAGCCGTTCTTCCCGGACCTGTCCGACCGCCGTTTCGCCTCGGCCGTCGCGCTCGTCCACTCCCGCTTCTCGACGAACACGTTCCCGAGCTGGCCGCTCGCCCACCCGTACCGCTTCGTCGCGCACAACGGCGAGATCAACACGGTCAAGGGCAACCGGAACTGGATGCGGGCCCGTGAGTCGCAGCTCGCCTCGGACTTGTTCGGCTCTGCCGACGGTAAGCACAGCGGTGCCGAGAAGCTCGATCGCGTCTTCCCGATCTGTACGCCGGACGCCTCCGACTCGGCGTCCTTCGACGAGGTGCTCGAACTGCTCCACCTCGGTGGGCGTTCGCTGCCGCACTCCGTCCTGATGATGATCCCCGAGGCGTGGGAGAACCACGGCTCGATGGACCCGGCACGGCGGGCCTTCTACCAGTACCACTCCACGATGATGGAGCCCTGGGACGGCCCGGCCTGCGTCACCTTCACCGACGGCACCCAGGTCGGCGCCGTGCTCGACCGCAACGGTCTGCGCCCGGGCCGCTACTGGGTCACCGACGACGGACTCGTCGTCCTCGGCTCCGAGGTCGGCGTCCTGGACATCGACCCGGCCAAGGTCGTCCGCAAGGGCCGTCTGCAGCCCGGCAAGATGTTCCTCGTCGACACCGCCGAGCACCGCATCGTCGAGGACGACGAGATCAAGGCGGGCCTCGCCGCGGAGGCCCCGTACCAGGAGTGGCTGGAAGCCGGCGAGATCGAGCTCTCCGACCTGCCCGAGCGCGAGCACATCGTGCACACGCACGCCTCCGTCACGCGCCGCCAGCAGACCTTCGGCTACACCGAGGAAGAGCTGCGCATCATCCTCGCGCCGATGGCCAAGACCGGCGGCGAGCCGCTCGGCTCCATGGGCACGGACACCCCGATCGCGGCACTCTCCGAGCGCCCGCGGCTGATCTTCGACTACTTCACGCAGCTGTTCGCGCAGGTCACGAACCCGCCGCTCGACGCCATCCGTGAAGAGCTGGTGACGTCGCTGCACTCCTCGCTCGGCCCGCAGGGCAACATCCTGGAGCCGACCGCCGCGACCTGCCGCAGCGTCACGCTGCCCTTCCCGGTGATCGACAACGACGAGCTGGCCAAGCTCATCCACATCAACGCCGACGGCGACATGCCCGGCATGAAGGCCGCGACCCTGTCCGGTCTCTACCGCGTCAGCGGCGGCGGCGATGCCCTCGCCGCCCGCATCGACGAGATCTGCTCCGAGGCCGATGCCGCCATCGAGGCCGGCGCCCGCCTGATCGTGCTCTCCGACCGGCACTCCGACGCCGAGCACGCGCCGATCCCCTCGCTCCTTCTCACCGCGGCCGTCCACCACCACCTCATCCGTACGAAGCAGCGCACCCAGGTGGGTCTGCTCGTCGAGGCGGGCGATGTGCGCGAGGTCCACCACGTGGCCCTCCTCATCGGCTACGGCGCCGCCGCGGTCAACCCGTACCTGGCGATGGAGTCCGTCGAGGACCTCGTCCGCGCGGGCACGTTCCTGCAGGCCGACGAGAATGGTGGGGCCGAGCAGGCCATCCGGAACCTGATCTACGCCCTCGGCAAGGGTGTACTGAAGGTCATGTCCAAGATGGGCATCTCCACCGTCGCCTCCTACCGCGGTGCCCAGGTCTTCGAGGCCGTCGGTCTCGAATCCGCCTTCGTGGAGCGGTACTTCAGCGGTACGACGACGAAGATCGGCGGCGCCGGTCTCGACGTCATCGCCAAGGAGGTCGCCGCCCGGCACGCCAAGGCCTACCCGGCGTCCGGCGTCCCCTCGGCGCACCGCGCGCTCGACATAGGCGGCGAGTACCAGTGGCGCCGCGAGGGCGAGCCGCACCTCTTCGACCCGGAGACGGTCTTCCGCCTGCAGCACTCCACGCGCAACCGCCGCTACGACATCTTCAAGAAGTACACGGACCGCGTGAACGAGCAGTCCGAGCGCCTGATGACGCTGCGCGGCCTGTTCAACCTGAAGTCGGACCGCCCCTCGATCTCCATCGACGAGGTCGAGCCGGCCTCCGAGATCGTCAAGCGGTTCTCGACCGGCGCCATGTCGTACGGCTCGATCTCCCGCGAGGCGCACGAGACCCTCGCCATCGCCATGAACCAGCTGGGCGGCAAGTCCAACACCGGTGAGGGCGGCGAGGACCCGGACCGTCTGTACGACCCGGCGCGACGCTCCTCCATCAAGCAGGTCGCCTCCGGCCGCTTCGGTGTGACGAGCGAGTACCTCGTCAACGCCGACGACATCCAGATCAAGATGGCCCAGGGCGCCAAGCCCGGCGAGGGCGGCCAGCTGCCAGGACACAAGGTGTACCCCTGGGTCGCCAAGACCCGGCACAGCACCCCCGGCGTGGGCCTCATCTCCCCGCCGCCGCACCACGACATCTACTCCATCGAGGACCTGGCCCAGCTGATCCACGACCTGAAGAACGCGAACCCGCAGGCGCGGATTCACGTGAAGCTGGTCTCCGAGGTCGGCGTCGGGACCGTGGCCGCGGGTGTGTCGAAGGCGCACGCGGACGTCGTCCTGATCTCCGGCCACGACGGCGGTACGGGCGCCTCGCCGCTGACTTCTCTGAAGCACGCGGGCGGTCCCTGGGAGCTGGGCCTCGCCGAGACCCAGCAGACCCTGCTGCTCAACGGCCTGCGCGACCGCATCGTCGTACAGACCGACGGCCAGCTGAAGACCGGCCGTGACGTCGTCATCGCCGCGCTGCTCGGCGCCGAGGAGTTCGGTTTCGCGACCGCGCCGCTCGTCGTCTCCGGCTGCGTCATGATGCGCGTCTGCCACCTGGACACCTGCCCGGTCGGCATCGCCACGCAGAACCCGGCGCTGCGCGAGCGGTTCTCCGGCAAGGCCGAGTACATCGTCAACTTCTTCGAGTTCATCGCCGAAGAGGTCCGCGAGATCCTCGCCGAGCTCGGCTTCCGCACCATCGAGGAGGCCGTCGGCCACGCCGAACTCCTCGACACCGAGCGGGCCGTGGACCACTGGAAGGCGCAGGGCCTCGACCTGGAGCCGCTCTTCCACGTGCCCGCGCTGCCCGACGGCGCGGTCCGCCACCAGATCACGGCCCAGGACCACGCCCTGGAGAAGGCACTCGACAACGAGCTCATCAAGCTCGCCGCCGACGCGCTCTCCGCCTCGAGCGCGACGGACGCACAGCCGGTCCGCGCTCAGGTCGCGATCCGCAACATCAACCGCACGGTCGGCACCATGCTCGGCCACGAGGTGACGAAGAAGTTCGGTGGCGCGGGCCTGCCCGACGACACCATCGACATCACCTTCACCGGCTCGGCAGGCCAGTCGTTCGGCGCGTTCGTGCCGCGCGGTGTGACCCTGCGCCTGGAGGGCGACGCCAACGACTACGTCGGCAAGGGCCTGTCCGGCGGCCGCATCGTGGTCCGCCCGGACCGCGGCGCCGACCACCTCGCCGAGTACTCGACGATCGCCGGCAACACCATCGCGTACGGCGCGACGGGCGGCGAGCTCTTCCTCCGTGGCCGCACCGGCGAGCGCTTCTGCGTCCGCAACTCCGGTGCGACGGTCGTGTCCGAGGGCGTGGGCGACCACGGCTGCGAGTACATGACCGGTGGCCACGCGGTGGTCCTCGGTGAGACGGGCCGTAACTTCGCGGCCGGCATGTCGGGCGGTATCGCGTACGTCATCGACCTCGACCGGGACAACGTCAACTCCGGGAACGTGGGTGCCGTAGAGACCCTGGACGACTCCGACAAGCAGTGGCTGCACGACGTCGTGCGCCGCCACGCGGAGGAGACGGGGTCGACGGTCGCCGAGAAGCTGCTCGCCGAGTGGTCCGTCTCGGTGGAGCGCTTCAGCAAGATCATCCCCAGCACGTACAAGGCAGTGCTCGCCGCCAAGGACGCCGCCGAGCGAGCCGGTCTCTCCGAGACCGAGATCACCGAGAAGATGATGGAGGCGGCGACCAATGGCTGATCCCAAGGGCTTTCTGAACCATGGCCGCGAGGTCGCGCAGACCCGCCCGGTCGGCGAGCGCGTCCAGGACTGGAACGAGGTCTACGTTCCGGGCTCCCTCCTCCCGATCATCTCCAAGCAGGCGTCGCGCTGCATGGACTGCGGCATCCCGTTCTGCCACAACGGCTGTCCGCTGGGGAACCTGATCCCGGAGTGGAACGACTACGCGTACCGCGAGGACTGGCAGGCCGCGTCCGAGCGGCTGCACGCCACGAACAACTTCCCGGAGTTCACGGGCCGTCTGTGCCCGGCGCCCTGTGAGTCGGCGTGTGTCCTCGGCATCAACCAGCCCGCAGTCACCATCAAGAACGTCGAAGTCTCGATCATCGACAAGGCGTGGGACACGGGCGATGTCGCGCCGCAGGCCCCGGAGCGGCTGAGCGGAAAGACGGTTGCGGTCATCGGGTCGGGCCCCGCCGGTCTCGCGGCCGCCCAGCAGCTGACGCGGGCCGGCCACACGGTCGCCGTCTACGAGCGCGCCGACCGCATCGGCGGCCTGCTCCGCTACGGCATCCCCGAGTTCAAGATGGAGAAGCGGCACATCAACCGCCGCATCGAGCAGATGCGCGCGGAGGGCACCAAGTTCCGTACGGGCGTGGAGATCGGCCGCGACCTCGACGCGGCGAAGCTGCGCAAGCGGTACGACGCCGTGGTCATCGCCGCGGGTGCCACGACCGCCCGCGACCTGCCCGTCCCCGGGCGTGAGCTCAAGGGCGTCTACCAGGCGATGGAGTACCTGCCCCTGGCCAACAAGGTCCAGGAGGGCGACTACGTCACCACGCCGGTCTCCGCCGAGGGCAAGCACGTCGTCGTGATCGGCGGCGGCGACACCGGCGCGGACTGCGTGGGCACGGCCCACCGCCAGGGCGCGGCTTCGGTCACGCAGCTGGAGATCATGCCCCGTCCGGGCGAGGAGCGTCCGGAGAACATGCCGTGGCCGACGTTCCCCATGCTCTACAAGGTCACCTCGGCGCACGAGGAGGGCGGCGAGCGGGTCTACTCCGTCTCGACCACGCACTTCGAGGGCGACGAGGACGGCAACGTCCAGTTCCTGCACCTCATCGAGGTCGAGTTCATCGACGGCAAGCTGACGCAGAAGCCGGGCACGGAGCGCAAGATCCCCGCCCAGCTGGTCACCCTCGCCATGGGCTTCACGGGCACGGACCGCGAGAACGGCCTGGTCGACCAGTTCGCCCTGGACCTCGACGAGCGCGGCAATGTCGCCCGCGACGGCGAGTACCAGACGAACGTGCCGGGTGTCTTCGTGGCCGGTGACGCGGGCCGCGGTCAGTCGCTCATCGTCTGGGCGATCGCCGAGGGCCGTTCCGCTGCGCGGGGCGTGGACCGATTCTTGACCGGGGCCAGCGATCTGCCGGCCCCGATCCGCCCGACGGACCGCTCCCTGATGGTCTAGTACGCCCCTATATACGTCCCGTACAACGGCGTACGGAACTGAGCGACGCCCGCCTTGTCCCCGACCGGACTTGGGCGGGCGTCGTGGCGTTTCAGACCGCCGCTTCGCGGCGACGATCGACTCCTGCGCAGGGAGGACACCGGGAACCGCCCCCGCCCGGCAGCACGCAAGACCCTCCGCAGCGCATGACGCAACGCAAATCACGTTTCGGCCCCGCTAGCCGAATGGGTCTAGACCGCGTCGAGAGCCTGCGACCACAATCGCTCCCACAAACGGATCGGCGCAGGACCAGGCACGAACCCATGAGGGGGCCGGCATGAAGCGACGGGTCATCGCGGCAGGTATCGCCATGACGCTCGGACTGACCGCGACGGCATGCGGCGGCGATGACGGGAGCGACAGCGGCGACAACGCCACCGACGGCAAGGGCAAGACTCTCACCGTATGGATCATGGAGGGGACCAACCCCGACGCCAGGCCCTTCTTCAAGGAGGCCGAGAAGGCCTTCCAGAAGAAGACCGGCGCCAAGATCCACGTCGAGTACCAGCAGTGGGCCACCGCGCAGAAGAAGTTCACCACCGCGATCGAAGGCGGCGAGGACCAGGTCCCGGATGTCGCCGAGGTCGGTACGACCTGGGTGCCGCAGTTCGCCGAGACCGGTGCGCTCGTGGACGTGACGGATGACGTGAAGGAGTCCGGGCTCAATGACGACCTCGTCGAAGGGCTCAAGGACGCCGGCACGCTCGACGGCAAGCAGTACGGCATGCCCTGGTACGCCGGTGTGCGCTCCATCGTCTACCGCAAGGACATCTTCGAGAAGCACAAGCTGAAGGCCCCGACCACCTGGAAGGAACTTCAGGCCGCCGCCAAGACGCTGAAGGAGAAGGAGCCGGGGATGATTCCCTTCCCGGTCGCGGGCGGCGCCGAGATGTTCGCCGCTCCCTTCATCTGGGGCGCCGGCGGTGAACTGGCCGCCGAGTCGGGCGGCAAGTGGAAGTCCGGGATCAACTCGCCGGAGGCCGTGAAGGGGATCGAGTTCTATACCGGGCTCGCCACCAAGGACAAGGTCTCTCCCGCCAAGGTCAACACCTGGACGGAGAAGGAGGTCGGCGACGCCTGGAACAAGGGGCAGATCTCCATGGCCGTCGGCGGCAACTGGACCCCCAAGGCGATCGTCGACGCGAACCCGGACCTCAAGGGCAAGCTCGCCGCCGTGCCGATCCCCGGCCAGACCGGCGGCATGAGCAAGTCCTTCCTGGGCGGCTCCTACCTGTCCACGTTCAACACGGACAAGAAGGACCTCGCCTGGGAGTTCGTGAAGATGCTGACCACGGGTGAGTTCGCCGCCAAGTGGGCCGCACAGACCAACTACTTCCCGGGCCAGAACTCCGAGCTGGAGAAGATCGAGGCGAAGAAGGACCCGCTCGTCGAGCCGTTCGCCAAGCAGATGCTGGAGGCCGGCGCGACCGTCCCCAAGACCAAGGCGTACGGCGAGATCCAGGCCTCGAAGGTCATCCCCGGCATGGTGCAGTCCATCCTCACCGGCAAGTCCTCCGTCCAGGAAGCGGCGGACAAGGCGGCCAAGGACATGGACGCGATCTTCGCCAAGGACAAGTAGGCGAGGGCGAGTCGGCACTGTGAAAGACACAGCACTGTGAAAGACACGTTTGTCGGCGACGGGCCGAAGGAAGGCAGCGCCAAGGCCCGTCGCCCCGCCCCCCGTCCCGAACACGAAGCGGCCCTCCGGAAGAAGAAGCTGGTCGGCCTCGCCCGGCCGTGGCTGCTCCTCGCGCCGTCCCTGCTGGTCCTCGCCGGTCTGCTGCTCTGGCCGCTGATCCAGGTCGGCAAGCTCTCGCTGCAGGACTACGCCGTCAAGTTCGGCGGCGGAGTGGGCACGTACGTCGGCTTCGAGCACTACTCCGACCTGCTGGGTAGTGAACTGCTGTGGCAGACGGTGCTGCCCAACACCGCGTTCTTCGCGATCGCCTGCGTCGGCCTCACCGTCGCCATCGGCACCCTCGTCGCGCTGCTGCTCAACCGCCTGGGTCCGGTGTGGCGGCTGATCTGCTCCATCGCGATCCTCGCCGCCTGGGCCATGCCCGCCGTCACGGGGACGTATGTGTGGATCTGGCTCTTCCAGCCGCAGGACGGCATGGTCAGCCAGATCGCCGGCTCGATGGGGCTCATCGATCCCGAGACCACCAACTGGTTCACCGAGCGCGGCCCGTTCTACGCCATCGCGACCCTCAACGTCGTCCACCACGGCTTCCCGTTCGTCGCCATCACCGTCCTCGCCGGACTGATGACGATCCCCAAGGAGCTCTACGAAGCAGGGGAGCTGGACGGCGCCAACGCCTGGCAGCGGTTCTGGAAGATCACCCTGCCGACGATCAAGCCGGTCTTCCTGGTGGTGACCATCCTCTCCACCATCTGGGACTTCAAGGTCTTCACCCAGATCTATCTGATGCCGGGCGGCGACGGCTCCAACGAGGAGGTCTACAACCTGGGCGTCTTCTCGTACATCGAGGCCTTCGCCAAGAACGACTACGGGACGGGCGCGGCAGCGGCCGTGCTGCTGACGCTTCTGCTCCTCGTCATCACGATCGTCTATATCCGTACGTTGTTCCGGCAGGGGGATGAGGATCTGTGAGCGCCCGTCGCACCACTCTCGCGGGGCGCATCGGGCTTCCGGTCGCGGTCGCCGCGCTCCTTGGCTTCACGCTCTTTCCCGTGTACTGGATGATCTCCACGGCACTCGATCCGAAGGCGATCACCCGCGGCTCGGACGTCCTGCCGAGCGGCCTCAGCTTCGAGCACTTCACCTTCGTGTTCGAGAAGGGCAACTTCGGTACGTACCTGCTGAACTCGGCGATCGTCGGGTTCGGCACGATCCTGGCGGCCGGAGTGCTCTCGTTGTTCGCCGCCGTCGCCGTGGCCCGCTTCAAGTTCCGCTTCCGCACCTCCGTACTGATCATGGTGTTGATCGTGCAGATGGTGCCGCTCGAGGCGCTCGTGATCCCGCTCTTCATCCAGATGCGCGATTACGAGATGCTCAACTCGCTGCTCGGTCTGACCATCGTGTACGTCGCGCTCTCGCTGCCCTTCGCGATCTGGACCCTGCGCGGGTTCGTCCAGACCGTGCCGAAGGAGGTCGAGGAGGCGGCTTATATCGACGGGGCGTCCTGGTGGCGGATGTTCCGGTCCGTGCTGCTTCCGCTGGTCGCGCCGGGTCTTGTCGCCACCTCGATCTTCGCCTTCATCACGGCGTGGAACGAGTTCGTCTTCGCGTACACCTTCATGAAGGGCAGCGACAAGTACACCGCAGCCGTGGGGATCTACCAGTTCTTCGGTGAGAACTCCACGGCCTGGGGTCCCGTCATGGCCAGCTCCACGCTGGTCACGCTGCCGGTGATGATCTTCTTCGTGATCGTGCACCGGAAGCTGGGGTCGGGCCTCGCGGCGGGAGCCGTCAAGGGCTGAGTCCGGTGGGGACGGCGTTCAGGGTTACGGGACCTTGAACGTCTCCCCGTACACCTTCCACTCCAGCGGAGTCTTCAGGTCCAGATTGCCGTCGTAGAGGAACTGCCGCTGGGCCGTCTCGACGCGGGTCGTGTCGCGGTGGGCCTTCTTCTCCTTCATCACCTTGGTGCGAATGTCGAGGAAGATGTCCAGGTACGCCTTCTCCTTGCCGCCCTGGGCCGGCGTGTTCGCCTCCTTCAGCGCCGCCTCGCGCAGGCCGTAGAAGCCGCGGGGGCCGGTGCCGGGGCCGTGCAGCACCATCGCGTCGTAGTAGATGAACTGGCCAAGGGTGCCGAGCCCGTCGAGCTTGGCCAGGCGCACCGCGGGGTCGAAGTAGACGCGGTCGCGCGTCCTGTCCTGGGCCCTCTGGAACGCGGGCTCGGCGGCCTCCGCCTTCCAGGCCTTGGTGAAGCCGGGGTCCAGACCCTCGTGCGAGTCGCTGCCGTCGACCTTGCGCAGGGCGGGCAGATAGCGGGCAAGGCCGTTGTCCGGGTGGTCCTTCGTGTACCGCTCGACGAGGGTGAGCAGGTCGTGCGTACCGGTGCAGAAGCCGATGATCCCGGCGGTGTAGCCGTTCCCGTCGTCTATGTCCTCGATGTAGCCGTACTGGCCGCGCCAGTTCAACGTCGAGTTCTCCGCGCTCGCCACGAGCTGCTGTGCCAGCTCCTTCTTGGCGGGTGCGGCCAGGCCCGGCGGCAGGCTCGCGATCAGCTTGTCGTCGGCCTTGCGCTCGGCCGCGGTCTTGTCCTCGTCGTACGGCCGCTGCGTGCCGGGCGCCTTTCCGCCGGCTCCGGCATCGGCGCTGTCCGAGTCGCCGCCCAGGAAGTAGACGGCGACCGTGGCGACCGGGGCGACGGCGAGAAGGAGGAGACCAGCACGTTTCATTCGGCCAAGATTACGTGCGCTTTTGCGGTAGCGCGTCTTCCGGATCCGACCCTATTGACTAATAGTCAATCGCGCGCCAGCCTCATGAGCCGGACCCGGTCGTGGGAGGCGATATGAGCAGCGAGGCACGGCAGCGGTTGAGCGGGGAGCTGCGGGACGAACCGGCGGAATCCTTCGGGCAGTTGACCTCCGAGCAGCTGGAGTCACTGGCCGACGCGCTGAGGCGGGAGCGGGAGAGCCGGGCGGCCGGTCTGGGCGAGGCCGCCGAGGAGGCGCTGAAACTGGTGCCGGCGCTGGCGCGAGGGCCCGTCCGCCGGATTCTCTTCCGATAGAGGAGTCAGCATGGACACATTGCGCGGCAGGGCCGAGGTCCTGAAGATCGCCCGCCTCCTGGACGTCGAGCCGGACGAGCTCGGCTTCCTCCAGGCGCTGCCCGTCGATGACGTACGCCGCTTCCGTACGCAGTGTGTGGCGGCGCTCTTCGACGGGACGCCGGAGATGCTCGATCGGATCGCGTCGGCGACCAAGCTGGTGCCCGCCGGGGTGGCGGCCGCCATATCGCAGAAGGCGCTGGGCCCGCGGCTCGCCGCCGGGGTCGCCGGGCGCCTCGAACCGACGCGGGCCGCCGACATCATCGAGAAGCTGCCGGTGGCCTTCACCGCGGAGTCGTGCGGACACCTGGACCCGCGCCGGATCCAGGGGATCGTCGACCGGCTCGACGAGGGTCTCGTCGTACGCATCGCGGTGGCACTGGCCGAGCGGGGCGACCACCTGACGATGGGGCGGTTCGTCGGCCATCTGCGGGACTCCGCGCTGCGGCGGATCCTGCCGCAGGTGGACGACGCGGCGGTACTGCGGACGGGCTTCCTGATCGATGTGCCGGAGCGGCTCGGCGGGATCATCGAGCTGATGGGCGCGGAACGGCTCGCGTCGGTCATCGCCTCGGCGTCCGGGGAGGGGCTGTGGCCGGAGGCGCTCGCCGTGGCCGGGATGGTGACGGGGGAGCAGCGGGGCCGCATCGCCTCGCTCGCCGCGGGGCGCCCGCAGCCGGAGCTCGACTCCCTGGTCGCGACCGTGGCCGAGCAAGACCTCTGGGAGTCGCTCCTTCCGCTGGTCGCGCTGCTGGGGGAGGAGGAGCGGCGGGCGGTCGCGGTGCTGCCGTCCCTGCGGGACGCGGGGGTCCTTGCCGGGGTCGTCCGGGCGGTGGTGGCCACCGGTCTGTGGGCGGAGTTCCTGCCGCTGGTGGACGCCCTACCGGAGGAGTCCCGCAAGGTCGTCGCCGACGCCGCCGGGGCGCTGCCCGCGACCGACCTGGACGCGCTTGCCCTGGAGGTCGACAAACAGGACCTGTGGGAACTGGTCATGCCTCTGGTCGAGTTGATGGACGACGAGGCCAAGACACGGATCTTCGAGCTGCCGGCGTTCCAGGAGCAGGCGGGGTGAGCGGGGGCTGCGGTTCGGCAGTGCCCCGAAGGGGCGCGGGGAACTGCGCGACCGGCCACGACGGACCCGCGGACGACTACCGCACTTCCCGCCGGAGCGGGTAGCCCACACGGCGTACGCAGGATCGTTGCGGCAGCCCCGCACGGGTGACGGCAGGCGTCGAGGAGCCGCCGCCGGGGCAGGGCGAAGGCGGACGTCGGGTTCCCGGCGGTCCGCTCATTCCCGTACGGAAAAGGAATCCATGCGCCTTCGCCACACCGTCGCCGCCTCTCTCGGCGCGCTCGCTCTCGTCGTCACCCTGCCGACCTCCGCGAGCGCCGCCACCGGCGACTTCTCCTACAAGTACGTGGGCCTCGACGGCTTGCCCCGGTCGGTCACGCTCCACGACCCGCACAGCCCCGCCTGCATCACGCTCCCGGAGGTCGCCGACCCGTACGTCTCCCCGCCGGCGTTCGCCCCGCACAACAACACCGACGTCTGGGCGACGGTGTTCACCGAGCCCGGCTGCACCGGCGACTCGTGGAAGCTGAAACCGCACGGGAACCCCGCCACGGACAGGCTCAAGCTCCGCTCGGTGTACCTGTCCGAAAGCCGCTGAGCCCCGGCGCGGTCACCCTGTCGTCGACCCGCCGTCCACGGTGAACTCCGCCCCCGTGATGTACGACGACGCGTCCGACGCCAGGAACAGCACAAGATCGCCGACCTCCTCCGGGCGGCCCATTCTGCCGAGCGGCAGATGGGACCAGTCCCGCCCGGCGGAGGCCGCGGAGATCATCGGCGTGTCGATCGCCCCCGGGTGCACGGAGTTGACCCGGACGCCGAACCGCGCGAGGTCGAGCGCCGATGACCGGGTCAGGCCCCGCAGTCCGAACTTCGTCGACCCGTACGCCGCATGCCCCGGTATCCCCACGAGCCCCGCCGTGGACGAGACGTTCACGATCGAGCCGCCCCCGGCGTCCCGCAGTGCCGGAAGCACCGCCTGGATCCCCAGGAACGGCCCGAGCAGATTGACGCGGATCAGCGCGTCGAAGTTCTCGTACGTCTCGTTCTCCACGGACGCGGTGTGCCATAGCGCGGCATTGTTGACCAGGGCGTCCAGGCGGCCGAAGGTGTCGAGGGAACGCGCCACGGCCGCGCCCCAGCTCTCCGCGTCCGCGACGTCATGGCGTACGAACACCCCTTGCTCGCCAAGGGACTTGGCGACCTCGTGGCCCTCCTCCTCCCGGACGTCCGTCACCACCACCCGTGCCCCGGCCGCCGCGAAGAGCCGCGCCTCCGCGGCCCCCTGACCGCGCCCCGCGCCGGTGATGAGGACCGTCTTGCCGTCCAGCCCGTATGAGATCGCCCGGGAGTTCATGTCGCACACGCCTCCAGTACCGCCACGGTCCGCCATCTGTTTCTAACAGTCATGCTTCTAGCAGGCATACATGGAGACATGAAGAGGGACGGTCCTCGCGCCGGCGGCGTACATAAGATGGCCGAACTGCGACCAGCAGCACCGAGCAGGGCACAGCAGAGCGGAGCGGCACATGGGACCTGCGATCAGTCTGCGCAAGGTGGAGGAGGCGGCGCCCGCCCTGGTCAGCCTCTACAAGAGCGCCGGTGTCAGCTTCCACAAGCACGGCCTTGAGGGCGAGCGTGCCGCCGTCTACCTCGTCATCGACTACTCCGGCTCCATGAAGCCGTACTACAAGGACGGCACCGTCCAGGCACTCGCCGACCGCGTCCTCGGCCTGTCCGCGCACCTCGACGACGACGGCGTGGTGCCCACGGTCTTCTTCTCCACGGACGTCGACGCCGTCACGGAGATCGCCCTCGAACGCCACCACGGCCGGGTCGACGAGATCGTCGCCGGGCTCGGTCACATGGGCAAGACCAGCTACCACCTGGCGATGGACGCCGTGATCGACCACTACGTGGACAGCGGCTCCACGGCGCCCGCCCTGGTCGTCTTCCAGACCGACGGCGGCCCCATCAACAAGCTCGCCGCCGAGCGGTACCTGTGCAAGGCGTCGAAGCTGCCGCTGTTCTGGCAGTTCATCGGCTTCGGCGACGCGAAGAGCAAGCAGTTCGACTACCTCCGCAAGCTGGACGAACTCGCCGTCCCCGCCAAGCGCACCGTCGACAACGCGGGCTTCTTCCACGCGGGCCACGATCCCCGCGCCGTCCCGGACGACCGCCTCTACGACCAGCTGGTGGGGGAGTTCCCGGCGTGGCTCGCGGCGGCGCGGACGCAGGGGATCGTGACCGCCTGACCCCTGCGCCGCGCGCGCCCGGAGCGCCTAGTCGACCATCCGCTCCCGCAGCGCGAGGATCGTCCGCGCGTCGAGCCCGAGTCCCTTGCGCAGATAGCCGTCGAAGCTCCCGTACTGCTTCTTCACCTCGTCGAGCGAGGCCTCCAGATATCCGGTGCGGACCTCCTGGAGCGGGATCAGCAGATCGGGGTTCTGCATCATCCCGCTCTGCTTGAGGCTCTCGCGCACCTTCGCGTCGTACGCGGCCCGATAGGTGTTGGACGCCAGATAGTCGCCCACGGCGGTGCGCTCGGGGACGCCGACGGCACGAAGCAGCAGATAACTCGTCCAGCCGGTACGGTCCTTGCCCGACGTGCAGTGGTAGAGCAGCGGTGAGGCGTCGCCGCCCCGCGCGATGTCGCGCAGGGTCGCCGCGAACTGCGCGCGGTTGGTGCCGTCGGTGACGAAGGTGCGGTAGACGTCGCGCATGAAGGCTTCCGCCTTGCCGTTGCCGAGCATCTCCTCCTGTTTGACGGGGTCCTTGGAGCCGATCACGGTCATCAGCATGGTGAAGAGACCGTTGTCGCTGACGGCCCGGGACGTCGGGGTGAGCCCCGCGGGCAGCCGGTCGGCCCCCTCGTACTTCACCTCGGCCGGCACCCGGAAGTCGACGACCTTCTTCAGGCCGAGCTTGGCGAGGGTGCCTACATCGGCGTCCGTCAGCTTGGCCAGGGCGTCGGCGCGGAAGACCCGGCCGTAACGGACCTGCTCCCCGTCGTAGGTGCGATAGCCGCCCAAGTCTCTTGCGTTGACGGCTCCTTGGAGCGGGATCTGGCGTACGCCGTCGGATGCGGGGCGGGGGTGCTGCGGGGCGTGCCGGGCGGTGTCGCGCCCGGGGGCCGTGGGCTCGGCGTGGGCCGCCCAGGCGGGCAGGGTGCCCAGGGCGATCGCGGAGATCGCGACGCCGACTGCTGTGCGCGTGCGGGCGATGTGCATGTGGGGCCGCCTTCCGTTCGGTAGCGGTCGCTCATGGCCACTCGTCGTTCAACCAACCAAGCGATTGTTTGGCCGAAGGTAGCGGGGTGCCCGTGCGTGGGGAAGGCGTGTGCGGCGACTATCTGACGGGTCGTTACTTTGGTGGGTGACAGGTGTCACCGCGATGTAAAGAGTGCCCCGGTATGAGCCCTTCGGTGTCCGCTACTCGGCGAGCCGTGCGGTCGCCCGGCGCCGGCGCTCGGTCGCTCCCTGAAGGAAGCGGATCACGGTCTCCAGTTCGTCGACCGTGAACTCCTCGCAGAGTTCGTCCACTTCGCGCTTCCAGTCCTCGAAGATGCCGGCCAGGTCCGCGAGCTTCTCGCGGCGGATCTCGATGAGCACCCGCCGCTTGTCGCTCTCGGTGGCGCTGAGGCCCTGCCGGGCGGCGACGGCGGAGTGGAACATCACCGTCACCGCGCTGTTCTCGCGCTCGGCGGAGGCGGAGCCGACATGGCAGGGACCCTCGCCACCGATTCTCCGTCGGCGGCTTCCAGACCGCGCCGGTCGCGGACCGGCTCGCGGTGCGGTTCGGGCGCCTGGTCCTGGTCGCAGGGTCGCTCCTGATGGCGGGCGGTTTCGACGGAAGTGGCGTAGGTCACGCGGGCGGCCCGGAACAAGGGTCGCCCGTGGGCGTGTTACCGTTATGTGTTGCAGTTTTGGTACCCATGAACATGATGTGCGCCTGACGGGAATGCTCCGAAGGCGCATTGTTTGTTTTACCGGTCTTTCCGGGATGGGGGTCATTGCAGCGCTGGGATATCCGCAAAACCGCGGGCATCCGTACTCTGCCCCTGTCTTAGGAGATTGACATGGCAACTGGCACCGTGAAGTGGTTCAACTCGGAAAAGGGCTTCGGCTTCATCGAGCAGGACGGCGGCGGCCCCGACGTCTTCGCCCACTACTCGAACATCGCGTCCTCGGGCTTCCGTGAGCTCCTCGAGGGCCAGAAGGTTTCCTTCGACGTCACGCAGGGCCAGAAGGGCCTGCAGGCCGAGAACATCGTTCCCGCCTGATCGTCGAAGCACGCGAACCTCTCGGCCGGGGCCCGCACCAGAAAGGTGCGGGTCCCGGCTTGTGCTGTCACCAGGTCCAGGAAGGCATTTCCGTATGAATCGCTCCGACCGCCCGGCGCGTCCTGCCCGCAGGCGCTCCACGAACGCACGCGGAAAGGCCCCGGTGGCCGGCGGCGGCCACACAAAGGGCACCGCGAAGAAGTCAGGCCGCCCCAAGGCGAGGCCCGTGCAGGGCGAATTCGCACTGCCCGAGAGCATCACCCCCGCGCTGCCCGCGGTCGAGCAGTTCGCCGACCTGGACATGCCGGAGGCGCTGCTCAAGACGCTGGCCGCGCAGGGCGTGACCGAGCCGTTCCCGATCCAGGCCGCCACGCTCCCCAACTCCCTCGCGGGACGCGACATCCTCGGCCGCGGCCGCACCGGCTCGGGCAAGACCCTCGCCTTCGGCCTCGCGCTGCTCGCCCGCACCGCCGGCCGGCGCGCCGAGCCGCGCTCGCCGCTCGCCCTGGTCCTGGTGCCGACGCGTGAGCTCGCCCAGCAGGTGACGGACGCGCTGACGCCGTACGCGACGTCGGTGAACCTCCGCATGTCGACGGTGGTCGGCGGCCTCTCCATCACCAAGCAGGCGGGCACGCTCCGCCGCGGCGCCGAGATCATGGTGGCGACCCCCGGCCGTCTCAAGGACCTGATCGAGCGCGGCGACGCCGACCTCTCGCAGGTCCGTACGACCGTCCTCGACGAGGCCGACCAGATGGCCGACATGGGCTTCATGCCGCAGGTCACCGCGCTCCTGAAGCAGGTCGAGCAGGGCGGCCAGACGATGCTGTTCTCCGCGACGCTCGACAAGAACATCGACCGTCTGGTCCGGATGTTCCTGACGGACCCGGTCGTGCACTCGGTCGACCCGTCCGCGGGCGCGGTGACGACGATGGAGCACCACGTTCTGTACGTCGCCGACGAGACCGACAAGAAGGCGGTCGCGCTGCGTATCGCCGCCCGCGAAGGCCGCGTCATCCTCTTCCTGGACACCAAGCGTGCCGTCGACCGCTTCACCAAGCGGCTGCTCGCCAACGGGGTGCGCGCCTCCGGGCTGCACGGCGGCCGCTCGCAGCCGCAGCGCAACCGGACGCTCGACCAGTTCAAGAACGGACAGGTCACCGCGCTGGTCGCGACGAACGTGGCGGCGCGCGGCATTCACGTCGACGACCTCGACCTGGTCGTGAACGTGGACCCGCCCACCGACCACAAGGACTACCTCCACCGGGGTGGGCGTACCGCCCGCGCGGGTGAGTCCGGCAGTGTCGTCACGCTCGTACTCCCCGACGAGAAGCGGGACATGACGCGGCTCATGTCCGACGCGGACATCCGCCCGAACACGACGCGGGTGTCGTCGTCGGACGAGGAGCTCGCGCGGATCACGGGTGCGAGGGAGCCCTCCGGGGTGCCGGTGGTCATCGAGGTCCCGCAGCAGCAGGCTGCTCCGCAGCGGGGGCGGCGTCGGCCTGCGGGCCAGGGTGGCGGTCAGCGTCGCGCCCGCTCGGGCGGCTCCCAGTCGCCCCGGGGCGAGGGCCAGTCCCGCACCCCGGGCCAGGGCCAGGGCCAGCCCCGGTCCACCGGTGGTGAAGGCGGCCGCCCCCGCCGCGGCGGCGGCCGAGGCGGTCCCTCCCGCCGAAGCGCGGCGTAGGGCTCCGCCCGGGGTTGCGGAGTTCCTGCACCCGCAGCCCCGGGCCACCGAACAAGCCTTCCCGCCCACCCGCCCGATTGCCCCGCAGCCTCGGCTCACCGAACGAGCCTTTCCCGCCCACCCGCCCGAAACTCGGCAGCGGACGCGAGGGGACGTGTCGGTATGTCCGCACGGAGCACGGTAAGCATGTCTTGCGAGCCGAAGCAGCAAGACGCTCGGACCGAGATGGCGAGTACGGACATACCGGCGCGGCCCCGCCCCACCACCGAGGCGAGACGCCGGCCGCCGCGCCGCCAAGACGGACGGCACCGCATCAACCGCCGCGCCCCCAAGACGAACAGCACCGAGACCGAGGCCCGAAGGAGTACGTGATGGGTCGCAGACAGCGAGAGCATGGGATCGAGTCGAATCTCCAGCCACGGCCTCAGCTCCCCGTAGTCGACGATCTTCGTGCCGACTGCGGCAGCTGCTTCGGGCTCTGCTGTGTGGCCCTCACCTTTGCCAAGTCCTCGGACTTTCCCGTCAACAAGGCCGCCGGTACCCCCTGCACCAACCTCCAGCAGGACTTCCGCTGCGGCATCCATCAGGATCTCCGTCAGCGGGGCTACTCCGGCTGCACCGTCTACGACTG
The DNA here is from genome assembly GCF_040640795.1 of Streptomyces sp. NPDC021622. Classification (NCBI taxonomy): domain Bacteria; kingdom Bacillati; phylum Actinomycetota; class Actinomycetes; order Kitasatosporales; family Streptomycetaceae; genus Streptomyces; species Streptomyces sp. NPDC021622. The sequence goes on from NZ_JBFACK010000001.1 coordinate 634,755, forward strand.
CTTCGGCGCAGGCCAGAAGGTCTCCCAGGGCACGTTCGACGGCGTCGACTGGCGGCAGGGCGACAAGGGCGCCGCCCGCGAGATGTTCGACGTGTTCCCCGTGATGCGCCAACTCCACGAACTGCTCTGGTACTTGACCGAGGCGCGCGACCTGCCCCAGGCCCGCCCCATCAGGCCGGACGTCGAGCGCGCGCTCGCGGAGACCGAGCGCCTCACCCGGGGCACCCCCGCCGAAGTCGCCGCGACGGACGTCGCCACGCACCGCGAGGGCGTCGGCGCCCTTCTCCTGCGCGTCAGTGAACTCGCGCGCGCGGACATCCGCCGGAAGAAGAAGGACCGCAGGGGAGCCGACCTGTTCGGCGCCAAGCTGAAGGGCGCCGACCTGCGCGGCGTCAGCCTTCGCGGTGCCTACCTCATCGCGGCGGACCTCCGCGGCGCGGACCTCAGGCAAGCCGACCTCATCGGCGCGGACTTCAGGGACGCCGACCTGCGCGGAGCGGACCTCACCGGCAGCATCTTCCTGACCCAGTCGCAGGTGAACGCGGCCAAGGGCGACGCGGCCACCAAGCTGCCGCCGGCGTTGAACCGGCCATCGCACTGGAACGGGACGTAGCGGGCGCGGTCCCTACGCGTCGCACTCCACCACCGTCCGGCACAACCCGCACCGCGCCCGGATCCGCCTCCCCGCAGGCACCCGGATCCGCTGCCGGCAGGTGGGACACGGGAACGAGACGCGCAGCACGCCGCCGCTCCCGCTCCCGTCGCGGGAGAACGCGTACGAGCCGCCGCGGGGCGCAGCGCCCGCGGAGCCATGATCCTGCGCGTACCGCCGGTCCTTCGCGTACCGCCGCCGCCCCGCCCACCCCGCGGCCGTCAGCGGCGGCTCCTGCTCGTCGCGCCGCGCCTGGGCAAGGCCCTTCGTGTACGCCGTGTACGCCTGCGCGCTGGTGAACCACGTCTCCGGCGCCTCACCGAAGGCGATGGCCCGCTTGGCGAGGACGTACCCGAACTCCTCAGGAGTGAGATAGCCGAGCTTCTGCGACGAGGCCCCGTCCTCGCGGTAGGCGTCGAGGAGCAGCCAGCCCGCGCCCAGATAGGTCGTGGCGGTGTCGGTGAGGATTTCGTTGTCGCGGGTGCCGGGGAACTCCAGGTCGAGCCGGTGCAGATAGACGTGCATGACCTCGTGGGCGAGTGCCGCTCCGATGTCCCGCCGGTGGGTGCGGAACCGGTCGTTGAGCTCGATGAAGTACTCGGGCCCCGCGGCGAGTTCGACGTATGCCGCGTGCTCCATCTCGCGGAAGCTGACGATCATGCGGGCGTCGGGCAGGCGCAGATGCCGCACCATCTCGCGGGCGACCCGCTGCACGCCCAGATACAGATCGTCGTCGTCGCAGAAGGCGACGTCGGCGGGGGAGACGCTGGTCTCGAAGGTGTGGACGGTGTCGTACGAAAGGCGCTTGTACAGCGCGGTGATCGCGGAACGCACCGTCTCCAGGTGGGGATAGCCGTGCTGCACCGGCCCGCCGTCCGCCACGCGCGCACCCCCTGAAGACGCTCCGACTGGTCCCTGTCGCGCACCAGTTCGCCTCAACCTCGCCTCAACTCGACTCCACTGTAGGGCGGATCCCCTCATCCGGAACCAGCCCACGCGGAGCCCCCTGGCTGAAAACCGCCCCTTGCTCTATGCGGACACCGATCTCCATAATCCGCAACAACGCTTTGGCGGGCTCATGCCATCCACGCGCACCCTGTGGGGACGGCAAGGGCCCGTCATGCGTGCAACCCCCCACGAACCCCCCACGAAGGGAAGCCCGTTGAACACCAAGCTGCGTGGAGTGACAAGAGCCGCCGCCCTCGGTGCCATCGCCCTTGCGACCGCCGTCAGCCTTCAGCCCGCCGCTCAGGCGGCCCCGCACCCCGGCCCCAACCCCGGTGAGCGTGTGGTCGGCGGAACCCCCGCCGAGCAGGGCGAGTTCCCGTTCATGGTCCGTCTGTCGATGGGCTGTGGCGGCGCGCTGTACGCCCAGGACATCGTGCTGACCGCCGCCCACTGTGTGGACGGATCCGGCGACAACACCAGCATCACCGCCACCGGTGGCGTCGTGGACCTCGAGAGCCCCGACGCGATCAACGTGAAGTCCACCAAGGTCCTGCAGGCCCCCGGCTACAACGGCAAGGGCAAGGACTGGGCGCTCATCAAGCTCGAGAAGCCGATCGACCAGCCCACCCTGAAGATCGCCAAGGACGACAAGCTCAACAACGGCGACTTCGACATCGCGGGCTGGGGTGCCGACAAGGAGGGTGGCGAGCAGCAGCGCTACCTCCTCAAGGCGAAGGTCCCGTTCGTCAGCGACGACGACTGCAAGGCCGCGTACGGCGACCAGCTCACGCCCGGCGAGGAGCTCTGCGCCGGCCTCCCCGAGGGCGGCACGGACACCTGCCAGGGTGACTCGGGCGGCCCCATGTTCCGCAAGGACGAGGCGGGCGAGTACATCCAGGTGGGCATCGTCAGCTGGGGCGAAGGCTGCGCGCGGCCGAAGTTCCCCGGTGTCTACACCGAGGTCTCGACCTTCGCCGCGGACATAGAGAAGGCGGCGTCGGAGCTCTGAGGCGCTAGCCGGGTACAACGCACAACGCACCACACCAAGCGCGGGGCCGGACCAGTCTGTGGTCCGGCCCCGCGTCGTGTCCCCCCGCACGCACCCGCGCACCGTTAGTCCAACACCTGTCCCCTCTTTGTCCATGGGCGCACAAGTCCCGTCCGGCGCAAGGTGATCGACACCGAGAACCGTCCCAGGAGGGGTGCCATGGTGTCGTCAGAAACGTCCGGGCCGAGCCGCAGAACCGTCGTCGCCGCGGGAGCGCTGGCCGGTGTCGGCGCCGCCGTCGGCCTCGGCGGCACCGCGTTCGCCGGGCCCGCGGCGGGCGAGACCGTCATCCGCTCCGGCACGCTGGAGGTGCGCGTCGCCACCGACTTCCCGCGCATCGTGTCGTACAAGGACCGGGCCACGAACGCGGTCCTGTACGCCCAGTCGGACACCGTCACGACGCTCCTGATCGACGAGAAGGAGCACACCCCGAAGGTCACCCACACCGCCGGTGACGACCGTGTCGCGTACGTCCTCACGCTCACCGGCGGCACCACCGTCGCCGTCGAGATCGCCGTCGACGACCGGCAGGTGCACTGGCGGGTGACGGAGATCGCCGACACCGACGCGCTGCGCGTGGGCACCCTCCGCGTCCCCGGCCTCGCCCTGCTCTCCGTACGCAGCGACCAGGCGGGCGCCACACTCCTCGCCGCCAAGGTCCAGCTGGACAAGGCCAAGAGCGGCGACACCGAGGTCAGGCCGACGCCGGACACCGCCGCGGAGGCGGCCACGGGATGCGCGTACGCGGTGGTCGCGCACGACAGGCTCGGCGGCGCTGTCGAGACCAACACGGTCTGGGACAAGCCCACCACCGAGGCCGGGACGACCTGGGAGAACGGCCGCCTCTGGCGGGAGACCGTCAAGCGGGACGGGTATGTGGAGGCCCGGCTCACGCCCGGCCAGTGGACGCACCGCGCGGCGACCGCGCCCGCCGGGGACACCGAGCCGCTTCCGTACGCCACCGTCGTCGTCACCGGCGACCGCAACGGCGACGGCAAGGTCGACTGGCAGGACGCCGCCATCGCCTTCCGCGACATCATGGTGAACCCGCTGGGCGCCGACGAGCAGCACCTGAGGGTCGTCCCGCACATCCCCTTCAACTTCGCGTCACAGGCGACGAACCCGTTCCTGACGACCCTGGACAACGTCAAACGGATCAGTCTCGCCACCGACGGCCTGCGGCAGTACACCCTGCTCAAGGGCTACCAGTCCGAGGGCCACGACTCGGCGCACCCCGACTACGCGGACAACTACAACACCCGCGCGGGCGGCCTGGACGACCTCAACACCCTGGTCCGCGAGGGCAAGAAGTGGAACAGCGACTTCAGCGTGCACGTCAACGCCACCGAGTCGTACCCCGTCGCGAACGCCTTCTCGGACACGCTCGTCGACAAGGCCAACGAGCAGTGGGACTGGCTCGACCAGAGCTACCGCATCGACCAGCGCCGCGACCTGGTCTCCGGCGACATCATCAAGCGCTTCGCCGATCTGCGCGCACAGACCGACAAGGCCCTCAACACCCTCTACATCGACGTGTTCCGGGAGTCCGGCTGGACCTCCGACCGGCTCCAGCGGGCCTTCCGCGAGCAGGGCTGGATCGTCACGTCGGAGTGGGGCCACGGCTTCGAGCGCTCGTCGGTCTGGTCGCACTGGGCCACCGAGCCCGACTACGGCGGCGACACGTCGCGCGGCATCAACTCCCGCCTGATCCGCTTCATCCGCAACCACCAGAAGGACGTCTTCGCCGACAAGTGGCCCACGCTGCTCGGCATCGCCCGCATGGGCAACTTCGAGGGCTGGGTCGGCAAGACGGACTGGACGTACTTCTACGACCTGATCTGGACCGAATCGCTGCCCGCCAAGTACCTCCAGGCGCACCCCATCAAGTCCTGGGGCGAGCACGAGATCACCTTCTTCGGCGACTCCGGGACGACCGTCTCCGACACCGGCGGCACCCGGCGCATCACGACCGACGGCCGCGTCGTCTACGACGGAGGCAGCTATCTGCTCCCCTGGGAGCCGCGCAAGGCGACGGATCCCGCCAAGTTGTACCACTACAACCCCGAGGGCGGCAGCGGCAGTTGGCGGCTGCCGAAGGGGTGGGCGGGTCTGTCCAAGGTCGCCCTGTACCGGCTCACCGACCAGGGGCGGGTCTTCGTCGCGGACGTCCCGGTGCGCGGGGGCGGTGAGGTGACGCTCGACGCCGAGGCCAAGCAGCCCTACGTCCTCTACCGCTCGCGCGCCGATGCCGTGCCGGCCCCGGAGTGGGGGCAGGGGACGCCGCTGCACGACCCGGGCTTCAACTCCGGTTCCCTGGACGGCTGGAAGGTGTCCGGACCCGCGTCCGTCGAGCTCAGCGACCTCGGCGACCACGAGCTGGTGATCGCATCGGGCGGCGCGGCGGCCGTCGGCCGGCGGCTGAGCCGGCTGAAGGCGGGGACGTACGTCGCGTCCGTGCAGGTGGAGGTGGGCGCGAAGGCGGGTGAGGAACGCAGGGCGAGCCTGGAGGTGCGCACGGCGGACGGGGTCTCGGCGGCGAATTGGACGCGGACGTCCACGGCGGGGAACTTCGTGGCCGCCGACCGCAAGCACGGGACGCGCTTCCAGCGCATGTTCACGTACTTCACCGTGCCCGAGGGAGGTGGAGCGGTGGAGTTGACGCTGCGGGCCGAGGCGGGGAAGGCGCGCGTGCGGTTCGACAACGTACGGGTCGTCGCGAGCGGCCGTCCGGTGAAGCTGCCCCGCGGTGTCCTCGCCCACGAGGACTTCGAGCATGTCCCGCAGGGCTGGGGGCCGTTCGTGAAGGGTGACGCGGGCGATGTCACCGATCCGCGTACGCACATCGCGCAGCGGCACGCGCCGTATACGCAGCGGGGCTGGAACGGGAAGGCGATCGACGACGTCGTCGACGGCGCGAACTCCCTGAAGTCGCGGGGTGAGAACGCGGGTCTCGTGTACCGGACGGTGCCGCATACGGTGCGTTTTGCTCCCGGCAAGCGGTATCGGGTCTCTTTCCGGTACGAGAACGAGAAGGCGGGGGAGTACGTGTGGGTGACGGCGGTGGACGAGCCGGGCCCGCGTGAGACGGACCGGAAGGAACTTCCGGTGGCCACGGAGCCGACGCCTCTCACCTACGAGTTCACGGCTCCCGCCAAGGGGGAGGCGTGGGTCGGTCTCCGCAAGACGGGGGACGACGGCAAGGCGGAGTTCGTCCTGGACGGCTTCGAGGTGCGGGAGGTGTAGGGCTGGGGGGGGCCGGGGTGCTGCCCCGGCCCCCCGGATTGCCCGGCAGCTGACTTTTCAGCCCGTCCGGCGTTTGAGGACGAACTCGGCGAAGCCGGTGATCAGCCCAGCTCCACCCTCCCCCCAGCCCTCTCCAGCTCCAGCACCCACACCTCGTTGGCCCCCTCCCGCAGCACCGGCCCGGGGACGTACAGCGAGGCCTGTGGGCCCACTGTCCAGTACCGGCCCAAGTTGAAGCCGTTCAGCCATACGAACCCCCGTGTCCAGCCGGGGAGTTCGAGGGAGGCGTCCCCGGGGGAGCGGAGGTCAAGGGTGCCCCGGTAGAGGCCGGGGCGGCCGGCCCCCGCTGCTCCCGCGGCCGGAACGCCCCGCACGGCCGACGCCACGTCGAACGCGTCAAGCCGCAACCCCTGCGCCCGCACCCCGTGCAGATACTGCCGCTCGTGCAGAATCCCCCCGGTGATCCCCTTCGTCTCGCCCGTCCGTGGCCCGTAGTTGACCCTCCCCAGAGACTCCACCCACAGCTCCACGCGCGCGTGCCCCGCAACAGGCTCGGGGAGCGTCGGGGCGTCCTCCGTGAGGACACCGGAGCGCGTCCCGTCCACATACACGACCGCCAGGTCCCGAAGGCCCCGCACGCTCAGCGGCAGCGGGCGCCGGGGACCCGGCACGGTCAGCGCGTACCCGACCAGGCCGCGGTCGATGTCGAGCTCTTCGAAGGTGGGCGGTACCGCGCGCTCCACCACCGGGCCGCCCAGTGACTCCATGACGGCGGGGAGAGCAGACCACTCGCCGAGCTCCGCAGCGACCGGCGCACCCAGCGCCGGCGGCTGGGGAGGGAGATCCGGCAGCGGGCCGTCCGCGTACCGCGCGAGGACCTCCCGGAAGGCCCAGAACTTGGGAGTCGGGCGGCCGAACTCGTCGATGGGGGCGTCGTAGTCGTAGGACGTGACGTCGGGTTCGAGGGCGCCGTCGTGCAGCGCGCCGCCGCCCCGGTTCGCCCCCGCCCAGCCCGCGAAGTTCGTACCCCCGTGCGCCATGTAGAGGTTCACCGAGGCTCCGCACTCCAGGATTTCGCGCAGGGCACGAGCCGCGTCCGCCGCGTCTCGTACGACGTGCTCCGCGCCCCAGTGGTCGAACCAGCCGCACCAGAACTCCATGCACATCAGCGGCCCCTTGGGGCGGTGCCTGCGCAGGGTCTCGAAGGCGGCCCGCGCCCCCGAGCCGAAGTTGGCCGTCGCCAGGACACCGGGGACCGAGCCTCCGGTGAGCATGTGGTCCTCGGGGCCGTCGGAGGTGAACAGGGGGACGGTCACGCCCGCCGCGTGGAGCAGGTCGGTGAGGTGGCGCAAGTAGAGGGCGTCCGAGCCGTAGCTGCCGTACTCGTTCTCCACCTGCACCATGATCACGGGGCCGCCCCGGTCGTGCTGGCGGGGCACGACCTCCTCCAGGAGGCGGTCGAACCAGCGGTCCACGTACTCCAGGTACTCCTCGTCGCGGGTACGCGCGCGTGCCCCCACGGCTCCGGTCACCCAGTGCGGAAGGCCGCCGTTCTCCCACTCGGCGCAGATGTACGGGCCCGGCCTGACGATCGTCCACAGGCCCGCCTCCTCGGCGGCGTCCAGGAAGCGGCCGAGTGCCTGGACGTCGTGGTACTCGCCGGGGTGCGGCTCGTGCAGGTTCCACGGGACGTACGTCTCCACGCAGTTGAGTCCCATGGCGCGCAGCATCGCGAGCCGATGCCCCCACTGCGCCTCGTGCACCCGGAAGTAGTGCAGCGCCCCGGAGAGCAGCCGTACGGGCCGCCCGTCCAGCTCGAAATCGTCCTCGCCCACCGTGAACTCGGCCATCACTTCCCTCTCGCTCACTTACTGCTCGCCACGATCACCTCTGGCGGGCGGCAGGGTCCATGGACAAAGATCTAGGCGGGTTGGACGCAGCGGACGCGGCAGACGCGGCGAGTGCACCAGAGTGCGGGACGAAAGGGGCACCAGCGGATGTATCACACGTGGATGCGGTATTTCACGCCGAGCCCGGCCCACCACAAGCTCGGCCTGGCCTGCCTGGGCGTCGGCCTGCAGCACGGCCTGCTGCCGACCGTGGGCCCGCGCACCCTCGACCACCATGTCGCCGTCGTCGTGAGCGCGGGCGGCGGCTGGTTCCAGGGCGTCGACGGCCGGCGTACGACGGTGACGGCGCCCGCGCTGATCTGGCTCACCCCAGGGGTGCGCCACCACTACGGGCCCGACCCGGAGAGCGGCTGGGACGAGTGCTTCGTCGACTTCACGGGCCCCGCGACGGCGACGTACACCGAACTCGGCTACATCGAGCCGACCCGCCCCGTGGTGCCGCTGTCCGACGCAGCCGGAGCGCGCGCCGCCGTCGGGCGCATCGCGCGCGCGGCACGGCGCGGCAATCCGCTCCTGGAGGTCGAGACGGGCGCCGCCGTCCATGAACTGCTCGTCGCCCTGCGCCGGGCCCGCGCCGACATCGCCCCCGACGGCGATCCGGTGCTTCAGGCGCTGGCCCGCGACGCCTTCCAGCCACTTTCCGTCGCCGAGCACGCGGCACGGCACGGCATGACCCCCGCGGAGCTGCGCACCGCCGTCCGCCGCGGGGCCGGCTGCAGCCCCAAGGACTACCTCCTCGGCATCCGCCTCGGCCGCGCCAAGGAGCTGCTCGCCGCCACGGAGCTGCCGGTCGCGGCCGTCGCACGCCGTGTCGGCTACGACGATCCGGCGTACTTCTCGCGGCTCTTCACGCGCCGTGTGGGCATGGCTCCGGTCCGCTTCCGTGAGCAGCAGGGACGTGCCGTCCCCGGCGGCTGGTCGCAGCAGATACCGGACCCTGACGACCCACCCATTTTGCGCTCTTCCGGCATCGGCGGCGGTGCAGCGGCAACGTAGGCTCGTGAACCATGACCACCAGCCACAACACGACCGAAGCGAACGGATCCGGGGCGACGGACGAGGCCGTGCGCGCCGAGCTGTCCCGTCTGCGCGACAGCATCGACAACATCGACGCGGCCGTCGTCCACATGCTCGCCGAGCGTTTCAAATGCACCCAGCAGGTCGGCCATCTCAAGGCCAACCACCAGCTTCCGCCCGCCGACCCGGCCCGTGAGGCCCGGCAGATCGAGCGCCTGCGCGAACTCGCGGAGAACGCGAAGCTGGATCCGGCGTTCGCCGAGAAGCTCCTCAACTTCATCATCGCGGAGGTCATCCGCCACCACGAGACCATCGCCAAGTCCTCGTAACGGCGGGGCGGCCCGGCACCGATCTCCGGGCGGCCCGCACGGTTGTCGGCGCCATCGGGCAGCATGGACCCATGTCCGTACTGACGCGCGACGAAGCGCAGACCCGAGCCCAGCTCATCGACGTCCACCGGTACGCGGTCGAGCTCGATCTGACCGTGGGGGACGAGACCTTCGACTCCCGCACGGTCATCCGGTTCAGCGCGCTCGCGGACGACGGGGCCACTGTGGACACCTTCGTCGAGCTCAAGCCCGCCGAGCTGCGCTCCGTCACCCTCGACGGGCGGCCCCTCGACCCGGCGGGCCTGGACGAGAACCGTCTGGCGCTCACCGGGCTCACCGGGGGCGAGCACGAACTGCGCGTCGACGCGGCCATGCGCTACTCCCGCACCGGCGAGGGCATGCACCGCTTCACCGACCCCACGGACGGCGAGACGTACACGTACACACAGCTGTTCATGGAGGACGTGCAGCGCGTCTTCGCCGCCTTCGACCAGCCCGACCTGAAGTCCGTGTTCGAGCTGACCGTCACCGCCCCCGAGGGCTGGACGGTCCTCGCCAACGGCATCACCGAGCATGTGGGCGGCGGCACCTGGCGGGCCGCGGCCACCCCGCTGATCTCCACATACCTCGTCGCCGTCGCGGCAGGACCCTGGCACTCGGTGCGCACCGAGCACCGCGGGCTGCCCTTCGGCATCCACTGCCGCCGCTCGCTCGCGCCCTTCATGGACGCCGACGCCGACGAGCTCCTCGACATCACGCGCGCGTGCTACGACCGCTACCACGAGAAGTTCGAGGAGCCCTACCCCTTCGACTCCTATGACCAGGCGTTCGTCCCGGAGTTCAACGCGGGCGCGATGGAGAACCCCGGACTCGTCACCTTCCGCGACGAGTTCATCTACCGCTCCGCCGTCACCGACACCGAGCGGCAGACCCGCGCCATGGTCATCGCCCACGAGATGGCCCACATGTGGTTCGGTGACCTCGTCACCCTGCGCTGGTGGGACGACATCTGGCTCAACGAGTCCTTCGCCGAGTACATGGGCTTCCAGACCACCGCCGAGGCCACCCGTTTCACCGATACCTGGACGGACTTCGGGGTCACCCGCAAGGCCTGGGGGTACGACGCCGACCAGCGCCCCTCCACGCACCCCGTCGCGCCCGACCCGGACGCCGTGCCCGACACCGCGTCCGCGATGCTCAACTTCGACGGCATCTCGTACGCCAAGGGCGCATCCGCCCTGCGCCAGCTCGTCGCCTGGCTCGGCGAGAAGGACTTCCTTGCCGGCATCAACACCCACATCGCACGGCACAAGTTCGGCAACGCGACGCTCAAGGACTTCATCGAATCCCTCGCCCACAACACCGACCGCGACGTGCACGGCTGGGCCGATGCCTGGCTGCGCACCACCGGCGTCGACACGCTCACCTCGACGGTCGGGCACGACGCCCGCGAATGGACCCTCACCGTCGACCGCGACGGCAGCCGCCCGCACCGCATCGCCGTCGGGGTGTACGACCGTGACCTCACCGACGGGCGCGGCCTCGTGCTGCGCGAGCGGTACGAGACGGACGTCCCGCACTCCGCATCCGAGCAGCCGCGCGACGGCGGGCGCCCCGTCCTGATCGTCCCCAACGACCAGGACCTCAGCTACGCCAAGATCCGCCTCGACGAGGTCTCCCAGGAGACGGCGCTGCGCGGCCTGTCCAGTGTTCCCGACGCCCTCACCCGCGCCGTCCTGTGGAACAGCCTGCGCGACCTGGTCCGCGACGGTGAACTCGCGGGCGCCGCCTATGTGCGGGCCGCCCGCGAGCATCTGCCCGAGGAGACCGACCTCGCCGTCGTCCAGGGCGTCCTCACCTTCGCCACCGCCCAGATCGCGGGCCGCTACCTCCCGGCGGAGGAGCGGTCCATCGCGCTCACCACCCTCACCGAGCTCTGCCGCGACCTGATCCGGCGCACCGAGGACGGCTCGCACGCGGGCCTGCGGCTCACCGCCGTACGCGGCTTCATCGACGTGGCGACGCGGCCCGACCCGCTCCAGGAGTGGCTCGCCGAGGGCACCGTGCCCGGCGGCCCCGAACTGGACCCCGAGCTGCGCTGGCGCGCCCTGACCCGCCTCGCCGTCCTGGGCGCCGTCGACGAGTCCGCGATCGCCGGCGAGCTGGAGCGTGACCCCAGCGCCGCCGGGCAGGAAGGCGCGGCCCGGGCCCGCGCGGCGCTGCCGGAGCCGGAGGCCAAGCGGCGGGCGTGGGAGGCGATGTTCGCCACCGACGACCTCTCCAACTACCTCCTGACCGCGACCGCCCAGGGCTTCTGGCACCCCGAACAGGCCGATCTCGTACGGGAGTACGTCCCGCGCTACTTCGAGGACGCGGTCGCCGTCGCCGCCCGCCGCGGCCCCGCCATCGCCGACGTCGCGGGACGCTGGGCCTTCCCCGCCTCCGCGGTGGACCCCGAGACCCTCCGCCTGGGCGAGGCATGCCTGCGCGACGCCGCCCCGATCCCGGCGCTTCGCCGCAAGCTGGCCGACCAACTGGACGATCTGGCACGGGCGTTGAAGGTCCGGCAGGTCACGACGTCCTGAACGGGCCGCGGGGACTAGGTCCGCGGACCTATGCGGACTGGTCCCCGCCGCCGATCCGACGTCCCGGTGCGTCCCCCTAGGGTCGAAGTCCCAGTACAAGATCCCTAGGAGCTTCCGTGATCGTCGTCACCGGTGCCACCGGAAACGTGGGCCGCGCCCTTGTCACCCAGCTCACCGCCGGCGGGACCCCGGTCCGCGCCCTCACCCGTGACCCGGCGCGGGCCGGGCTCCCGCCGTCCGCCGATGTGGCGCGCTTCGACCCCGCCGCCGAACCCGCCGTGCTCGCCCCGCTGTTCGAGGGCGCGTCCGCGCTGTTCCTGCACCTGTCGGCCGTCGGCGAGCACGCCGAAGCGGTGCTCGCGGCAGCCCGCAAGGGTGGCGTCGAGCATGTCGTCATGCTGTCGTCGGGCATCATCGAGGACGGCGCAGACACGTCCCACCCCATCTACGTCGCCCACGCGGTCCTGGAGGACCAGGTCCGCGCGAGCGGCCTCGCCGGGACCTTCCTGCGGCCCAACGCCTTCGCCACCAACAGCTTCCAGTGGGCGCCGCAGATCCGCTCCGGCGACACCGTCCGTGGCCCCTTCGCCGGAGCCGTGACCGCGCCGATCCACGAGGCCGACATCGCAGCCGTCGCCGCCCGCGCCTTCGCCGACAACAGCCACCGGGGCGCCGTCCACCGCCTCACGGGACCCGCGGCGGTGACGACCGTGGAACAGATCGACAGCATCGGGCGTGCCGTCGGCCGCGACCTGCGCTTCGTCGAGGTGCCGCCGGAGGAGGTGGGCCAGGACCTGTTCCCGCACGTCCCACCGGAGATGCTCCCGGCCCTCCTGACATCCTTCGCCGCGTCAGTCGGAGCCGAGGCGGAGGTCACCACGACGGTCGAGACGGTGACGGGCACGCCGGCGCGAACGTTCGACGAGTGGGCACAGGACCACAGGAACGACTTCAGCTAGGGGGGCGCCCCGAAGGGGCGCGGGGAACTGCGCGAGCAACCACAACGCACCCGCAGACGAATACCGCACACCCCGCGGAGCGCCTAGCACCCCGTCCAAGGCCAACAGGCTTTCTCCGCACGGCAGTACCACTTTCGGGTTCGTATCGTCCGCTCTCCGGGCGTGCCGCGCACGCGGCGTACAGGCTGGTTGCCCCGCCCGCGCGCACCCGAAGGACGTCCCCATGAGCACTCCGCCGCCCCTCGCCGGAGGCGTCCAGGGCCCCGCAGCGCTGCGGCCGCTGCTCGCCGTCACCCTGGACGCCCTGCGCGACGGGGCGCTCGCACGCGGCGGCCCGCTGCCGGCCGGCGGACCCACCGCCGTCGCCCTGCGGGTGCGCGAGGCCACCGGTGACGTGCTGCCCACGCGCGGCGAAGGCGCCGAAGCGGCCCTGCGCGCACTGGTGCAGGCCGTCGCCGCGGGGGCCGCCGACCCCGCCGACGCGCTGTGCGCCGCCCATCTGCACTGCCCGCCGCTCGCGCTCGCCGTCGCCGCCGACCTCGCCGCGTCCGCGCTCAACCCGTCCATGGACTCCTGGGACCAGGCCCCCGCGGCGTCCGCGATCGAGGTCCAGGTCACCCGCGCCCTCGCGGCAGAGGTGTACGGCACGGATCCCGCGGGCGACGCCCTGGTCACCACCGGCGGCACCGAGTCCAACCAGCTCGCGCTGCTCCTCGCCCGCGAACACACCATCGCCCACGGCCCGGTGCACCTCCTCGTCGGCGAGAACGCCCACCACTCGCTGCCCCGCGCCGCCTGGCTCCTCGGCATGTCCGAACCCGCCGTCGTCCCCGCGCCCTCGGGCACCCTCGACCCCGTCGCGCTCGACGAGGCGCTCAGCCAGCTCACCGGCCCGCCGGGATCGGTCCTCGTCGCCGCCACGGCGGGCACCACCGACGCCGGGCTCATCGACCCCATCGACCAGATCGCCGACCTCTGCGCCGCCCACGGCGCCCGGCTGCACATCGACGCCGCGTACGGCGGCGGGCTCCTCTTCAGCGACGTACGAAGAGAACTCCTGCGCGGCATCGAGCGGGCCGACAGCGTCACCCTCGATCTGCACAAGCTCGGCTGGCAGCCCGTCGCCGCCGGGCTGCTCCTGGTCCGCGACCCGCGCGACCTCGGCATCCTCGGCCACCACACCGACTACCTGAACGCCGACGACGACACCGAAGCCGGCCTCCCCGACCTCCTCGGCCGCTCCCTGCGCACCACCCGCAGGCCCGACGTGCTCAAGATCGCCGTCACGCTGAAGGCCCTCGGGCGGGACGGCATCGGCGCTCTCGTCGACCAAGTGTGCGCGCGGGCCGATGAGTTCGCGGATCTTGTCGCCGCGCACCCCGGCTTCGAGCTCTACGACCGGCCCGCCATCAGCACCGTCCTGTTCCGGCCCGCCGGCGCCGACGACAAGCAGATCGTGCACGCCCGGCGGCATCTGCTCGGCGAAGGCAGCGCCGTGCTCGGCCGGGCCTGGCTCGAAGGGCGCCGCTGGCTCAAGGCCACCCTGCTCAACCCGTACACCCGGCCCGGCGAACTCGCCGAGATCCTGAAGCTCGTGGAAGGAACCACCCCCCGATGACCGGCCAGAACGCGCAGCCCACCCCACCGCTCACCACACCCGACGAACCCCGGGACCTGGTCGGCATCGGCATCGGCCCCTTCAACCTCTCCCTCGCCGCCCTCGCCCAGCCACTGGCAGGTTTCGACACCGCCTTCTACGAACAGCGGCCCGGCTTCCACTGGCACCCGGGGCTCCTCATCGAAGGCGCAAGCCTCCAAGTCCCCTTCCTGGCCGACCTGGTGACCCTCGCCGACCCGGCGAACCCCTGGTCCTTCCTCAGCTATCTCAAGGCCCGTGAGCGGCTCTTCCCGTTCTACTTCGCCGAGCGCTTCCACATCCAGCGCGCCGAGTACGACGCCTACTGCCGCTGGGTCAGTGAGAACCTGCCGGGGCTGCACTTCGGCCACCAGGTCGACGCGGTGCGCTGGAACGCCGAACGGGCCGTCTTCGAGGTCGACTTCACCCAGCTGGACGCGGAGGGAGAGGCCGAGGCGCTCGGCCGGACGTACACGAGGAACGTCGCCGTCGGCGTCGGCACCGCGCCGTACGTCCCCGAGCCCCTCAAGCCCCTCGCGGACGCCCCCGCCGTGCCGGTGATCCACTCCTCGGACTATCTCCTGCACCGCGACCGGCTGCTCGACGCCGAGCACATCACCGTCATCGGCTCGGGCCAGTCCGGCGCCGAGGTCTTCCTCGACCTGCTGGGGCGCCGCCCCGTGGGCGCCGAGAAGCTCCACTGGCTGGCCCGCACCGAGGCCTTCGCACCCATGGAGTACTCCAAGCTCGGCCTGGAACACTTCACACCCGACTACACCCGCTACTTCCACGCGCTGCCCGAAGCCGTCCGCGACGGCCTCGTCCCGCACCAGTGGCAGCTGCACAAGGGCATCGACGCCGACACCATCGCCGCCATCCACGACGAGCTCTACC
Source organism: Streptomyces sp. NPDC021622 (assembly GCF_040640795.1). NCBI lineage: Bacteria > Bacillati > Actinomycetota > Actinomycetes > Kitasatosporales > Streptomycetaceae > Streptomyces > Streptomyces sp. NPDC021622. Next base: position 649,976 of record NZ_JBFACK010000001.1, read on the forward strand.
AGCGCACCCTGCACGGCGGCTGGCCCGACGCCGTCCTCACCCCCGGCGTCAGTGTGCGCACCGCGGGCCGCGTCGCCACCACCCGCGTCGAGCTCCACCTGGAGCATCTCCAGCAGGGCACCCGCTCCCGCCTCACCACCGACGCCGTCGTCCTGGCCACCGGCTACCGCGAGCGCCCCCTCGACCAACTCCTGGGCGGGCTCGACGCGTTCCTGCGCAGGGACGCATCCGAACGCCCCCGCATCGACGAGCGGTACCGCCTCGTCCTCGACCCGTCCGTCACCGGCCACGTCTACGTCCAGAACGCCGAGCGCCACACCCACGGCGTCGGCGCCCCCGACCTCGGCCTCGCCGCCTGGCGCAGCGCCACGATCCTCAACTCCGTCACGGGCAAGGACCCTTACCCGCTGCCCGGGCGCACGGCGTTCACCAGCTTCGGGCTCCAGGAGCCGCAGGGCCGCGACGCGGTCGCGGTCGGGGAGCAGCGGGGCAATCTCGTACGCCTCAAGAACTGAGCTCTCCCACCGGCGCCACGGCCTTGCGCGTCCTCGGGCAGGACCACACCGCCACGCCCTTCACCACCCCGGCCTCCAGCGGATGGGAGTCGGGGTGGGTGGGGCACTCGGGCCAGGTCGCGGGCTTCAGGGCCGCGCACAGCTCCTCGACGGCCCATCCCTGCACCTGGTCCGCGAGATCCGCCACCTGCTCGGCGGGGCTCTGCCACTCGGCGACGGAGACGCCCTGGCCCGAGCCACCGGGCGCGTAGAGCATGATCACGTCCTCGCCGAGCCTCATGAAGTCCCGCTCCTCATGGACGATGGGCCGCACGGCGCACGTGGCCCTCACGTCCCGGAGCACGACGTCGAGCGCCGCCGCGAGTGCCCTGTCCTTGAGATGTACGAGCTGGTCATCCATGCACGCGATTGTGCGCCGCAGGCCGCCGTCACGTCGCGTAAATATTCCCCGAAATCGGGCCGCTGTCGCGAAATACCCGGCTCCACCCGGAGGTTGTGGCGGTCATGATCACAAACGCCACCGCATCCTGGACCGCCGCCTTCCGCTCCGCCGTCGTCAGCCCCCACGAGAGCATCGACCTCTTCGAACTCCGCGGCTTCGCCGGCCAGACCGTACGCCAGGTACTGCGCCTCGACGGTGGAGGCGGCGCCGTACGCGTCCGGCTGACCAACCGCTACGGCAAGGAGCCCCTCCACATCGGCGGCGCACGCCTCGCCATCCGGACCGAAGGCAGCGGCATCGATGCGGGCAGCGATACGCCGGTACGCGTCGGCGGGGCCGAGGACTTCACCGTCCCCGTGGGCGAAGAGGTCATCAGCGACCCGGTCGAGCGTGCCGTGGCCGCCGGTGACGAACTGGCCCTCAGCCTCTGGCTGCCGGACGACACCGGGCTCTCCACCTACTCGGCGGTTCCCCTCAGGACCGGCTACGCGGTCCCCGGCAACGCCCTCTCCGCGACGACCTTCGACGGCATCGACGGCCTCGAAGAGCTGGCGACCCGTCACTTCATCACCGGCGCCGACGTCCTCGCGCCCGCCGGTACCGCCATAGCCGTCGCCTTCGGCGACTCCTGGTTCGAGGGCACCGGCACCACCCCGGACACCGACCGCCGCTTCCCCGACCTGCTCAACCAGCGCCTGCGCGACAGCGGAAGCACCGGCTGGGTGGTGAACCAGGGGCTCTCGGCGAACCGGCTGCTGACCGACGAGATCGGCGAGCACGCCCTGGCCCGCCTCGAACGGGACGCCCTGGACGTGCCCGGCGTCACCCACGTCCTGGTCCACTTCGGCCTCAACGACCTCGGCATACCCGGCCAGGAGGCCTACCCCGCCACCGCACCCGTGCCCACGGCCGATGAGCTCATCGCGGGCTTCACCGCCCTCGCCGAGCGGCTGCACGCGGCGGGTCTGACCGCCATCGCGACCACCGTGGGCCCCTACAAGGACACGATCTTCGAGGGCTACTCCACCCCCGAGGGCGTGGCCGTCGCCCGCGAGGTCAACGACTGGATCCGAAGCGGCGAAAGCCCCTTCGACGCCTACGCCGACCTCGCCGCCGCCGTCGCGGACCCGGCCGACCCCGACCGGATCCACGACGACTACGACAGCGGCGACGGCCTGCACGTCAACGACGCCGGCGCGCGGGCGCTCGCCGACGCCGTCGACCTGGCGCACCTGAAGCTGTAACCGCTCAGAGCATCAGAACACCGGAGTCCCGTCCCGGGTCAGCTTCCAGTCCACCGACGCGAACTGGCCCGGGTCCACCGTCCCCTTCGCCTGCACCCACTTAATGATCGTGTTCCGGATCTCGTCCGAGTTCGCCCACAGCTGCTTGGCGCCCGCGATGTGCGGGAAGTTCCCGCCGCCGCTCGCCCGGTAGTTGTTCACCGCGAGCACGAACTCGGCCTTCGGGTCGAGCTCCTTGCCGTCGAAGCTCAGCTTCACGATGCGGGAACCCGCCGCCTTGGCGATGTCGATCTCGTACGTCACGCCGTACAGCGCGTCGTAGTTGTAGTCCGGGATGTTGTCCGCGTTCGTGAGCTTCGCCGGGTCGACCGGGGCGCCGGCCGCCGTCTGGACGTAGTAACGGGCGGAGAACTCCAGGTACTCCTTCAGCTGCGCGCCCGTGACGAGCCGCGCCTCCAGAGTGTTCTCGAACGGGTAGAGGCCCGCCGCGTCCTTGATGGTGATCTCGCCCTGCGGGATCTTCGCCGTGCGCGAGAAGCACGAGGCCTGGGAGAGCACGGGCAGCGCCGCGTACTGGCCACCCTTGAGCGCCTCCCTGACCGTGTCCGCCTGGACGTGGTTGATCAGGTCGATGATCGCGACATCCTTGTACGGGCCTTCGGCCGTGCTCATCGCCTGCGTCGACGTGCCGATGACCTGGTTGACGTACGCGACGACCTTCTTGTGCTCGTCCGCGAGCAGCTTGGTGACCTTTGAATCCTCCGCCGCCGTATTGGAGTTGAGGACCTTCGCGCCGACCTTCTCGACCGTCCAGCGGCCCTTCGACCACACCAGGTCGAAGTCGAAGAGGGTGAGCCGCTGGCCCCACTTCAGGGGCTCGGAGAGGACGACCTTCTTGCCGGTCTCCTTGTTCTCCACGAAGTATTCGGGGATCTCCGTGTGCGCGTGCCCGACCAGGATCGCGTCGATCCCGGGCACCTGCTCGGCGACCAGACCGGCCGCGTTCTCGATGTACGGCAGCTGGTCACCGTACGAAGAGGTGCCGCTGGAGCCGGAGTGCGCCGAGACGATGACGACGTCCGCGCCCATGGAGCGCAGCTTCGGCACCCACTTCGCCGCCTGCTCCTCCAGGCCGGGGAACGTCATCTTGCCCTGGACATTCGCCTTGTCCCAGATCGCGATGCCGGGGTTGGTCAGACCGAGGACGGCGATTTTCACGTCCCGGCCGTGCGGGGTGCGCAGGCGCTTCATGAAGTACGGCGGGAAAGCGGGCTTCTGCGTCTTCGCGTCGAGCGCGTTCGCGCCAAGGAGCGGGAAGTCGCACTGCTCCTCGAACTTCCGGAGGACCGGAATGCCGTAATTGAATTCGTGATTGCCGAGCGCCGCGGCGTCGTAGCCGATGCTGTTCATCGCCTGCGCCATCGGATGGACCGGGCCGCGCTCGGCGGTGATCGGGTCGATCTTGGCGTAGTAGTACGAGAGCTGGGTGCCCTGAATGGTGTCGCCCGCGTCGATCAGAAGCGTGTTGCGGCGGCCTCTCTCCTCGCGGATCTCGTTCACGAGCGTGGAGATCTTCGCCAGGCCCACGTCGTTGTGGTCCTTGTCGTCGAACTCCTTGTCCGTGAAGTAGTCCCAGTTGAAGACGTTGCCGTGCAGGTCCGTGGTGCCCATGACGGTGAACGAGTACCGCTTCGTCCGCTTGGCGGGCTTCCCGGGTGCCTGGGCCGTCGCGGACGGCGCTGCGGCCACGCCTCCGGCGAGTACCACCCCCGTGGCTGCGGACTTCCCCAGGAACTTCCGGCGGTTCAGCGGCATTTCGTGCTCCCCTTGGTCGACCGATGTAACGCGCGTAGATTCTGTCCCCGACCACACCACCGGCAACAGACCCCGCAGGTTTCGATCCGGTGACTGTCCGGTGCCGTGCCCCAGTGCGAGAGTGGCCGCATGGATGACACGACCACCCCCACTCCGTATGGGACCCCCGACGCCCCGCGGCTCGCCGTCAAGGGCGAGGCGCACCTCGAAGTCGACCCCGAGATCGCCCGCATCGGCATCACCGTGAGCGCGCGCGGCAGCGACCGGCGCGACGCCCTGAACGACCTGACGCGGCGCAACGCCGCCGTCCTCGACCTCGTCAAGTCGTACGGCGACGCGGTGGAGAAGCTGGAGACCGGTGCCTTCTCCATCACCCCCGAACTCACCAAGCGGGGCAAGGGGGAGCGCGTCCGCACCTACCACGGGCGGGTCAATGTCACCGCCGAGCTCACCGACTTCACCGCCCTCGGTGAACTCACCACGCGCATCGCCGACTTGGAGCTGACCCGGGTGGACGGTCCGTGGTGGTCGCTGCGGCCCGACTCGCCCGCCCATCGCGAGGCCCGCCAGCAGGCCGTCAGGGAGGCGGTGCAGCGGGGCCGCGAATACGCCCAGGCGCTGGGGGCCGGGCTCGCCGCCCTGGTGGAGCTCGCCGACATCGGCGCGGAGAACGCGGCGCCGTACGGCTACGGGGGAGCGCCGGCCATGCGCTCGGTCGCGTACGGCGGCGCGGCCGACATGGCCCAGGAGGCGGCACCCCTGGACCTCGAACCCCAGCGGCAGCGCGTCTACGCACAGGTCAACGCGCGCTTCACGATGACGCCTCCGCAGCTGTAGCCACAGGCGTGCTTGACAGTGCGGGGCGCTCGGTAAATCGCTCATCAGAGCAGCGCCCCGCACAATTCAACACTTGTCAATAACCCTTCACGCAAAGGTTGTTGAGTAGTCATGCCCAGCCAATTCTCTACCCGCCGGTAAGGCCTAGGGTCGAACCATGCGCCGAGCAAAAATCGTTTGTACCCTGGGCCCCGCCACGGACTCGTACGACCAGATCAAGGCACTGGTCGAAGCCGGAATGGACGTGGCCCGCTTCAACCTCAGCCACGGCTCCTACGCCGATCACGAGGAGCGCTACCAGCGCGTACGCAAGGCCTCCGACGAGAGCGGCCGCAGCGTCGGCGTCCTCGCCGACCTTCAAGGCCCGAAGATCCGCCTCGGCCGCTTCAGCGAAGGTCCCGTACTTCTCGAACGGGGCGACGAGTTCACCATCACCGTCGAGGAGGGCGTCCAGGGCGACCGCCAGACCTGTGGCACGACCTACGGCGGCCTCGCCGATGACGTCACCCCGGGCGAGCGGATCCTCGTGGACGACGGCAAAGTGACCCTGGAGGTCACCGCGGTCGACGGCCCCCGCGTGACGACCACGGTCGTCGAGGGCGGCATGGTCTCCGACAACAAGGGCCTCAACCTCCCCGGCGTCGCGGTCTCCGTGCCCGCCCTCTCCGAGAAGGACGAGGCGGACCTGCGCTGGGCCCTGCGTTCAGGATTCGACGTCATCGCCCTGTCCTTCGTACGCAGCGGACGCGACATCGAGGACGTCCACCGGATCATGGACGAGGAGGGCCGCAGGCTCCCCGTGATCGCCAAGGTGGAGAAGCCGCAGGCGGTCGAGAACATCGAGGACATCGTCGCCGCCTTCGACGGCATCATGGTCGCCCGCGGCGACCTGGGCGTCGAAATGCCCCTGGAGCAGGTGCCGATCGTCCAGAAGCGCGCCATCAAGCTCGCCAAGCGCAACGCCAAGCCGGTCATCGTCGCCACCCAGATGCTCGACTCGATGATCGACAACTCCCGGCCCACGCGCGCCGAGGCGTCCGACGTCGCCAACGCCGTGATCGACGGCACGGACGCGGTGATGCTCTCCGGCGAGACCAGCGTCGGCAAGTACCCCATCGAGACGGTCCGCACGATGGGCCGCATCGTCGAGGCCGCCGAGGAGGACATCCTCGCCAAGGGGCTGCCGCCGCTGACCGAGCGCAGCAAGCCCCGCACGCAGGGCGGTGCGGTGGCCCGCGCGGCCGCCGAGATGGGCGACTTCCTCGGCGCCAAGTTCCTCGTCGCCTTCACCCAGTCCGGCGACACGGTCCGCCGCCTCTCGCGCTACCGCTCGCCGATCCCGCTCCTCGCCTTCACCCCGGACCGGGCGACGCGCTCGCAACTGAACCTCACCTGGGGCGTGGAGACCTTCCTCGGCCCGCACGTCGAGTCCACCGACGCGATGGTCAACCAGGTCGACGAGCTGCTCCTGAAGATCGGCCGCTGCGAGCGCGGCGACATCGTGGTCATCACGGCGGGCTCCCCGCCCGGCGTCCCCGGCTCGACGAACCTCGTCCGCATCCACCACATCGGCGAGGACGACACCGGGGACACCCCCAAGTAGCCGCTTTCCCATCGCCCCTACGGCGTGACGATGGCGAAGGCCGGATCCGGCTTGTCCACCACGCCGAGCAGATCGGACAGCAGCGAGGCGTCACCCTCGACCTTGATGTCCCCGAGCCCCTTGCCGCCCAGCATGGCGAGCAGCTGGGGTTTGGTCATGGTGAGGGTGACGCCCGCGCCCGGGTTCTTCTCCGTGTCGCTGCGATACGTCAACACGCCGTTCCGCAGCGTCAGATGCCAGACCTTCCCGAGCGCCGGAAGGCTCCAGTCCATCCGCAGCTTCAGCTCCCACGCCCTGGGGCCGTTGATCCGCACCGCCACGGAGTCGATCAACTGGTCCACCGAAAGGGCCATCAGCATGTCCGCGCTCGTCACGGACGTCGGGGAGTCCCGCACACCCTCGCGCAGCTCCTGGGCACCCACCAGATAGAAGTTCCGCCACACGGCGTTCTCCGATGCCTGCCCCAACTTGACGTACAGTTCGGCGAGTTCGGCCTTGGCAGCCTTGTGCCCGGGGTCGGCGAACACCACATGATTGAGCAGCGTCACCGCGAACCGCAGATCGCCGCTCCTCGCGAACGCCTTCGCCTTGGCGACCGTAGCCGTGCGGCCCCCCATCGCCTTGACGTACCGCTTGGCCTCCTCGACCGGCGGATGCTCCCACAGATGCGCGGGATTCCCGTCGAACCACCCCATGTACCGCTGATAGATGCCCTTCACGTTATGACTCAGCGAGCCGTAGTACCCACGGTTCGCCCACACCCCGGCGAGCGCCGGCGGCAACTCGATCTCCTCGGCGATCTCACGCCCCGTCATCCCCGCATTGATCATCCGCAACGTCTGGTCATGCATGTACGCGTACAAATCCCGCTGCTGCTCAAGCAGCTCGACGATCGTGTCGCCACCCCAGGTCGGCCAGTGATGCGAGGCGAAAGCGACATCCACCCGCCCGTCGAAAAGCACCACCGACTCGTCGAGATACCGCGCCCACTGCCGGGCATCCCGCACCTGCGCACCACGCAACGTGATGATGTTGTGCATCGTGTGCGTCGCGTTCTCCGCCATGCAGACGGCACGCAGGTCCGGGAGCACGAAGTTCATCTCCGCCGGAGCCTCGGTCCCCGGCGTCATCTGGAACTCGAACCGCACCCCGTCGACCGTCTCGTCCTGACCGGTCTCCGTGATGTCCTCGGTCGGCGGTATCAGCCCGATCGACCCGACGGAAACGGTCTGCCCGAGCCCACAACCGATCTGCCCCGCGGGCGCGACTCGGGGGCAGGGAGCCGTACATGCGCGCGGGCGCCTGGTGGGCTAGTACTTGGGACCTACGTGGGTGTCCATGAGGGCTACGGAGGCCTTGCGGGCAATGGAGATGTTGCGGTGGTTGGCTGCCTTCCAGTCGACGCCCACCTTGTCGAGGGCGCCCGTGAAGAGCCGGATGATGTCGCCCGACAGGTTGGTGAAGAAGTACCGGGGGTATTCGTAGCGCTTGCGCTCGCCGTCGACGAGGCGGGTGGTCCAGTTGGTGACGCGGCAGCCGTCGGAGTGGATGAGGCCGCGGATGAACTCCCAAGGGTGGGCGTCGACGATCTCTTGTTGCCAGGGTTCGAGGGCGATGGTGCGGTTGTGCTTCTTGCCGGGGCCGTGCTGGGGAAAGAGGCAGGGCCAGTGCTTGCTGGAGCAAGTGACTGCGACACAGCCCTGCTTCTTGACGCGGCATACGCGGTTGCCCGGGCGTGCGGTGAGGATGGCGGCCTCGCACGCCTCGATCAAGCCGGGCCAGGCGTCAGCGCACACGATGCGGATGAAGTAGACGCCTCGTCGGCCTGAGCTGATGCAGCCGTCTCCGAGGTAGAGGCCCAGGAGGTACGCGTACGCGGCAGGGTCTTCAGGCGGGGAAGGGTTGTCACAGCAACGTGGGCACGGGACTGCGCGGTTCCAGTCGAGCGGTTCGATCCGGGTTTGCCAGGAGCGGATTGCCGCGCGCGATATACCGGTTTCCTTGCTTACGGAGTTCAGGCTGCGGCCATGGCCGACCAGCGTGAGGGCGCGCTTGCGTGCGTCGATGTCGTACATGCGGCCGAGCTTGGCTGGATCTTGGTAGTTGAGTGGGCTTTCGAAGGCCCGTTCACCGCGACGAGTGAAGATCGTCGACCGATTGCACGGCCTTGGAACCGAAGGAAAAGTGCCCCGAGTCGGATTCGAACCGACACTGTATGGGTTTTGAATCCATTGCCTACTGCCAGTTGGGCTACCGGGGCTCGCAGAATCCAAGGTTTCCCCTGACCCGCTGCCAGACCACCATACCGCAGCTAGGTAGGCTCTTGGGAGCTGCACCCCAGCCCTGATCAAGGAGCCCCCGTGACTTCCCCCGAGTCGCCCCAGCCCGTAGCCGATGACGACGACAAGTCGCATGTGCCTCCGCTGACGACCCGTGTCGTCATCGCCGAGGACGAGGCTCTTATCCGGCTCGACCTCAAGGAAATGCTCGAGGAGGAGGGCTACAGCGTCGTCGGCGAGGCCGGAGACGGCCAGAAAGCCGTCGAGCTGGCCCGGGAGCACAAGCCCGACCTGGTGATCCTGGACGTGAAGATGCCCGTCCTCGACGGCATCTCGGCGGCCGAGCAGATCGCCGAGGAGAGCATCGCCCCGGTCCTCATGCTCACCGCGTTCTCGCAGCGCGACCTCGTCGAGCGGGCCCGTGACGCCGGCGCGATGGCGTACCTCGTGAAGCCCTTCAGCAAGACCGACGTCGTCCCGGCCATCGAGATGGCCGTCTCGCGCTTCACGGAGCTGAAGACGCTGGAGAAGGAGGTCGCCGACCTCACCCAGCGCCTGGAGACCCGCAAGCTGGTCGACCGCGCCAAGTCGATCCTGCAGACCGAGTACGGCCTCACCGAGCCCGCCGCGTTCCGCTGGATCCAGAAGACGTCGATGGACCGGCGTCTTTCCATGCAGCAGGTCGCGGAGGCCGTCATCGAGGACGCCGACGAGAAGAAGGCGTCCAAGGGGCAGTAGCCCCCCTGGCCCGCCCCTTCATACGCGTACGGAGAAGGCCCGCACCCCGAAGCCGGGGTGCGGGCCTTCTCCGTACGCGAAGTGCTGCTCAGTCCTCGCCGAGGTACGCCTTGCGCACCGACTCGTCGTGCAGCAGATCGTTCCCCGAGCCGGACAGGACGATCTTGCCGACCTCCATGACATGGCCGTGGTCGGCGAGGGAGAGCGCCGCCTGGGCGTTCTGCTCGACGAGCAGGATGGTCGTGCCCTGGGACTTGAGCTCGGCGATCGTCGCCATGATCCGCTGCATCATGATCGGCGAAAGGCCCATGGAGGGCTCGTCGAGCATGAGCAGTTTCGGCTGGGACATCAGGGCGCGCCCCATGGCGAGCATTTGCTGCTCACCGCCGGAGAGAGTGCCCGCGGCCTGCTTGCTGCGCTCCCCGAGAATGGGGAAGAGATCGTAGGCGCGCTTGATGTCCTTTTCGATGCCCGCTTTGTCGCCGCGGAGATACGCGCCGAGCCGGAGATTGTTCTCGATCGTCATGCGCGGGAAAATGTGCCGCCCCTCGGGGGAGTGGGCGAGACCGAGCGCGACGATCTGGTCGGCGCGGTATTTCCGCAGCGGTTTTCCATTGAATCGGATGGAGCCGCCGACCGGCTTGAGAAGGCCGGAGAGCGTGCGCAGGGTGGTGGTCTTTCCCGCGCCGTTGGTGCCGATCAGAGTGACGACCTCGCCGGCTTCGACCTTGAAAGAGATGCCTTTGACGGCTTCGATCTTGCCGTAGGCGACTTTGAGGTCTTCGACTTCGAGCAGTGTGGTCATCAGTGGTTCTCCTCGTCGCCCGAGCCGCCGGTCTCCGTGCTGCCGGGGTCTCCTTCGAAGGGCTCGCCCAGATATGCGGCGATGACGCGGTCGTCCTGCTGGACGGTCTCGCTGTCACCCTCGACGAGCTTCTCGCCCTGGACGAGCACGGCGACGCGGTCGCACAGGTTGAAGATGAAGCGCATGTCGTGCTCGATGACGAGGACGGCGATGCCCATGTCCCGGATGGCGAAGACCAGTTCCTCGGTGGCGCGGGTCTCCTGCGGGTTCATGCCCGCGGTCGGCTCGTCCAGGAGGAGCAGGCCCGGCTCGCTGGCCAGCGCGCGGGCGATCTCCAGCTTGCGCTGCTCGCCGTAGGGCAGGTTGCGCGAGAGGTGCTCCGCCTTGTCGGCGAGGCCGACGAACTCCAGGAGCTCCATGGCGCGTTCCTTGGACGCGGCCTCCGCCTTGTGGAAGCCGGGGCCGCGCAGAAGGGCCGACCAGAGGCCTTCCTTCGTCCGGGTGTGGCGGCCGACCAGGACGTTCTCCAGGACCGACATGTTGGCGAAGAGACGGATGTTCTGGAAGGTGCGGGCCACGCCGGCCGCGGTGACCTTGAAGGACTTGCTGGGCAGGACCTCGCCCTTGTACCGGACCTCGCCCTCGGAGGGGATGTAGAGGCCGGTGAGGCAGTTGAAGAAGGTCGTCTTGCCCGCGCCGTTCGGGCCGATCAGGCCGACGATCTCGCCGCTGTTGACCTGGAGGTCGACCGAGCGCACGGCGGTCAGGCCGCCGAAGCGCATGGTGACGCCCCGGGCGTCCAGGACGGTCTCGCCGGCCGGCGCCGCGGCGGCGCTGCCCTTGCTGGTGGTGGTGTCGGTGGTCATTGGCTCAGGCCCCTGTCTTGCTGAGGACTGTGGGAGGCGGCGTCTCGCCGGGGGCCAGGTCGGCCTCGTGGAACTCGAGCTGGCGGCGGCGGTTGGGGATCAGGCCCTCGGGGCGGAAGCGCATGAGGAGCACGAGCGCGAGGCCGAAGGCGAAGAGCTGGTAGTCGCCGAGGAACGACAGCTTGCTCGGGATCAGATAGAGCAGCGCCGCGCCGACCAGGGGCCCGCTGATGGTGCCCATGCCGCCGAGGACGACGGCGGCGAGCAGGAACGCGGAGTTCGGCGGGACGGTGTTGGCGAACTGGTACTGCTCGGGGGTGACGGTGTAGGTGACGTGCGCCTGCACCGTGCCCGCGAGGCCGGCGAGCGAGGCGCCGAGGGCGAAGGCGATCAGCTTCACGCGGAAGCCGTTGATGCCCATGGCGAGCGCCGCGGTCTCGTCCTCGCGGATGGCGACCCAGGCGCGCCCGATGCGGGAGTTCTCGCTGCGCCGGAAGACCAGGACGACCACGAAGGTGATGAGCAGCATCAGGAAGAAGTAGTTCGCGAAGCGGCCGATGGTGAAGCCGCCGAAGGTGTGCTCGATGCCGAGGTCGAAGCCGAAGATCTTGAGGTTCGGGATCGAGGAGATGCCGTTGGAGCCGTTGGTGATGTCCGGGCCCGATGTGCCGTCGGAGTTCATGGCGACGAGCCGGAAGATCTCACCGAAGCCGAGCGTCACGATGGCCAGGTAGTCGCCGCGGAGCCGCAGCGTCGGGGCGCCGATCAGCACACCGAAGACCAGCGATGCGCCCGCGCCGACGAGGATGGCTCCCCAGAACGGCAGGTGCACGTCGAAGGGCGACGAGGGCGATCCCGACACCATGGACGCGGCGTACGCGCCGACGCCGAGGAAGGCGACGTATCCGAGGTCGAGGAGTCCCGCGAGGCCGACGACGATGTTCAGGCCGAGGGCCACGGTCGCGAAGATCAGGATGTACACGCCGATGGTGGCGTACTGGTCGTCGCTCTGGGTGAACGGGAAGGCCGCCGCGGCGGCGAACGCACCGGCGAGCGTGACGTTGCGGTGCCGCGCGGTGTACGTGGAGACCTGGGCGACGAGCCCCGCCTTGGAGAGCGAGGCGAAGCCGAACCCGACGGTGACCAGGAAGCCGATGAAGAGCTCGTCGTACTCGGTCCCGATGCCGTAGGTGAAGACCAGCAGGCCCACGGCGAGCGCCGCGATGATGATCAGGATCTCGATGTACGAGGAGAGCTTGCGCGGCGTGGGCGGCGCCTCGGCGGCGAACGCGCCCTTGAAGACGGTCATCGCGTTGCGCATGCGGTGCTTGAACTGCTCGCTGCCGCTGTCCTCGGGGTCGACCGGGTAGGTGTGCGGCCGCTTGAAGGGCAGGGCGAGGGCGCCGATCAGGGCGGTGAGCGTGGCGATGCCGGCCACCCAGCCGCCGACCTCGAGGTTGGCGAGCCCGCCGAGCTGGTAGCTGATCGCGATGAGCGTGTACCAGGTGGTGGCGAAGGCGGCGAGCGCCGCGTACTTGAGCGCGGCGTCGGCTCCGCCGGGAGCGATGGCGCGTACGCCCTTGACTCCGTACGAGGCGAGGCCGAGGAGCGCGGTCAGGGCGCCGACGATGAGGACGAGCACCTGGAGGCCACCGGGGTAGCCGTAGACGGTGAGGTCGCCGGGGAACGCCGCGGTCCAGGTCCAGGCGAGGAACGCGGAGATGACGGTGAGGACACCGCCGCCGGTCGCCATCGCGCGGGCGGTGCCCACGGGTATGGCGATGAGGCCGGTCGGGGTGTCGTCCTGCTTCGGGCTGGGCGCGTCGGCCGCAGTGGTCTGTGTGGTCATGGTTGTCACGCCCTGTCCGCGACGCGCTCGCCAAGGAGACCTTGTGGCCTGACGAGGAGTACGACGATGAGGAGTACGAAGGCCCAGACGTCGGCCCAGGACTGCCCGCCGAGCTGGCTCATGCCGGGGATGTCGTTCATGTAGGCGGTGGCCATGGCTTCGGCGATGCCGAGGACGAGGCCGCCGAGCATGGCGCCGTAGATGTTGCCGATGCCGCCGAGGACGGCCGCGGTGAATGCCTTGAGGCCCCAGAGGAAGCCCATGCGGAACTGGACCTCGCCGTACCGGAAGCCGTACGCGACGGCGGCGATACCGGCGAAGGCGGCGCCGATCGCGAAGGCGACGACGATGACGCGGTCGGTGTTGACGCCCATCAGCTTGGCGGTGTCGGGGTCCTGCGCGGTGGCCTGCATACCGCGGCCGACGCGGGTCTTCATCACGAACCAGCCGAGGGCGAACATGCAGATCGGTGCGGTGATCAGCAGGAAGATGTCGCCGGGCTGGATGGTGACGGAGCCCATGTGGATGGAGTCGCCGGGTATCTCGGGGAACGTGCGGGACGACTTCGCGTTGGGGTACCAGGCCCAGACGGCCTGCTGCAGGGCCAGCGAGAGGCCGATGGCGGTGATGAGGGGTGCGAGGCGGGGTGCGCCGCGCAAGGGGCGGTAGGCGAAGCGTTCGGCTCCGACCGCTATGAGGGTGGAGACGATCACGGCGCCTATGAGCATGAGCGGCAGGGCGAGCCACATGCTGGTGCCGCCCGGCAGCCAGAGCCACACGGTCAGGGCGCCGAAGCCGCCGACCATGAAGATCTCGCCGTGGGCAAAGTTGATGAGCTGGACGATGCCATAGACCATTGTGTAGCCGATGGCGATCAGGCCGTACATGGATCCCAGTAGCAGGCCATTGACCAGCTGTTGCGGCAGTTCGTGCACCGCAGGTCCTCCGAGTCTTTCGGTGCCGTGCGGCCTGCTTGCGGCGGCGGGGGGCCTCGCGATGGCCGGACGGCTCAGGTGACGGATGCGACGCCGCGCGGGGCGCTGCAGAGGGCAGCGCCCCGCGCGGTGGTGTCGTGGGCTGCGGGGAGGGTCAGCCGGTGTAGGTACCGGACTCGACGGGCTTCCAGCCCTTGGCCGGGTCCTCGGTGGACTTGACCTCGTACACGGTGAGTTGCTTGTTGGTGGCGTCGCCGTACTGGTCGAAGGAGACCTTGCCGGTCACGCCGTCGAAGGAGACGTCCTGCATGGCTTCGACGATCTTCTCGCGGGCGTCGTCGGGCAGCTTGCCGTCGTTGTCCTCGACGACCTTCTTCACCGCTTCGATGATCGCCCAGGCCGAGTCGTACGAGTAGCCGCCGTAGGCCTCGTAGGCCTCCTTGTAGCCGGCCTTCTTGTAGTTCGCGATGAACTCCTTGGCGGACGGCAGCTTCTCGACGGGCTGGCCGACGGAGGTGGCGAAGTCGCCCTTGCCCTCCTTGCCCGCGAGCTTGACGAAGTCGGCGCTGTAGATGCCGTCACCGCCGGCCAGCGGGATGTTGGCACCGGCCTTCTTCATCTGCTTGCTGAGCGGTCCTGCCGCGGGGTACTCGCCGCCGTAGTAGACGACGTCCGCGTCGGAGTTCTTGATCTTGGTGGCGACGGCGCCGAAGTCCTTGGTGTCCGGGTTCACGTGCTCGGTGCCGGCGACCTTGCCGCCGAGCTTGGTGAACTCGTCCTTGAAGGTGGCGGCGAGGCCCGCGCCGTAGGTCTTCTTGTCGTCGACGACGAAGACCTTCTTCTTCTTGGCCTTGTTGTACAGGTACTGCGCGGCGAACGGACCCTGGATCGCGTCGGTGGTCGCCGTACGGAAGTAGGCCTTGTACGGGCGGACCTTCTTGCCGCCGTTCCAGTCCTGGCCCTGGGTCATGGCCGGGTTGGTGTTGGCGGGGGAGACCTGGACGAGCTTCGCGTCGTCGAAGACCTTCTGCATCGACTCGCCGACGGAGGAGTTCAGGGGGCCGACGGCGCCGAGGATGTCCTTGTTGGCGACGAACTTCGTGGCGTTGGTCTGGCCCGAGGCGGGCTGCCCCTGGTCGTCGGCGGACTCCACCTTGAAGGTGATGCCGTCGACGTACTTCTTCTCGTTGGCCTGCTTGGCGGCGAGATCCACGGAGTTGCGGATGCCGAGGCCCAGCGCGGACAGGTCACCGGTCAGCGGCGCGTCGACACCGATGACGACGGTGGTGCCGCCGCCCGCGGAGTCTCCCTTGTCCTTGTCGTCGCGCGAGCCACAGGCGGTGAGGGTGAGTGCCCCCGCGGTGAGTGCTGCGGTGATGGCTATGAGCGAACGTTGACGCACGATCAGTCCTTTCCCCTGGCACGGCCCTCCCCTGTTGGGTGGCCGAGTCGTGCGCGGAACCGAACTGACAGGAATCCGGTGGGCGCGGTGACTGGCCGTGACTCTAAGGGCCGAATTGTTCCTGGTGGAGTGGTCAGGCCAAAGGTGTGACGCTCTTGTTATGCCAGGGAGTATTCAGGGCCGGAACTCAGGGGGTGGATGGGGCGGAATACGCCACCTTCGGCGCATCCCGCATGCTGAGACCTTGCAGGACTGTCAGGGTGTTTTACTCATGACATCAGTGTTCTGGGGGCATGCAGCTGTCAGGGCCCGAGAAAGATCTTTTGCGTACGCCGAGCCGAGGATGAAGCTCTGCGTCTCCTTTGCGCGCGCATTACGCAGTGTTACGGCGAGGAAAGGGAGACCGGCATTCCGTGGCACATTTCGACATTCGCGAATGTGCATGGTGATTCGTGCTGTACGAGGGCTTCCCGTTTTCACTGTGAATGGGGTATGGGGGGCGGCGGTGACCGAAAGGGCCGCCGACGGCTGGGCGATCCGTCTGACGGACACCGGGGGACCCGCGTCCTGACTGACGCCGATGGTGAAGCTGAAGGTGCGTTCGTCGGCCCGTGGACGCGTCATGTCGCCCTCGTACTTCACGGACACGGTCTGCGACGGATGGAGCGGTGGCGGCGGCGCCGGAGGTCGAGGGCGGGTCAGGTAGAGGCCGAGGGAGGCGGCCCCTACGGCGGCGGCCGTGGCGAGGACCAGCGCTGTGCGGTGGCGACGGGTGAGGCGCGGGCGGGGGCGCACGGGGTGTGCGGGGCCCTGGGCCTCGTGGGCGTCATAGGTGTCTTCGCCGGGCTCGATGGGGCCGATGGCGTTCACACCCACGGCCCGCCGCTCGGCTCCCCGTCGCGGTAGCGCCGCTCGCACCGCTCACGGGCCTCCCGGGCGATCAACTTCCGTCCCGCGTCGGCGCCTTGGCGTTTGCGCTCGGCGCGGGCGAGGTCGAGGGTGTCCCGCAGGATCATGTACTGGCCGTTGGAGAGGCCCATCGACTGATAGTCGCCGTACGTCTCCTCGCCCGAGTCGTAGATCTGCCGGCCCCACTGGGTGATCAGGAGGGTGCAGAGGTCTTCGGGTGGTGTGGTGCTCGGGGAGGGGGCGGGGGTCCTGCCGCGGCTCGCGGTGTCGGTGGGAGAGGAGCCTCCGCATCCGGTGACACCGGGCGTGGCGGCCAGGAGGGTGGTGAGGGCGAGCGCACAGACCTGCTTCCGGTGCCTCATGCACCGACGCTAGACCGGAGCCGTGCGCTCCGACAATGCGCGGGGCGCGCCTGATCCAGCGGGGGTGCGCCCGCCCTCAACCTGCTTACCCGGCGGAGCCGTTGGGCTCCACGTCGCGCAGCAGACACGTCAGCCGCGCGGTGCACACCCGCTTGTCCTGCTCATCGGTGATCACGATCTCGTACGTCGCCGTGGAGCGGCCCCGGTGCACGGGCGTCGCCACGCCGGTGACCAGGCCCGAGCGCGCGCCCCGGTGGTGCGTGCAGTTCAGGTCGACACCGACGGCGAGCTTCGTGCTGCCGCCGTGCAGCATCGAGCCCACCGAGCCGAGGGTCTCGGCGAGCACCGCGGACGCGCCGCCGTGCAGCAGGCCGTACGGCTGGGTGTTGCCCTCGACCGGCATGGTGCCGACGACGCGGTCCGCGGAGGCCTCAAGGATCTGGACGCCCATCCGGGTGCCCAGGTCGCCCGCGGAGAACAGGGCGGGCAGGTCGACGCCGAGCGCGGCGTACTCGTCGATGACCTCTTGCGGGAACTTCACGCTGTGCTGCTCGCCCATGGGGCCCTGCTCCGTTCGTCGTCCACGGTTGTCGCTGCTGCTGTCGCTGAGCGAACGCTCAGTCGGTGCCTGATTGTTCCAGGCGTACGACGACGGACTTGCTGGCAGGGGTGTTGCTGGTGTCGGCGGTCGCGTCCAGCGGGATCAGCACGTTCGTCTCCGGGTAGTACGCCGCCGCGCAGCCCCGGGCCGTCGGATAGTGCACGATCCGGAAGCCGGGCGCGCGCCGCTCGACGCCGTCCTTCCACTCGCTGACGAGGTCCGCGTACGACCCGTCGGCCAGGTTCAGCTCACGGGCGTCCTCTGGGTTGACCAGGACCACCCTGCGGCCGTTCTTGATGCCCCGGTAGCGGTCGTCAAGGCCGTAGATCGTGGTGTTGTACTGGTCGTGCGAGCGCAGCGTCTGCAGCAGCAGCCGGCCCTTGGGGAGCTCCGGGAACTCGACCGGGGCGGCGGTGAAGTTGGCCTTGCCGGTCGCCGTGGGGAAGCGGCGCTCGTCGCGCGGGGCGTGCGGCAGGGTGAAGCCCGCGGGGTCCGCCACGCGCGCGTTGAAGTCCTCGAAGCCGGGGATCACGCGCGCGATGCGGTCGCGCACCGTCGCGTAGTCCTTCTCGAACTCCTCCCAGGGGGTGGCCGATTCGGCGCCGAGAACGCGGCGGGCGAGGCGGCACACGATGGCCGGCTCGGAGAGCAGATGCGGGCTCGCGGGTTCAAGGCGGCCGCGCGAGGCGTGCACCATGCCCATGGAGTCCTCGACGGTCACGAACTGCTCGGCGTGCTTCCCTTCCGGGGTGATCTGGAGATCCCGCTCCGTGCGGCCCAGCGTCGGCAGGATCAGTGCCCGCGCACCCGTGACGGTGTGCGAACGGTTCAGCTTCGTCGAGACGTGCACCGTCAGGCGGGCCTTGCGCATCGCCGCCTCCGTCACCTCCGTGTCGGGCGACGCCGCCACGAAGTTGCCGCCCATCGCGAAGAACACCTTCGCCTCGCCGTCCCGCAGGGCCTTGATGGCGCGGACGACATCCAGGCCGTGCTCGCGCGGCGGCGCGAAGCCGAACTCCTTCTCCAGGGCGTCGAGGAAGGCGGGCGCGGGCCGCTCGAAGATGCCCATCGTGCGGTCGCCCTGCACATTCGAGTGCCCGCGCACCGGGCAGACGCCCGCACCGGGGCGGCCGATGTTGCCGCGCAGCAGAAGGAAGTTGACGACCTCGCGGATGGTCGGGACGGCGTGCTTGTGCTGGGTCAGGCCCATCGCCCAGCACACGACGGTGCGCTTCGAGGCGAGGACCATGGCGAGGGCTTCCTCGATCCTCGCGCGCTCCAGGCCGGTCGCGGCGAGCGTCTCGTCCCAGTCGGCGTCCCGAGCGGCCTCGGTGAACTCCTCGTACCCATGGGTGTGTTCGCGGACGAACTCCTCGTCGACCGCACCGTCCGTGTCGAGGATGAGCTTGTTGAGGAGGCGGAAGAGAGCCTGGTCGCCGCCGAGGCGGATCTGCAGGAAGAGGTCGGTCAGGGCGGTGCCCTTGAGCATGCCCTGCGGGGTCTGCGGGTTCTTGAAGCGCTCCAGGCCCGCCTCGGGCAGCGGATTGACCGTGATGATCTTCGCGCCGTTGTTCTTCGCCTTCTCCAGGGCGGAGAGCATGCGCGGATGGTTCGTGCCCGGGTTCTGCCCGGCGACGATGATCAGATCCGACTGGTAGAGGTCCTCCAGGAGGACGCTGCCCTTGCCGATGCCGATGGTCTCCGTGAGCGCGGAGCCCGACGACTCATGGCACATGTTCGAACAGTCGGGCAGATTGTTCGTGCCCAGCTCGCGGGCGAACAGCTGATACAGGAACGCCGCTTCATTGCTGGTGCGGCCCGAGGTGTAGTAGACGGACTCGTCCGGGCTCTCAAGCGCCGCGAGTTCATCGGCGACGATGTCGAAGGCCCGCTCCCAGGAGACCGGTTCGTAGCGCTCGGCGCCCTCCGCCAGATACATGGGGTGGGTGAGGCGGCCCTGCTGCCCCAGCCAGTACCCACTGCGCGTCGCGAGGTCCGCGACGGGGTGCGCGGCGAAGAAGTCGGGGGTGACGCGGCGCAGCGTCGCCTCCTCGGCGACCGCCTTCGCGCCGTTCTCGCAGAACTCGGCCTTGTGCCGGTGCTCCGGCTCGGGCCAGGCGCAGCCGGGGCAGTCGAAGCCGTCCTTCTGGTTGACCCGCAGCAAGGTCAGGGCCGTGCGGCGCACACCCATCTGCTGCTGCGCCATCCGCAGCGTATGACCGATGGCGGGCAGCCCCGCGGCGGCGTGCTGCACCTCCGCGACCTGCGGCGCGTCCTGGACCGGATCACCCTTGGGCGGCTTGCTTGCCATGGTCGGCTCCCCTTCGAGCACGTGCGTGGGCTACGTCTTCGATCCTCCCACGCGGCAGTGACAGGGCGGCGGCGGGTGAGGGTTGGGTCTGACTGTCAGTGGGGCGTGGCAGGATCGGGGACGTGGCAGAAAAAGCAGCGAAGAAGAAGTCCGAGACCGCGACGAAGCCCAGTGGCGAGCAGCGCCCGCGCCTGCTCCTCATGGACGGGCACTCCCTGGCGTACCGGGCGTTCTTCGCGCTGCCCGCGGAGAACTTCACGACCGCGACGGGCCAGCCGACGAACGCGATCTACGGCTTCGCGTCGATGCTGGCGAACACGCTGCGCGACGAGGCGCCCACGCACTTCGCGGTGGCCTTCGACGTCTCGCGCAAGACGTGGCGCTCCTCGGAGTTCCCCGAGTACAAGGCGAACCGCTCCAAGACCCCGGACGAATTCAAGGGCCAGGTCGAGCTGATCGGCGAGATGCTCGACGCGATGCACGCGGTGCGGTTCGCGGTGGACGGCTTCGAGGCCGACGACGTGATCGCCACGCTCGCCACCCAGGCCGAGGCGGCCGGCTTCGAGGTCCTGATCGTCACCGGCGACCGCGACTCCTTCCAGCTGATCACCGACCACGTGACGGTGCTGTACCCCACGAAGGGCGTCTCCGAGCTGACGCGCTTCACGCCGGAGAAGGTCCAGGAGAAGTACGGCCTCACGCCCGGCCAGTACCCCGACTTCGCGGCCCTGCGCGGCGACCCGTCGGACAACCTCCCCGGCATCCCCGGCGTCGGCGAGAAGACCGCCGCGAAGTGGATCAACCAGTTCGGCTCCTTCGCCGAGCTGGTCGAGCGCGCCGAAGAGGTCAAGGGCAAGGCCGGGCAGAACTTCCGCGACCACCTGGACGCGGTGAAGCTGAACCGCCGGCTCACGGAGATGGTGCGCGACGTCGAGCTGCCCAAGACGGTCACCGACCTTGAGCGCGCTCCGTACGACCGCACGGCCCTGGCCATGGTGCTCGACACCCTGGAGATCCGTAACCCCTCGCTGCGCGAGCGGCTGCTCGCCGTGGACCCCGGCGCGGAGGAGGCCGAGGAGACACCGGCGGAGCCCGGCGTCGAGCTGGACGGCACGGTGCTCGGCGCGGGCGAGCTCGCCCCGTGGCTCGCCGAGCACGGCAAGGCGGTCCTGGGTATGGCCTCGGTCGACACCTGGCAGCTCGGCACGGGCTCGGTGACCGAGGTGGCCCTCGCGGCGGCCGGGGGAGCGGCCGCCTGGTTCGACCCGTCCCGCCTGGACGAGGCCGACGAGAACGCGTTCGCGGCCTGGATCTCCGATCCGGCCAAGCCCAAGGTCCTGCACAACGCCAAGGGCGCGATGCGGGTCTTCCCCGAGCACGGCTGGACCGTGGACGGCGTCACCATGGACACGGCACTCGCCGCGTACCTGGTGAAGCCGGGCCGCCGCTCCTTCGCCCTGGACGCGCTGTCCCTGGAGTATCTGGGCCGTGAGCTCGCGCCCGCGTCGGCGGCCGACGGCCAGCTCGCCTTCGGTACGGAGGAGGACGACCAGGCCGAGGCCGAGTCGCTGATGACGCAGGCCCGCACGATCCTCGACCTGGGCACGGCCTTCGGCGAGAAGCTCCAGGAGGTCGGCGCGGCCGACCTCCTCAAGGACGTCGAACTGCCCACCTCCATCCTCCTGGCCCGCCTGGAGCGGCACGGCATCGCGGCGGACCGCGCCCATCTGGAGGCGATGGAGCAGCAGTTCGCGGGCGCGGTGCAGCAGGCGGTGAAGGAGGCGCACGAGGCGGCCGGGCACGAGTTCAACCTGGGCTCGCCCAAGCAGCTCCAGGAAGTCCTCTTCGGAGAGCTGAACCTCCCCAAGACCAAGAAGACCAAGACCGGCTACACCACGGACGCGGACGCCCTGGCCTGGCTCGCGGCCCAGACCGAGAACGAACTGCCGGTCATCATGCTGCGCCACCGCGAGCAGGCGAAGCTCCGCGTCACGGTCGAGGGCCTGATCAAGACGATCGCCGCGGACACCCGTATCCACACGACCTTCAACCAGACGGTCGCGGCGACGGGCCGCCTGTCCTCCACGGACCCGAACCTGCAGAACATCCCGGTCCGCACGGACGAGGGCCGGGCGATCCGCCGCGGCTTCGTGGTCGGCGAGGGCTTCGAGTCCCTGATGACCGCGGACTACAGCCAGATCGAACTGCGCGTGATGGCCCACCTCTCCGAGGACGAGGGCCTCCTGGAGGCCTTCACGTCCGGCGAGGACCTGCACACCACGGTCGCCTCGCAGGTGTTCGGCGTGGAGCGCTCGGACGTCGACGCCGAGATGCGCCGCAAGATCAAGGCCATGTCGTACGGCCTGGCGTACGGCCTCTCCGCGTTCGGCCTCTCCCAGCAGCTCAACATCGAGGCGGGCGAGGCCCGTTCACTGATGGACACGTACTTCGAGCGCTTCGGCGGCGTACGCGACTATCTGCGCCGAGCCGTCGACGAAGCCCGCGCGACGGGCTACACGGAGACGATGCTGGGCCGCCGCCGCTACCTCCCGGACCTCAACAGCGACAACCGCCAGCGCCGCGAGATGGCCGAGCGGATGGCCCTGAACGCCCCGATCCAGGGCACGGCCGCCGACATCGTCAAGATCGCCATGCTGAATGTGGACGCGGCCCTGACCAAGGCGAAGCTGAGCTCGCGGATGCTGCTCCAGGTCCACGACGAAATCGTCCTGGAGATCGCCCCGGGCGAGCGCGCGAAGGTGGAGGAGATCGTCCGCCGGGAGATGGCGGGAGCGGTGTCGCTGCGGGCTCCGCTGGATGTCTCGGTGGGGGATGGCGCGGACTGGGAGTCGGCGGCGCACTAGGGCTGCGCGGGGGCAAAATTCAGCCCCTCCGGCGTTTGAGGAGCGGGGTCTGGGGCGGAGCCCCAGGGCGGTGCGCGCGCTGCGGAGTGCGCACCGGGCCCCGCCCGCCCCGGCCAGGGCCCCTCACCCACGTGGCCCAGGCCCCCAGGCCCGCAGAAGGCGACCCCGCCACGATGACCGCATGTCCCCTCACCTGCGAAAGCGTCGAATAGCGATAGCCACGGCACTGGTCACCACCCTCCTCACCCCCCTCCCCGCGACCGCCGCAAGGGCAAGCACGGCGCAACGCGCCGCCTCCTGCACAGCCCGCAGCGACCTCGCCCTCGCCGCCCAGCTCTCCCGCGACATCCGCGCCGTCCTGGCCGCCCGGCGGGGCACCGTCTCCGTAGCCGTCCACGACCCCGGCACGGGCCTCCATTGCGCCGTGGCCGAACGCCGCAGCTACGACACCGCGAGCGTCGCCAAGGTCATGATCATGGAGGCGGCGCTGCGCCGGGCCCAGGACTGGCGGCGCGGACTGACCGCCTGGGAGCGCGGCACGATCCGCCCCATGATCATCCGCTCGGACAACACCGCGGCCCGGAGCCTCTGGGACGACCTCGGCATGCCCTACATCGCCCGCTACCTGCGCCGCGCAGGCACCACGGACACCACGCTCAACCCGTACGGCTTCTGGGGGCTGACCCGCAGCACCGCGGCCGACCAGCTCCGCGTCCTCGGCGTTCTCACGACGGCCAAGGCCCAATCCCTGCTGAGCCCCGCCTCACGCGCGT
This sequence comes from Streptomyces sp. NPDC021622, assembly GCF_040640795.1. Taxonomy (NCBI): domain Bacteria; kingdom Bacillati; phylum Actinomycetota; class Actinomycetes; order Kitasatosporales; family Streptomycetaceae; genus Streptomyces; species Streptomyces sp. NPDC021622. Next base: position 673,126 of record NZ_JBFACK010000001.1, read on the forward strand.
ACGGCCTGAAGCAGCTGAACGAGGTGCGCCGCGACCAGCGCTGGGGCGTGCCCGCCGGAATGCCCCGCGGCACCAGGGCCCACCTCAAGAACGGCTGGCTGCCCCGCTCCACGCACGGCTGGCGGGTGCACAGCGTCGGCGCGTTCACCGCCGCCGAGTCCGCGGGCCGCGCGTACCGCATCGTCGTCCTCTCGCACGACAACCCCACGATGAAGTACGGGGTCCGTACCATCGAACGCGTCGCACAGGCCGTGCACCGCGCGCTCAACAAGGGCCGCGCCGCGGGGCAGGGACTGACCCCGGAGAACGAGATCAGCGAAGTCCCCGACGGCTCGGCCCCGCCCGAGAGCCAGTTCGAGGTCCCGCCGGAAGCCACACCCGAGGAACCACCCGAAGCCCCACCCGAACAGGACTCGGCCAACCGGTGAAAATCGGGCACGAACGGGTGTCTGGGCGCCGGAAGTTGTCGTAGTGTCGCCTGGGTCGGCCCGCAGGGGAACATGAGCGCGAGAGTGCGGGTGGCGGCACGCAGACGCAGAGTCGTCCAGGGGAGGGGTCCACAGTCATGGCGGCGGTATTCGGCAGGCGGTTGCGCAGGGGAGCGGTGACCACCGCGGTGGCCGCGGCGGCGGTGGCGGCACTCGCCGCGTCCCAGGCCCCGGGCGTGACGGACGTCCCGCGCGACGAGCGGGCGGGAGCATCCGGCGCCACGCCGCCACCCGAGGACTCCGCGACCGGCAACTCGCCCTACTACACGGACCTGCCGCCCCTGAACACCCCGGTCCCGCCGACCGGAGCGCCCACCGGCGGCGACTCGGACGCCGCGGTGGCGGGCGGCATACCGGCCACGGTCCTGGACGCGTACAAGAAGGCCGAGTCCTCCCTCGCCGCCTCCAAGCCTGGCTGCAACCTCCCCTGGCAGCTGCTCGCGGCGATAGGCAAGGTCGAGTCGGGCCAGGCGCGCGGCGGCCGCGTCGACGCGAACGGCACCACGCTCAAACCGATCCTCGGCCCGGTCCTCAACGGCAACGGCTTCGCGAAGATCACCGACACCGACAACGGCGCGTACGACAGCGACACCACGCACGACCGCGCCGTCGGCCCCATGCAGTTCATCCCGTCGACGTGGGACACCTGGGCGCAGGACGGCAACGGCGACGGCAAGAAGAACCCCAACAACATCTACGACGCCGCGCTCGCCGCGGGCCACTACCTCTGCGCGAGCGACCGCGATCTGTCCGACGAGTCCGGCGGCGGCGACCTGCACAAGGCGATCCTGAGCTACAACCACTCGACGGAGTACCTGACCACCGTCCTGACGTGGCTGGAGTACTACCGCAAGGGCACCCACGAGATCCCCGACGGCACGGGCGTCCTGCCGGACGACCGCAGCGACGGCGGCAGGCCGAGCATCAGCCCGAGCCCGGTGCCCGGCGGCTCAGGTTCGCCCTCGCCGAAGCCGAGCAAGCCCAGCAAGCCGAGCAACCCGGGTACGGACAAGCCCGGTTCGGGCAACCCGTCCGAGCCCGGCAGCGGCGGAAGCACCGGCCCGACCACGCCGCCGAGCGGCGGCGGCTCCGAGAGCCCGGACCCCACCCCCTCGCCCACCGACCGGGTCTCGCGCCTGGAGGACGCCGGCACCGGCAAGCTCTCCGCGACGGCGGGCGACGCCTTCGCCGGACGCGTCGTGGTGCGTACGGAGTCCGCTTCGGGATCCGCCGTGGCCAAGGTCCAGGTCAAGTTCGCGATCGTCGGCGACACGGACGCCCGCTTCGACGGCGGCACGACGAGCGCCACGGTCACCACGAGCGCCACCGGAAAGGCCACCGCCCCGGTGATCAAGGCGGGGGAGAAGAGCGGCGAGTTCACGGTGCGGGCCACGGTCGTCGGCCGCTCGCTGCCCGGCCTCGACTACACGGCGACGGTCACCGCGCGCCAGGCCGACGCCCTGGCCAGGACCGACGACAAGGCGCTGACCTGCGTGCCGGGCACGGAGTTCGCCGACCAGGTGGAGGTCAAGGCGACGTACAAGGGAGCAGTCGCCGACCGCGTCGCGGCCACCGCGACCATGGTCACGTCGGCGACCGACGCCACGGCCAACGACAAGGGCCCGTACTTCAAGGACGCGGACGGCAAGCCGGTCCGTACGCTCAAGGCCCTGAAGACGGACGCCGACGGCGTACTCAAGCTCCCGAAGATGTACGCGGACGACACGGCGGGCACCTACCTCCTGCGCATCACCACCGCGGGCGGCGCGACGCTCACGGTCGAACTGAAGGTGGCGGCCCCGGTGGCCTAGCCGCACCGCACGTCTCCCGAGCAACGCCCCTGCGCCCGCACGGCGCAGGGGCGTTCCTGTGTGTGCAACGTGTTCTCATCTCGCCGCCGCGTTGCTACGGTGCCCCAGCCCTGACGCCCTGTCAGTTCATGGTCGGCGCGTCCGGGTGCCGGTGTCATCAGCGTCCCCGCCTCGGGAGGATCCGCATGCGCGCTCTCATCGCCGCCGCGACCGGTCTTGCCGTCGCCTTCGCCCTGGTCCTGACGATCACGGCGATCGGAGCCCCGCCCGGCGAGACCTCACCGGAGCCGCTCCTCACCACCGTCCCCAAGCACCCATAACGTAGGGAGGGCCGCCGCGATGCGCCGCAAGGCCAGCCTGATCCTGCTCGCCTTCGCCGTCTTCTTCACGGCGATGTCCCCGCTCATGCGCTGGTACGCCTTCCCGCGCCTCGCCAAGATCCCGCCGAACCAGTACCAGGAGGCCGTCCTCGAGGCGCAGAACCCGACCCTCATCGACTATGGCTCCATGACGGCCAAGAAGGTCGACAAGGTCACCATCGTGCAGACCCTCAAGGGCAATGTGGAGGCTTCGGAGAAGGTCGAGAAGAGCGCCGACCGCGACGTCGTCGTCTGGGACGCCCTCTCCTACGTCCAGGACGCCGACGGCAAGATGGTCTCCAAGATCCCCGAGCGCTACATCTTCGACGCGCACAGCCAGGAACCGGTGCACGCCAAGGGCGAGATGGTCGACGGCGACCCGGTCAAGCGGCAGGGCATCGAGTTCAAGTGGCCCTTCCTGACCGAGAAGCGGGACTACGAGTACTTCGACGCGCAGGCCCGCATCACCAGGCCCATCCACTACAAGGGCACCCAGAAGTTCCGCGGCGTCGACGTCTACTACTTCGAGCAGACCATCCCCTGGACCAAGGTCCCCTTCCCCAAGACGATGCCGGTCAAGGGCGTCACCGCGGAGTCGCTCGCCAAGACCGGCACCACCCGCTGGTACACCACGGTCCGCAAGTTCTGGGTCGAGCCGACCACCGGGGCGCCCGTCTACGGCGAGGAGATCCAGCGCAACGAACTGCGCGGCGGCACGCTCCTTGGCGACCGCGACAAGCTCACCGTGTTCTCGGGGCACGTGAAGATGCGCGAGGACTACATCCAGAACACCGTCGACCTGGTCAAGTCCCAGCGCGTCCTGGTCCTCCTCATGACGTCCTATCTCCCCTGGGGCTTCCTGGGCCTCGGCCTGCTCCTGCTCGCGCTCTCCCTCTGGCTCGAGGCCCGCAGCCGAAGGCCGGGCGAGCCGGAGCCCGCGGCGGCCCCCGAACCGGAACCCGTCAACGCCTGAGCCGCGCCTTGGTGAACCGCGTGGCCTCGGCCCCCACCGGATCCTCCGGCCACGGATGCTTCGGATACCGCCCGCGCAGCTCCGCCCGCACCGCCCGGTAGCCGTCCCGCCAGAAGGACGCGAGATCGGCGGTGACGGCCGCGGGGCGCCCGGCGGGGGACAGCAGATGGACGACGACGGGTACGGAGCCGTCCGCGATGCGCGGCGTCTCGGCGAGGCCGAACATCTCCTGCAACTTCACGGCGAGGACGGGCTGTTCGGGGTCGGCGTAGTCGATCCGGATCCTGGACCCGCTCGGCACCTCCACCCGCTCCGGGGCGAGCGCGTCCAGGCGGGTCGCCTCACCGGTCGCCCACGGCAGGAGCCGGCCCAGGGCCTGCCCCGCGTCGATGCGGCCCAGATCGGAGCGCCGCCGCGCCTTGGAGAGCTCGGGCTCCAGCCACTCGTCCACGCGCGCGTGGAGGGCGTTTTCCGATACGTCGGGCCAGGGCGCCCCGAGGTGCCGATGCAGAAAGTCGAGCCGCTGCCGCAGCTCCCGCGCACCCCGCGACCAGTTCAGGAGCGCGGTCCCTTCTTCTCGCAGCCCGGCGAGCAGCCCTTCTCGTACGAGTCCGGGGGCGGGCTTCTTGAGAGGCCGCACCGCCAATTCCACGGCCCCCAGCCGCTCGACGTGCCGCGCGACGAGATCCCCGTCGCCCCAGCCGACCTCGTCCCCTTCGCTGTACAGCGGCGCTGCCGCGCTCCGGGCGACGTCCTCGTCGATATGCCCGCCGAGCAGCACGCGTGCGTGCCCGGCGCCTACGGGGCGGTCCGCCACGGCTACGGAGATCCACTCGGCGCCGCTCAGCGCGGACCCGGGCCTGATCTCGCCCCGGGGCCCGCCGACCATGAGATACGTCCCGTCCGACACCCGCCGCCCGACCCGCTCGGGAAACGCGAGCGCGGCAATGAGCCCGGCGGCCCGCTCATCGCCTCCGGCATGACCCCTCTCCCACCCGCCCGCCCCTTTTCCGGCGTCTGAGCTCGGGCCCTCCTGCGCCGTCCGGCTGCCCCTGCCCCCGGCATTCCCGCTGCTGCCCTCCTCCCACCGCCCCGCACGTACCTCGGCGTCAGGAGGGCTCGATGCAGGGTCATGGGTGGGCGAGTGGGAAAGATCCCGCGCCGGAGGCGCGGGTACTGAGGAGGCGAGCCGCCGGGTCTCGGTGCGCCAGCGGGCGGCGTACCCGTCCCCGCCCCGCCGGGCCTCGCGCCACGCCGCCGCGAGGTCGTCGCCGTACTCGCGGGGCGGCTCCTCGCTCAGGAGGGCCACCACCTCTGCGGCCCGCCGGGCGCCGACCACCGGTGCGGCGTCCAGCAGGGCGCGGGCAAGGCGGGGGTGCAGGCCCACCCGGGCCAGCCGGGTCCCCCGCTCCGTCACACGCCCCGTGCCCGCGTCCACCGCCCCGATCGCCGTCAGAACCCCCCGCGCCGCCGCCATCGCACCGCCCGGCGGAGCGTCGAGCAGGGCGAGCCCGGAGGCCTCCGGATCGCCCCAGCAGGCCGCCTGCAGGGCGAACGCCGTCAGGTCGGCCACCTTGATCTCGGGCGAGGGAAAGCGCGGCAGACGCCCGTCCTCCGCCTCCGCCCAGCAGCGGTAGACGGCCCCAGGAGCCTCACGCCCCGCGCGCCCCGCCCGCTGCCGGCCCGCCGCCTGCGAAGCCCGTACCGTCGCCAACGCGCTCAGCCCCCGCGCGTGATCCACCCGTGGCTCACGCGCGAGCCCCGAGTCGACGACGACCCGCACCCCCGGCACCGTCAGGGACGACTCGGCCACCGACGTCGCGAGGACCACCCTGCGCGCACCGCCCGCCGAGCCCGCGAGCACCGCGTCCTGCACGGCCGCCGGCGCCCGCCCGTGCACCTGAAGGACCTCGGCGGGCGCGTCCCCCAGCTGCCCCGCCACCCGCGCGATCTCACCGACCCCGGGCAGGAAACACAGCACGTCCCCGTCCCGCTCGGCCAGCGCGCGCCGCACCGTCGCCGCCACATGCGTAAGCAGCGCCGGGTCCACCCGCATCCCGTGCGGCGGCCGCACCGGCCGCGCGGGCGGCGCCCAGACGACATCCACCGGATGCGAGACTCCCTCGGCCTCGACCACCGGCGCGTCCCCGAGCAGCCGCGCCCACCCCTGCGCGTCCGTCGTCGCCGACGCCGCCACCAGACGCAGCTCGGGCCGCAGCGCAGCCCGCACGTCGACCAGGAACGCCGCCACGGTGTCCGCGTCCAGATGCCGCTCATGGCACTCGTCGATGACGACCACGTCGACACCGGCCAGCTCCTGGTCCCGCTGCAGCCGCTGCAACAGCACACCGGTCGTGACGACCTCCACGCGCGTGTGCCGCCCCACCACGCGCTCACCGCGCACCGTGTAGCCGACACTCCCGCCGACCTTCTCGCCGAGCAGCCACGCCATCCGCCGCGCGGCCGCCCGCGCCGCGATGCGCCGGGGCTCGGCGACCACCACACGACGTACCGGCGCGTCCCCGACGAGCCCAGCGAGCACCAGCGGCACCAGCGTCGTCTTGCCGGTGCCGGGCGGCGCGCACAGCACGGCGACACCGTGGTCGTCGAGGGCGCCGCGCAGAGCGGGCAGGGCAGCACGCACGGGAAGGCGCTGAAGTTCGTCGGTACGGATCACGCCCCCAGTCTCCCAAGTACGCGGATACGGTGATCCCATGCCCGAACCCCTGCGGATCACCGGCGACGGACTCGTGCTGCGCGAGTGGACGAGCGACGACCTGCCGGTCATGGCCGAACTCTTCGACGACCCGGCCGTCGCCCACCGCACCCCGCTCGTCTCGCCCTTCGACGAGGCCGCCGCCCGCGACTACCTCCAGGCGATCCGCGAGAGCGAGGGCAAGCGCATCAACCTCGCCATCACCACCGACGGCCTGCGGCCCCTGGGCGAGATCCTGCTCAGCCTCACGCGCTGCACCATCGGTTACGCGGTCGGGGCCGCCCACCGGGGACAGGGCCTGGCCCCGCGCGCCACCCGGCTCCTCACGGAGTACGCCCACACAACGCTCGGCCTGCCGCGCGTCCTGCTGCAGATAGAACCGGACAACGGCCCGAGCGTCGCCGTCGCCGACCGGCTCGGCTTCCGCCTCACCGACGAGGAGCCGGAGCATGTGACGGGCAAGGGCGGCCGCGTCTACACCCTGCTGACCTGGGCCCACGAGACCGACGGCTAGGCGGTATCTACGTAGACACCGCCTACATAGGCGGTGTCTACGTAGGCGGTCAGTCCCGTACGCAGACGAAGATCGCCGTCCCCGGGATGAGATTCCCGCGCAGCGGGGACCAGCCGCCCCACTCCTGGGTGTTCCACGCGGGCCACTCCGGCTCCACCAGGTCGACCAGGCGGAAGCCGCCGGCCACCACGTCCCGCACCCGGTCGCCGACCGTCCGGTGGTGCTCCACGTAGACGGCACCCCCCTTCTCGTCCTGCTCTACATAAGGAGTGCGGTCGAAATAGGAGGCCGCCACGGAGAGACCCTCCGGGCCCGGCTCGTCGGGGAAGGCCCAGCGCATCGGGTGCGTCACCGAGAACACGAACCGGCCGCCGGGCCGCAGCACCCGGTGCACGTCCTTGAGGACCCGCACCGGATCGGCGACGAAGGGCAGCGCTCCGTAGGCGGAGCACGCCAGGTCGAAGCTGCCGTCGGCGAACGGCAGCGCTCCCGCGTCGGCCTCCACCAGCGGCACCCCGCCGCCGATCCGCAGCGCGTGCTGCAGCTGGCGGTGCGAGAGGTCGAGGGCGACCGGGCGGGCGCCCTGCGCGGCGAGCCAGCGCGAGCACTGCGCCGCGCCCGCGCCGATCTCCAGTACGTCCTTGCCCTTCAGGTCGTCCGGCGGGCCAAGCAGCTCGGCCTCCACCTCGTCGAGCCCCTCGGGACCCCACACGAAACGGTCGTCCCCCAGGAAGGTGCCGTGCTCGATCTGGTACTCGTCCGCGTTCCTGTCCCACCAGCCGCGATTGGCGCGGCTGCTCTCCGTGACGTCTGCGTCACGCCGGGTGGCTTCCGGTTCGGGCGTCTCGGGCGGCTCGGACTCTTGGATGATCGGCTCCATCGTCGTACTCTTCCGTCTGACTTGTCGCGGCTCGGTGCAGCGGGACGTGCCCCCCATGCGTCGCGGCAGGGCGCGCTGCGGCCCGTGTGGCCTCATGCGACAGCATTTGTGCCGGGATTGCGGCGATCCGCCCCGGGTGTGCGCCTTCGCGCATTGACCCTGTCCGGCTGCCCCCGTATGCTACAAGTTGCGCTGCGAGCCTGCGCTCCTCAGACATAGCAGGCTGCGCTCGCGTCTGTTGTAAACCCCTCGGTTGTCGAGGCGCCTTCCGTTTCTCCGGAAACCTGGATTGGGCGCTTCCAAAGCTGTCCGGCTTCTTCAGAGCGAAATCGGCTCCGGCGCTAGCAGTACCTACGACTCTCTGTCCGTACCGGAGCCCTTACCCACATGACGAGCAGCACCGAGACCACCGCCACCACCCCGCAGGTAGCGGTCAACGACATCGGTAACGAGGAAGCCTTCCTCGCCGCGATCGACGAGACGATCAAGTACTTCAACGACGGCGACATCGTCGACGGCGTCATCGTGAAGGTCGACCGGGACGAGGTCCTGCTCGACATCGGTTACAAGACCGAAGGCGTCATCCCGAGCCGCGAGCTCTCCATCAAGCACGACGTCGACCCGAACGAGGTCGTCGCGGTTGGTGACGAGATCGAGGCCCTGGTTCTCCAGAAGGAGGACAAGGAAGGCCGTCTGATCCTGTCCAAGAAGCGCGCTCAGTACGAGCGTGCCTGGGGCACGATCGAGAAGATCAAGGAAGAAGACGGCATCGTCACCGGTACCGTCATCGAGGTCGTCAAGGGTGGTCTCATCCTCGACATCGGCCTCCGTGGCTTCCTTCCGGCCTCCCTCGTCGAGATGCGCCGCGTCCGCGACCTCCAGCCCTACGTGGGCAAGGAGCTCGAGGCCAAGATCATCGAGCTGGACAAGAACCGCAACAACGTGGTCCTGTCCCGCCGTGCCTGGCTCGAGCAGACCCAGAGCGAGGTCCGTCAGACCTTCCTCACGACCCTGCAGAAGGGTCAGGTCCGCTCCGGCGTCGTTTCCTCGATCGTCAACTTCGGTGCGTTCGTGGACCTCGGCGGCGTCGACGGTCTCGTGCACGTCTCCGAGCTCTCCTGGAAGCACATCGACCACCCCTCCGAGGTTGTCGAGGTCGGCCAGGAAGTCACCGTCGAGGTTCTCGACGTGGACATGGACCGCGAGCGCGTGTCCCTGTCGCTCAAGGCGACGCAGGAAGACCCGTGGCAGCAGTTCGCCCGCACGCACCAGATCGGGCAGGTCGTTCCCGGTAAGGTCACCAAGCTCGTTCCGTTCGGTGCGTTCGTGCGCGTCGACGAGGGCATCGAGGGTCTGGTCCACATCTCCGAGCTGGCCGAGCGCCACGTGGAGATCCCGGAGCAGGTCGTCCAGGTCAACGACGAGATCTTCGTCAAGGTCATCGACATCGACCTCGAGCGTCGCCGGATCTCGCTGAGCCTCAAGCAGGCCAACGAGTCCTTCGGTGCCGACCCGTCGGCCGTCGAGTTCGACCCGACCCTGTACGGCATGGCCGCGTCCTACGACGACCAGGGCAACTACATCTACCCCGAGGGCTTCGACCCCGAGACCAACGACTGGCTCGAGGGCTTCGAGACCCAGCGCGAGGCTTGGGAGGGCCAGTACGCCGAGGCGCAGCAGCGCTTCGAGCAGCACCAGGCCCAGGTCATCAAGTCCCGCGAGGCGGACGCCCAGGCCGAGGCCGAGGGCGCTGCCGCTCCGGCTTCCGCCGGTGCGCCGGCTGCCGGTGGCAGCAGCAGCGGTGGTTCGTACTCCTCGGAGTCGGACGACACCTCTGGTGCGCTGGCCTCGGACGAGGCGCTTGCCGCGCTTCGCGAGAAGCTTGCCGGCGGTCAGAGCTGAGGCTCGCCCCTAGGCGGTAGTAGCTGAACACCGCGGGCCCGCACCTCTTCGGAGGTGCGGGCCCGCGGTGCGTTCGCGCTTCGCGCCTCCGGTCGTGTGTCGTCTGCGGGTCGTGGGGGCTTGTCGCGCAGTTCCCCGCGCCCCTTCGGGGCGCACCTGAGGGCGTCAGTCAAAGACCTGCTTACGGCGTCACCTTGATGTTCGTCAGGCCCTTGCCTGCCGTCACTGTGTTGCTCGCGTACACCGTCGTCTTGCAGTTGTCGCTGTAGTTCGTCACGTTGATCGCCAGCTGTTTGTCGCCCGTCGAGCCGGTCAGGTCCGACTTGTTGGCGCGGAAGACCGTGCCGCAGCCCCAGCCGGACTGCTGGGTGTGGGTTTCGTAGCCGTTGTTCGTGGTGTTCTTGCCGGTGTTGTTCGCGATGACGTAGTCGTTGCCCTTCACGTCGATCCACGAGTCGTCGTAGTGGACGCCGGTCAGGCCCTTGCCGTCGAAGGTGTTGCCGGTGACCTTGCCGCCCGTGGTGCCTTCCTTGATGTCGACGGCCTCGCCGCCCACGTCCGGGCCGATCGTGTTGTCCAGGATCTGTACGTTGTCGCTCTTGTCGTCGAGCGTGTTGGCGGTGCCTACGTAGACGCCCTCTCCCATGCCGCGGCCGTCGTTCCCGGTGTCGTAGATCCGCGAGTTCTTGATGACGCCGTCGCTGCTCGACTTCCGGAAGTGGACGCCCTCCATGTCGAGGCCGTGGACCGTGACCGTGTCGACCACGACGCCCTTGGCGGAGTCGATCATGATGCCCTTCTGGCCGCCGGTGACGGTGATGCCCCGCACCGTCCAGTAGGAGGCGCCGTTCAGGTGCAGGCCGTAGCCGCCGCCCGCGGTGAGCACCGCCTTGGAGGAGCCGGTCAGCGTGATGCGGGAGCCCGAGCTCGCGGCCGTGCTCGTCTTGAAGTTCCCGGAGTACGTTCCGTCGGCGAGGTGGATCGTGTCGCCCGGGGAGGCTTCTGTGAGCGCGGACTTGAGCTCGGCGGCCGTGGAGACCTCGATGACCTCGGCGGCTCCCGGGGCGGGCGACGCCGTGGCCACGACGGCCAGGCCTCCGGTGGCGGCCGTCGCAGCGAGCGCGGAGAGGAGCAGGGTGCGTCGGGTGCGCATGTGGGGGTGGCCTCTCTGTTCGTGTGGGTGTTCTTCTACATGAACTTTGGGCGTGATTCTGAACGTACGGGTGGGGCATGTTCGCGTCAAGGTCTGGACCTGGGTGGGTGCGGGAGGGTGTGGGCGCGCGGGGTGTGCGAGGAGAGAAACGTGGTGGATGTACGAGTAACTCCCGTGCCGTAACAGGCCGTTGCCAGAGCCCCTGCGTCCAGCAAGATCGGCGAGGGGGGCGCTCGGTTAGCAGAGTGGCTCCGTGAGCGAACACGCCCTGGAGAAGCGGCTGTTCGGGCGTCGTGCCCGTCAGGCACTGTCCCCTGCGTGTGAGCTCAGGGCCGACGCCCAGGCGCACGCTGCCCCATTCTGCACCTTTACCGGATGGGCCTCGCGCTCATCTCGGCTGCCGGGAGGGCAGTCGTCAGGCGCGCAAAGCGCGTCAAGCCCGCTGCCGCGAGGTAAGCAGGAATCTCCCGGCTTCAGCCGGGAGAAGACGCCGTACCTGGAGGCCGCCTGGTACGACACTCCAGGTGGCCCCGACGACCCGCGCTGCAAGCCGCTCAACGAGCCTACGGGGCGTGTCTACTTCGCCGGTGACTGGCTGGGCTACACCTACGCCTGGCAGCACGGCGCGTTCACCTCGGTACGCCGGGCGATCGGCAAGCTCCACGCGCGCGTGCCGGCCGCCTAGGTGCGCGCGTGCAGGCCGCCCGGATGTACGTGACGTAAGAAGCCGCTGTGAAGGGGCGCGGGAGGGAATGCCCGTGCCCAGGCGGGCGTTCTGCTGTACGAGTCACGATGCAGAGGGCGAGGAGCGGTCACAGTGCTTGATCCGCAGGGTTTGTACGCATGGGAGCCGAAGGGCCTCGACGTGGTCGACATGGCGCTCGCCCAGGAATCGGCCGGACTTGTCATGCTCTACCACTTCGACGGATACATCGACGCGGGCGAGACCGGCGACCAGATCGTCGAGCGTCTCGTGGACAGCCTGCCGGGCCAGGTGGTGGCGCGCTTCGACCACGACCGGCTCGTCGACTACCGCGCGCGCCGCCCGCTGCTCACCTTCAAGCGTGAGCGCTGGACCGACTACGAGGTGCCCACGCTCGACGTGCGGCTCCTCCAGGACGCCACCGGCGCGCCCTTCCTGCTGCTCTCCGGGCCCGAACCGGACGTCGAGTGGGAGCGCTTCGCGGCGGCCGTCGGGCAGATTGTCGAGCGCCTCGGCGTACGTCTCTCGGTGGACTTCCACGGCATCCCCATGGGCGTGCCGCACACCCGGCCCGTGGGCCTGACCCCGCACGGCAACCGCACCGACCTGGTGCCGGGGCACCGCAGCCCCTTCGACGAGGCGCAGGTGCCGGGCAGCGCGGCTGCGCTCGTCGAGTACCGCCTCCTGGAGGCGGGGCACGACGTGCTCGGTGTCGCCGCGCACGTTCCGCACTACATCGCGCGCTCCGCGTACCCGGACGCGGCCCTCACGGTCCTGGAGGCGATCACCGCGGCGACCGGCCTGGTGCTCCCCGGCATCGCGCACGGCCTTCGCACCGAGGCGCACCGCACCCAGACCGAGATCGACCGGCAGATCCAGGAGGGCGACGAGGAACTGGTCGCCCTGGTCCAGGGGCTTGAGCACCAGTACGACGCGGCGGCGGGTGCCCAGGACCGGGGCAACATGCTCGCGGAGCCCGTGGACATCCCGTCGGCCGACGAGATCGGCCAGGAATTCGAACGCTTTCTCGCCGAGCGGGAGGGCGACGTCTGACGCCACCGCCTAAGCTGCCGGTCATGCTGAAGGTGGGCCTGACCGGCGGTATCGGCGCCGGCAAGAGTGAAGTCTCGCGGCTGCTCGTCGCGTCCGGAGCGGTGCTTATCGACGCCGACAAGATCGCCCGCGAGGTGGTGGAACCGGGAACTCCGGGTCTGGCGGCGGTCGTTGAAGCCTTCGGCCGGGAGATTCTCGCGCCGGACGGCACCCTCGACCGTCCGAAGCTGGGCGCGATCGTCTTCGCCGACCCGGAGAAGCTGGCCGTACTGAACTCGATCGTGCACCCCCTGGTCGGCGCCCGCTCCGCCGAGCTTGAGGCGTCCGCCGCCGAGGACGCGGTGGTCGTCCACGACGTGCCGCTGCTCGCGGAGAACGGCCTGGCGCCGCTGTACGACCTCGTGGTCGTCGTCGACGCGAGCCCCGAGACGCAGCTGGACCGTCTGGTGCGGCTGCGCGGCATGCGCGAGGAGGACGCTCGCGCGCGGATGGCCGCCCAGGCGACGCGCGAGAAGCGACGGGAGATCGCCGACGTCGTCATCGACAACGACGGCCCCCTGGAGGGCCTCGCAGAGCGCGTCGCCGCCGTATGGGCGGACCTCGCGCGGCGGGCCCGGACTGCCTAGAAGGGGGCGGGTCGGTGGTCGTACTGGCGGTGGTCACCGCTCTGGGCGGCCTGGTCGCGCTGCTTGCCGGCGCTTACGGCCTGGGGCGCACCCGGCACATCATCGCTTCGGGCGAGGTGACGCAGGCCCTGGTCAAGGCGGTGCAGCCGGGAGCCGAGCGGCCGCTGCTGCAGTTCGAGACGGGGGACGGGCGGGTCGTCGAGGTGGTGTCGCCGGTGCCGCGCAGCCGGAAGCGGCCGCTGGTCGCGGGTGACCGGGTGCGGATCGCGTACGACAGCGACGATCCCCGCGAGGCGGTGCTGCTCGGGCATGAGCGCAGGGGCATCGACCGGGGCTTTGTGGCGGCAGGTTCGGCGATCTTGGTTCTGGGGCTGGTGCTGGTGGCCGTGGCGCTGTGAAGCTCTGCCTCGAAAGGGCGGAGCTCTGTGGTTTGGGACCCGTGTGAATCGGCGGAATAGGCTTCGGCGTGGCGGGCGTTGACACAGTGGAGCGAGGGAAGGAGTCACGCGTGCCCGAAATCACCCCGGAGACCCATGTCATCGACTTCCGTGCGGCGGAGCAGCTCCTTGCCGCGCGCGATCCCCGAGGCGCGGTGAAGCTGCTCGACACGGTCATTGCTGCCCACCCCGAGAACACGGCGGCCCGGCTGCTGAGGGCCCGCGCCTTCTTCGCCGCCGCCCAACTGCGCGCCGCCGAGCTGGAGTTCAGCATCGTCCTGGAGCGTGAGCCGGACAACGCGTTCGCCCACTTCGCGCTCGCCCGCACCTATGAGCGCGCCGCGAGGCCGGACCAGGCCCGGCGGCACTTCCGCCTCGCCGCGGCGCTCGACCCGCAGCCGGAGTATCTGGCCGCGGCCCGCTTCGACGGCGGCGAGAACAGCGCCGAGAGCAGCGGCGGCTAGCCGGTCCTCGGCGGCTCGTACGGCGGGATGTCGCGGCCCGGCTGGTAGTGCGGCCCCTGGTGGATGCGGTGCACCACCACCGCCATGTCGACGGTGACGACCAGCAACAGCACGCCGCACGCCGCCGCCCACTGCGGGCGTCCCACGAGCGCGAAGACGACGGTGCCGAAGACTGCCCAGACCAGGCCCCATACGCTGAACCAGAAACGCATCCGCAGCGGACTGCGCGCGGTCAACGGCTCACTGCCTGTACGCATCATGAGGGTCATCTCCACCCTCTCTCCACCTGCTTCTCCACCCTCCAGGATCCACCCGTGGGTGGTGGTCCGGAAGGGCCGGAGGCGGCAAGATCGTGGATGTGCCGCCGATGCCGTCGTGTCGCCGGCGTCGCCGAACGGGGGCAAGGCTGTGCTGGCTGTAACGGGGGTAAGGCTGTGCTGGACGTACTGAGGGATCGGGCGAGGACGGACGAGAGCCTCGCGTCGTGGCTGAAGGATCTCGATGGCGCGGACGCGCCGCGGGCGGGCGCGGTGCTCCCGGACGCCGACGACCTGCCGGAGGTCCTGCTCGACCTGGCCGTCGGGCACGAGGACATCAACGGCCTCGTGGCGCTGCGCGGCCGGCTCCTGGATGATCCCGACGCGCGATGGCTGCTCGACCGCTGCGTCGGCGCGCTCGTACGGGACATGGGCAAGCCCGGAGCGGGCCCCCGGATCCCGGTGCTGCCCGAGGAGTTGGGGGAGCTCGGACGCTGCTTCTTCGTGTTCGTGTACGTGGCGGCGCTGCCCCGGGTCCGCTCCTATCACCGCGGCCGCGGTGTCCCGGACGACGTCTCGCGCCGCACCCTCGCCGATCTGGGCCGGCATCTGGCGGTGCACCGCAGGTCGCACGGCGGCCGCGGTCTCGTGGTGCCGGGGTGGAACAGCCTGCATTTCCGGGGAGAGCTCTACCAATTGGGCCGACTGCAGTTCCAGCGCGCCGTGCTCGGCGCGCGCATGGGTGCGGCGACATCCGTCGGCGGGCACAGCGCGGGCCCGGGCGACCCCTGCCTCAACATCCACATCACTGACTTCCGGGGGCCGCTGACTCCGGAGGCGTGTGACCGGTCGCTTGCGCTGGCGCGGGAGTTCTTCGCGCGCCACTTCCCGGAGGAACGGTATGAGACAGCTGTCTGCCACTCCTGGCTGCTCGATCCGCAGCTGAAGCGGTATCTGCCCGCGGAGTCGAACATCGTCCGCTTCCAGGAGCGATTCCATGCGGCGCGGGGATATGAGGAGGAGCCGGACGACGACGGCCCCATAGCCTTCGTCTTCGGCGACCGGGGCCTGCCCGTGGCCGAACTGCCGCGCCGTACCAGCGTGGAGAGGGCGGTGGGGGACCATCTGCGGGCGGGAGGTCATTGGTACGGGGGGCATGGCTGGTTCCCGCTGTAGCCGGAGCGACAGGAGCATGAGGGGGGAACGGGCCTGCGGGACGCTTCGTTGACGGGTCATGACTGCTGAGATGCGTGAGGGACACGAGGGAACGGGGCCCGGAGCGATCACGCCGGACGGCTGCGCGGTGGACCTGTACACCCGCCTGACCGTCGGGGACGAGCCGGACGTCATCGAGGCCGCCGTGCCGGCCGGGGCGCACATTCTGGAACTGGGCAGCGGGGCGGGGCGGGTGACCCGGCCGCTGATCGAGCGGGGCTTCCGGGTGACGGCGGTGGACGAGTCGGCCGAGATGCTGGAGAAGGTCGAGGCGCTCGCCGGGACCGAAGGGCCCGGCGGTGTGGTCCGCACGGTGCGCAGCGCGATCGAGTCGCTCGACCTGGACGAGAAGTTCGACGTGGTGATGCTCGGCTCGTTCCTCGTGCACGAAGGCGACCTGGCGGTGCGGGACGGCATGCTGGAGACCTGCCGGAAGCATGTGGCGGACGACGGCTGCGTCCTGATCCAGCGGGAGGGCATGGACTATCACACGAACCTGCCGCGGGAGCGGGTCGACCCGGGCGGCTACACCGTACGGATCGTGTCGGCGGACCCGGTGGGCGACGGTGTGAACAGGGTGCGCGCGGAGTACGTCTTCCCGGACGCCCAGTGGACCCAGACGTTCCTCGCCCGCCCCATGACGAAGGAACAGTTCGAGGAGGCGCTGGCGGAGGCGGGCCTGAAGGTGGACAAGTACCTGACGGAGGACGGGATCTGGGTGCGGGCGGTTGCGGGGTAACCGAGCCGCTGGCCGCGCCCCGAAAGGGGCGCGGGGCTGTGACATATGCGGCTCCGCCGCGTGGGCGCGCTCAGCCCCCACCGGCCCGCGGGTTCATCACCACCGGCCCGCAGGTTCCTCACCGCACGTCCCGCGGAGCGCTCAGCCCTCCAGGCCCCGCAGTCGCTCCATGTCGCGGCGGTCGCGCTTCGTGGGGCGGCCCGTGCCCCGGTCGCGTACGCCGGCGGGAGCGACCGCCTCGCGGGGCGGCGGGGGAGGGCTGTTGTCGACGTAGCACTCGACGGCCACGGGCGGGCCGACGCGTTTGCGGATGACGCGCTTGACCACGACGACGTGCTCCCGGCCGCCCGCGTGGCGCAGCCGCACCTCGTCGCCCACGCGCACGCCGTAAGCGGGCTTCACGCGCTCGCCGTTGACCCGTACATGGCCGCCCTTGCAGGCCGCCGCGCCCATCGAGCGGGTCTTGACCAGGCGTACGGACCAGATCCAGGCGTCGACGCGCACGGAACTCTCGCCCGCGCCCGCCGCACCGCCGTTGCCCTTGCCGCCGCCCGAAGTCTCCGAAGCCATGCCCCGACTTTAGTGCCTGTCCGGCGGACGGGACCGGGACAACGGGCGGGCAAGGGCCGGGCAAGGGCCGGTGCGGCAGCAGGGCCGCATCGCCGGGCGCGCGGCGAGCCGTCCGGGAAGCACCCGTCCCCTGGTTCGATAATTCGGGCTGATCGCCGCAAAGCGGGACGAAGAACGAGGGGTGCCGCCCATGAAGCCCGAAGACACCGTCGCCACCGTCGACGACCTGATGGACACGCTCCGTGCCGACCTCGAGTGGCTCACCACGATCCCGTCGATCGCCTTCCCCGGCTTCCCGGCCGAGGCGGTGTTCGCGGCGCACGATCTGCTCGTCGAACTGCTGCGGGGTGCGGGGGTGCCCACCGTCGAGCGGCTCGATCTGCCGAACACCGCGCCCGTGATCTACGGCGAGATCCCGCCGCCGAGCCCCGACGCACCCACGGTCCTGCTCTACGGCCACTACGACGTCCAGCCGCCCGGCGACCAGAGGCTGTGGAAGTCGCCTCCCTTCGAGCCGACGCCCATCGAGGGCGGGCTGCGGGCCCGGGGCATCGCGGACGACAAGTCCAATGTGATCGCGCACCTGGGGATGCTGCGCGCGTACGGGGGGCGGCCGCCCGTCGGGATCAAGATCGTCATCGAGGGGCAGGAGGAGTACGGCAGCACCTTCGACGACTATCCGCCCACCGACCCGGAGCGGTTCGCCTGCGACGCCATGGTCATCGCCGACCTCGGCAATCTCCGGCCCGGCACCCCCACCCTCACCACCGCGCTGCGCGGCGCCTCCGAGGTGATCGTCGAGGTGCGCACCCTCGAAGAGCCGCGCCACAGCGGGGAGTTCGGCGGGGCGGCACCCGACGCCCTGGTCGTACTCCTCAAGGCGCTCGCCACGCTCCACGACGTACACGGGGATGTGGCCGTGGAAGGGCTGCGGCGTGCGGAGTGGAGCGGCACCACTTACACCGAGGAGGAGTTCCGTGAGCTCGCCGGGGTGCTTGACGGGGTGCCGCTCGTCGGCAGCGGCGGCCTGGGGGAGCGGCTCTGGAGCGGCCCCGCGATCACCGTCATCGGCCTGGACGCGCCCGGCGTGGAGCACGCCGCATCGGCCGTCGTGCCGTACGCGAGGGCCAAGCTGAACCTGCGCTTCCACCCGCGTCAGGACCCGAAGGAGGCGCAGGCCAAGCTGGTCGACCACCTGCGCTCGCTCAAGCCGTTCGGCGTCCCGCTCACCGTCACGCCCGGCGACACGGGCCCCGGCTATGAGGCGGCCACCAGTGGCCCCGCCTACCGTGCCGCGCGCGCCGCGCTCAAGGAGGCCTGGGGAGAGGAGGCCTCGTCCGTCGCGACCGGCGGCTCCATCCCGCTGGTCAACGGCCTGGCGAAGGCGGCACCCGGCGCGGAGGTGCTGCTCTTCGGCGCCCAGGACAGCATGTGCAATCTGCACGCCCCGAACGAGCGCGTCCTCTTCTCCGAACTGCGCAACACCGTCGTCGCGATGTGCGCTTTCGTCCGCGAGTACGCCGCCGACTTCCCGACCGGAGACGGCGCCGCGTGAGCACGACCGACACGGATCCCGAACCGGGTACTGAAGAGCCCGCGCGGAAAGGGAAGTTCACCTTCCCCAGTGCGCTGACGGTCCTCGCGATCGTCACCGTGGCCGTCTGGCTGCTCGCCTTCCTCATCCCGTCCGGCCAGTACGACCGCAACGACTCGGGCGCCCCCGTCCAGGGCACCTACCACCGGGTCGACTCCGGCCAGTCGTTCGTCGACCGGCTGGGCGATCTCTTCCTCGCCCCGGTCAACGGCCTCTACGGCATCCAGGACGAGAAGACCTCGCTGGTCGCGCCGGACAACGTCGGCGCGCTGTACGGCAGCGCGGGGGTCTTCCTCTTCGTACTCGCCATCGGCGCCTTCATCACCGTCGTCTTCGCCACCGGCGCGCTCGACCGTGGCATCGGGCGGCTCGCGCACCGGCTGCGCGATCGCGGGGCGCTGCTCATCGCCGGTGTCATGGTCGTCTTCTCCGTACTCGGCACGGTCGAGGGCTTCGCGGAGGAGACGCTGGGGTTCTACGGCCTGATCGTGCCGCTGATGCTCGCGCTCGGCTACGACCGCATGACCGCCGTCGGCGCGATCATCCTCGGCGCGGGTGTCGGCGTCCTGTGCTCGACGGTGAACCCCTTCGCGACGGGCGTCGCCTCGTCCGCCGCCGACATCTCGCTCGGCGACGGCATCGTCCTTCGCTTCGCCATGTGGATCGTCCTGACGGCCGTGACGGTCGCCTACGTCATCCGCTACGCCAGGCGCGTCCAGCGCAGCCCGGAGCGCTCGCTCTCCGGGTTCCTGCCCGGCGACCGGGACCAGGAGCAGGCCTCGGCGGGGGCGGCGGAGGTGCCCGAGCTCACCGGTCTGCACAAGGCGGTGCTCATCGTGACCGCGCTCGTCTTCGCCTTCATGATCTTCTCGGTGGTGCCGTGGCGGAGCGCGCTCACCGGCGACGCGGACGCCGAGCCGTACGGCTTCGAACTGGGCTGGTCCTTCCCGCAGTTGGCCGCCCTGTTCCTGTGCGCCGCGGTCCTCGTCGGGCTGGTCGCGCGGATGGGGGAGCAGAAGCTCAGCTCGACGATCATCCAGGGCGCGGCCGACTTCGTCTCGCCGGCGCTTGTCATCCTGCTGGCCCGCGGCGTCACGACGATCATGAACAACTCGAAGATCACGGACACCGTGCTGCACTCGATCGAGGGCGTGGTCAAGGGCACGTCGTCGAGCCTGTTCGCGATCATCGTCTTCATCGTGAACCTGCCGCTCGCCTTCCTGATCCCCTCCACCTCCGGGCACGCCACCCTCGCCATGCCGATCCTCGCCCCGCTCGCCGACTTCGCCGGGGTCTCGCGCGCGGTCGTCGTCACGGCCTGGCAGTCGGCCAGCGGCTGGATGAACCTGTGGGTGCCGACCACGGCGGTGACCATCGGCGGCGTCGCCCTCGCGAAGGTCGGCTACGACAAGTACCTGCGGTTCGTGTGGCCGCTGCTGGCGGTGCTGTTCGTGCTCATCTGCGGGTTCGTGGCGCTGGGGGCGGCGGTGACCTGAGCGTGTCCGGGGTCAGTCCGCTTCCTCGGTCAGTCCGCTTCCCCGGTCAGTCCGCTTCCTCACCGAAGAGATGCCACACCGTGGAGCGGTAGTTGGTCCGCACATGGACCAGCGCATGCGCCCGCGCGCGCTCCGCGTCCCCCGACGCCACCGCCTCGTACAGCTCACGGTGTTCCTCAAGCAGGTGTGCCCACTCCTCGTTTCGCCGCGTCATCCACCGAAGCCGCCCGTCGACCGGTTCCATGACGGACGTCAGCAGGCTGTTGCCCGCCATCGCCAGGATGCGGTCGTGGAAGCGGGTGTTGATGTCCGTGATCGCCTCGGCGTCCGCCGTTCGGGTCGCCTCCGCCGCGCTGTCGAGGAGGGCCGAAAGCTCCGCGAGCCCCTCCTCGGTGGCCCGCTGTGCCGCGCGCCCCGCGGCGAAGACCTCCAACGCCTCGCGCAGTTCGAAGAGTTCGGTGACGTCGGTGCGGGTGAGCCGGCGCACCACGGTCCTGCGCGGGGTCTCGAAGGTGATGAAGCCCTCGGCGACCAGCGCCCGGATCGCCTCGCGCACCGGGACCCTGGACACCCCCAGGCGGTCGGCGAGTTCGCGTTCGACCAGGCGGTCGCCCGGGCCGAGGCGTCCGGCGATGATCTCCTGCCGCAGCTCGGCGAGCACGCGTTCGCGTACGGCGCCCAGCGGCTGCTCCACGGTCGTCATGGTGTCCATCATTGCCGAACCCCGCATCGATTTACCGATTCGTAACCGTACGGACATTGCCGGACGCCGCCGGGGGCGGGAACATGGCGGCACTTTGGTATACCAAACTTTGGTATACCAAAGGTGCCGCACCTCCGCCCCAGCTCAGGAGGCCCCGTGTCCCTCGCCCAGCGCGCCGACTCCCCCGGCGCGACGCACGACTTCGTCCCCGATCCCCGCCTCACCAACGAAGACCTCGCCCCCACCGCCGAACGCAAGTGGAAGGTCTTCGACCTCTTCGCCCTGTGGATGTCCGACGTCCACAACCTCGGCAACTACACCTTCGCCGCCGGCCTGTTGGTGCTCGGGCTCAACGTCTGGCAGATCTTCACCTCGCTGCTCGTCGGCTTCGTACTGATCTACGCCGGAATGAACATGATGGGGCGCATCGGCCAGCGCCACGGCGTGCCGTTCCCCGTGGTCAGCCGCATCAGCTTCGGTGTCTGGGGCGCCAACGTCCCCGCCCTGATCCGGGCCGTGATCGCCATCATGTGGTACGGAATCCAGACCTATCTGGCCTCCATCGCGGTCAACGTGATGCTCATCGCCGCCTTCCCGGGCCTGGAGTCGTGGACCGAGGGCTCCTTCCTCGGCCTTCACGCGCTCGGCTGGTGCTCCTTCGTCGCCCTCTGGCTGGTGCAGGGGCTGATCATGACCCAGGGCATGGAGTCCGTACGGAAGTTCCAGGACTTCTGCGGGCCCGCCATCTGGGTCGTGATGATCGCCCTCGCCGTGTGGATCCTCTGGAAGGCCGGCTGGACCATCTCGCTCACCAGCACCCCGAACCCCGTCTCCACGGGCGAGCAGGTGCGGCAGTGGTTCGGCGCCATCGGGCTCATCCTCGCCACCTACGGCACGCTGATGCTCAACTTCTGCGACTTCTCGCGCTTCGCCCCCGACTACCGCA
The DNA here is from genome assembly GCF_040640795.1 of Streptomyces sp. NPDC021622. Classification (NCBI taxonomy): domain Bacteria; kingdom Bacillati; phylum Actinomycetota; class Actinomycetes; order Kitasatosporales; family Streptomycetaceae; genus Streptomyces; species Streptomyces sp. NPDC021622. The sequence continues at coordinate 694,725 of NZ_JBFACK010000001.1, forward strand.
CCGTCAAGCGCGGCAACTTCTGGGGACTGCCCATCAACTCGACCGCCTTCGTGATCCTTTCGGTCGTGGTCACGGCCGGGAGCCTGGAGGTCTTCGGGAAGGCCATCACCGATCCCGCCGAACTCGTCGCCGAGATCGGCAACACCTGGGTGCTGATCTTCGGTGCGCTCACCTTCGCCGTCGCCACGATGGGCGTGAACATCGTCGCCAACTTCGTCTCGCCCGCGTACGACCTGGCCAATGTCTGGCCGCAGAAGATCACCTTCAAGATCGGCGGACTCATCTCCACGGTCGCAGCCCTCCTTGTCACGCCGTGGAACCTGTACTCCAACCCGACCGTCGTGAACTACTTCCTCGGTGGTCTCGGCGCCTTCCTCGGGCCGCTGTTCGGCATCATCGCCGTCGACTACTTCTGGGTGAAGCGCGGACGCATCGACACCGAGGCGCTCTTCAAGGCCGAGCCGGGATCGCCGTACTACTACAAGAAGGGCGTCAACCCCAAGGCGCTCGCGGCCTTCCTGCCGACGGCGGGCTTTGCGGCGGTGTGCGCGCTGGTGCCGTTCTTCGACTACGTGGCCCCGTACTCGTGGTTCATCGGGACCGCGACCGCCGCGCTGCTGTACGGCGCGCTGTGCCGCTCGGAGCGGACCGCCCAGCCAGTGGAGGCCGCCGAGCCCGCGGTGGAGGGCTAAGTGCGCATCGTCGTCACCAACTGCAACACCACGCGGTCGATGACCGAGGAGATCGTGCGCGGCGCCCGGGACGCGGCCGCCCCGGGCACCACGATCACCGGGCTCACCCCCGCCTGGGGCCCCGAGTCAGCCGAGGGGTGGCTCGACAGCTATCTCTCGGCGGCCGCCGTCCTCGACGCCTTGCGTGGTTATGAGGGTTCGTACGACGCCGTGGTCCTGGCCGGGTTCGGTGAGCACGGACGCGAAGGCGCCCGGGAGCTGCTCGACGTGCCCGTCGTCGACATCACCGAGGCCGCCGCCCATCTGGCCTGTCTGCTCGGGCGGCGGTACGGCGTCGTCACCACCCTTGACCGGGCACGCGGGCAGATCGAGGACAGCCTGCACGCGGCGGGGGTCGCGCGGAACTGTGCGGCTGTCGTCGGCACCGGGCTCGGCGTCCTCGACCTGGGGGACGAGGAGGCCACCCTGCGCGCCTTCCTCGCCGCCGCGGGGCGGGCGCGCGATGCGGGGGCCGAGGTCTTGGTGCTCGGCTGCGCCGGGATGACCGGGCTGCAGGAGAAGGTCGGCGCCGCGCTCGACATGCCGGTGGTCGACGGCGTGGCCGCCGCCGTGAAGCTCGCCGAGTCGCTCGTCGGGCTCGGCCTGACCACCAGCCGGATCGGCGGATATGCCAAACCCCTCCCGAAGAGCCGTACTTGGGCGCCGCCGCCGTCGGAGTGATGTTCGGGAACGATCTGTGGCGCGCACGGCGGGGGACAGTGCGCTGCGCGGGCCGGGCGACCGCAGACTCCGTGCAAGGCGCCGGGCAGGTCCGGCGCCGAGCAACTGGAGGTGCCCGGTGTCGCAGTCGACCGTCCGGTCCGGCGGGGCCCGTCCCCGTCCCCGCGCCGCACTTCGCCGTACCGTCCGCTCCGGGCTCCTGGCCGCCGCGCTGCTGCTCGGCGCGGCGGCGAGCGGGTGCGCTGGGGCGTCCGGGGCTCCCGGGGCTCTGGGGGCGTCCGAGTCCGTGCCGCAGGACACCGCCTTCTGGGTTGAACCGGACAGCTCCGCCGCCCTCCAGGCGGCCGAGTGGCGACGCCAGGGTCATACCTCCCAAGCGCTGCTCATGGACCGCATCGGCGGCCGCGCCCAGGCCGTGTGGCTGGCCGACGAGGGGCCGGGGCCAAGAGTCCGTGCGGTCACGGAGGCGGCGGCCGGCGCGGGGCGCGTCCCCGTACTCGTCGCGTACTACATTCCGCACCGCGACTGCGGCGACCACTCCCGGGGCGGCGCGGCGAGCGCGGCGGAGTACCGGCTGTGGATCGAGGAGTTCGCGGCGGCGATCGGCGACCGTGCCGCGTACGTGATCGTCGAACCGGACGCCGTCGCGCGGGAGGTGGCGGGCTGTGAGATGACCGACGCCGGGGAGCGGTACGCGCTGCTCGCGCACGCCGTCGACCGCCTCAAGGCCCGCCCGAACACCAAGGTGTACCTCGACGCGGGCAACGCCGACTGGATCCCCGATGAGGAGCGCCTGGTCACCCCGCTGCGGCAGTCCGGGATCGACAAGGCCGACGGCTTCGCGCTCAACGTGTCCAACTACCAGACGGACGCGGTGAGTTCGGCGTACGGGCATCGTCTCGCGGCCCTCATCGGCGGCGCCAAGCACTTCGTCGTCGACAGCAGCCGCAACGGCAACGGCCCCTACACCGGCTCCGGTTCGACCTGGTGCAACCCGCCGGGACGCGCCCTCGGCACCCCGCCCACCACCCTCACCGGCGACCTCGCGCTCGACGCCTACCTGTGGATCAAGCGCCCCGGTGAGTCCGACGGCGCCTGCCGGGGCGGGCCGGAGGCGGGAGAGTGGTGGCCGGAGTATGCGCTGGGCCTCGCGAGCCGGGCCAAGAACTGAGCGCTCCGCACGTCCCGCGGAGCGCTCAGCGGGCCGCCCGGGGCCCGGCGGCGGCCTCCGGCACGACGGCCGTGGCAGTGATCTCCACCAGCTGGCCGCGGTACCCGAGGCACGTGACGCCGAGGAGCGTCGACGTGTGCGGGCCCGCGTGCAGGGCGGAGGCGCGGACGACCTCCCAGGCCTCGGTCAGGACGCCGGGTTCGTCCCCGACCACGTACACCGTGCTGGCCACCACCAGGGAGAGATCACTGCCGATCGCGCGCAGCGCCTCGTCGAGGTTGGCGATGACCTGCGCGGTCTGCCGGGGCACGTCGCCGTCCCCGACGAGGTTCCCCTCGGGGTCGAGCGGCACGGAGCCCGCCATGAAGGCGAGGCGGGCGCCTGCCTCGACGACGGCGGCGTGGGCGTATCCGGGTGGCGGGAAGAGGGCGGGGACCGTGGTGCGGTGGATGGGGGTCATGCCCCTGATCGTGCGGGATCAGGATGGTCGTACGCATCCGAATTCGGTGGCGCCGAGGGGGCGGGCGGGCTATTCGGTTGCCCGGTCGGCGCCGCGCTGTAAAGATCGCCGCCATGCCCCTCTTCCCCGCCCCTGACGGCACGGACCTCGCCCATCACGTGTACGGCGACGACGCCGGCGCCCCGCTCATCTGCCTGCCCGGCGGTCCGCAGGACTCCGTGTACCTCGGTGAGCTCGGCGGGCTGTCCGCCCACCGGCAATTGATCATGCTGGACATCCGGGGTACGGGGGAGTCCGCGCTGCCGCAGGATCTCGCGTCCTGCCGGTGCGACCGGCTCGTCGACGACGTCGAGGCCCTGCGCGAGCACCTCGGGCTCGACCGCATCGATCTGCTCGGGCACAGCGCGGGCGCGACCATCGCCGTCCAGTACGCGGCCCGGTACCCCGAGCGGGTCGGCAGGCTCGTCCTGGTCACGCCGAGCACCAGGGCCGTCGGCGTCGCGATCGACGGTGCGACGCGGCGCGAGACCGCGCTGCTCCGCAAGGACGAGCCCTGGTTCCCGGAGGCCTTCGCGGCCCTCGAAGCCATCGTGTCCGGCAACGCCACGGCGGACAGCTGGCAGGCCATCGCGCCTTTCTCGTACGGCAATTGGGACGCTGCGGCGCAGGCGCACCAGGCGGCGGAGGCCGGCCAGCAGAACCCGGCCGTCACCGAGGCCTTCGGCGCCGACGGTGCGTTTGAGCCCGAGGCCACGCGCGCGGCGCTCGCCGGGTTCGGGGCGCCGGTCCTCGTGGTCGCCGGGGAGTTCGACCTGGGCGCGCCGCCGGCCGCCGTGGCCGAGGTCGCCGCGCTGTTCCCGGACGCGACGCTCGTCGTGCGGCCGGGCGCGGGGCACTTTCCGTGGCTCGACGACGCGGAGGGATTCGTCGCGCCCGTCGCGGAGTTCCTCGCGTGAGGGACCGCCCGCGTGCGCGGTCAGCGCACAGCCGCAGGTGAAGTCCCGCCCTCTACAAGGAGGTTCGGCTCTCCTTCGCCGTCCGCCCGTGTCGTCCAGATGTCCTGCTTGCGGCCCTCCTTGCCGGGAAGCGCGTACGCGAGGGTGTCGTCGTCGAGCCAGGCCGCCTGGTCGTCGACGTTGCGGGACTCGGCGAGCGGGCGCTCGCGCATCGTCCGCAGGTCGAGCACATACAGGCGCCACGGGTCCGAAGTGCCCTTACGTACGCGCTTCTTGAAGGCGATGCTGGTGTTGTCGGGGGAGAGGGACGGGCACTCGACGTTGGTGCGCAGGGTGCGCGCCGCCCACTTCTTCATGTCGCCCTGGACGAGGTACGTCTTCCCTTTCGTCGAGACGGTCGCGTAGAAGCGGTTGTCGTCCTTGGCGAAGGTGACGCCCCAGTAGTTGACGTCGGGGGAGTGGTAGCGGCGGCCGTCGAGGGTGAGGGGGATCTCCTCCATGTTCTTGATGAGATAGCCGGTGCGGGTGTCCAGGATCGACGTACGGGTGGAGAAGGACGAGCCCGCGTAGGAGTCGCCGGTCGCGAACATCGTCCACGACAGCATCCGGCCCGATGCCGAGACCCGGGCCCGGTTGGGGATGCCGGTGAGCGCGATACGGCGCTTCTCCTTGAGCCTGTCGTCCAGGACCACGGCGTACGACTTGGGCGGGATGCCCGAGCGGCGCTGCAGGCACACGGCGGTGCCACCGGCCGCGTAGAACCGCTCGCAGGAGGGGCCGCCCGTGGTGCGCGGCCCCTTGCCGGACGGCAGGGCGGTGCGGGCGACGCGGCCCGCACCGGCCTCCGAGCTGCGGAAGTACAGCTGCCCGGTGTCGAGGGCGAACTCCGATGCGGCAGCAGTCGGTTGGGCGCGCCCGGCGGCGTGCAGCGTGTAGGCGACGGCGACCGTGGCGAGGACGGCCGCCGCCGCGGACACGGCGATGATCCGGGCGCGCAGGGAGGGGGGTTGCGCGGTCATGCCTGCCTTTCGGTGTTCTGGAGGCTTCCGGTGCGGGGAAGCAGCAGCGCCGCCCCCGCCAGCGCCACCGTGAGGGCGAGCACCGCGCAGGTCAGCGCGGGGCCGATGCCCCACAGCGTCCACGCCGCGCCGAAGCCGGCCGCGGCGACAAGCCGGGCCAGGGCCTGGCCCGTCTGGAGCACCGCCATGCCGCTCGCCCTGCACCCCCGCGGCAGCACGGGCGTGGCGAGCGCCATCAGGACGCCGTCGGTGGCGGCGTAGAAGATGCCGAGCAACAGCAGTACGCCGACGAGCAGGGGCAAGCCGTCGGTGGGGCAGAGCAGCAGGACGTACCCGCCGAGCAGCGCCGCGTGCCCGGCAAGGAACGGGACGCGGCGGCCCACACGGTCGGCGAGCCGTCCCGCGGGCACCGCGAGCAGCAGATAGACGGCGGCGGCACCCAGGGGCAGCAGCGGGAACCAGCTGACCGCGAAGTCGAGCCGCCGCTGGAGCAGCAGGTACAGGAAGGCGTCGCCGATGGTGGCCGCGCCGAGCAGCGCCGCCGCCCCGAGGACGCGCCGGAACGCGGGGATGCGCAGGAGGTCGACAACCCTGCCCCGCTTGGTGGTTGAAGGCTCCCGACGGGTGGCGGCGACGAAGCTGGCGTCGTGCCGCCCCGGTACGAACGCGACCAGCATGAGGACCCCGAGCAGCCCGAAGCAGAAGCTGACCACGAACACGGCGTCGTACGCGTCCGCCGTCGCCCACAGCAGCGCGAACGCGGCGAGCGGACCGAGCAGCGCGCCCGTCGTGTCCATCGCCCGGTGCACGCCGAAGGCGCGGCCGAGGGTCTCCGGCGGGCTGCTGAGCGAGATCAGTGCGTCGCGCGGCGCGGTGCGCACCCCCTTGCCGATGCGGTCCGCCGCGAGCGCCGCGCCGATCCCGGCCGTGGCGCCGCCCGCGAGGAGCAGGCCGAGCCGGGAGAGCGCGGAGAGCGCATAGCCGCCGCCCGCGACGAGCTTGTGCCGTCCGCCGCGGTCGGCGGCGTAACCGCCGAGGAGCCGCACGAAGGCGGTCACGCCGTTGTAGAGGCCGTCGAGGAAGCCGAACTGGAGGGGAGAGAGGCCGAGTTGGAGCACGAAGTAGAGCGGAAGCACCGCCGTGACCATCTCGGAGGAGATGTCGGTGACCAGGCTGACCGCGCCGAGGGCGATGACGGGCCCGGCGACGCGGCCGCGCTCGGCCTTGCCCTCGGCCTTGGCTTCCGCCGCCCCTTCGGGGGCGGCTTCGGCTTCGGGCTTGGTCTTTGCTTTGGCCTTCGCGACCGCGTCGGTGGATGCCAGATACATCCCGCCGGCTCAGTGGCACTCGTAGGACGGGCTGCTGTCCTTGGTCGCGCCGTCCGTGCCGACGAGGTCCCAGGAGAAGCCCGTGTCGGTGAAGTCCAGCTTCACCACGCCGAAGGTCTCGGTCAGCCGCTTCTCGCTGTTGGGCTGCACTTCCTCGATCTTGTACGGGTTGGCGCCGCCCATGCCGCCGAGCAGCTCGACGATGCCGTTCTCGTCTGCCTCGCCGTCCGCGTTCTGCGGGGCGAACCGCTCGTAGTGGTGGTCGTGGCCGTTGAGCACCAGCTCGGCCTTGTTGTCGTACAGGATCTTCCAGATCGGCCTGCTGACCGGGTCGTTGCCGTGCTCGCCGGAGGAGAAGAGCGGGTGGTGCCAGTAAGCGGCCACGCACTTCTTGGAGTTGGCGGCGAGGTCGGCCTTGAGCCACTCGATCTGCGCGTCGTCGTCGAAGCTGTTGGAGTCGAGCGCGATGAAGTGCCAGTTGTCCTGGTCGTAGCTGTAGTAGCTCTCGCCCTTGGGGTAGGCCACATCGCCGAAGTACGACTTGTAGCCGGCGAGCGCGCCCTCCGGGTCGTACGTCTCGTGGTTGCCCGGAGTCGGACGGGTCTTGTCCTTGAACGCGCCCCAGCTGGTGTCGTAGTACTGCTCGAAGTCCTGCAGCCGGGCGTCGTCGTACTGGTTGTCGCCCATCGTCATCACGAAGGACGGGTTGAGCTTCTCGACGAGCGCGGCGGTCTTGGGGTGCTCGCAGCCGCTGTCGCCCTCGGTGCACTGTTCGGCGATGTCGCCGGCGGCGACCGCGGTGAACGCCGCCTTCGCGTCCTTGCCGGTCGGTGCGGCGTCGGCCTCGTCGGCCGGGGACCAGAGCAGCACCCCGCCGACCAGCGCGAGCGAGGCGCCTGCGGCGAGGGGGATGGCCCAACGGGCCTTCGTCGTACGGGCCTTCCTCGTGCGGGCCTTGCTTGAACGGGTCTTGCTTGTACGGGTGTTCATGGCGCGGGGGGTGGGCGGCATGTCCGTCTCCTAGATCGGCGTGGGGGGCCGTGAGCGGTGTGGGGACCGTTCCGCAGGCATCTTGTCGAGACGACATGTGCGCGTCAATAACGCGGGGCGAACTATTGTTAGGAAAGTTTCCTACCAGCGTTCATCCCGAGGTGGCCGACCTGCTGACTTAGGGTGGCTTTCGGGAATGACGTGCGGGTGGCTGAGGGTGAGCGAGGCGGTGAACGTGAGGGCGGTGCGGGTGCGGGACGCTGCCGCGGGTGCCGGCGACACCCTCGTGCCCCCGGAGGCCCGTGAGCTGCTGAGGTCCTGTGCTGCTGTCTTTCTGCCGGCCGAGGTGCCGAGGGAGGGGCGGATCGGGTTCTGGGCGCCGGAGGGGGAGCTGCCGGTCGGGGGCGCGGGGGCGGGGCTTCCGGGCGGGGGTCTTCCGGCCCCGGGGGTGGACGCGGGCCTGTCCCGCGCGGCCGAGGATGAGATCCGCGTCGTACGCCGACACGGCAAGGGTGTCCGTACGCGCACCGTTCCCGCGCTGATCCTGCCCGTGGCGGACGCGCTGCCGCTGCTCCTGCGCGCCGAGCCGGTGCACCCGCACCCCGCCGTCGTCTGCTGGACCGCCGCCGCCCGGCACGCGATGCACCTGGCCGCGCGGGGGCGGCTGCTGCCCGGTCTCACCGGCGGCGACCTCGACGCTTGGCGGGCGGGGCCCCTTGACGAGGCCGACGTCACGCAGCTGCGGGCGATCGCCTCGGCCATGCCCGCGCAGGCGCACGCCGTACCGCTGCCCGGCAGCAGGCCCCTCCTGCTGCCCGAGCCGCTCGCCCTGGTCAGGGCCTTCGTCGACGCCGTGGTGGACGCCCTGCCCCGTACGCCCGCCGCGGCGCACGCCGTCGGGGCGCCCTTCGCCGCGCGCGAGCCGCAGCGGCTGCCGGGCGCGCGGGAGTGGGCCGCGGAGGTGGCGGCCGGGATGGACGCCGGGGTGCGGGTGTCGCTGCGGCTCGATCTGCGGGCGCACGAGGTGTTCGACAGGGCGGACCCTGCCGAGGGCTCCGGCTCCGGCTCCGGCTCCGGCTTCGGCTCCGGCGGCGGCGAGGGCGCGGCCGCGGCGGTGGTCCAGGTGCACAGCCTCGCCGACCCCACGCTCGTGGCGGACGCCGCCCAACTCTGGGCGGGGGCCGATCACTTCGGGCCGCGCGCCCGCGTCGACACGCTCCTCGCCGTGCGCCGCGCCGCCCGCGTCTGGCCGCCGCTCGCCCGGCTCCTCGAACGGCCGCTGCCTGACGTACTGCCGCTGAGCGAGGAGGAGTTGTACGAACTCCTCGGCGTGGCCACGGCCCGGCTCGGCGCGGCGGGCGTGGCCGTGCACTGGCCCCGCGAGCTGACGCGTGGCCTGACGGCGACGGCTGTCGTACGCCCCGCACCCGGCACGGCGGCCGACAACTTCGACTTCTTCAAGACCGAACAACTCCTGGAATTCCGCTGGCAGTTGGCGCTGGGATCGGAGAGGGCCGACGGATCACACGGATCAGACGGATCAAACGGATCAGACGGATCCGACGGGTCCGGTGATCCGCTCACCGAGGCAGAGATGGACGTCCTCGCGGAGGCGCACCGCCCCGTAGTGCGCCTCCGTGACCAATGGGTCCTGGTCGACCCCGAACTCGTACGCAAGGCACGCAAGCGGGACCTCGGCCTGCTCGACCCGGTGGACGCGCTGTCCGTCGCGCTGACGGGCGGCGCCGAGGTGGACGGGGAGCGGGTCGAGGCCGTGCCGATCGGCGCACTCGCCCGGCTGCGGGAACGCCTGACCGACGAGCTGCACCCCGTCCCCCAGCCGCCCGCCCTCGCCGCGACCCTGCGCGACTACCAACTCCGCGGCCTGTCCTGGCTGGACCGGATGACATCCCTCGGCCTCGGCGGCTGCCTCGCCGACGACATGGGCCTCGGCAAGACGGTCACCCTGATCGCCCTCCATCTGCACCGCGCCCGCCCCGAGCCGACCTTGGTGATCTGCCCGGCCTCGCTGCTCGGCAACTGGCAGCGGGAGATCGAGCGCTTCGCGCCGGGCGTGCCGGTGCGCCGCTTCCACGGCACGGGCCGCAGCCTCGAAGGCGACCTGGGGGGCGGCTTCGTCCTCACGACGTACGGCACGATGCGTACGAGTGCGTCCGAACTGGCGTCCTACTCCTGGGGTTTGGTGGTCGCGGACGAGGCCCAGCACGTCAAGAACCCGCACGCGGCGACGGCGAAGGCGCTGCGCACGATCCCCTCGGCGGCGCGCGTCGCCCTGACCGGCACCCCCGTCGAGAACAACCTCTCCGAACTCTGGGCCCTGCTCGACTGGACCACACCGGGCCTGCTCGGCCCGCTCAAGGCGTTCCGCGCACGCTACGCCCGCCTGGTGGAGGGCGGTGAGAACGCCGAGAACGAGGAGGCGCTGGACCGCCTGTCCCGCCTGGTCCGCCCCTTCCTTCTCCGCCGCAAGAAGTCCGACCCGGGCATCGCCCCGGAGCTGCCGCCGAAGACGGAGACGGACCACCCCGTCAGCCTCACCCGCGAACAGGCCTCGCTCTACGAGGCGGTCGTGCGCGAGACACTGGCCCACATCGAGGCGTCGGAGGGCATCGCACGCCGCGGCCTGGTCATGAAGCTGCTCATGGCCCTGAAGCAGATCTGCAACCACCCGGCGCAGTACTTGAAGGACGCCGCGATCATGACCCGCGCAGGCCGCCCGCGCTCGGGCAAACTGGAACTCCTGGACGAACTCCTGGACACGATCCTCTCCGAGGAGGGGGCGGTGCTGATCTTCACGCAGTACGTGGAGATGGCCCGCCTCCTCGAATCGCATCTGGCGTCGCGCGGCATCGGCACCCAATTCCTGCACGGCGGTACGCCGGTCCCGCGGCGCGAGGCGATGGTGGACCGCTTCCAGTCGGGCGAGGCCCCGGTGTTCCTGCTCTCCTTGAAGGCGGCGGGCACGGGCCTGAACCTGACCCGCGCGGGCCATGTCATCCACTACGACCGCTGGTGGAACCCGGCGGTCGAGGACCAGGCAACGGACCGCGCCTACCGCATCGGCCAGACCCAGCCGGTCCAGGTCCACCGCCTGATCGCCGAGGGCACGGTGGAGGACCGCATCGCCGAACTCCTCTCCCACAAGCAGGCGTTGGCGGACGCGGTACTGGGCGGCGGCGAGGCGGCGCTGACGGAGCTGACGGATGCGGAGCTTTCGGATCTGGTGTCGTTGCGGAGGGCGTCGTGAGGGGCGGCTCTGCCGGGGGCGGCTCGGCCGGGGGCGTAGGCGGTGCGGGCGGTGCCGGTGGAGCGCGGGCCGCTGCCCGCGCAGGCATCGTGCGGTCCGCTGCCGCTCGCTCGGGTGATGCGGGGGCGGCTGCCGAGAGCTCGGGTGATGCGAGGGCCGCCGGGGTCGGGGGGAGTCCTGCTGCTGGAGCTGATCGTGCGGGTTCGGGTGCTGATGTGGGCGGCGGTGCGGGCGCGGGCGCCGACATGGGCGGCGGAGGGGGTGCGGTCGTACGCGGTGCGGGGGGTGCGGGGGGAGCGCGGGACGCTGCCCGCGCAGGCATCGTGCGGTCTGCCGATGCCCGCACGGGTGATGGGCGGTCTTCCGGTGCTCGCACGGGTGATGGGCAGTCCCCCGATGCTCGCACGGGTGATGCGCAGTCCCCCGATGCTCGCACGGGTGATGGGCGGTCTGCTGCCGCCCGCGCGGGGATCGTGCGGTCGGCTGGTGGTGCCGGCTCGGGTGATGGGCGATCTGCTGTTGTACGGATAGGTGATGCACGGTCTGCTGGCACCGGCGCTGGTGCTGGCACCGGCACCGGCACTTGCACCGGCGCTGGCAATGGCACCGGTGCTGGCGCTGGCTCGGGTGAGATGACTGCTGGCCGCTCGGGTGATGCAGGGTCCGCTGGAGGGGCGCGGGATGCTGCGCGTGCTGGGATCGTGCGGTCTGCCGCTGGTCGTTCGGGTGACGCGGGGCCGGCTGGCGCCGGCTCAGGTGATACGCGGTCCGCCGCTGCCGACGCGAGCGACACGCGAGCATCCGCCGCTGCCCACGCGGGAGACACGCAAGCATCCGCCGTTGGCACGGGTGACACGTGCGCCCCCGCCACCCGCACGGGCGGAGGCGCCCGCACCCCCGCCACCCGCACGGGCGGAGGCGCCCGCACCCCCGCCACCCGCACGGGCGGAGGCGCCCGCACCCCCGCCACCCGCGCGGGCGGAGGCGCCCGCACCCCCGCCACCCGCACGGGCGGAGGCACCCGCACCCCCGCCACCCGCGCGGGCGGAGGCACCCGCACCGCCGCCACCCGCACCGGCGGCAACGGCCGGGTCTTCCCGCCGCTCCCTCAACACCCCGACCCCCAGGCCCCGTTCGCGACCTCCTGGTGGGGCAACGCCTGGATCGCCGCCCTGGAGGGGACGTCGCTCGACGCGGGCCGGCTCAGTCGCGGCCGCGCGTACGCCCGTGAGGGGCACGTCGACACGATCACCGTCGCGCCGGGCCGCATCGTCGCGTACGTACACGGAAGTCGCCCGCGCCCCTACCGCGCCGAGATCCGCATGCGCACCCTCACCTCGGAGGACTGGGACACCTTCTTGGACGCGGTGGCCACGGAACCCGCGCACATCGCGGCGCTGTTGGACAAGGACATGCCGCACGCGCTTGCGGAGGCGGCGGAACGAGCCGACGTCCAACTCCTCCCCGGCCCCGGTGACTTGGTCCCGTCCTGCAGCTGCCCGGACCACGGCCGCCCCTGCAAGCACGCGGCGGCCCTCACCTACCAGACGGCCAGGCTCCTGGACGCGGACCCCTTCGTACTTCTCCTCCTGCGCGGCGGAGACGAGGCGGCGCTCCTGGACGAACTGGCGCAGCGCAACGCGCACGAGGCGGCCCGCGAGCAGTCCGAATCGGCGACCGAGGCTGGCCCCGAGAACCTCCCGGGAACCCTGGCACGGGACGCCCTCGCCACGGAATACCGCCCCCCGCTCCCACCCCCTCTCGCCGCCCCCGCCCACGCGGGCGACCCCCCGCTCTTGCCCTCACTCCCCGGCGCCCCCGACCCCACATCCCTGGAGTTCCTGGCAACGGACGCGGCGGCCCGAGCCCACGCCTTCCTCACCACAGGCGCGGACCCCTTCGCGGCCGCCGACCCCTGGCACGACGCGGTACGCCTGGCCGCATCACACCCCGGCCTCACCGGCCGCCGCAGCTTCAGCCGCCAATTCGCCGAACTGGCAAGGGCGGTGGGCCACAACCCCACCGACCTCTCCCGCGCAGCGGCGGCGTGGCGCCAGGGCGCGGAGGAGGGCCTGGCCGTACTGGAATCCCCCTGGGACCCCCCGGCGGGCCCCTTCGACCGGGCCCGGGGCGCCCTCATCACGGCAGACCTCCCCCGCATGACCATCCACCGCAACCACCTCACCAACGCCTCCGGCTCCCTCCAGCTCCGCTACGGGAGAGACGGCCGCTGGTACCCGTACCGGAGCGAGCCGGGGCGGGACGACTGGTGGCCGGAGGGGGAGCCGGACGAGGATCCGGTGGGGGCGGTGACGGGGATGATCGGGACGTAGGGGAGTGGAGCGATCTGGAGGCGCGGGCCCGACGTCGGAGGCGGGAACCGCAACCCCCAAGAGATCTCCAACAGTCCAACACCCCGCAGCAACGAGTCCAACTCCCCGTCGCCGCACCCCCATTACTCTCCCCGCCATGAAAACTCCCCCCACGTTCCCCACGTTCCCAGAGGCGACGCCCCCCTCCCGCAGAACCTTCCTCACGGCCAGCGGTCTCGCCCTGGCCACCATCCCCCTCGGCGGCCTCACCGCCGCCCAGGCGGGAGCGGCCGGAAGGGCAAAGGCCCCGGTCACCGCCCTGGACGTCATCTCCGACATCCAGGGCGACCTGGCCGACTTCGGCAACGCCCTGGACGACCTCAACTCCTTCGGCGGCTCCGACGCCCTCGTCATCGCCGGTGACCTCGTCGCGCAGGGCACCGCCCAGCAGTACGACGACCTCTACGCGACGCTCGCCGACCACCCCCACCCGGAGCGGGTCCTCGCCGCGCTCGGCAACCACGAGCAGTACAACGCCGACCCCTTCGACACCCAGGTCAAGCGCTTCCTCGACTACACAGGCATGCCGGACGTCTACTCCCAGACGACGGCTGGCGACCTCCCGCTGCTCTTCATCGGCACCACCGCGCCAGCGGTGAACGGCACCAACCCGCCCTTCGTGACGCTCGGTTCCTCCCAGCTCTCCTGGCTGGACGGCGCCCTCAAGTCCCACGCGGACAAGCCCTACGTACTGATCTTCAGCCACCACGTCCTGCCCGGCTCGGTCTCCGGCACCACAGGACCGGACGCCGCCCGCTTCTACGACCAGGACTTCGTCGACGAGGCCGACCTGCTCACGATCCTGGGCGCGCACCCGAACGTCGTCTTCTTCTCCGGGCACACCCACTGGGACCTCAACCGCTCGGACTGGGCGGCGAAGAAGATCGTCGAGGGCGGCGACCCGAAGGGGTTCACCGTCGTCAACACCGGCTTCATCCAGACCATGTACGGCCCCGACGGCAACGGCGGCGAGAAGCCGGGCTGGGGCGCGGAGTCGCAGGGCCTGCGCGTACTCCTCGGGAGCGACGGCAAACTCACCGTCGAATCCCGCGACTTCAAGGCCAACAAGCTGATCCGCAGCCTCGCCGTCTGACGGCGTCGGCGCGGGCGCGTCAGGCGTGGATCCGGTGGACCAGCTCGAAGCCCTCGCGGGTGATCTCGACGGCCAGGACGGCTTGATCCACGTCAAGCCTTGTTCAGAGCCCTTTCCGTGGCTGGCACGCCATGAGCAGATTTGACGTACCAAGGGCGACCACTCGGACGGGAGGGTGGGCCGCCCCCTCAGTTGCCTCCAGCGAGTTGACCTGCAGCGTTGGATCTCCACCCAGCCTTTGACGAATGCATATGCGTGGCGGCAGTTGCTGGCTAGAGTCGTCTCGTCACAGTTGGTTGTGGGGACAACCGAAGTGTCTTTCGGCTGCCAACGTCCTGGGGAGGGCCTGCAGCAATGAGTCGTCGTTCTACCGGTCTTGTCGGCGCGTGGGCTGAGGTGCAACGACAGCAGCAGCGCCAGTCGGAAGCCGAGGCCAGACAGCGGAGACAAGAAGCTCAGCAAACACGGGCGTACCAGCGCCGAGCTGCCCAAAGCCACCGCGAGTACAGGCAAGCAGACGCGCTGCGTCGCACGGAGGATCTGGACGCAGAGGTAGCAGCACTGCAAAGCCTTCTCGCTTCAGGTTGTGACGCTCCGGCTTTCAGGGCGTCCTCACTCATGCGAGCCGAGGATGTTCAGCCCTTCGCTCCAGGTCAGTTGGCGCAGCCGGTGACCATGCCGGATGCCAGTCAGTACCAAGCCCAGGGTGGTTGGACTGCGAGTCGCCGGGCTCATGCGCAGGCCGAGGCGCGAGCGCGGTTCGAGCGGGACCTGCAGGTTGCACAGGCAGCGGAGGCTCACCGCCAACAGCAACTGGCTTCGTATCAGCGTGAGTACCAACAGTGGGTCGACTCCCAGCTGGCCGCGGTACGTGAGCACAACGCCGGCGTGGTCGCGACATCCGAAGGCGTGAGGCGCCGAGACCCCGACTCCGCGGTCGAGTACTTCTCAGCTGCGCTGTACTCCTCAACGGCGTGGCCTGACGGCTTCCCGCGACAGATAGCGGCAGCGTACGACTCCGCTGCCCGACAGCTGGTGCTCGATTGGGAGTTGCCTGCCTACGACATCGTCCCAGCGATCAAGTCCGTTCGGTACATGTACGGGACCGACCAGGACAAGGAGACTCCCCGACCGGAAAGCCAGCGCCGGGCTCTGTACAAGGAGGTTCTCGCGCAGTGCATGTTGCTTGTCCTGCACGAGCTCTTCGCAGCGGACGAACAGGGGGCGCTGGAGTCCGTGGCCCTGAACGGGTTCGTCGATGGACATGACCCCACGACGGGCCGGCCGGGCCACATCTTCCTTGCGACGGTCATGGCCTCACGCTCCTCGTTCCGTGACCTGCACTTGGCACAGGTGGATGCCGGCAGTTGCCTGGCCGGCGCCCTGAGAGGACAGCTCTCGACCAGGCCGGATCAACTCACACCGGTACGGCCGAGCCGTCGGCCACAAGACGTCGGAAACCGCGTTGTCGCCCACGGCAGCGATGAAGAACCGGACCTGTACGACATGGATCCGGTGGAATTCGAGAATCTCGTGGCAGATCTCTTCCGCGCCATGGGGATGCAGGCAGTGACGACCCAGCGCTCCAGCGATGGAGGTGTGGACGTCGACGCGCTGGATCCGACACCGATCCGAGGCGGCAAGATCGTCGTACAGGTGAAGCGCTATCGCAACACGGTGCCACCCACTGCCGTGCGTGACTTGTACGGGACGGCGCAGGGCGCCGGCGCCAACAAGGGCGTCCTGGTGACGACGTCCGGGTTCGGACCCGGCTCTCATACCTTTGCCAACGGCAAGCCGCTGGAACTCATCTCGGGCACGGAACTCGTCGACCTGCTGCATCGTCACGGACTGCGCGGACGATTAGGAGAGGGCGGTCACCAAGCCTCACCGCAGCCGACCCCGTCGGACCCGAACACTCGGCTCCCTGACGACTACAACGTCCTGGGAATGTCGTGGACCGGAAGCGTTGCCTTGGACGTGTGTGCACTCGTCTGCCATGGCAACCGCGTCCTGAGCGACGATCACTTCGTCTTCTTCAACAACCCACAGACTCCCGACGGCTCCGTGCGCGCCCTTCCCGCGGAGGCGCCTGACAAGGCTGCGATCTGTGTCGCCTTCGACGGGCTGCCGGTGGAAGCTGATCGGTTCGTGCTGGTGGCGGCCATCGATCCGGAGGCCAACCCGGACGCGGATCTCTCCGGCTTCACAGATGCCTGCATCCGGCTGCTCGATCCGGCGATGTCGGAGCTGGGACGGCTTGAGGTCTCTGACGGCCGACCGCTCGAAACCGCCTTGGTACTCGGGTCCTTCCGCCGAAGGGCAAGCGGAGACTGGGAGTTCGTCCTTGGCGGCAAGGGCTACAGGGGCGGTCTGGAGGAACTCGTTCAGGACTATGGCATCGATGTGGAGTAGGACAGGCTGGGCGTGGATGGGGTCTGTGAACGCGGCTTGATGACCAAGCCGAGCCGGCTTGGTGATCGTCCGCGGATTCCATGGACGAGGAGGCGCGATTGGCTATACGAATGAAACCGTGTACTCACTGCGCCAGCGTGACAACCGACGGTCACTGGCCGAGCGCCTGTTGCTCTATATGCTGCCGGGCCTGGCAGTTGCGATTGGGGCCTTGCTGGGGCTCCTCACGTCTGACCACGTCTCCCCTGTCCTGGTGGTCCTCACAGCCCTGGTCATGGTGTGCGGATTTGCGGTACCACCGGCGGTTGATGCGCTCAGCGATCGAGTTTCGAGGCGGGCGCAGCACCAGCAACTGCTGGCTCACAGGTCTGACACCGCGGCTGCGCAGCGGGCGGAGCAGTTGCGAAGTCACTTCCACCCCAGAGGGCGTGGAATTCTGCCTTCGCTCGTGCGCGAGGGCTCATACTTCATGGGTCGACTTCGAGTGCTGCGTGAGCTGGTGGACTGGATCAACGGCGCCGGTCTGGACGTTGCGTGGTCTCGTGTCGTGACCGGTGCCCCGGGATCCGGTAAGTCAGCGGTTCTCGGAAGGCTGGTGAGTCTGGCCGATGCCGGACAACCCAATGTGGTGCTTGCCGCCGCACCAGCCGGGACGCGACCGCCGGTCGGCTCCATCAGCATGGCGGTGCATGTACGTGGCCGCACGGCAGACGAAGTGGCCGCCGAGATCTCACAGGCCCTGACGATCGACGAGGGGACGTGCAGCGGTCTCCTCGCACATCTCCGCGAGGATTTCGAGCATCGACCAACTGTGGTCGTCGTCGATGGGGTGGATGAGGCTGCCGACGCCCATCGGCTCATCGTTGACCTGCTCGAGCCGCTGGCGGCGGCGTCGGAGCGGACGGGTATCCGTCTGCTCGTCGGCACGCGCCGAGGCGGCGAGGACCACCTGCTGCGGCTGTTCGGAGCTTCGGCGCTCGTACTCGATCTGGACGAGGACCAGTATCTGGATCGACGCGATGTTGCTGAGTACGTCTGCAGCACATTGCTGGCCGATCCGGACCCGCAGGTCCGCACTCCCTACCGTGCCCGCCCTGCACTCGCGGAAAAGGTCGCTGTGGCCGTAGCAGCTCGTGCCGGCTCCAGTTTTCTCGTGGCACAGCTCACGGCGCTGTCCCTGATGGGATCTGACGAACCCGTGGATACAGGGAGCTCTGGGTGGGCGGAGACGTTTCCCACCACAGTGGGTGCCGCCATGGACCGATACCTTCGTGACGTTCAGCCAGGTGGGCCATGGTTGCGCGATCTGCTGATGGCTCTGGCCTGGTCCCAGGGCGATGGCTTCAGCGACCCAGGAATCTGGGCGGCCGCGGGCAGCCTGCTGGGAACAGCCGAGTACTCCGAACGCGATGTCACCCGGCTGCTCCTGGACAGCTCTGCGGTGGACCTGCTCCACCGCAGCACCCAAGGAGACCGTGTCGCCTTCCGGCTCTTCCACGAAGCGCTGGGCGAGCATTTGCGGCAGCTGAGCACCCGTCAGCGTCCGGCAGCCGACGTCCACCGCCGTCTTGCGGACATCCTCCTCGACAAGCTGTCATCGTCTTCCCTTGACGAGCGGGACTGGGCGCACGCCGACAGGTACACGCGTACCTATCTGCCTTTCCATGCGGGCGAGGGCCAGGTGCTGGACCAGCTTCTCGATGACGCGGGCTTTTTGGCTGCCGTGGATCCGGCTCGCCTGCTGACGGCACTCCCCGCCGCTCGCACCGGGTCGGGCCGGCGAGTGGCTCGCATCATTCAACGAGTCGGCCAGCAACTGCTTGTGGCACCGGAAGACGAGCGCATCTGCTACCTCGAGATGGCGGCCCACATGGCCGGCGACGTGCGCCTGGCGGGCGAATTGGCAGCTACAGCTCCCGATCGTCCCTGGTCGGTGCTCTGGACTCGCTGGGACGCTCTCATTGAGAGCCGCATGCTCGGTCACCATGACGACTACGTCCTGGCTGTCGACACCATTGAGACAGCGAGGGGGATCATGGTGCTCTCGGCGAGTGCATGGGGCATCCAGGCGTGGCGCCTCGCCGATGGAGAACCCATGGTGACCGGCGTACGGGAGCCGGATTCACCCATCCTCGACATGGCTGCCTTCCGGCAGGGTGACGGCATCGCCATCGTGACCCTTCACAAGGATGGGCATCTACTGCGCACGTCGCCGGACGCGGCCGATCCGCAGAGGATTCTCGCGGAAGATCGTGCGCCAAACGGTGTCTGGTCGTTAGACGTCGCAGGTCAATCCGCAGTGGCTACGGTCAGCCGAGATCACGTAGTCGAGGTCTTGTCCGCCAGGGACGGTCATGTGCTGGATCTGCCGCCCGTCGTGATCGGTCGAGAAGACCGAGTCCTCATGGTGGACGTCGTAGGCGGGCGGTGCCTGGCCGTGGTGAGCGGCAACAGTGGTGACCTTGAGGCGTGGGACCTCACCACCGGTCGTCCGCTCGGTGAACCGCTGCACCCCGGAGTTCACGTGCCGGGCTGGCGGAGCGACACGCGCTTCTGGGCGGCATCGCTCGCCGAGCGCCAGGACGGGCCTGTGTTCCTTCTGGGAGCTGCGGCAGGCCAGGTGATCGGTTGGGACCCGGTCCGTGGAGAGATTGTCGGGGACCCGCATCAGGGTGACGCGGGAGTGTTCACCACCCTCATTACGGGCCACAACAACGATCTGTGGTGTTGGGGCGATTGGAACGGCAACCTGTTCATACGTGGCGCCGCCCAAGAGGAGGTACGGCAGTTGGCCGTTCATGACGGTGGGGTGCAATCGCTGGCACAGTGCGAACTGAACGGTGCCCGCCTGCTTGTCTCGGGAGGACGCGACGGTGCCGTACGCGCCTGGAACATCCGAGCGGCCCGCCCGATGGCTTCTCTCGGCTACCACCGCAGCGTCGTCACAGGCGCCGACTCCACCCGACGGAGCTGCATCGCGTCCATCAAGGCCAACGGCTCTCTCGTGATCTTCGAGGCAGACGGCGGTGACGTCCTCGCCGAACTGGGGCGATCGGCCGAGGAGGGCTTCCGCTGCGCAGCCGTGGTCCCGGGCGACCCGCGGTCCTTCGTCACCCTGGACAGGCAGAGGCACATCACGCTGCGGGGCTTCCCGGACGGCCAGCCGTCACACGACTTCCAATTGGCCTCGGACGAGGAGTGGAGGTCCATCGCTGTCATCAACAGAGAGCGGCCACTACTCCTCGTCACTGCGACAAGCGGGACACTGGGCTTCTTCGACTTAGCCACTTGTGATGCTGTTCGGCCGCCGCTGGCCTGCCACACCAGCAGCTTCATGGTGGCTCCGCTCCCAGAGCAACCGGACGAAGCACACCGGTTCGTCACATGGGACTGGGAGTGCTTCCAGGCCCGGCTGTGGACCGTGACGAGCGACGAGACGCGGCATCGCGTCCTCAGAATGGACAACGGCGACCCGTTTCCCACCACGGCTGTCTCCTTCAGCCACATAGGTGACATCCCGGTCGCCGTCGGAGTCGGCGCCTACTCTCGTCTGCACATCTGGAACACCGAAGACGGCTCCCTGATGATCGATGCCCAACTCGAGCAGGCCCATCACATGCAATTGGCCGACGTGGACATCACCCAGACCGACAGGCAGTTGCTCATCCTCTCCGGCGGACACACCTGCTCCGCTGCCCTGTGGTCCGCGGAAAGTCGACGAGAGCACCATCTGCGGGTCGGATCACCGTTGTGGAGCACCAGGTTCCTTCCCGGCAACCGAGCCGTCGTGGCCGGGCCACGCGGCATCATGGTTCTCGAACTGGGCCCTCGCCTGCTCAGCCGATTCGGGCACCCCTGAGAAGCGATCAACGGAGTAGTCCCACCCTTTTCAGCCCACGAAAGAGACGGTGACGGTCGTGTCCGTGTGCAGGGCGCGGATCTGGTGGCTCGGGGGCGGGGTTGTGAGGTCGTCGGTGCCGTTCATGGTCGCCAGCCTGAGGCCGGTCGTCCCTTGTCCGCCAGCGAATTGTCGGTGGCGGGCGTTACCGTGAAGCACGGAATCTGGATGCGTGGTGACGCGCGTGGTGGGACAAGGGGGCCTGGTGGACGCTGAGTTGACCGCGTTGGCGGCGGCGGGGGCGACGGCGCTCGTGCAGGGGATGGTGACCGACGGCTGGGGGCAGGTGCGGGACCGGGTCGCCGGGTTCTTTTCGCGGGGGCGTGCGGGGGATGAGGACGTCGTCGCCGGGGAGCTGGAGGAGGCGCGTGCCGAGTTGGCCGCCGCGCGGGACAGCTCGGATGCCGACGCCGAGGCCGACGTGCTGGCCGAGTGGCGTGGGCGGATGCGGCGTACGCTGCGGGCCGATCCGGCGGCGGCCGCTGAACTGCGTTCGCTTCTTGATGAGTTGACGCCCGGCGGCTCTGAGGGCGAGCGGCGCGGTGATGTGTACAACAACCTCAGCGGGAATGTGCACGGCGGAATAGTGATCCAGAGCGGGTCTATCGGGGAGGTGCGGAACGGGTAGCGGGCAGCGGCTTGGACCGGTGGGACAAGGGCTGGGCACGGCCCAGGCGGTATGTCTTGCGGTCCTGCCATGCCCCGTTCTCCTTCACGATCAAGTGGACCTCGCGGACCCGGGTGCGTACGGGGAGTGCCGGGGTCAGTTCGTGTTCGATGGTGTCGTAGGCCGTCTCGTAAGTGGTCGGGCCCTCGTGGTTGGCGATCGTCAGGTGGGGGGTCAGGCCGGTGGCGCCGAAGATGCCCCGGTACGGGACCGCCTCCGGCCAGCGGGTGGTGAGGGTGCGGGTGAGGGCCTGTATCGGGTGGGGCGGGGTCGGGGCGAGGTAGAGGACCCCTGGGTAGCGGTGGAACTCCTTGAAGTGGAGGGGGAATTCGGGGTGTGCGGCGAAGAGGCTGAGTAGTTCGGCGTCTGTCGACTTGTCGATGCGGGACTCGTGGAGGAACGGGTACAGGACCGTCACGTGGGCGGGGAAGTTTGCGATCACCAAGGGGTCCGCCTCTGGGACCTTGATCGTCAGGGCGGTCTCGCCCGGCCGGTCGGGCCAGCCGTCGTCGGATTCGGCGCCCTCCCGGTCGCCGTCGTCCCCGTGCCCGCCTGCGTCCCTCTCCTCAGTGATCACACCGCAGCATCACATCGAAGCGTCACATCACGGAAACGCGTACGTCCCTTTCTCTCCAAGAACGGGGCCTACCGTTTGATCAGGAGCAGCGCCCAGGCCGACGTCGTCCCACGGCACGCACACCTTCCGACGACGACAGGAGCCCGGACCAGTGAGCCGCCTGACGATCCCGCGCCCGGTCGCCCTCCCGCCCTGGCTCGGGCATGCCCTCCGTATACAGCGCGGTCCCGTTCCGTGGCACGCCGTGCTGCGCGGTGCGCTCGCCGCGGGGCCGTTGCTTCTCGGGGCCGTGGCTGTCGGGCGGCCGTCCATCGGGGTGGTGGCCGCGCTCGGGGCCATGCTTGCCGGGATCAATGACCGGCCGGGAGGCCGGCGGGCCGCCGTTCGGCGGTTGGGGGTGCCCGCCGTCGGCGGCGCGGGTGGGTTGGTCTTCGGGGCGTACGTCGGTGCGTGGGGTAGTGGGGCGTGGCTGCTGCCCGCCCTCTTCGGAGTGCTTGGGCTGCTCGCCGGTGCCTTCAGCGCGGTGGGGCCCGTCGCGTCCGCCGGTGGTACGCAGTTGCTTGTTGCGGCTGCCGTCGGGGCCGGGATGCCGTTGCCCGAGCCCGGGTGGCAGCGGGCGTTGTTCTTCCTCGCCGGGGCCGGGTGGCTCATTGTGCTGCGGCTCGTGCTGCCCTCGCCGGGGAGGGGTGACTACCGGTTCGGTGGGGAGCGGGGGGCCGTCGCCGCCGTGTACGAAGCCGTCGCCGCGCTCCTCGCCGCCGCCGGGACCCCGCACGCGCCCGCCCGCCGTGCCGCCCTCACGGCCGCTCTCGATCAGGCACAGGACGCGATCGCCGGGCCACGTCTGCGGCTGCGGCCCGGCCGAGCCGCCGAGCGGCGGATCCATGCGCAGTACCTTGCCGCGCTGCCGCTCGGCGAGGCCGCGACCGCGCTCGCCTGGGCCGGTGAGCCGTTGCCCGCGCGTACGGGGGAGGGGGTGCGGCGCCTCGCGGCCGCCGTCCGTGCCGGCCGCCCCTGTGGTCCGCTGCCCGCGCCCGCCCGCTCCGACGCCGGGCTCCGCGCCCTCGACGACGCCCTGCTGCACGCCGCCGACGCTTTCGACAGGGGGACTGCCGAGCCGCCGCCCGCAACGGGGAGCGGCCCCGTCGACGTACTGCGTACGGCAGTGGGTCCCGGAGGGCGTGAGTACGGCGTGCGTGTCGCGCTCTGCTTCGGGGTGAGCGCCGCCGTCGCGCAGGGACTGCACCACGCGCACTGGTACTGGCTGCCCGCCACCGCAGTTTTCCTGGTCAAGCCCGATCTGGGGCCCTTGGCGTCTCGTGTGCTGTGCCGTGCGCTCGGTACCGTCCTGGGTGCCCTGCTGTTCGCGGGGCTCGCCGCCCTGCTGCCGGCACCCGCCGGGCTCGTAACCGTGGTCGCCGTGTGCGGCGCCCTCATTCCCGTCGCCACCCGGCACTTCGCCGCGCAGACCGCCGTCGTGACGGTGCTCGTGCTCTCGCTCGTCATGGTGGGCGGCGAGCCGGGGGCCTCCTGGGGGCGGATCGGCGAGACGCTGCTCGCCTGCGGGATCGTCCTGCTCGTCGGGCATCTGCCGTGGCCGGTGCGGCGCGGCGGCCGCGTACAGGCCAGGCTCGACACCGCCTGCGAGTCGGCGCATGCCTATCTGCGGCATGTTCTGAGCGGTGTCGAACAAGGCGTACGCGCAGCCGCCCGTGACCGTGCCGACCGCTGGGCCCTGCGCCGCGAGGCCTATCGGACGCTGGCCGAGGCCCGCGCCGCGATCGACCTGGCGGCCGCCGAACTCCCCTCCCTGGCACGGCACTCCGCCGGCTCGGAGAAGGTGGCGGCCACCCTGGAACGCCTCGTCGACACCACGACGGCCTGCGCGGTGCACGTCGACGACACCGGGCGGCTGCCGAAGCGGCACGAAGAGCGGATCGACGCGCTCCTCGCCGAGCTCGAGTTCGAGCTTGAGACCGTGGCCTGACGTGGCCTGACGTGGCCTGAAAGGCGACCGGCCCCCGCGTCCTGAAAAGCGGCTGTCGCCCCGTCAGAAGTCCACGCGGAGCCGGTCGTCGAGGCGGGCCACCGAATCCTGCGCGTACTGCTTCTCGTAGTCCGAGCGGATCTCCTCGATCTGCGGGTCACGCTTGCGCGCCTCGCTCGTCGGATACAGCAGGATCAGCTCGTACGAACGCTCCCGCTCGATCTTGCCGTTCGAGTCGCGCCACTGGCCGCGGCCGTCCTGCACGGTCAGACCGTCGGGGAACGACGGCGTCACCTCGTCGTCGATGAAGGCCATGAACTGCTTGTCGGTCACGTCGGGGCCGCCGTCGGGGCGTTCCGTGCCGAAGAAGAGCCGGGTCTCGGTGTAGGCGTCGCCGCGGGCCACCGTCACCGTGCTTGCCGTCGTCGCTGTCCGGGCGCGCGTGTCGGATCCGTCAAGCGACGCGTACGCCGCCGGGGCGCCGACCGCGAGGACCGCGGTCGCCGCGGCGGTCACCGCGAGCCGGGTGCGGGAGATACGGGGGAGGGTGAGCGGCATGGCGGCGGGATCCCTTTCTGCGGAGTTCTAGGAGTTCTAGGGGTGCTATAGGGGTTCTAGGAGTTCTACGGGGTTCGGTGCAGTCGAGTTCTGCGGGGGCGTAGATCAATTACGGTGGCAGACAGTAGCGGAACGGTGACGCCTTCCGCCCGCGTCCGCCGACATCGCGGCTGAATATCTCTCCCCTCCCGGATGTGTCCCGTAAGCCGCCGTCTTCCCAATGGACACTCAACTCCCCTACGTTGCCGAAGACTTGACCAGAGCTTCGGCGGAGGACGGTGGGCATGACGGCACGGGTGAGCGGGGCGGGGTTCGCGTTGGCGGTCGCGGCGGCGGGAGCCCTCGCGTTCGGCACCACCGGCGGCAACGCCCACGCCGCCGACGATCCGGCGCCCGCCTCGCCGTACTCCTCCACCACCGGCGTCGGCGTCCACAACGCGTACGAGAAGGCGAAGTACCCCTACTTCGCCGACGCGCTCGACTCCGGCGCGGGGATGCTCGAACTCGACGTATGGACCAATGTGTTCGGCAGCGGCTGGCGGGTCTCGCACAGCAACCCGGTCGGCAACGACAACAACTGCGAGAACGCCGCGAGCCCGGCCGAACTGCGCACCAAGGCACGTAACCAGAGCCTGGCCGGCTGCCTCGCGGACATGAAGAGCTGGCACGACGCCCACCCGGGGCACCGGCCGATCCTGGTGAAGGTCGAGCTGAAGGACGGCTTCCAGGCGAAGAACGGGCGCGGGCCCGCCGATCTCGACGCCCTGCTCACGAGCAGGCTCGGTGACGCCGTCTACCGGCCCGGCGAGCTCGTCGGCGGCCACGCCACCCTCGACGATGCCGTACGCAGCGACGGCTGGCCCCAACGGAGCGCGCTGGCAGGCAAGTTCGTGGTCGAACTCATCCCCGGCACCGTCGAGCAGGGCAACCCTGCGGACACCCTGTGGACCGACCGCGAGTACGCCACCCATCTGCGGGACCTCGCCGCGGCGGGGCGCCTGGACGGGGCCGCGGCGTTCCCCGCCGTGCTCGGCGCCGAGGCGGGCGATCCGCGCGCGCGGTACGCGGACGCGGCGATCAGGCCCTGGTTCGTGCTGTTCGACGGGGACGCTTCCGCGTACGCCGGCGGGACCATCGACACGCGGTGGTACGCCGACCGGCGCTATCTCGTCGTCATGTCCGACGCCCACAACATCGCCCCGGCCATCGACGCCGTCAACCCGACCGAGGCGCAGGCCAGGGAGCGGGTCGCGCTGCTCGCGCGGGGCCACGCCAGCATCGTCTCGTCCGACTGGTATCCGCTGCCGGGTGTGCTCTCGACGGTGCTTCCGCGCGGCTGAGGCTCAGCCCTCGGCCAGGACCGTGTGCACCAGTGCCGTCCCCGGCGCCGTCCGTCCGCCCGGGCCCGGCGTGTGCGTCACCGTCTCCGGGGTCAGCTCCTCGCCGCAGTGGCCGCACGTCACGCGCGGGTCGGCCGGGCGGCCGCAGGTGTCGTGCACCGGGATCAGGGGCGGGCCCCCTTCGGGGCGGTGGTGGTCGCCCCAGGTCAGCAGGGTGAGGACGGCGCCGTACAGGTCCCGGCCCGACTCCGTCAGTACGTACTCGTGGCGCACCGGACGCTCCTGGTAGGCGGTGCGCTCCACCACGCCCTCCGCGGTGAGGTGTTCGAGCCGGTCCGCCAGGATGTTCGTCGCGATGCCCAGGTCGGCGCGCAGGTCCTCGTAGCGGTTCAGGCCGAGGAACAGATCGCGCAGGATCAGCACCGTCCACTGGTCGGCCATGACGGCCGCGGCGCGGGCCACCGAGCAGTGCATGCGTGCGAAGCGTTCACCCTTCATGCGGCCACGGTACTCGCTTGTGGTTTGCAAGGGACCCGCCTAGGGTGGCCATCGATGGTCACTTGCGAATTGCAAGTCACTGAGCGATCCAGCGGAGGTCCCGATGTACCACGCCATCGTCCGCAGCAAAGTCCGAGCCCTGTGGCGCGTCACCGGCGACGGCAGCGGCAACTACCACCCGGCCGTTGCCATGGCCGCCCCCGACCTGCGGTTCCGCTTCATCGGCGACAACATCCTCGGCGCCGAACTGCGCGGCCCCGAAGCCTTCGCCGACTGGTTCGAGCAGGCGGGACGGCGCTTCCCCGGCATGCGCCTCACCCTCACCGACGTCGTCGTGAAGGGGTGGCCCTGGAACACCACCGTCGTCGTCCGGCTGCGCGTCGACGCGACCCTCGCGGACGGCAGTTCGTACGAGAACGAAGGCATCCAGTGGGTCAGGATCCGCTGGGGGCGGATGGTCGAGGACACGGTGCTCGAGGACACGGCGCGGCTCGAAGAGGCCTGGCGGCGCCAGGAGTTGGCCACTTCCGGCGCCGCATAGCCTCCGCATCCGGCGGATGGCCTCAGCGCTCGATCCGTATCCAGACCGGCGCGTGGTCCGAGCCCGGCGCGTCCCTGCGCGCCGCCGGATTCTCGTCGTCGCCGATCGAGGGGAGCGCGGTCGCGGCGGACCCCGGCACGCCGGTCCCCGCCGTCGTGACCAGGTCGAGCAGGCTCTTGCTCACCAGGACGTGGTCGATGAGCTCGCGGCGCCCGGCATGGATGCGGGAGTAGCGCTGTTCGGCCGGGATGAGCGGGGCCACGTTCCACAGCCGTCGCGCGTCGCCCTTGTCCGGCTTGTCGAAGCCCGGTGTGCCGATCTCCGATCCCGGCGGGCCGAGCAGGATCTGCGTCGTCGCCGCGCTCACCTCGTCGTTGAGGTCGCCGAGCACCACGACCTGGTGCTCGCGGCCGTCGCCGTGCAGCATCCGGTCGGCCAGGGCACGCACCACGGTCGCCTCCGCAGCGCGCCGGTACAGCGCGTACGCGCCGAAGCGGGCCCGCTCGCCCTCGTCCTCGGGCTGGAAACGGCCGCCGGGATACGACAGGAGCTTGGACTTCAGATGGCAGACGACCGCGTCGAAGAAGAAGGCGCGCGTCGACACCGTCACCGCAAGGACACCCCGCCCCGCCCGCGCCACCGGCCTGCCCGAGTCGTCGACCTGCACCGGACGCATCGGCCCGGGGAAGCAGTCCTCGTCCGCGACCACGGACACCGGCAGGTTGCTGAGGAAGCCGACCCGGATGCCCCGGTCGTCCGCGTGCTCGGAGAGCGTCACTTCCCAGCGCTCGCCAAGCATCCCCGCCAGATCCCGCAGGGCTTCGGGGTCGCCGACCTCCTGTACGCCGAGGACGCTGGGCCGCAGGGCCCTGATCGTCGCCGCGAGCGAGGCCAGCTTCGCCTCGTACGCGGCCTTGTCCTTGGGCCCGAACCTGCCGCCGGGCCGGTAGAGGTTCTCCAGGTTCCAGGTGCCTAGGAGCATGACGGGCTCCAACTTTTCGCGTGGGATCGTCCGTTGACGTCAGCGTGCTCGCGAAACCGGCGACGCGACAGGGCACGGGATGCGCACTCCCCGTACCTTGAAGAGATGACGCCGCCTCCCGCGCACGGCCCCGCCGACCTGGTCATCACGGGCTGCACGGCCCTCGTCCACGACGACGCCACCGGTCACACCGCCGGTCACACCACTGGTGACGCCGCCGGTGAAGTCAGCTTCCGCCACGACGCCGCCATCGTCGTACGCGACGGCCTCATCGACAGTGTCACCACGACCGGCGCCGTGGCGGACCTCGCCGCCGCCGAGCGGATCGACGCCCGCGGCCAGGCCGCCCTGCCCGGCCTGATCAACTGCCATACGCACACCCCGATGGTGGCCCTGCGCGGCCTCGCCGAGGATCTGCCGGCGCACGAGTGGTTCAACGACTGGATCTGGCCCATCGAGTCCAACCTGACCGAGCGTGTCGTCGCGCTCGGCGCGCGGCTCGCGTGTGCCGAGATGATCCGGGGCGGGGTGACCTGCTTCGCCGACCACTACTTCGCGATGGACGCCGTCGCCGACGCGGTGGCGGACAGCGGCCTGCGCGCCAACCTGGGCGCGGCGTTCTTCTCCTCGCAGGGGCCCGACGGCCGCGCCGCCTCCCTGGAGTTCGCGCTGCGCCGGCGCGGCGCCGCCGACGGGCGGATCACCACCTCGCTCGCCCCGCACGCGCCGTACACCGTCGACGACGCCGACCTCGCCGCGACCGCCGAACTCGCCCGTGAACACGGCCTGATGGTCCATCTGCACGCCGCGGAGAACGCCGAGCAGACCGACAACAGTCTGGCCCGGCACGGCCGCACCCCCATCGAGGTCCTTCACCGCGCAGGACTCCTCGACGTGGACGTCCTCATCGCGCACGGCACCGGCATCCGGGACCGCGACCTGCCCGTGCTGCGGCAGGCCACGGGGCGCGTCGCCGTGGCGTCCGCGCCGCGCGGCTACCTCAAGTTCGGCTGGGACACCACGCCCGTACGGGCCCTGCGCGGGATCGGCATCCCCGTGGGCCTGGCCACGGACGGGGCCGCGTCGAACAACTCCCTCGACGTGTGGGAGTCCATGGCGCTCACCGCGCTCGTCCAGAAGTCCACGGAGCGCGACCCGTCCTGGCTGACGGCACGTCAGGCACTGGACCACGCCACGCTGCAGAGCGCGCAAGCCATCGGCCTCGGCGAGCAGATCGGCAGCCTCGCGCCGGGGCGCCGCGCCGACATCGTCCTCGTCGACCTCGCCGGACCGCACACCCAGCCGGTGCACGACCTCGCGGCCACGCTCGTGCACAGCGCGCGTTCCGCGGACGTCCGCACGACGATCGTCGACGGGCGGGTCCTGATGCGCGACGGGCGGCTGCTGACCCTCGATGTGCCGGAGATCGTCGGGGAGTTGAACGCCGAACTGCCCGCCCTGATCGACCGGAGCCACGGCAAACGGATCCAGGACTACGAGGGCTGACGGCAGGGCCCGAAAGAGGCAGCGGCAGGCGGCTGCTTAGGCTGGAGGGCATGTCACACGCCCCGCACCCGGACCCCGCCGAAGGCCTCGCCGACGACCCTGCCGACGGCCTCATCGGCGACCCTGCCGACGGCCTCGTCGACGACCCGTACGCCGTGTACGCGCGGCTGCGTGAGACCGCGCCCGTGCACCGCGTCGCCGGCCCCGACGGCAGCCCGGCCTGGCTGGTCACGCGGTACGACGACGTGCGCGCGGCGCTCGCCGACCCACGCCTCTCGCTCGACAACAGCCATGCGCTGCCCGGGAGTTACCGGGGCTTCGCGCTGCCGCCCGCCCTGGAAGCGAACCTGCTCAACATGGACCCGCCGGACCACACCCGCATCCGCCGCCTGGTCGCCAAGGCCTTCACCTCCCGCCGGGTGGAGAGCCTGCGTGCACCGATCAGGCGTACCGCCGACGAACTCCTCGACGCCGTCGAGCCGTCGGGCCGCGCCGATCTCGTCGCCGCCTACGCCGCCCCGCTCCCGATCACCGTCATCTGCGACCTCCTCGGGGTGCCGGACGGCAACCGGCCGGACTTCCGGGCCTGGACCGACGCTCTGGTCGCGCCCGATCCGGCGCGACCGGGGGCCGCCAAGGAGGCCGTCGTCGCGATGCTCGGCTTCTTCACCCGGCTGCTCGCCGAGAAGCGCGAGGCCCCCGCCGACGACCTGCTGTCCGACCTCATCGCCGTACGCGACGAGAGCGAGCAGGGGGATCGCCTCAGCGAGGACGAGCTGATGTCGCTCGCCTTCCTGATCCTCTTCGCCGGATACGAGAACACCGTCCAGCTCATCGGCAACGCGACCCTGGCCCTGCTCCGGCACCCCGACCAGCTCGCGGCCCTGCGCAAGGACCCATCCCAACTGCCCGCCGCTGTGGAGGAGTTCAGCCGCTACGACGGCCCCGCACTGCTCGCCATCCGCCGCTTCCCGCTCCAGGACGTCACCATCGGTGGGGTCACCGTCCCGGCGGGTGAGACCGTGCTGCTCTCGCCGTCCGCCGCCAACCGCGACCCGCGCCGCTTCCCCGCCGCCGACCGCCTCGACATCGCCCGCGACACCACGGGCCACCTCGCCCTCGGTCATGGCATCCACCACTGCGTCGGCGCACCCCTGGCCCGTCTGGAGACGGCCACCGCGCTCGGCGCCCTCATCGAACGCTTCCCCCGGCTCGCCCTCGGTGTGCCGGAGGACGAGCTTCGGTGGCGCCCCTCGATGCGGGCCCGCGGGCTGCTCGCGCTGCCGGTGACGTTCTGAGCCCATGGCTCTGAACCCATGGCTGAACTCCCGGGCCGCTGACCAGGCGTAACAGAAATTCTCCAACTTTCTTCGTCGCGACCGATGAGTTCCGGTGAGCCCGCGGGTCACCCCTCCGAGAAGCACGGATCCGAGGCGCGGATCCGCAGGAGGGACTGGGGACCATGGGACTTCCCGACATCGTCACGCGCGAGGAGTGGCTCGCCGCGCGCGCGGAACTGCTCGCCAAGGAGAAGGCGGCGACCCGGGCGCGCGACGCGCTCAATGCCGAGCGGCGCAGGCTCCCCATGGTGGAGATCGAGAAGGAGTATCTGTTCGCCGGTCCCGACGGCAAGGCGACGCTGTTCGACCTCTTCGACGGTCACGCCCAACTCATCGTCCACCACTTCATGTTCGCCCCGGAGTGGGACGCGGGATGCCCCAGCTGCTCGGCGTTCCTCGACCAGATCGGGCACCTCGCCCATCTGCGGGCCCGCGGCACCAACTTCGTCGCCGTCTCCCGCGCCCCGTTCACCAAGATCCTGCCCTTCAAGGCACGAATGGGCTGGACGGTGCCGTGGTACTCGTCGAACGGTGACGACTTCAACCACGATTTCCACGCCAGCGTCGACGAGGACGGCAGGACTGTCGAAGCACCGGGCATCAGCTGCTTCCTGCGCGACGGCGACCGCGTCTTCCACACATACTCGGCGTACGACCGCGGCACCGACTGGGTGGGTTCCTACTCCAGCCTCCTCGACCTCACCGCCCTCGGCCGGCAGGAAGAGTGGGAGCTGCCGAAGGGACGCTCGTCCGCACTCGGAGCGCCCGCCGGAAGCAGCCGGGTGCGGTACCACGACGAGTACGAGGAGTGAGGGACGGACACAACTCGGTGTCAGGTCCGTCACGTTGTGAGTCCTTTCCGCCCCCTGGTGCGTTCTACTCCATGAGAGTCCTTTGCTGGACTGCCGACGGGGGAGCAGGAAGACGATGACGAACAGTCGAGTGGTACTGGAACGCTTTCCGGCCGGCGGGCCGCGCGGATCGTGGCCCGCGGAGGAGTTCGCGCGGGCCCGACGCATGGAGGGGCAGCAGGCGGAGGTCGTCATGGACCTCGCGTCCGACGCCTTCCTGGTGATCGTGCGCGACACCGAGGTCGCGGAGGTGGCCGCCGCCGCGTGAGGCTCAGCGATCGGCGTGCCCGTTGGGGGACGGGACCCGCGTCTCCGAGGACGGCGCCTGCGTCTTCGGGGACGGAGCCTGCGTCTTTGGAGACGGCGCCTGCGCCGTGAACTGGTCCGCCTGCAGCGCGTACAGCTCCGCGTAGACGCCGCCTGTCCGCAGGAGTTCGTCCGGGGTGCCCGACTCCACCAGGCGCCCCTGGTCCAGGACATGGACCAGATCCGCGTGCCGCACCGACGCCAGGCGGTGGGTGATCAGGATGACCGTCTGGCCCGTCCCGGCCAGCGCCCTGATCTTCTCGAAGACCTCCAGTTCCGCCCGGGCGTCGAGCGCCGCCGTCGGCTCGTCCACGATCAGGATGCCGCCGCGCCGGTACGCCGCACGCGCGATGCCGAGCCGCTGCCACTGCCCTCCCGAGAGCTCGTGCCCACCGGTGAACGCGCGGGCGAGCAGGGTGTCGAGCCCGCGCGGCAGATCGGCCACCACGTCACCGGCGCCGGCCTCCGCGACGGACGCGCCGATCCGCTCGTCGGTCAGCGGCACCGACGCACGGCCGATCGCGATGTTCACACGGGCCGTGAACGGCCACCGCTTGAAGTCCTGCGCCACCATCGCGACGCGCTCGGCAAGGCGGTGCCGGTCCGCCGTCGCCGCGTCCACGTCGTCCCACAGGATCCGGCCCTCCTTCGGCGGATACAGGCCCGCAAGGAGCTTCACCAGGGTGGTCTTGCCCGAGCCGTTCTCCCCCACAAGGGCGACGATCTTCCCGGTGGGCAGGGTGAGGGAGACATCGCTGAGCGCGTCCCTGCCCGACGTCCCCGGATAGCGGAAGGTGACGTTCTCGAACCGTATCTCCCTTGGATCGGGAGGCAGTTCGGCACCGCCCACCGGGATCGCGCGCTGTGCCGCCTCCACGAAGAGCCGGTCCAGATCGCCCACGAACAGGGCGTCCTCGTGCAGCGAGTTGACCTCGAGGACGAGCGTGTCCAGGTTCGACGCCCCGGTACGGATCGCGATCACGGCCGTGCCCGCGACGGACAGCGCCATCGCCCCCGCGAGCAGCAGACCGCCGAGCGTCGCGTACGTCGCCACCGTGGCCAGGCCCGTCCACGCCGCCGCGATGAGCCCCGTACGCGCGGCGAGCCGCGCAAGGCGGGCCTGCTCCTCCTCCGCGGCCTCCGACATGGAGCGGAAATGCCGCAGCAGGAACGGGCCCACGCCGTGCACCCGGATCTCCGGGGCGGCCCGCGCCTCCGTCAGCAGGCTGCCGATCAGCCGTCCCGCGCGGGCGTGCTGCACCCAGGCGTGGAAGGAGACATAGCGGCGCCGGGCGATCGTCAGGGCGCTCCACGCGCTGGGCAGGGTCATCGTCACCAGGAGCGGAAGCAGCACCGGGTGCAGCACGGTCAGCACGCCCGCCGCGGCGATCAGCGAGATCATCGCGTTCACCACGCGCGTCGCGATGCCGATCATGCGGCGGGCCGAAGCGGCGCCGTACTGCGCGGTGTCGAGCAGCTTGTGGAACGCGTCGTCCTCGATGGCCGACAGCTCGACCGACGCCGCTTTCTCCAAGTACTGCTCGGTGGCGACCCGTTCGACCTTCGGCTCGAGGCGTCCCGTCGCGTACGTCGAAGCGGCGCGCAGCAGCGCGGCGACGAACAGCACGGTCGCCACGGTCACCAGGGCGGGCGCCGCGCCGCGCAGCCGGTCGGCGACGGGCGCGTCCGTCATCAGCCGGCCGAGCACGCTGTTGACCGCGAGCAGGCTCACCGCCTGCGCGAGTCCCCGGCCCACTTCGGAGCCGACTACGATGCGTGTGGCCTGGCGGTCGGCCTGCCGGGCGAGCCGGAAGCTGGCGGCGAGGAGCGCGGGGAGCCGCTTCACCATGGAACGGAACCCCAGCTGGAGGAAGGCCTCTTCGTGCTGGGCCCAGCCGGTGTCGTAGCGCAGCGGGCCGCCGAAGAGCAGCGTCTCCGACTCTGAAGTTCCGCTGCCTGTAGGGGTGTTGCTCTGTTTGTTCTGCTTGTCGTTCGTCTGCTTCTCCTTCTCCGGTTGCGTACGTCGTGTGGTGGCTTGCAACCCCGGGCAACTGTTGCCGGTCGGGCCCAGGTCGCAGTGCCATACCCCATGCACGCAACTCCGCACCCGCACCGGCAAAGGAGTTATCCCGTGACCGACACCCTCCGGACACCTCGGGCCCCGCACGAACACGGCCTCGACGGACCCGCGTTGCTCGACGCGTACCGCACGATGCGTACGATCCGTGACTTCGAGGAGCGGCTCCACGAGGAGTTCGCGACCGGTGACATCCCCGGTTTCGTCCATCTGTACGCAGGTGAGGAGGCGTCCGCGACCGGGGTGTGCGCGCACCTCGACGACGACCGCGATGTCATCGCGTCCACCCACCGGGGCCACGGCCACTGCATCGCCAAGCACGTCGACGTGAAGTCGATGATGGCCGAGATCTACGGGCGTACGACCGGGGCGTGCCACGGCAAGGGCGGCTCCATGCACATCGCCGACCTCTCCAAGGGCATGCTCGGCGCCAACGGCATCGTCGGCGGCGGGCCGCCCCTCATCTGCGGTGCCGCGCTCGCCGCGAAGGTACGCGGGGACGGCGGCGTCGGCGTGGCCTTCTTCGGCGACGGCGGCAGCAATCAGGGCACCACCCTCGAATCCCTCAACCTCGCCTCGGTCTGGCAGCTGCCCGCGGTCTTCGTCGCCGAGAACAACGGCTACGCGGAGGCCACTTCGGCCGAGTGGTCGGTGGGCGGCGGCTCCATCGCGGCCCGCGCGGCGGCCTTCGGCATGCCCGGTGTCACGGTCGACGGCTTCGACTTCTTCGCGGTGCACGAGGCGGCGGGCGCGGCGCTCGACCGGGCCCGCGCGGGAGGCGGGCCCACCCTCATCGAGGTCCAACTGACCCGCTACTACGGCCACTTCGAAGGCGACCAGCAGAAGTACCGGGCGGACGAGGTGCGGAGCGCCCGCGCCGAACTCGACTGCATCAAGCGCTTCCGGCAGCAAGTGGCGGGAACTCTGACGGACGCCCAACTCGACGCGATCGACGCGCAGGTGGCCCGGCTGATCGACGAGGCCGTGTCGGAGGCGCAGGCGGCTCCGCTGCCGACCGGCGCGGATCTGCAGACCCACGTCTACATCTCGTACCTCTGAATCTCGTACCGCTGAATCCTGTTCCTCTGAATCCTGTTCCTCTGAGGGGAGTCGACCGTGGCACGCAGCATCAGCTATCGCGAGGCGCTGAACGAAGCACTGGCGCAGGAGATGGAGCGCGACCCCTCCGTCATCGTCATGGGTGAGGACAACGCGGGCGGCGCGGGGGGCGCCCGGCGAATCCGACGCCTGGGGCGGGGTGCTGGGCGTGACGAAGGGGCTCCACCCGCGTTTCCCCGGGCGGGTCCTCGACACGCCCATCTCCGAGTCGGCGTTCATCGGCGCGGCGATCGGCGCGGCGACACGCGGCCTGCGGCCGGTCGCCGAGCTCATGTTCATCGACTTCATGGGCGTGTGCTTCGACCAGATCTTCAACCAGGCCGCCAAGTTCCGCTACATGTTCGGCGGCAAGGCCGTTACCCCCGTCGTCATCCGTGCGATGTACGGGGCCGGACTGCGGGCGGCGGCCCAGCACTCCCAGGCGATGTACCCCGCGTTCACGGCCGTGCCCGGACTGAAGGTGGTCCTCCCCTCATCTCCGTACGACGCGAAGGGGCTGATGATCCAGGCCATCAGGGACGACGACCCGGTGATCTTCTGCGAGCACAAGGCGCTGTACGACGTGGTCGGCGAGGTCCCCGCCGAGAGCTACACGATCCCCTTCGGGGAGGCGGGCATCGTGCGCGAGGGGGAGGACGTGACGGTGGTGGCGCTGGGGCGGATGGTGTCCGTGGCGTCCGACGCGGCGGCGGACCTGGCCGCCTCGGGGGTGGACTGCGAGGTGATCGACCCGCGCACGACGAGCCCGCTGGACGCCGACACGATCCTGGAGAGCGTCGCGCGGACCGGGCGCCTTGTCGTGGTGGACGAGGCGTCGCCGCGCTGCGGGATGGCCGCCGACATCGCGGCGCTCGTCGCGCGCGAGGAGTTCGGGGCGCTGCGGGCGCCCATCGGGACGGTGACGCCGCCGCATACGCCGGTGCCGTTCAGCCCGGCGCTGGAAGACCTGTACATGCCGGACGCGGGGCGGGTCGCCGCCGCGGTCAAGTCGGCCGTGGACTGGAAGCCGTGAGGATGGAGGGGCCGGAGGGGCCGGAGGGGGCGGAGGGGACGCAGGGGATGTCGCTCGTCGAGCGGGTCACCATGCCCAAGTGGGGCCTGTCCATGAAGACCGGGAAGATCATCGAGTGGATCGCCAGGGAGGGCGACGAGGTCGAGGAGGGAGACGATCTGGCGGAGATCGACACCGACAAGATCGCGGGCACGCTGGAGGCTCCGTCCGGCGGCGTGCTGCGGCGGATCGTCACGGAGGCGGGCGGCGAGGCGCCCGTGGGGTGCGTCATCGCGGTCATCGCGCCCGCGGAGGTCCCGGAGGGCGAGATCGAGCGGGTGGCCGCCGAGGCACGCGAGCAACTGGCGCGCGGGGTGCCCGCGGAGGACGAGGGCAGCCCGGTCGGCGGTCTCGCGGAGGTGGCCGGCAGGGCCCTCGCGTACGCGACGTCGGGCGCGGGCCCCGAGGAGATCGTGCTCGTCCACGGCTACGGCGGCGACAAGAACTCCTGGCTCTTCGTGCAGGAGCCCCTCGCGGCGCGGCACACGGTGTACGCGCTGGACCTGCCCGGTCACGGGGAATCGGGCAAGGACGTCGGCGTGGGCGGTCTGGACGCGCTGACGGACGTGGTCGCTGGCTTCCTGGACGCGCTCGGCATCGAGCGGGCGCATCTGGTGGGGCACTCGCTGGGCGGCGCGGTCGTGACGGCGGTCGCGGCGCGGGTCCCGGAGCGGGTGCGCTCCCTGACGCTGATCGCACCCGCCGGGTACGGCCCGGAGGTGGACGCCTCCTACCTGCGGGGCTTCGCGGCGGCCGGTACGCGGCGTGAGCTCCGCCCCCACCTGGGAAAGCTGTTTGCCGACGAGGGTCTTGTCACGCGGCAGTTGGTGGACGACCTGCTCAAGTACAAACGCCTGGATGGCGTGGACGTCGCCCTGCGCACGCTGCTGACCACGCTGCTCGACGAGGACGACGCACCGGCCCTCGACGTGCGGCACCTGTTGCCCGCGTCGCTGCGGGTGGTGGCGGTGTGGGGCCGCGACGACGGTGGAACGGGCGGTGTCCGGCTAGACCGCCGCTTCGCGGCGAATCTTTCCCACCCACCCACCCCAATCTCCGCAGTTGCCCGCCCACCCGATCGGCGAGCTCTTTCAGCCCGGCCGCAGTTATTTCAGCCCGTCCGGCGTTTGAGGACGAACTCGCCGAAGGCGGTGATGGACAGTCACCTCGCGGCCGGCGCAGCCGGAATTGATTCGGGTAGGGGCGGGGTTGGGGAAAGGAACCCCGGAAGCTAGGCCCGCACCGCTCGCGACCACCCCGGCGTAGTCCCCGTCACCCTGCACAACGCCAGGTACAGAGGAATCGGCGGAGTGTAGGGGACACCGGCGGCAGCGCCCTCCGCCGGCGGGCGGTGGATCAGGGAGGGGGACCGGCGCGCGCCGGGGACGACCGCCCCCGCGGCGTAGTACGCGGGAGCCGGCCACTCCAGAGCGACATCGGAGTCCGCCGGCACGATCCACCACCACCGCGCCCCGTCCACGTCCTCGTACACACACCCCACCCGAGGCAACCGCGCCATCAACCGGGGCCCGATCCCCGCAGGCACCGCCACGGCATCGCACCCCAGCGGCTGGGACATCCCCTCGGGAACGGCGAGCCGCGTGAGCGGCGGAACGGCGGCCGCGGCCCGCCCCCGCTCGAAGCGGACCAGCGTGTTCAGATCCAACGGCCGCCGCACTGTCACCCCGTTCACACGCTCCCCGCCCGCATCGTCGTCACGCCCGGGCCGCCCGCACGCCCAAGCCGCCCGCACGCCCACGCCGAACACCGGCTCAACACCGGCTCACGCCGAACACCAGCTCACGCCCGAAGCTCCGCCCACACCGTGCAGCCCACGCCGGGACCCTCGTCCCGCACCCCCCACGCCCTGCTGACCGCCTCGACGAGGAGCAATCCCCTCCCGTGCTCGTCGTCGGGACCTCGATGGGCGGGACGCGGGGCACCTGACCCCCACCCTTCGTCACGTACCGCTATGCGCAGCGTCCCGGGGCGCGTACAGAGCTCGCAGATGATCCGGTGGCTCGCCGTGTGCACGATGGCGTTGGTGACCAGTTCGGAGACGACGAGGGCGGCGGCATCGCGCGCGTCCTCGTCGATGTCCCAGCCCACGAGCTGGGCGCCCGCGAGTCGTCTGGCCTGCGCGGCAGATCCCGGCCGTGGCGCGAGCGCGAAGCTGACGCAGAGCTCGGCACCGCCCTCGGACCATGCGTCGGCGGTATCGCCAACACGGGTCTCGGCGGCTGCGGCATGTAACGGCGCGGGCGGAGTCACGCCATCCACTATCGCCCCGCCGGGAACACCTTGGCAAGACCCACTCTGAAAAGTGCACAGTGGCGTGTTCCTCCGAGACGGCGCATGGCACACTGCTCGCAACGGCTCCAGGTGCGGAGTGAGTTGGGGTTACGTGGAGTACGTGGAGGTAGGGACGTGAGCGAACCGCGGTCTGCGCCGACCGTCGGACAGGTCGTTCTCGGTCGCCGCCTGCAGGACCTGCGTGAGCGCGCCGGCCTCAAACGCGAGGAGGCCGCGCGGATCCTGCGCGTCGCCCCGGCCACGGTCCGCCGCATGGAGCTGGCCGAGGTCGCGCTGAAGATCCCGTACCTCCAACTGCTCCTGAAGTCCTACGGCATCACGGACGAAGAGGCCGAGGGCTTCGTGATGCTCGCCGAGGAGGCGAACAAGCCGGGCTGGTGGCAGCGGTTCCACGACATCCTGCCGGGCTGGTTCAGCATGTACGTCAGCCTGGAGGGCGCGGCCAGCCTCATCCGGTCCTACGAACCGCACTTCGTGCCCGGACTGCTCCAGACCGAGGAGTACGCCCGTGCTGTGATGCGATCCGGGGCGATCGGCCAGACCAACCCCGATGACATCGAGCGGTATGTGGCGCTGCGGATGGAGCGTCAGGCGCTGCTCACCCGCGAGGACGCGCCGCGCCTGTGGATCGTGATGGACGAGACCGCGCTGCGCAGACCCGTGGGCGGTCCCGATGTGATGCGCGAGCAGCTCGACAAGCTGCTCGAATCCGTCGAACTGCCCCATGTGACGCTGCAGATCGCGCAGTTCTCGGCGGGGCCGCATCCCGGCACGTACGGCCCGTTCGTGCTGTTCCGGTTCGCCATGCCGGAGCTGCCGGACATGGTCTACAGCGAGTACCTGACCGGTGCCGTCTATCTGGACGCGCGGGGCGAGGTGGCGACCCACCTGGAGGTCATGGACCGCATGGCGGCGCAAGCCGCGACGGCACATCGCACAAAGGAGATCCTCCGGGATGTCCGCAAGGAGCTGTGAATGGATCGACACCGAGCCGGTACGCGACCCGGGTCAAAGCCCGGAGCCGGGTCCCGCCCCGAGTCCCGGGACGACTCCCGGATCTACAACGGCATGCCCGCCCGTGACCTCGGCAGCGAGGGCTGGCACAAGCCGTGGAGCGGCGGCAACGGCGGCAACTGCCTGGAGGCCATGAAGCTGTCCGACGGCAGGGTCGCGGTCCGCCAGTCCGCCGATCCGGACGGCCCGGCGCTGATCTACACCCATGGCGAGATCACGGCGTTCATCCAGGGGGCGAAGGACGGGGAGGCCGACTTTCTCCTGTCGTGACCGCCAGGGTCTTCAGGAGACGCGGGCGTCTCACAGCCGCGACCACATCCGGCGCGGGGCGTCCACCAGACGGCTGACTGCGACGACCGGCATCGGGGGCTGCTGCGCACGGTCGTCGCGGAGCCGCAGCGCGTAGTAGATCTGCTCGACCGAGGGCGGCCCCACCGCGAGATTGCGCCGCACCGCGGCCTGCGACGACCTCTCTCCGGTCCGCACGAGATACGCGGCCGCCATCGTCCCCGTACGCCCGACCCCCGCGCCGCAGTGCACGAACACCGGCCCGTGGGCGGTGCGCACCACGTCGAGGAACCGGCGCACCTGCACCGGCGTCGGCGTCTGGCCGTCGCGGATCGGCAGCCGTACGACGTCGAGTCCGGCGCGCCGCGGTGCGGCGAGCTGGGCCGCGCTCAGGTCCTCGGCGCGCAGATCGACGACCGTGGCGAAGTCGAGCTGCGCCAGCCTGCGGTACCCGTCGGGCGAGGGCGCGGCGCCCCGCCACAGGAGTCCTTCGCCGTCCACCGGGCGGAAGTGATGGATGCCGGGCGCGGTGACGGTGCTTGTGGGGGCCGCCGTCGCGTTCCGCGCCCAGAAGGAGAGCGCAAGGATGCCGAGGGTGCCGGTCGCCCAGAGCGCGAGATAGCCGAGCGCGCATCCGGCGATGACGCGCAGACAGACGCGGCGCAGACGGCGATGGCGGGGGAGCGGTGGGGACGGGGACGGGGCCGTGCAGGTGACGGTCATGGGTGACCAAGGGTCGGGGACGAGGCGTACTGGAAGGGTAACGCACCGTACATAAAGGTGAGTTGAGGAGTGATCCGG
Organism: Streptomyces sp. NPDC021622; assembly: GCF_040640795.1. Classification (NCBI taxonomy): domain Bacteria; kingdom Bacillati; phylum Actinomycetota; class Actinomycetes; order Kitasatosporales; family Streptomycetaceae; genus Streptomyces; species Streptomyces sp. NPDC021622. The sequence continues at coordinate 734,923 of NZ_JBFACK010000001.1, forward strand.
CGGTCGGGGTACGGCTGCTCAGCCGTCGTCCGGATCCGTGTCGCCGATTCCCCGCACCGTCAGACGGGCCTTGTCCAGACCCGTGTCCTCCAGACAGCCGCGCAGCCGCATACGGTCGTGGTCGGTGAGCGCGGGCCGCACGACACCCGCGTACATGTCGTCGCCCAGCGGCCCGAGCGCGGCATGGCGCAGGGGGGCGGAAGTGGAGTCCCGGCAGCGTTCCCAGATCTGATGGGCGGCCAGCGAGCGGCGCTCCGGTGTGGCGTCCGCGCCACGCATGTCGATCCGCAGGAGCACCGAGGTCGCCGCCGACGTGTTCGCCTGATCCTCGCGGGTCTGGGTGAGCTCGGCGATGCCCACGAGGAGCGCGGCGAGCAGGGCGGCGCCCACGGTCGCGGCGGCCAGGAGGCGCACCGTGCCGCGCCGGTCGCGCGGCGCGCCCGGCGGCGGCAGATCCTCAAGGCCGGTGCCGGGCGGCGGCGCCGCGAGGACGGTGAGGCGCCCGGCGAGCCGCTGTTCGGCGGCGGGGCGCGCCGTCGCGGACGCGATGCGCTGCACCGCCCAGGCGAGACCGGACAGGAGTACGCCGGTCACCATCAGGACGGGCACGAAGACGTACGTGCGTCCTGCGGGGTCGTCGTCGAGCCAGCGGAAGCGTGCCGTCCGCGAATCGGGGCCGGTGTTCCCGTCCGTACGCAGCCGCGCGAGTACGTCCTCCTGGCGCCGGTCGGCGTCGCGCAGCCGCTCCTCGACGCGGGCGATACGGCCGAGGAGCACCGCGCCGAGCAGCGCGATCTCGACGACCAGGAGCAACACCCCGCACAGGATGGCCCGTTGCCACTGCCAGCGGTAGAGATAGACGACCAGGTAGACGGCGGCTCCGGTGGCGGCCGCACCGCCGAAGAAGTAGGCGAGACGCTTCATCGGGGCACCTCGGGATCTGTGTCCGCTGTGCCTTCCGCGTCCGCGTCCGTGTCCGTCTGTACGTCGCCGGTCGTGCCGTCCAGTGTGAGGCGGGAACCCGGCGGGAAGCGCCGTACCGCGTCCGACACGCCGACGACCGCGAGAAGGGCGAACTCGCGGGCGAGCACGGCCAGATGGGAGAGTGGACTGCCGGTCTGGGCGACGAGTCCCGCGAGGCCGGGCAGCAGATGCGCGAGCGCCGGGTCGAGCGTGCGCACCACGAGCACCGCGTCCGGCGGCCGCGCCCCGGTGCCGTCCCACGCCGTTCCCGCGGCCCGCCCGCCGGACACGCCGCGCCCGCCGTCCCCCGCACCCCGCGCGGACCGTTCCGCGACCACCGCGCCGCCCTCCGCGATCCGGAACGCGTCCGGCAGCCGGGCCGACGCGGCCCGCGGCAGCCGCTCCCCGGCATCGCCGGGCAGCCGGCCGCCGGTGAGCGCGTCCATCAGCTCCGGCCACCGCAGCAGCCCGACCCGCCCCGGCGCGCCGAGCTCGCCCCGCGCCACGAGGCGCCGCGCCGCCTCGCGCACAAGGCGTACCTGCAGCTCCTGAACCCAGCGGATGCGCAACCGGAGCGCCTCGCGCGGCGGAAGCCCCGGCGCGCCCACGGAAGCGGGCGCCGACGTACTCCCGTCTCGCCCCGCGCTCCCCGGCAGCCGCACCGCGCCCATGGACGCGGCCGACGCCGACGGGCTTCCGCCTCGCCCCGCGCTCCCCGGCAGCCGCACTTGTCCCTCCAGGCGGGGCGGAACCAGCGCGAGCAGCACCGGATCCCGCGCCACGGCATGGTCGTCCGACAGCCCCCGTGCCCGCGCCTGCGCGAGCGCGGTGAGCGCCGCACCCGCCGCCGTCGCGGTGTGCCGCTCGGGGAGCAGCGCCCCGCACAGAGCCTCCTGGGCGTGCAGGGACACGAGGGCGGCGCGGGTCCAGCGGAGCGTGGACACGAGCTCGGAGCAAGGGAGTTGGGCGGTCTGTGCCGTCCCTGCGAGCCCGCGGTCGATGTCCGCGGCGAGGTCCAGGGCGAGTCCGGGGAGCGCCGCGGTCAGCCGGCCGAGCCGCCAGGCCGCGGCGAGCCGGCGGGCGCCCGGCGCAGGGTTGAGCAGCGCGAGCCCGCGGTGCGGCGGCGGGGCGGCGCCCAGGAGGCGCAGATCGGCCGCCGCGCGTCCGCCGACCACCGTGACCACGGGCGTCGTCCGCAGCGTGCGGCGCGGCGCGGTGCCCCCGATGTCCAGCGCGGCGGCGAGCCCGCGCGCCATGGGAGCGACCCACAAGTCCTCTTCCAGCGGCTGGAGTTGGTCCGGCAGCGTCTCCGCGACCGGGCCGGGACCGAGCAGCCGGGCCCCGCGCGGCGGCCGGGCCGCCATCGCCGTGATGGGACGACTCTGAAAGAGCCAAAGGCGCCCGCCCTCGTCGAAGCCGAACTCGATGTCCTGCGGCCCGCCGAACACTTTGCGCGCGCGCCGGGCCAGGCGGGTGAGGCGGCGCAGCTCCGCCGGGGTCAACAGCGCCTCCGGCGCCGGGGGTTCGGTGCGCAGGACGCGCCCGCGCGGGCTCAGCAGATAGTTCGTGCCGGGCTGTTCGCCGCTGACGAGCGTGTCGGGACCGCCCCGCACCGCGCTCACCAGCATCCGGTCCCGCCGCCCCTCGACGGGATCCGCGCCGAACAGCACGCCGCCGACGGGGGCGGTGAGCATCGGCTGGACCAGGACCGCCATCGCGGCCGTCGTGCCGTCGGAAAGCCGCGCCGACGCGCGGACGACATCGACGGCCGCACGGAAGGCATCCCACCCCCGCACATCGAGCACGGACGCGAACTGCCCGGCCAGGGAGGACTCCTGGGTGTCCTCCTGCGGAGAGGAGGAACGGACGACGAGCGGCAGCGCACCGTCCGCCGACAGCTCGCGCCAGGCGTGGTGCAGGGTGCCGGGTGCTTCATCCGCGCCGTGCGGGACGACGAAGCCGGGCAGTACGGGGAGTCCGGCACGGGCGGCTCGCGCGAGGTGCGCGGCCTTGGAGCCGGTGAGACGGGTCTGTGCGGCCCGCGGATCCTCCAGGGGAACGGGCGGGAGCGCCGTGGCGTGCGCCGCGTCCATGCCCCGCGGCCCGCCCTTGCCCTCGCCATGACCGTCGCCGTACGTGTCGTCGTATGCGGGGCGTTCGCCGAGCGTCGTCATCAGGCACCCTCCAGGACCGGCCGCCAACAGGGGGGACGCGCGGGGGTGGCCCTGCGCCTGACGGCGGAACGAAGGATCTCGGCATGCCGCCGACGGGCCCGGTACCGGCCGCGGGGCGAATTGCATCTCCCGCCCCGGCGTTTCCCGACGCCGACGTGCCTCCAATGACAACGATCCCACCAGAGGGCCAATTCCTGGAGCCGGTACGCCGGTTGGTGGCGGCTTCCGGCCAGGGCGGCCAGGGCGGCCAGTGAGTCCGGTGCGTCCAGTGGGGCAAGGCGGATGTGAGGGGGCACGCGATGACGGCCGGTCAGGCCGATATCGGGCGGTCGTGCGGTCTGGTCGGTGCGGTGCGGTGAGGTGGGTCGGGTCGGTCAGTGACTGGTCCGCCGGGGCGGGTGGCCGTGCGGGTCTTGCGTCAGGCGGGTCATTGGGCGGTCGTGCGGGCTGGTCGGTGCGGTGAGGTGTGTTGGGCCGGTGGTCAGGCACTGGTCCGCCGCGGCGGGCGGCCGTGTGGCTCTTGCGTCAGGCCGTCATGAGCCGGTCGCAGGGCCGATCGGGGCCGTGAGGTGCGTCGTGCCGGTCAGCCAGCGGTCCACTGGGGTGGGCGTGGGTGTGTGGCCCTTGCGTCAGGCGGTCATCGGGCGGTCGTGCGAGCTGATCGGGGTCGTGGGGTGTGTCTGGCCGGTCAGCCACGGGTTCACCGCGGCGGGCGGCTGTGCGGGCCTCGCGTCAGGCCGTCATCGGGCGGTCGTGCGGTCCGATCCGGGCCGTGAGGTTATCGAGCCGGTCAGTCACTGGTCCGCCGGGGTGGGTGGCTGTGCGGGCCTTGCGTCAGGCGGTCAACGGGCGGTCCTGCGGGCTGATCGGGGCCGTGAGGTGTGTCGAGCCCGTCAGCCAGCGGTCCACCGCGGCGGCGGCCCCGCGGCCCTCGGCGATTGCCCAGACGACGAGCGACTGGCCGCGGCCCGCGTCGCCCGCCGCGAAGACGCCCTGCACGTTGGTCGCGAAGCCCGTGTCGCGCGCGACGGTGCCGCGGTCCTCGACGTCCACGCCGAGCTGGTCGAGCAGGCCGCCTTCCGCCCGCTCGGGGCCCGAGAAGCCGAGCGCGAGCAGTACCAGGTCGGCGGGGAGCGCACGGGTGGTGCCGGGCCGCGGGCGGCGGTCCGCGTCGACCTCGGCGAGGTGCAGGGTGCGTACCCGCCCCGTCGCGTCGCCGGTGAAGCGGAGGGTGGACGCGGCGAAGAGGCGTGCGTCGGCGTCTGCCGCCGGTGCGGTGCCAAGATCCCCGGCTTCCTCGTGGGCGGCGGAGAGCCGGTAGACCTTCGGGTACGTCGGCCAGGGCTCGGCAAGGTCGTCGCGCGCGTCGCCCGGCCGTGCGTAGATGTCCAACTGCGTGACCGACGCGGCCCGTTCGCGCACGGCCGTGCCCAGGCAGTCGGCTCCGGTGTCCCCGCCGCCGACGATGACGACATGCTTGCCGGCCGCGGACAGCGGGGAGCGGTCGAGATCGCCCTCGCAGACGCGGTTGGCGAGCGGCAGATACTCCATGGCCTGGTGGATCCCGGCCAACTCCCGCCCCGGCACGTCCAGTTCCCGCCAGGCGGTGGCGCCGACCGCGAGGACGACGGCGTCGTGCCTGGCCCGCAGCTCCGCCCCGCCGATGTCCCGGCCCGCATCCGTCGACGTACGGAAGACCGTGCCCTCTGCCCGCATCTGTGCGAGCCGCCGCTCCACATGGTGCTTCTCCATCTTGAACGCGGGGATCCCGTACCGCAGGAGCCCGCCCGCGCGGTCGTCGCGCTCGTACACGGCGACGGTGTGCCCGGCGCGCGTCAGCTGCTGCGCGGCGGCGAGACCGGCGGGGCCGGAGCCGACGACCGCGACGGTACGGCCGGAGTGCCGGTCCGGGGGCCGCGGCGGGGCGAGGCCGTCCTCCCACGCACGGTCGGCGATCGCCGCCTCGACGTTCTTGATGGTCACCGCGGGCTGGTTGATCGCGAGGACGCAGCCCGGCTCGCAGGGGGCGGGGCACAGGCGCCCGGTGAACTCGGGGAAGTTGTTCGTGGCGTGCAGCCGGTCGGCGGCGGCCCGCCAGTCGGCGCGCGAGACGAGGTCGTTCCACTCCGGGATCAGATTGCTCAGCGGGCAGGCGTCGTGGCAGAACGGTATGCCGCAGTCCATGCAGCGGTCGGCCTGCCGCTCGATGATGGGCAGCAGTGCGCCGGGTACGTACACCTCGTCCCAGTCACCGACCCGCTCGCCCACAGGGCGGCGCGGCCATTCCCGGCGGGGGGTGGTGAGGAAGCCCTTGGGGTCGGCCATGGCCGTCTCCCTTTGCGTGCTTTCGCAGGCTTTCCGCCACCATACGTCCAGTCGGCCGCCCCGGCACTCGGTCGGGCCGGGGGCCTGGAGCGGTCAGGTCAGCGCCAGGATGAAGGACGCCGCAGAGGCGAGCGACGCGCCGACCCGGATGTGGTTCCACCTGGTCCACTCGCTGACATACGTACGCCACTTCTCCGCACTCTGCGAAGCCTGGGGGTCGAGCTTGGCCAGGGCGTCGTTGCGGGGGACGTTCGCGGCGACGGTCACTCCGAACGACCCGAACAGATACAGCGCGCTGCCGAGCAGGATCTCCACGGTGCCCTCGTCGGGCCAGAGCACGAACGTGACGACGGCGACGACCGAGCTGAGGCCTGCGGCGCCCATGAAGACGGCCATGAACCCGGGGGTGACCGCGGCGACGTTGATCGACTGCATCGCGGCGATGCCCTGCGCCGGGGGCAGCGCGGCGAGGCCCTTCATCACGAAGGTCGAGAACGCGATGAACGCTCCGGCCACCAGGCCGCTGGCGAGCGCGCCCAGCAGCACGAGTACGAAGTACGGTCCCTCGATCATGACAACTCCCGCGTCGGGTAAGGCGGCCGGGTGGTGGGTGAGCGAGCCGTGAGTCTGCATGGCGGGGTCGCCCACCACAAGTCAATTCCCTGGGCCCGGGGTCCGCCATGCGCACGACGCGCGCCCGCATGCGCGGCCGTCTCGCGGTGCCCCTGCGGGGCCGGCTACCGCCGGCCCCTTGCCCCTATGCCGCCGCTCCGCGGCGATGCGGCGGTCGGATGTCATCTGCCCGCCGGGCCTTGCCTGCCGCTCGGCGGTGATGCGGGAGTGCCGTGCCGGCTGTCATCTGTCCGCCCGCCCTGGCCGCCGCTTCGCGGCGATCTCTCCCGCCCACCCACCCGTGCGCCCCGGGGTAATCGGGTGGGTGGGCGGGAATGATCCGCCGCGAAGCGGCGGCTCGCATCCGCGACGACAGTCGGCCAAAGACCAAGACGACACCCGACCGCAGGTCAACCACCGCCCCCAGCTCGACCGCAGGTCAATCACCGCCCCCGGCTCGACCGCAGGTCAACCCCCGCCCCGGCTCGACCGCAGGTCAACCCCCGCCCCGGCCCGACCGCAGGTCAACCCCCGCCCCAGCCACCGCAGGTCACGCCGAAGCCCGGCCGGGCCCCGCGCGCCACACCCCCAGCGTGGCCTCGACCGCGGCAGCGATCCGGCGGCGGGCCTCCCCCCGCGGCACCCCGCTCATCAGCAGCCGGTCGTACGGAGTATCCGTATGCCGCACCGCGGCCACCACCGCCGCGGTGACCGCCCCGGAGGACAACGCACGCCCCGCCGCACTGCGCCCCACCCGCCCACTGCCCCGCACCGACGCATGCGCGGCGATGGAGAGGGCCCGCTCCTGCGGACACCCCGGAAACAGGCGCCGTATCTCGTCCGCGAACGCCCCCGTGAAGCGGACGTCCTCCGCCGCCCTCCGCACCGCGTCCCGCGCCCTCCGCCGCGCCCGCGCTTCCGCGTCCGCGAGGCACCGCTCCTCGGCCCGCGCCAGGGCCGCCTCCTCGACGAGGACGCCCTGCCGCTCGTACCGGCTACGGCGCCGGTTGAGGCGGACGACCACCGCCGCCAGGCCGCTCCCCTCGCGGGCCCGCCGCGTCAGCGCGGTGTCGCCGCGCGGCAGGAACACGAGATGACCCAGGTCGGCGCAGTCCAGACAGCGCGGCCCGCCGTCCTCCACGACCAGCAGGGCGAGCGGTCCGCCACGGCACTCCTCGCAGTGCCGCCGCTTCAGCGGCTGGATGGCGACAAGTCCCGGTCCGGCGGGCGGAGTTGGCAAGGGAGGGGCGGTCGGAGCCATGAACGAAGCATTCCCCCTCCCCGAGGGGCCCTACCGCGCACCCGGCATCATGGGCCCTGTGCGACTCGAAGCGATCACCTGGGAACGGCTCACCGAAGCCCTCGCCGGCCGGCTCGCGGACCTCAAGACGGCCGACGGGAGCCCCTGGCCCCGCATCGCCTTCGACGGCGCCCCCGCGGGCAGGCCCGGCGAGCTCGCACACCGCGTGGCCGACGCCCTGCGGGTGCGCGGACGGTCCGCCCTGGTGATCGGCACGGAGGATTTCCTGCGCCCGGCCTCCCTGCGCCTGGAGTACGGACGCGAGGACGTGGAGGCGTACCACAGCGGCTGGTTCGACACGGGAGCGCTGTGGCGCGAGGTGTTCGGGCCACTGGACCCCGGCGGCACGGGACGCGTGCTGCCTGACCTGTGGGACCCGGCCGCCGACCGCGCCACACGCAGCCCGTACGTCGAACTCCCGCCCGGCGCACTCCTGTTGATGCACGGCCCGCTGCTCCTCGGCCACTGGTTCCCGTTCGACCTGACGGTCCATGTGCGGCTCTCGCAGGGCGCCCTGCGCCGGCGTACCGCACCGGACGAGCAGTGGACGCTGCCGGCCTTCGAGCGGTACGAGACGGAGACGGATCCCGGTGCGGCGGCCGACGTGGTCGTACGCGCCGACGATCCCCGGCATCCGGCGTGGAGCGGCTGAACCTCGACCGACCTCGACCGGCCTCGGCAAAGCTCTTTTATATGCACGTGCATGTAGTTAGAGTCTGGGCATGACAACGGCAGCGATCACTTTCAGCGAATCCGTCCGCGCGCTCCTCGACGGCAAGAACTTCGCCAGCGTGGCGACCCTCGGCCCCGGCGGAGCCCCGCACAACTCCGTGGTGTGGGTCAAACGGGAGGGGGACACCGTGCTGTTCGCCGCCACCGCGGGGCGGCAGAAGGTCCGCAACCTCGAACGTGATCCGCGTATCAGCGTCTCGGTCTTCGACCTGGCGAACCCGTACGCGTCGACCGAGATCCGCGGCGTCGCGGAGATTCTCCCCGACCCTCAGAAGCGGCTCCCGCACGAGCTCGCGCACAAGTACCTCGGCATCGACCCGCCGGGCGAGAAGGACGGGGAGGACCGGGTGATCATCCGGGTGGTCCCGCGGAAGGTCGTCGGCTTCAACGTCTGAGCCGCGCCGTCCCCGGCGTGCGGACCCCCGCGGACCCGGCGAAAATGGAGGGCGCCGGGACTAGCGGTGCCTCCGTGCCGCGCCGGCCGTCCGGCAACGGGAGGTACTCATGACCACCGCCGGAGACATCATGCACCGCGGTGCCCAGTGGATCCCCGCCCACGAGACCCTGGACCGGGCCGCGCAGCTCATGCGCCAGCTCGATGTGGGCGCGCTGCCCATCAGCGACGAGAAAGAACGCCTCTGCGGCATCCTCACCGACCGCGACATCGTGGTCGGCTGCGTGGCGATGGGACACGACCCGGCCAAGATGACCGCCGGTGAGATGGCCAAGGGCACGCCACGCTGGGTCGAGTCGGACGCGGACGTCGGCGAGGTCCTGCACGAGATGCAGGGCCGCCAGATCCGCCGACTGCCCGTCATCGAGAACAAGCGTCTTGTCGGCATGATCAGCGAGGCCGACCTCGCCAAACACCTCACCGAGGAGCAGCTCGCGGGCTGGGTCGAGAGCGTGTACGCGAAGAGCTGATCGCATACGGACTGAGCGCGTACGGCTGATCGCGTACGGCTACCCCTTTGCCGCCACCGAGAACGTGCCGTCGTCCGTCACCCCGTACAACACGCCCCCCAGGGCCAGCGGGGCCACCCCGCTGGGGGAGCGGTCGTCCACCGAGCCGCCTCGGCCGGTGTCCTTGAAGGAGGGCGCCGAGCGCCACCGCTCCCTGCCCGTACGGGTGTTGACGGCGATCACGCTGCTGTCCGGCATCGTGGCGTACAGCGTCTCGCCCCGCACCGACGGCTCGCTGAAGATCCGCAGTTCGCGCGAGGTCGTCCACAGCGGCTTGCCGCGCTTGAGATCCAGGGCGAGCACGGTCTCGTTGGCATAGTCGAACAGGTACATGGCGTCGCCGCGCACCAGCGGCGGCGCCTCCGGCTCGACCGCCCAGGGGAAGTCGATCCCGCGGACGTCCCCCGAGGTCAGATCCTGGATGAAGAAGCGCGCTGAGACGCCCGATTCGTTCTCCCAGCGGGCGAAGTACCCCTTGCCGTCGTGCACCGTGGCCAGCCAGAGATCGCCCTTCGGCGCCTTGACCGAGCTCAGCTTCCGGCCGGTGCGCGCGTCGAAGCGCGTGATGGCCGACGAGGCCGGGGCGGGGTCGCCCTTGCGCGCGGCGGTGCGCAGATCCGCGAAGACCGTGCCGTCCGGGCCCGCGTAGAACGCGCCCGCCGAGTCACTGGTCACCTTGTGATGCCACAGCTCGTCGCCGGACCGGGGGTCGTACGCCGTGTACGTCGACGTCCGGGACTCGCCCAACTCGCCCTTGTGCACGACCAGTACGCCGCTCAGGAACTGGAACTCCGCGTGCGGCCCCGGCAGCCGCCACAGCCGCCGGCCGCTCTTCGCGTCGTACGCGTCGACACCCTGGGAGCCCTCCGCGCTGAACGTGAACACCGCTCCGGCGCCCACGACGGGATCGGTGACCGAATACCCGTTGCTGGACTTGGGGCGGTGCATCGGCTTGGTCCACTTGACCTTGCCCGTCAGGGGATCGAGCCGGGTCAGCGCCGTGGTCGGCGACGCGCAGTAGACGCCGTGCGCGTGCGGGGTGCAGGCCTCCGACGACGGCATCATGTCGTCGCCGTCCTTCTCGGCGGCGACCTGCCACGGCCGCCAGCCGTCGGGCAGGCCCGACTTGCCGTCCGTGCCCTGCGCGACGGGATCCGACCCCCCGAGTAGCGCCACGGATACGCCGATGCCGATCACGGCGGCCAAGGCCACCGCCCCGGCGAGGACGACCTTGAACCGCCGCCCCCGGCGCGGGTGTTGGGGTGCGGTCGCGGTCGTCGCGGTCGCCGACAGGGCGAACGTGGCGTCGGAGGCGTCGGTGGCGGGATCCTCCAGGGGCTCCGCCCGCTCCACGGTGGCTACGCGCTCCCGTGGCGCACCCGGCTCCCCCTCGTCCGGCAGCGCGGCCAGCGCCTCGAGCACCTGCACCGGAGTGGGCCTGTCCTGCGGGTCCTTGGCGAGGCAGGCGAGGACCAGGGGGCGCAACGACTCGGGCAGCGCGCCCAGTTCGGGGTCGTTGTGCACCGTCTGATAGGCGGCCAGATACGCGTTCTCCGCCTCGAAGGGGCTGCGCCCGGTCGCCGCGTACACGAGCAGCGCGCCAAGGGCGAAGACGTCGACGGGCGGCCCCACGTCGCGCGGGCTGCTGAACTGCTCCGGTGCCATGAACGGCGGTGAGCCCATCACCAGGCCCGTCTGCGTCCGGACATCGCTGTGCGCGGCACGGGAGATGCCGAAGTCGATGACGCGCGTCATCCCGCCGTCGCCGCCGTCACCACCGCCGCCGTCCGTGTCCTCCCCGGAGTCGAGCAGCAGTACGTTGCTCGGCTTCAGGTCGCGGTGCACCACCTCGGCGCGGTGGATCTCCCGCAGCGCCTCGGCCAGTTCGCCGCCGAGCCGCTTCAGCCGCGGCCAGTCGAGGGGCCCCTGCTCGGCGACGCGCTGGGCGAGGGTGTTCCCGGGAACGTACGCCGTGGCCATCCAGGGCAGCGCGGCCTCCGGGTCGGCGTCCACGACGGGCGCGGTGAAGGCGCCGCTGACCCGGCGCGCGGCCGTGACCTCCTGGCGGAACCGCGCGCGGAACTCGGGGTCGTCCGCGTACTGGGTGTGGACGACCTTGACCGCGACCGCGCGGCCCGAAGCGGAGCGTCCGAGATAGACGACGCCCATGCCGCCGGTGCCGATCCGCGACTCGATCCGGTAGCCGCCGATCGACTCGGGATCACCCTCGCGCAGAGGCATCGGTCACCTTCCCCCGGTGGTTGACATGGCCGTCACAGACTAGACGCGGGTGCGTGGCGGGTCCTTCGCGGTGCGTCAGAGCCAGCCATTGCGCCGGAACCCTCGGTACAGCGCGAAACAGACGGTGACGATCAGGCCGACGACCATGCCGTAGCCGTACTTCCAGTGCAGCTCGGGCATGTGGTCGAAGTTCATGCCGTACAGACCGCAGACCATCGTCGGCACGGCGATCACGGCGGCCCACGCCGTGATCTTCCGCATGTCCTCGTTCTGGGCGACCGTCACCTGGGCGAGATGCGCCTGGAGGATCGAGTTCAGGAGCTCGTCGAAGGCGGCGATCTGCTCGGTGACCCGCTTCAGATGGTCGTCGACGTCCCGGAAATAGGCCTGTATCTCCGGGGCGATCACCCGCATCGGCTGGGTGGACAGGATCTGCAGGGGGCGGCCGAGCGGCACCACGGCCCGCTTCAGCTCGAGCAGTTCACGCTTGAGCTGGTAGATGCGGCCCGGATCGGCGCGCTCGCCCTCCTTGGAGAACACGTCCATCTCGACCTGGTCGATGTCGGCCTGCACGGAGTCCGTGGCGGCGAGATAGTCGTCCACGACGTGGTCGGCCAGCGCGTGCAGCACCGCTCCGGGGCCCTTGGCGAGCTGCTCGGGCGCCGATTCGAGCTCCTCGCGCAGCGGACCGAGCGAGCCGTGCCTGCCGTGCCGCACGGTGATCACGAACTCCCGGCCGACGAAGACCATGATCTCGCCGGTGTCCACCACCTCGCTGGTCGCGGTCAGCTCGGCATGGTCCACGTAACAGACGGTCTTGAACACGGCGAACAGCGTCTCGTCGTACCGCTCGACCTTCGGCCGCTGATGCGCGTGCACCGCGTCCTCCACGGCGAGCGGGTGCAGGTCGAAGAGCTCCGCGATGCCCGCGAACTCCTGCTCGGTCGGTTCGTGAAGACCGAGCCAGACAAAACCGTCACCGCTCTTGCGTACGCGCTCGACCTCCTCGACCAGGTCGCGGCCGCCCTCCTGGCGGACCCCGTCGCGGTACGTCACGCACTTCACCACCGACGAGCCCAGCGGGGAGCGCACGGGATGGCTGAGGTCGACGCGGGTGTGCTTGCGGGTGAGGCGGGCTGCCCGTGCGACTCTCCGCAGGCCGCCCACCTTCCGGAGGTTCCCTACCTTCCGCAGGTTGCCTGCCATCGACATGCGTGGCTCCTCGTTCCGGTGACTTGGCCAGCAAGTCTGCCAGTACGAGGCGACAGTGCGACCGGGGCCTGTGGGAACGGAAGACTCCGCTCCGATATGCCCGGTTCAGCCTCCCCAGGCGAAGCCCGGACAACTGGGATGATCCCGGCATGACGCTCATCGACGGCTATCTCTCAGGAAATCGACCCGCTGGGGCGGCTGAGGCGGCTGGCGCCACCGAGGTCGGCCGGCGCCACGACGCCTTCGCGGCCCTCTTCGATCCCACGACCTTCCGGCACATCGAGCGGCTCGGCATCGGCCCTGGCTGGCGCTGCTGGGAGGTCGGGGCGGGCGGCGCCTCCGTCGTCTCCTGGCTCGCCAAGCGGGTGGGCCCCACCGGGCGGGTTCTCGCGACCGCCACGGACAGGTCCTGGCAGACGTCTGCCGCGCGCCCGCCGGTCGAGGTGCGCACCCACGACGTGGGCGCGGACGCGCCGCCCATCGAGGGCTTCGACCTGGTGCACGCGCGGCTCGTGCTGTCCCGGGTGCCCGACCTGGAGCAGGCGCTGCGGTCGATGATCAGGGCGCTGCGCTCCGGGGGCAGGCTCCTGATCGAGGAGGCCGACCCCGCGCTGCAGCCCCTGCCCTGCCCCGACGAGCACGGCCCCGCCCAGCAGTTGGCGAACCGCCTCAGGCGCGCGCTGCTCACCCAGCGGGGCTCCGACGTCGCATACGGCCGTGGCCTGCCCCGCCTGCTGCGCGCCGCGGGCCTGCGCCAGGTGGAGGCCGACGCGTACTTCCCCCTGACGGCCCCCGCGTGCGCCGCCCTGGAGACGGAGACGATCCAGCAGTCCCGCAGGGCCCTGACCGCCGCGGGCCTGGCCACGGATGAGGACATCGCCACCCACCTGGCGAGCGTCGCGACAGGCACGATGGACCTGGCGACGTCACCGCTGATCTCGGCGTGGGGCAGGAAGGGCTAGCGGGGCCCCGTAAGGGGCGCGGGGAACTGCGCGACAAGCCCCCACGACCCGCAGCCGAAGGCAGAGCCTGGCCACCCCAGGGCTCAACAGGCCGTCGAACCGGGCAACGGGGGCCGCCCCCCGACCCGTTCGACGGCCAGGGCCCCCGCCCTGCACCCCTCCGCCGCCGCCTCGCAGAGCCCCGCACCCTCCAGCCGGGAGGCGAGAAACGCGCCGGTGAACGCGTCGCCCGCGCCCGTCGAGTCGCGAGGCACGGTCGGCAGCGCGGGAACCGCGGCCCGCACCTCGCCCGACCGGGCGACGAGCGCGCCCGCGGCGCCCCGCTTGACCACCACCGAGGGGAACTGCCGGCTCAGCTTCACGGCCGCGTCCGCCAGGTCGGGCACACCGGTGAGCAGCCGAGCCTCGCCCTCGCTCGGCAGCAGTACGTCCACACCGTCCGTCGCCGCAAGGAAGCGGTCCACGCCGAGATCGGTGAGGAACCCCGCCGACGCGGGATCCACGCTCACCGGCACTCCACGCGCGCGTGCCGATGCCAGCGCAGCTCCGGCCGCCGCCCGGCTCGCCCCGGCGAAGAACAGATAGCCCGAAAGGTGCAGCCACCCGACACCGTCCAGGAGCCCGGCCGACCAGTCGTCGGCCGAAAGGCGCTGGGACGCGCCGCTGTCCGCCAGGAACGTCCGCTCGGCCCCGGCGCCCCCGTCGACCAGACAGATCACCGTCCCCGTCGGCGCCTCGGGGTCGACGACGAGCCGTGGACGTACTCCCGCGCGGGCGAGCGCCTCCTCGTGCCATGCCGCCGAATCGGCCCCGACCCGCCCCAGGATCCGTACGTCCCCGCACCCCCAAGAGGCCGCCCAGGACGCGACATTGGCGCCCGCGCCGCCCGGCACCGCACGGATCGCCGCCGCCGTGTCGGTGCCCGGCGCGAGCGGTGCGCGGTGCCGCGCGACGATGTCGGTGACGACGTCGCCGACGACCAGCAGGGCCCCGCCGCCCGCGCTCACCGCCCGGCCCAGGCCGCCGCGATCCGGCCCGCGAGCCGTACGTTGCCGCGCACCGCCGCGAGGTTGGCGTCGAGCGACGCGCCCCGCGTACGGCGCACCAACTGGTCCAGGAGGAACGGCGTGACCGCCTGCCCCGTGATGCCCCGCTCGGCGCACTCCTCCAGCGCCTCGGCGAGCACGCGCGCGTGGAGCGCGGGATCGAGCTGCTCGGACTCGGGGACAGGGTTCGCGACGATCAGCGCGGACTCCGGACCGCCGACTGCGTCCTGGGCCCGCATCACCTGGGCGACCTCCCCGGGCGTACGCAGCGTCCAGTCCACCGGATGCCCGGAGTCGGTGAGGTAGAAGCCGGGGAAGCGGTCAGTGCCGTACCCGGCGACCGCGACGCCCAGCGTCTCCAGGCGCTGCAGCGTCGCCGCCACGTCCAGGATCGACTTCACGCCCGCGCAGACCACGGTGATGCGCGTCCGGGCGAGCAGCCCCAGGTCGGCGGACTCGTCCTGGGTCACCGTCCACTCCCGGTGCACCCCGCCGAGCCCGCCCGTGGCGAACACCCGCACGCCCGCGCGGGCGGCGAGCAGCGCCGTCGCCGACACGGTCGTCGCCCCGCTCGCACCGGCCGCGACCGCGAGCGCCAGATCACGGTGGCCCAGCTTGCGGATGCCGTCCTCGTTCGCGACCCGCTCCAACTGCTCCTTGTCCAGGCCGACACGGGGGCGCCCGTCGAGGACCGCGATCGTCGCGGGGACGGCTCCTTCCGCCCGTACGACGTCCTCCAGTTCGCGCGCCACCTGGAGATTGCGCGGGCGTGGCAGCCCGTGCGCGATGATCGTGGACTCCAGGGCGACGACCGGCCGCCGATCCGCCACCGCCGCCTGTACCTCGTCGGACACCACCAGCACGGGCCTGCCTCCTGCCTGTCGGGTCTCCTCTCATCCCTGGCGGGCGGCGCACCCCGTCAAACCCGTCCACGGAGAAGGCGCACCCCTGGCAGGGCCTGTCGCGGGGGCCCGGCTAGGGTGACCGGCCATGACCACGAAAGATCAAGCTGTCGCGTCGTTTGCCGTGCACATTCCGGATGCCGACCTGGAGGCCGAGCCGCTCGATCCGGCGCAGATCGTCTCCGGCACCCCGGAGGTCACCGGCAAGCTCCTGTGGGAGTCCGCCGACGGCAAGCAGCTGCGCGGCATCTGGCAGATCACGCCCGGAGTGGTCACCGACACCGAGGCCAACGAACTCTTCGTGGTCGTCAGCGGCCGCGCCACGATCGCCGTCGAGGGCGGCGACGTGATCGAGGTCGGCCCCGGCGACGCGGCCGTCCTGCGCGAGGGCGACCGTACGACGTGGACGGTGCACGAGACGCTGCGCAAGGCGTACCACATCACGCTGCCCTGACCGCCCTGCGGACCGCGAGCGCAGCCATCGGCAGCAGCACGCAGACGCCGATGAGGTTGAGCCAGCCGTAGCTCGCCTGCGCGACGATCAGGCCGGCCGCCGCGCCGCCGATGCCCGCTGCCGTGTTCATGGTCAGGTCCGAGAGGCCCTGTACGGCGGCCCGGGCGGGCCCGGGCACCGAGTCGGTCAGCAGCGCCGAGCCGGACACCAGGCCCGCGGACCAGCCGAGGCCGAGCACGAAGAGCCCGGCGGCGGTCTGGCCGTGGCTGGGGCCCGCCGTGCCGGCGAGCAGCGCGGCGCAGCACAGCAGCCCGATCGCCAGGCCGATCACGGAGAGCCTGCCGAACCGGTCGGCGAGCCAGCCCATCACCGGCGACAGGGCGTACATGCCCGCGATGTGACCGCTGATGACCAGGCCGACCAGCTGCAGACTCGCCCCGTGGTGCCCGAGGTCGACCGGCGTCATCACCATGATCGAGACCATCACGGTGTGCGACGCGGCCACCGTCACCAGGGCGAGGCGGGCCATCGGCGACGCGGCCACCGCGGCGACACCGGCCCGCAGCGAGCGGCTCTGCGCGGAGTCGTCCTCCTGCGGAGCCAGGGCGCGCGCGGTGAGCAGCGGGTCGGGTCGAAGGAGCACCGCCACCACCAGACCGGAGACCGCGAAGATCCCGGCGGCGAAGAGGAAGGGGCCGGCCGTCTCGGGGATGGCCGTGTCGGCGAAGGCACGACTGGTCGGGGCGGCGATGTTCGGCCCGAGCACCGAGCCGATGGTGGTGGCCCAGATGACCAGGGAGATGGCGCGGCCGCGCCGCTCGGGCTCGGCGAGGTCGGCCGCGGCGAACCGCGCCTGCAGATTCGCCGACGAGCCCGCGCCGAAGCCCGCCATGCCGAGCAGCAGCAGGGGAAAGTTCTCGATGACCGCGGCGAGCACCACGAGCCCCGCGCCGAGCGCGCCGATCAGATAGGCGAGGACGAGCCCCGGCCGCCGTCCGCGCGAGGTCATCAGCGCGGCGAGTGGCAGCGAGAGCAGCGCCGTACCGGCCACGGAGGCGGTGGGCGCGAGCCCGGACAGGGCCTCGGTCCCACTCACCTCGGTCGCCAGGACCGGGGCCAGAGCAATGCCGATCGGCACACCGAGCCCGCCCAGTATCTGACTGGCGATCAGCACCGCGGTGGTACGACGGCGAAGGCCGGGCAGCGCCTCAGGGGCGGGTATGTCAGGAGCGTCGACGGTCGAAGTCACTGACGCAGTGTGCCAGGGCGTTCATACACGCGAAACGGAGTTGCGGCGACCGACTGGGCGCCTCGGGCCGGCGCGGGGTCCTCTGGCGTCTCAGCTCAGCGCACGTCGTCCGGCCGGGCGTTTCGGGCCGGCGCGCGGTCGGCTGGCCTTCGGATCTTGGGCTTGGTGGGCTGGCTCTTCAGATCAGCGTGTGGCTGGCCAGCGCTTCAGGCCAGTGTGCGGTCGTCTGGGGTCTCAGCTCAGCGCACGTCGGCCGGCCGGGCGTTTCGGGCCTGCGCGCGGTCGGCTGGCTTTCGGATCTGGGCTTGGTGGGCTGGCTCTTCAGATCGGCGCGTGGCTGGCCAGCGCTTCAGGCCAGTGTGCGGTCGTCTGGGGTCTCAGCTCAGCACGCGTCGTCCGGCCGGGCGTTTCAGACCGGCGCGCGGTCGGGCGGCGTCTCGGATCAGCGCTCGGTCGGCTGGCGCCTCAGATCGGGGCGTGGCCGGCCAGTAGATCAGCGCACGCCGACCGGGCGTCTCAGACGGGCGCGGGGCCGGGCGGCCCCTTGGACCAGCGCACGGTCGGCCGGCACCTCAGATCGGCGCGCGGCCAGCCGGCGCCTCAGGCCGGCGCAAGCTCGCCCCGCCCCTCAGGCCGACGCAAGTTCGCCCCGCCCCTCAGAACAGCGGCTGCGGCAGTACCCCCTCCAGTGCGAGCAGTCGGCGCTTGGTTTCCAGGCCGCCTCCGAAGCCGCCGATTCCGCCGTCGCTCTCCACCACGCGGTGGCACGGCACCACGACCGGCAGCGGATTGGCGCCCATCGCCATCCCGACCGCCTGGGCGGCGCGGGGCTGGCCGACGCGGCGGGCCAGGTCGCCGTAGCCGACGACCGCGCCGTACGGAACGGTGGTCAGCTCGCGCAGGACCTGGCGGTTGAACCCGGAGATCAGTGACCAGTCCAGGGGCAGGTCGAAGGTGTGGCGCTCGCCCGCGAAGTAGGCGGCGAGTTGCCGTATGGGCTCGGCGAGGAGTGGCGAGTCGGGATCCTCGACCGGCTCGGTCCCCAGTCGGGAGCCGAGCCGGTCGAGCGCCTTGTCGCGCACCGCGTCCGTGGCGTGGAAGACGACGGTGACCAGACCCTCGTCGGTCGCGGCCAGCAGCAGGGGGCCGATGTCGCTCGTGACGACGGCCCACACCACCCGCTGCCGGCCTTCCTGCCCCTGCGTGTCCTGCCCGTTGGCGTTCATGTGGACCACCGTACGACCGGGCACTGACAACGCCCGTCGCCGTCGGCCCGGACTACTCGGAGATCGCCTTGCGCACGACGTCCGGCGTGTTCGTGATGATGCCGTCCACCCCGAAGCCCGCCACCCGCCGCGCGCCCGCCGCGTCGTTCACGGTCCACGTGAAGATCTCCAGGGGCTTGCCGTGCGGCCCCTTGAGCGAGTGGATCGCGGCGACGTAGCTGTTGGAGATCGAGCCGTGCGTCGAGTTGATCTGGTCGGAGAACTTCGCGTAAGCGGGCAGATCGGCCACGGCGGGCGTCCCGAGGAAGCCCGTCTTGATGTCGGGCCGCAGCGCGTGCACCGTCTTCACGCTGTCCGCGCTGAAGCTCTGGATCACGAGCTTGCTGCCGACGTGCTTCCGGTCGAGCCAGCCCTCCTTGCGGAGCACCTCCAGGCCCTGCTTCTCGATGCCCGGGTACAGCTCGGGCTTCTTGAACTCGAAGACGAGCTTCTGGTGGTTGCGCGAGACCCGGTTCATGTACTGCTTGAGCGTCGGCACCCGCTGCCCCGCGTACTTGGGGCTGAACCAGCTGCCCGCGTCCAGCCTGGCGATCTCCGCCGCGGTGAAGTCGGCGACCTTCCACGGCGCACGGTCGGGGAAGAGCTCCTCGACGTTCGTCGTCCGCTTCAGGGTGTCGTCGTGCATGATCACGAGCTCGCCGTCCTTGGTGCGCTGGACGTCGTTCTCGACCCAGCGGAACCCCATGTCAGCCGCCTTGTCGATGGCTGAAAGAGTGTTCTCCGGAGCGTAGGCGGAAGCCCCCCGGTGCGCGACGACCAGCGGTCGGTCGTGCGCACTGGAGGACTGGGCGGACGGCTGCGCCGAAGTCCGGTCGGAGGCCTGAGCGGTGGCGGAGGGGAGGGCGAGTGCACCGGCTCCAAGAAGAGCGGCGGTGGCGGCAGCGGCAGCGCGTGCGTACAACGGTGACTCCTCGCGATTGCGGTCACGGACCGGATGAGAGTGACAGTCCACGGCCAACGCGAGACAGGTGCAGGATGGCCACAGGTTGAACGGAGACAGCCGGGTTTCTTTCCCGGAAAATCGTTCGTACGTTCCGGAGTGAGCTTTACTCTCTGCGGCAGCCCACGGCCTCTCAGTAGACCGTCGGTTGGGGCCAGATGGGGTTTTTCCCGGGCGAACAGGTACTACAGGCGGAAGGGCTACCGCGAATGCAGGGCACGGTCGACGGTTTCAGCTACGGAGCGGTCACACCCGTAGTGGCGTACCTCATGGCCTGTCTGGGCGGTGCGCTCGGACTGCGCTGCACCACCAGATCGCTTCTTGTCGCGCATTCCTGGCGACCCGGCTGGCTCGCCCTCGGGTCGGCCGCGATCGGGTCCGGCATATGGACCATGCATTTCGTCGCGATGATGGGCTTCACCGTCAAGGAAGCCCCGATCCACTACGACAAGGCGCTGACCTTCGCGAGCCTCGCCGTCGCCATCGTCATGGTCGGCATCGGGATCTTCATCGTCGGCTACCGCGGCGCGACCGGGACGGCACTGTTCACCGGGGGGACGATCACCGGCCTGGGTGTCGCCTCGATGCACTATCTGGGAATGGCCGGTATGCGTCTGCGCGGAACGCTGGAGTACAACACCTTCACCGTCTCCGCCTCCGTCGTCATCGCCGTCGTCGCCGCCACCGCCGCCCTGTGGGCTGCCGCCCAGGTCAGAGGCTTCCTGTGGAGCCTCGGCGCGAGCCTCGTGATGGGCCTGGCCGTCAGCGGGATGCACTACACGGGAATGGCCGCGCTCAGCGTCCATCTGCACGGCAGCTCGACCGCCGCACCGGCCACCGGCGACTCGCCCGCCGAACTCCTCGCGCCCATGATGATCGGCCCGCTCGCCTTCCTGCTCCTCGCGGGCGTGATCGTGATGTTCGACCCGCTGATGGTGATGGGCAAGGAAGACCTCAAGAACGCCGCACAAGCGGGGCGCGCCCCCTACCCCGTCCCGCGCTCCGGCGACCGGCACGACCCGCGGGCCGGCCGCAGGCCCCCGCCCCGCCCCGGCTCCAAGGCCCCGCAGAGCTGGTGATCCGGCCCCGTTGTCAGTGCGGGGTCGTACGGTGGGTTCCATGCGGCCCGTATCCAAGATCGAACGCACGGTGGCGCCTTTCGAGGTCGTCAGCAACTACACGCCAAGCGGCGACCAGCCGGCGGCCATCGCCGACCTGGAGCGGCGCATCAACGCAGGTGAGAAGGACGTCGTCCTGCTCGGCGCGACCGGCACCGGCAAGTCGGCCACCACCGCGTGGATGATCGAGAAGCTCCAGCGCCCCACGCTCGTGATGGCGCCGAACAAGACGCTGGCCGCCCAGCTGGCGAACGAGTTCCGCGAGCTCCTGCCGAACAACGCGGTGGAGTACTTCGTCTCGTACTACGACTACTACCAGCCCGAGGCGTACGTCCCTCAGTCGGACACGTACATCGAGAAGGACTCCTCGATCAACGAGGAGGTCGAGCGCCTGCGCCACTCGGCGACGAACTCGCTCCTGACCCGCCGTGACGTGATCGTGGTGGCCTCCGTCTCCTGCATCTACGGCCTCGGCACGCCGCAGGAGTACGTGGACCGGATGGTCCCGCTCAAGGTCGGCGACGAGATCGACCGCGACCAGCTCCTGCGCCGCTTCGTCGACATCCAGTACACGCGCAACGACGTGGCCTTCGCGCGCGGCACCTTCCGGGTCCGCGGCGACACCATCGAGATCTTCCCGGTCTACGAAGAGCTGGCCGTCCGCATCGAGATGTTCGGCGACGAGATCGAGGCGCTCTCCACGCTGCACCCCCTCACCGGCGAGGTCATCAGCGACGACGACCACCTCTACGTCTTCCCGGCCTCGCACTACGTGGCGGGTCCCGAGCGCATGGAGAAGGCGGTCAACGGCATCGAAAAGGAGCTCGCCGAGCGCCTGACCGAGCTGGAGAAGCAGGGCAAGATGCTGGAGGCCCAGCGCCTTCGGATGCGCACGACGTACGACCTGGAGATGCTCCGCCAGATCGGCTCCTGCTCCGGCGTCGAGAACTACTCGATGCACTTCGACGACCGCGAACCGGGCTCGGCGCCCAACACCCTCATCGACTACTTCCCCGAGGACTTCCTCCTCGTCATCGACGAGTCGCATGTCACGGTCCCGCAGATCGGCGCCATGTACGAGGGCGACGCCTCCCGCAAGCGGACCCTGGTGGACCACGGCTTCCGGCTGCCGTCCGCGCTGGACAACCGCCCGCTGAAGTGGGAGGAGTTCCTCGGCCGCATCGGCCAGACCGTCTACCTCTCGGCGACCCCGGGCAAGTACGAACTCTCGCGCGGCGACGGCTTCGTCGAGCAGATCATCCGCCCCACCGGCCTCGTCGACCCGGAGGTCGTGGTCAAGCCCACCGAGGGCCAGATCGACGACCTGGTGCACGAGATCCGCTCCCGTACGGAGAAGGACGAGCGGGTCCTGGTCACCACCCTCACCAAGAAGATGGCCGAGGACCTCACCGACTACTTCCTCGAACTGGGCATCCAGGTCCGCTATCTGCACAGCGACGTCGACACCCTGCGCCGCGTCGAGCTCCTGCGCGAGCTGCGCGCCGGTGAGTACGACGTCCTGGTCGGCATCAACCTCCTGCGCGAGGGCCTCGACCTGCCCGAGGTCTCCCTGGTGGCGATCCTCGACGCCGACAAGCAGGGCTTCCTGCGCTCCGGCACCTCACTGATCCAGACCATCGGCCGCGCGGCGCGCAACGTCTCGGGCCAGGTCCACATGTACGCGGACAAGATCACCCCGGCGATGGAGCAGGCCATCGACGAGACCAACCGCCGCCGCGAGAAGCAGATCGCGTACAACAAGGAAAAGGGCATCGACCCGCAGCCGCTGCGCAAGAAGATCAACGACATCGTGTCGGCGATCGCGCGCGAGGAGGTCGACACCGAGGAGCTCCTGGGTACGGACTACCGCAAGGCGAAGGAGGGCAAGGATGCCAAGGCGCCCGTGCCCGCGCTCGGCGGGGCCAACGGGAAGGCGGGCAAGGCGGCCAAGGGCAAGGCCGCCGCGAAGGTGCCCACCGACCGTCCCGCGGCCGAACTGGCCGAGCAGATCGAGGAGATGACCGCGCGGATGCGCGCGGCCGCCGCCGACCTGCAGTTCGAGATCGCCGCCCGGCTGCGTGACGAGGTGTCGGAGATGAAGAAGGAGCTGCGTCAGATGAAGGAGGCCGGCCAGGCCTAGCGCGGCCGCCGGGGGAGAGGGGACACGCCGGAAACGCCGTACTGGCTGGTGTGTTGCAAGAACGCCACAAAGTGCCGCCCACGGTGCGGCACTGTCAGTGGCTCTGCGTAGGGTGCTTGGCAACCGCACAGACTGGCGGTTGCCCAGGCAGTTCGAGAGGGGACAGCGCGTGACGGTCAACATGACCAAGGGTCAGGCCATCAGCCTGCAGAAGGACGACGGGGGCGCCCTGACCGCGGTGCGCATGGGACTTGGGTGGCAAGCGGCCCCCAGGCGGGGCCTGTTCGGCACGCGCACCCGTGAGGTCGACCTGGACGCTTCGGCGGTGCTCTTCGCCGACAAGCAGCCGGTGGACGTCGTGTTCTTCCGTCACCTCGTCAGCGACGACGGTTCCGTACGGCACACGGGTGACAACCTCGTCGGCGGTGTCGGCCAGGGCGGGGACGACGAGGCGATCCTCGTCGACCTGCAGCGCATCCCGGTCCACATCGACCAGATCGTCTTCACGGTGAACTCGTTCACCGGCCAGACGTTCCAGGAGGTGCAGAACGCGTTCTGCCGTCTGGTCGACGAGACCAACGGCCAGGAGCTGGCCCGCTACACCCTGGACGGCGGCGGTCAGTACACCGCGCAGATCATGGCGAAGGTCCACCGCGCGGGCGCGGGCTGGCAGATGACGGCGCTCGGCAACCCGGCCAACGGCCGGACGTTCCAGGACCTGATGCCGTCGATCCTGCCGCACCTGTAAGCACGCGGCACGAGCAGGCCGCACCAGTACGCGGCACCAGTACGCACAAGGGCACGAGGGGGACGAAGGCGATGACGGCCGAGCTGGTCCGGGGGCAGAACCACCCGCTTCCCGGGACCCGACTGGAGATCCGCGTCTCGGTCGGCAAGCCGATCGTGGCCGGGGTCACGCTCAGCGACGAGCAGGGCAAGGTGCGCGGCACGGACTGGGTGGCCCATCCGGGCGCACCCGCCCTGCCCGGGCTCGAAGTGCCCAAGCAGGCAGCCGCCGAGCATCGCCTCGCGGTGGACCTGGACGCCGTGCCGGAGGCCGTGCACCGGGTCAACGTCCTGCTCGCGCTGCCCGTGGGCGTCGGGGGCCCGGTCAGCTTCGGCGCCCTCGCCGCCCCCTTCGTCGCCGTCACCGGACTCGACGGCTCCCAGGTCGCCAGCTATACGATCACCGACCTGGACGCCGAGTCCGCCGTTGTCGCCCTGGAGCTCTACCGCAGGCAGGACGCCTGGAAGGTGCGCGCCGTCGGCCAGGGGTATGCGGGCGGCCTCGCCGACATGCTCACCGACCAGGGCCTGCCGGGTGCCCACGAGTTGGCCGGCACGATCAACGAGGCGGTGGCCCAGGGCCTGGCCCGTTCGGTCGCCGCACCGCCGCCCCGCCCCTCGGACGAGGCGCGCGTGCGGGCCACGGGGCAGCCGTCCCCCGGTCCGGGATCGCGGGGTCCGGACGGCGCGGCCGCGGGCCGGCCCGACCCGGCCACGCACCAGCCGGGCGACGCGGGCGCAGGCACGACAGGCGCCGGCACGGCGGGCGGCCCCGTCAACTACACGCATCCCGGCCGCCAGACCACCACACCGCCGCCGCCCCCGCCGACCGCGGCCCCGGCCGAGCCCGGCAGGCCCGCCCAGCCCGTGGCGGGCGACGCGACCGGCTGGTCGATGGAGGAGCGGCTCTACAACCAGGTGTGGGGCATGTTCGAGGACCTGGCCCGCACCATGGCGGCGTACCGAAGCGCCGTGGACTTCGCCGATTCCCGCATGGAGCAGGAGCTCGACAAGGTCCTCTCCGACCCCCGCAGCCGCATCGGCAACACGGGCGACGCCGCGCGCGAAGCCGCCCGTGCCAAGCACGGCCTCCTCGTCGACCAGGCGAGGGCCGCCCTCGACCGCGACCTGGGCCAGCTCGCCGCCGAGTCCGAGGTGGTCGAGCCCGCCCTGCCCGCCCCGTACGCGGGCTGGGACAGCCCGGTCTGGCAGGGCTACCGCGTCCCCATGGAGATCCCCATGGCGCTGCGCCTTGGCGACCTGCATCTGCCCGAGCGCCCCGACCTGCGGATTCCCATGCTGGTCCGGCTGCCGCTCGAGCGCGGCCTGTGGATCGACAGCGGCCGCTCGTCCGGCACGGACTCCCTGGCCGACGCCGACCAGCTGCGCCGCCTTGCCATGGACAGCGCCGTCGCGCACGCCGCACGGCTGCTCGCGGCCTACCCGCCGAACGAGTTCTCGGTGCACGTCATCGACGCGGCGGGCACGGCGGCCGGCGCCCTCGCGCCGCTGGTCACGTCGGGCGTGCTCGCCGAGCCCCCGGCCTCCGGCGCGGCAGGCGTGTCCGCCGTCCTCGCCAAGCTCACCCAGCGCGTCGACCTGGTGCAGATGGCGATCCGCGCGGGCGCCGCCGACGCGCTGCCGCCGGACCTGGACACCGCCGAGCAGCTCCTGATCGTCAACGACTTCCCGCACGGCTTCGACGACCGCGCCGTCACCCAGCTCCGCTACCTCGCGGACGAGGGCCCGGCCGTCGGCGTGCACCTGATGATGGTCGCCGACCGGGAGGACGCCGCCGAGTACGGCCCGCTGCTCGACCCGCTGTGGCGCGCGCTCCTTCGCCTGACGCCGGTGGCGGACGACCACCTCGCCGACCCGTGGGTCGGTCACGCGTGGACGTACGAACCGCCGATGGCGCCGCCCGGCAGCCAGGTGGTTCAGCAGGTCCTGAACCAGGTGGGGCAGGCGCGCCGCACGGGCGGCCGCTGACCCGCGCGCCGCGCGCGGGTCTGTGGGCCAACTGACGGTAAAGCGACTTCTTGACCCGCCTGACCTGGCCTTTTGGCTCTTATTTGCCGTCTCCTTTACCAATCCTTGGTGTTTCGCGTACTCTTCTTCCAGCGGAGGGGAGTACTCCCGAACGCGACGTGCCCGTCAATACGGACCGCCATCGGTCCCGGGGCGTCGGCCCGCGGAGCGGTGAGCCGCCCCGGGTGGAGGAGACCTCCGGCAGCGACGACGCTGATCAGTAGCCGTACGACGCCGGAGGCGCAGTGGACGTTTCAATGACCCTTTGGGTGCTGACCATTCTTGGTCTGTGTGCCCTGATCGCCGTCGACTTCTTCATCGGCCGCAAGCCGCACGACGTATCGATCAAGGAAGCCGGAATCTGGACGGTCGTCTGGATCGTGCTGGCCGCGCTCTTCGGAGTGGGCCTGCTGATCTGGGGCGGCGGCCAGGCGGGCGGCGAGTTCTTCGCGGGCTTCATCACCGAGAAGTCACTCAGCGTCGACAACCTCTTCGTCTTCATCCTGATCATGGCGAAGTTCTCGGTGCCGAGCCACCTCCAGCAGCGGGTGCTGCTGTTCGGTGTGCTGATAGCGCTCGTCCTGCGAGCGATCTTCATCGCCGCCGGCGCCGCGGTCATCGCCAACTTCTCCTGGGTCTTCTACATCTTCGGCGCGTTCCTGATCTACACCGCCTGGAAGCTCATCCAGGAGGCGCGCTCCGGGGACGACGAAGAGGAGTGGGAGGAGAACCGCCTCCTGAAGGCCGCCGAGCGGAAGTTCGGCGTCGCCGACCAGTACCACGGCACCAAGCTGTTCATCCAGAAGAACGGCAAGAAGATCATGACGCCCCTCATGATCGTCATGCTCGCCATCGGCACCACCGACGTGCTCTTCGCGATGGACTCGATCCCCGCGATCTTCGGCCTCACCCAGGACCCGTACATCGTCTTCACGGCGAACGCCTTCGCCCTGATGGGTCTGCGACAGCTGTACTTCCTCATCGGCGGACTGCTCAAGAAGCTGGTCCACCTCAGCTACGGCCTGTCGGTCATCCTGGGCTTCATCGGCGTGAAGCTCGTCCTGCACGCCCTGCACGAGAACGGCGTGCACGTCCCCGAGATCTCCATCCCGGTCTCGCTCGGCGTCATCTGCGGTGTCCTGGTCATCACCACGATCACCAGCCTCATGGCCACCAAGAAGCAGACGGAGAAGGAGGCCGCGGAGAAGGCGGCCGACGAGACTGAGAAGGACAGCATCGAGGCCTGACGGCGTCGGACGCAGGAATGACCAATACGGGAGTGGCCCGCGGCAGTCCGCCGCGGGCCACTCCCGTTGCCGTGCTCGTCCCAGTCGCGTGCCCGGTGACGGCAGGGCAGCATCGAAGGCATGATCACTCGGCTCCGGGAACTCACCACGCGGTGGACCGCGGCCGTACCGGTCCTCGCCGTCGTGCTGCTCGCCTTCACCTGGGGCCGCGATCTGCCGGGCCCGGTGGTCGCCGTGGTGACGCTGGTGCTCGCAGGGGCCGTGCTCGCCGCCGTGCACCACGCCGAGGTGATCGCACACCGCGTCGGTGAACCCTTCGGCTCCCTCGTCCTCGCGGTCGCCGTCACGATCATCGAGGTCGCGCTGATCGTGACGCTCATGGCGGACGGCGGCGACAAGAGCGCGACGCTGGCCCGCGACACCGTGTTCGCCGCCGTGATGATCACCTGCAACGGCATCGTCGGGATCTGCCTGCTCGCGGGCGCGCTGCGCCACCGCGTCGCCGTCTTCAACCCGGAGGGCACCGGAGCAGCCCTCGCGACCGTCGCCACGCTCGCCACCCTCAGCCTGGTCCTGCCGACCTTCACCACGAGCAAGCGGGGGGCCGAGTTCTCCACGGCGCAGCTCACCTTCGCCGCGCTCGCGTCGCTCGTCCTGTACGGCCTGTTCGTGGCGACCCAGACCGTGCGCCACCGCGACTACTTCCTGCCGATCACGCGCAAGGGCGAGGTGATCGACTCCGAGCACGCCGAGGGCCCGTCCAACCGCGCCGCGCTGATCAGCGTCGGCCTGCTCGGCCTCGCCCTGATCGGTGTGGTCGGCCTCGCCAAGGGGGTCTCCCCGACGATCGAGTCCGGCGTGGAGAACGCCGGCATGCCGCACGCCGTGGTCGGCGTGATCATCGCGCTGCTCGTGCTGCTCCCGGAGACCATCGCCGCCCTGCGCGCAACGCGCCGCGACCGCGTGCAGACCAGCCTGAACCTCGCCCTCGGCTCCGCGATGGCCAGCATCGGCCTGACCATCCCGGCCGTGGCGGTCGCCTCGGTATGGCTCTCCGGGCCACTGGTGCTCGGCCTCGGCCCGACCCATATGGTGCTGCTCGCGCTGACCGTCGTCGTCGGCACGCTCACGGTCGTGCCGGGACGCGCCACGCCGCTGCAGGGCGGGGTCCATCTCGTGGTGTTCGCCGCCTACCTGGAGCTCGCGGTCACGCCGTGACGGGGGCCGGCTCCGGAACCGGCCGGGTCTCCGGCAGCAGCGCGAAGCACCCCAGGCTCAGCAGGGCGACCCCCGTCAGATACGCCGCGACGCCCCACGGAGTCCCGTCCCCCTGCGCCACCGCCGTCGCCACGATCGGGGTGAGCGCGCCGCCGAGCACCCCGCCCAGGTTGTAGCCCACCGCGGCGCCGGTGCAGCGCACCCGAGGCTCGTACAGCTCGGGCAGATACGCGGCGATCACCGCGAACATCGTGATGAACGCGAGCATCGCCACCAGGAAGCCGAGGAACATCAGCAGCGGCTCACCGGTCGCCAGGAGCGCGATCATCGGGAACATCCACAGCGCGGAGAGCGCGCACCCGAGCAGGCACAGGGGCCGCCGTCCGTAGCGGTCGCCGAGCACGGCGGCCAAGGGAGTCAGCGCGCCCTTCACCACGACCGCCGCCATGATGCAGGCGAGCATGACCGTACGGCTCACGTCGAGCCGCTCCACCGCGTACGCCAGGGACCACGTCGTGACGGCGTAGAACACCGCGTACCCGACGGCCAGCGCGCCCGCCGTGAGCAGGACCAGACGCCAGTGGTCGCGCACCACTTCGGCGAGCGGCACGCGCGCGTGCTCCCGCAGTTCGAGGAAGCTGGGGCTCTCCGCGAGGGACGTGCGCAGCGCGAGCCCGGCCGCCGCGAGCACGCCCGCGGCCCAGAACGGCACCCGCCATCCCCAGGAGGCGAACTGCGCGTCGGTGAGCGTCGCCGAGAGCGTCAGCATGATGCCGTTGGCGAGCAGGAAGCCGAGCGGGGGGCCCATCTGCGGAAAGCTCGCCCACAGCCCGCGCCGCTCGGCCGGCGCGTGCTCGGCGGTCAGCAGCACCGCCCCGCCCCACTCGCCGCCGAGCCCGAGCCCTTGGAGGAAGCGCAGCACCAGGAGAAGCACCGGAGCGGCCATACCGATCGACGCGTACGTGGGCACACAGCCGACGGCGACCGTGGCGAGGCCCGTCAGGAGCAGCGAGACGATGAGGACGGGGCGCCGCCCGTGCCGGTCACCGATGTGCCCGAAGAGGACGGAGCCGAGCGGCCGGGCCACAAAGCCCACTCCGAATGTCGCGAAGGCGGCGAGAGTTCCCGCCAGCGGAGAGAACGTCGGAAAGAACAGCGGCCCGAGCACCAGCGCCGCGGCCGTCCCGTAGATGAAGAAGTCGTAGAACTCGATGGCGGTCCCGGCGAGCGAGGCGGCCGCGAGCCGCGGCAGAGAAGGAGTCCGGGAAGTCGGCAGAGAAGAAGGCTCAGCAGGGGAGTGGCTCTTGTGCATGCCGCGTCAACTACCCGCTGTGACGGCCGGTTACGGGGGCGTACGGAGGCGTGGAGAGATCCCTCAGTACGCTGACGACATGACGCGCACTCTTGCCAACGCCCCGATCATGATCCTGAACGGCCCCAACCTGAACCTGCTCGGTCAGCGCCAGCCCGAGATCTACGGCTCCGACACCCTCGCCGACGTCGAGGCGCTGTGCGCCAAGGCGGCCGCCGCGCACGGCGGCACCGTGGACCTGCGGCAGAGCAACCACGAGGGTCAGTTGGTGGACTGGATCCACGAGGCGCGCGAGCACCACGCAGGGATCGTCATCAACCCGGCGGCGTACTCGCACACGTCGGTCGCGATCCTGGACGCGCTCAACACCTGTGACGGAATGCCGGTGTTGGAGGTGCACATCTCCAACATCCATCAGCGGGAGGCGTTCCGGCACCACAGCTACGTCTCCCAGCGCGCCGACGGCGTCATCGCCGGGTGCGGCGTGCAGGGCTACGTCTTCGCGGTGGAGCGGGTGGCCGCGCTGGTGGACGGGGCCTGAGCCCCGGTCCTCACCAGCCCCGGGCCCGCCACTCCGACAGGTGCGGGCGCTCGGCGCCCAGTGTCGTGTCGTTCCCGTGGCCCGGGTAGACCCAGCTCTCGTCGGGGAGCGCGCCGAAGATCTTCGTCTCGACGTCGTGCAGCAGGCTCGCGAAGGCCTGCGGATCGCTGTGGGTGTTGCCGATGCCGCCCGGGAAGAGGCAGTCCCCGGTGAAGACATGCGGGTGGCCGTGCGGGTCGTCGTACACGAGGGCGATCGAGCCCGGGGTGTGGCCCACCAAGTGGCGCGCGGTGAGCGAGACCCGGCCGACCCGCACGGTGTCCCCGTCGACGAGCGGGACCTCCGTGGGCACCGGGATGCCGGGTGCGTCCTCGCGGCCCGCGTAGGTCCGCGCGCCGGTCGCGGCGACAACCGCGGCAAGCGCCTGCCAGTGGTCGCCGTGCTGGTGGGTGGTGACGACGGACGCGATGCCGTCGTCACCGATCAGCGTGAGCAGCGTCCCGGAGTCGTTCGCCGCGTCGATCAGGAGCTGCTCGCCCGTGGCCCGGCAACGCAGCAGATAGGCGTTGTTGTCCATCGGGCCGACCGCGACCTTCGAGATCATCAGGTCCTGCAGCTCGTGCACGTCCGCACCGCCGCCGACCTTCACTGCTCCGCTGTACGTCATGTTCCTCAGCCTATAGCGGCGGCAGGGCAGGCAGGAGGCCGCCTTCGGCCGTCAGTGCGGTGCCGCCGCGGCGCCCGGAGAGCCAGCCGACGACGTCGGGCGCGGACCCGGAGACGGTGACTTCGGGCTCGCCGTCGCGGCCGGTGGTCCACGCGTGCGTGCCGTCCGTGACGCGGGTGGGCGGCACGTCGGGGTTCCCCGAGAAGCGCGCGGCGAGGAACGCGATCTCGCGCTGCACGAACTCATCGGGCAGGTCCTCGAGCTCGTACCCGATGCCGAGGTCGACATGGTGCAGCTCCACCTCGACCCACCGCCGGAACGGCACCCGCGACGCGGAGTCGGTGACTCCGTTGCGCATCTCGATGGTGCGGGACCAGTCGGCGGGGACGGCGGCCTGTGCCTCGAAGCGGGCCGCGCTGTCGCGTACGTCGTCGAGCTGCTCGGCCAGGGGCCGCGGGGCGTCGCGCTCGATGTCCGCGTCCCGTGCCTCGCCGCTGACGTACATCGGCCGTCCGGCGAGCACGTTGACGAGCGCGTCCGCGTTACGGGCGAGATGGGCGAGGACGTGGCCACGGCTCCAGCCCGGGAGACGTGACGGCTCTGCGGTCGAATCGTTGTTCAGTTTCGCGGCTGCGGTGAGCAGCCGGTCGGTCGCGTCACGTACAGACGCCAGGTCGCGCACATGATCAATCATGCGCCCGACGATAGTCGCGCCACACGTTTGGGTGAAGGCGTCGGAGCAGCGCCGCAAATCGAATGCACGTGCTATATGGTCGGGTGCGGCATCGGGCATCCTTGGTGGTCGGGGTTTGTTACCAACCAGGGAAACCGCCCCGGCGTTGTCAGTGGCTCGCCCTAGTCTGTGAATGACGGGGGCCCCGCCCCTGTCACCACTCTCAAGAAAGGTGCGGACCGGCGTGGCCGACCGTCTCATCGTCCGTGGCGCGCGCGAGCACAATCTCAAGAACGTCTCGCTCGACCTCCCGCGTGACTCCCTCATCGTCTTCACCGGGCTCTCCGGGTCGGGCAAGTCCTCGCTCGCGTTCGACACGATCTTCGCCGAGGGCCAGCGGCGGTACGTCGAGTCGCTCTCCTCGTACGCCCGGCAGTTCCTCGGTCAGATGGACAAGCCGGACGTCGACTTCATCGAGGGACTCTCGCCCGCGGTCTCGATCGACCAGAAGTCGACCTCGCGCAACCCGCGCTCGACGGTCGGCACGATCACCGAGGTGTACGACTACCTCCGGCTGCTCTTCGCGCGCATCGGCAAGCCGCACTGCCCCGAGTGCGGCCGCCCCATCTCGCGGCAGTCGCCGCAGGCCATCGTCGACAAGGTCCTCGAGCTGCCCGAGGGCAGCCGCTTCCAGGTCCTTTCCCCGCTGGTGCGCGAGCGCAAGGGCGAGTTCGTCGACCTCTTCGCCGACCTCCAGACCAAGGGCTACAGCCGCGCGCGGGTCGACGGCGAGACGATCCAGCTCTCCGAGCCGCCCACGCTCAAGAAGCAGGAGAAGCACACCATCGAGGTCGTCATCGACCGCCTCACGGTGAAGGACTCCGCCAAGCGCCGCCTGACCGACTCCGTGGAGACCGCCCTCGGCCTCTCCGGAGGCATGGTCGTACTCGACTTCGTCGACCTCCCCGAGGACGACCCCGAGCGCGAGCGCATGTACTCGGAGCACCTGTACTGCCCGTACGACGACCTGTCCTTCGAGGAGCTCGAGCCCCGCTCCTTCTCCTTCAACTCGCCCTTCGGCGCCTGCCCCGACTGCACGGGCATCGGTACGCGCATGGAGGTCGACCCCGAGCTGATCGTCCCCGACGAGGACAAGTCGCTCGACGAGGGCGCCATCCACCCCTGGTCGCACGGCCACACCAAGGACTACTTCGGCCGGCTCGTGGGAGCCCTCGCCGACGCCCTCGGGTTCTCCACCGACATGCCCTGGGCGGGCCTGCCGCAGCGCGCCAAGAAGGCGCTCCTGCACGGCCACAAGACGCAGATCGAGGTCCGCTACCGGAACAGGTACGGCCGCGAGCGGGTCTACACCACCGCCTTCGAAGGCGCCGTCCCCTTCGTCAAGCGCCGCCACAGCGAGGCCGAGAGCGACGCGAGCCGCGAGCGCTTCGAGGGCTACATGCGCGAGGTGCCCTGCCCCACCTGTGAGGGCACGCGCCTCAAGCCGATCGTCCTGGCCGTCACGGTCATGGGCCGGTCCATCGCCGAGGTCTCCGCGATGTCCATCAGCGACTGCGCGGACTTCCTCGCCGAGCTGAAGCTGGGCGCCCGCGACAAGAAGATCGCCGAGCGAGTCCTGAAGGAGGTCAACGAACGGCTGCGCTTCCTGGTCGACGTCGGCCTGGACTACCTCTCCCTGAACCGCGCGGCGGGCACCCTCTCCGGAGGCGAGGCCCAGCGCATCCGCCTGGCCACGCAGATCGGCTCCGGCCTGGTCGGCGTGCTCTATGTCCTGGACGAGCCGTCCATCGGTCTCCACCAGCGCGACAACCACCGGCTCATCGAGACCCTCGTACGCCTGCGGGACATGGGCAACACGCTCATCGTCGTCGAGCACGACGAGGACACCATCAAGGTCGCCGACTGGGTCGTCGACATCGGCCCCGGCGCGGGCGAGCACGGCGGCAAGGTCGTGCACAGCGGCTCCATGAAGGAGCTGCTCGCCAACGACAAGTCGATCACCGGGCAGTATCTGTCGGGCAAGAGGTCCATCCCGGTCCCGGACATCCGCCGCCCCGCCGACCCCTCCCGTCAGCTGACGGTGCACGGGGCCCGGGAGAACAACCTCCAGGACATCGACGTCTCCTTCCCGCTCGGCGTCCTCACCGCCGTCACGGGCGTCTCGGGCTCGGGCAAGTCGACGCTCGTGAACGACATCCTCTACACGCACCTGGCAAGGGAGTTGAACGGCGCACGGTCGGTTCCCGGCCGCCACACGCGCGTGGACGGCGACGACCT
Source organism: Streptomyces sp. NPDC021622 (assembly GCF_040640795.1). Lineage (NCBI taxonomy): Bacteria > Bacillati > Actinomycetota > Actinomycetes > Kitasatosporales > Streptomycetaceae > Streptomyces > Streptomyces sp. NPDC021622. The sequence goes on from NZ_JBFACK010000001.1 coordinate 768,312, forward strand.
CGTCGACAAGGTCGTGCACGTCGACCAGTCGCCCATCGGTCGCACCCCGCGGTCGAACCCGGCGACGTACACCGGAGTCTTCGACCACGTCCGCAAGCTCTTCGCGGAGACGATGGAGGCGAAGGTGCGGGGCTATCTGCCCGGCCGCTTCTCCTTCAACGTCAAGGGCGGCCGCTGCGAGAACTGCTCCGGCGACGGCACGATCAAGATCGAGATGAACTTCCTGCCGGACGTGTACGTGCCGTGCGAGGTCTGCCACGGGGCGCGGTACAACCGCGAGACGCTGGACGTCCACTACAAGGGCAAGTCCATCGCCGAGGTCCTGGACATGCCGATCGAGGAGGCGCTCGACTTCTTCGAGGCGGTTCCGGCGATCGCCCGCCACCTGCGCACGCTCAACGACGTGGGTCTCGGATACGTGCGTCTCGGGCAGTCCGCGCCGACGCTCTCCGGTGGCGAGGCCCAGCGCGTGAAGCTGGCGAGCGAGCTCCAGAAGCGGTCCACGGGCCGGACCGTGTACGTCCTGGACGAGCCGACCACCGGTCTGCACTTCGAGGACATCAGCAAGCTGATCACGGTGCTCTCCGGGCTTGTCGACAAGGGCAACACGGTCATCGTCATCGAGCACAACCTCGACGTCATCAAGACGGCCGACTGGGTCGTCGACATGGGTCCCGAGGGCGGCAACGGCGGCGGTCTGGTCATCGCCGAGGGCACGCCCGAGGAGGTCGCCGGGGTTCCGGCGAGCCACACGGGCAAGTTCCTGCGGGACATCATCTCGGCGGACCGCATCAGTGATGGGGCCTCGCAGGGGCGTCAGCGGAGGGGTGCCTCTGCCCCTGTGGCTAAGAAGACCCCGGCCAAGAAGGTTGCCGCGAAGAAGGTTGCCGCGAAGAAGGTTGCTCCGAAGAAGGTGGCCAAGGCTCGTAAGAGCTGACGGTTTGTTGTAGTGCGTCTGCGGGTGCGTGGGGGCTGGTCGCGCAGTTCCCCGCGCCCCTTCGGGGCCCGGACGTGGCTGGTCGCGCCCGCGCGGCGGAGCCGCAGATGTCACAGCCCCGCGCCCCTTGGGGGCGCCAGACTGGCCCCATGACCCTACGTACTGAACGCCAAGGCCCCGTCACCACCGTCGTGCTGTCGCGGCCCGATGTGCGGAACGCCGTCGACGGGCCCACCGCTCGTGCCCTTGCCGATGCGTTCCGCGCGTTCGACGCGGATCCCGATGCGTCCGTCGCCGTGTTGTGGGGCGAAGGCGGCACGTTCTGTGCCGGTGCCGATCTCAAGGCGATCGCGACGCCGGACGGCAATGAGGTGACGGAGAAGGGGGACGGGCCGATGGGGCCGACCCGGATGCGGCTCTCCAAGCCCGTCATCGCCGCGATCTCCGGGCACGCGGTCGCCGGCGGTCTCGAACTCGCGCTCTGGTGCGATCTGCGCGTCGCCGACGAGGACGCGGTGCTCGGCGTGTTCTGCCGCCGCTGGGGCGTCCCGCTCATCGACGGCGGAACGGTGCGGCTGCCGCGGCTCATCGGGGAGAGCCGGGCCATGGACCTGGTGCTCACGGGGCGGCCCGTGGCAGCCGACGAGGCGCTGGCCATGGGGCTCGTCAACCGGACCGTGCCGCCGGGCACTTGCCGGGCCGAGGCCGAAGCACTCGCCGCGCAGATCGCCGCGTTCCCGCAGACCTGCATGAGGGGCGACCGGCTCTCCGTACGCGAACAGGCGGGCCTGAGCGAGGAGGAAGCGATGGCGGGCGAACTCCGCCACGGCCTGCGGGCCTTGACCGAGGCGGCCGAGGGCGCCGCCCGCTTCGCCGCGGGGGCGGGGCGGCACGGCGCGTTCACGGACAACTGACAGCACGTTCAGGACCTGACAGGCTCCAGGAACTGCATGTCCAGCTGGATCTTCACCACGTCGCCGAGCAGCCCGGCCCCGAAGTCGAGGCCGTAGTCGCCGCGGCGGATCTCGCCGGTGGCCTCGAAACCCGCGTGGCGTCGCTCGTCGCCGGGGAAGGCCTGCAGACCGCCGAACTCGACGGCGAGGGTGATCGGCCGGGTGACGTCGCCGATGGTCAGCTCGCCCTCCAGGGTCCAGTCGTCCTCCTTGCCGGTGACCCGCGTCGAGCGGAACGTCATCGTGGGGCGGCGCTCCACGTCGAGCAGATCGGGGGCCCGGACATGCGCGTCGCGGTCCGCGTTGCCGGTGTCGATCGAGGCCAGGGCGATGGTGGCCGTCACCGATGAGGTCTCGAGGCTTTCGCCCACGACGAGACCGGCCGTCACCTCGCTGAAACGGCCCCGCACCTTGGAGATCCCGAGGTGGCGGATGGTGAAGTTGACGGCGGAGTGGAAGGGGTCGATCTCCCAGCTGCCGGCGGGCAGCGGAAGGGCGGTCGTGGTGGTCGTGGCACTGGTGTCAGAAGTCATGCCGTCCACGATGGGCGGCCGCCGATGCCCGAGGAAGGCCGGGCCGAGACTGGTAGTGACAGGGCCACGATCCGGTCCGGTGACGGCTGATACGTTCGATCGGTGAGCGACAACGAGCTGGGCAACTTCCTGCGCACCTGCCGTGAGGCGGTCACGCCCGCCGAGGTCGGGCTGCCCACGGGACCGCGGCGCCGCACGCCAGGACTGCGCCGCTCCGAGGTCGCCACGCTCGCCGGGGTCAGCGTCGAATACCTGGCCCGGCTCGAACAGGGCCGCGACCGCCACCCGTCGCCGCAGGTGATGGGCGCGCTCGCGGACGCCCTGCGGCTCTCCGTGGAGGAGCGCTTCCATCTGCGCCGCCTGGAGAAGGAGCTGAGCGGCGACCCCTGCTGCCCGACGGCGAGCGCCCCGGCCCAGTCGGTGCGGCCCACCGTGCAGGCGCTCATCGACCGCCTGGAGCCGGCCCCCGCCGTTCTGCTCAACCGGCTCAGCGATGTCCTCGCGTACACATCGGGCTACGAGCGGATCGTCGGCCCCGTCGGTCTGCTTGACGGCGAGCGGCCCAACCTCATCCGGTTCCTGTTCACCGACGAGCGGGCCCGTGCCGCCTACCCCGAATGGGACCGGGTGGCCGACGAGCAGGTTGCGAACCTCCGGTCGGACTCCATGCTCACCGACCCCCATGCCGAGGGGTTCACCGACGAGCTGACCGTCATCGCGGGTGCCCCCTTCGCCGAGCGCATGGCCGCCGTGCCGCGGCTGCCCCGGCGCAGCGGCGTCGACCGGGTGGCGCATCCGGAGGCGGGCGCGCTGTCTCTGTCGTACGAGACGCTGGCCCTGCCCGAGGGCGACGGCCAGCGCCTGATGGTGTACCTGCCGGCCGACGACGCCACGACGGCGGCGCTCGACCGGCTCAACGGCCGCAAGCCGGGAGGCCTGCGCGCGGTGACGGGCTGACCTGTCTCAGGCCAGCTCCGTGGCGACCGGCTCAGGTCAGCTCCGCGGCGATCGGCTCAGGCCAGCTCCGCGGTGACCGCCCTCAGGCCAGCTCCGCCGCGTACGGCGGCTCGGCGCCCGCGCGGGACACGGTGACGGCCGCCGCGCGCGCCGCGAGACGCAGTACCTCGCCCCAGCCGTCCGCGCCGAGCGCGGCCAGACCCGGTGCGGACAGCGCCTCCCGCAGGGAAAGTCCGTGCAGCAGCGCCGCGTTGACCGTGTCGCCCGCGCCGATGGTGTCCACGACGTCGACCGCCTCGCCCGGCACGGACCACTCCCCGCCGTCCCGTGTGAAGACGGTCAGACCCGCGCCGCCGCGTGTGATCACCACGGCGCCGGGGCCGGACGTGAGCCACTCGTGCGGCGTGCCGCCGAGCCAACTCGCGTCGTCCTCCGACAGTTTGAGCAGCGAGACCGACGGCAGCCAGCTCTTGAAACGGGCCCGGTAGGCGTCCGCGTCCGGGATCAGACCGGCCCGGATGTTCGGATCGAGCGCCGTGAAGACACCTCGCGCCGACTCCCGGCGCATCAGCTCCTCATAGGCGCTCGCGCCCGGTTCGAGGACGAGCGAGCAGGTGCCGAACGACACCGCGCGTACGCCGTCGGGCAGCAGGGCCGGGGCCGTGAAGAGCCGGTCGGCGGTGCCGTCGACGTAGAAGGAGTAACCGGCGGAGCCGTCCGCGCCGATCGAGGCGACGGCGAGCGTCGTCGGTTCAGCGCCCCGCTGGACGTACGACACATCGACGCCGGCGGCCCGCAGCCCCGCCACCAGCGCATCGCCGAACGCGTCCCGCGAGATCCGCGAGCAGAAGGCGACGGGGGAGCCGAGGCGGCCGAGCGCCACCGCGGTGTTGTACGGACCGCCGCCCAGGCGCGGGGCGAGCGGGGACAGCGAGGGCGGCACGGCACCGGCGGAATCCTGCGGGACGAGGTCGATCAGGGCCTCTCCGGCGACGATTATCACGGCTGGTTCCTCTCGGCTCTGCGGTCGTACGGCGCGGCAGCCGCGCACACCGGCTCCCTGGCTCCCCGGCTTGCGCACAGGCTAGGGCTTCTGGGCGGACGCGGGCCGATACGGGCGGCACTCGGGCACGGCCGTGCCCAACACGGGCGCGCGGCCCCGCACCGGTATGGTCTGATCCGTCACCGATGCGCCTGACCTGTGGAGAGTTCATGCCCGGCACGCCTCCCCCCGCCCGCCGCACCGTGCTGCGCGCCGCCGCCATCGTGCCGGCCGCCGGGCTCGGCATCGCGGCCTGCTCGTCCGGCGACGACGACGGTGGCGGCAACCGCTCCGCGCCGACCGCGCCGGTGGACCTCGGCGCGTCCGACGAGATCAAGGTGGGCGCCTCGAAGCTCTACACCGACGAGAACGTCGTGGTCAGCCGTCTCGCGGACGACGAGTACAAGGCGTTCAGCTCGATCTGCACGCACCAGAGGTGCCCCATCAACAAGCTGGAGGGGCACAAGCTCACCTGCCCCTGCCACGGCAGCCAGTTCGACGCCACCAACGGCAAGGTGCTGCACGAGCCCGCCACCGTCCCGCTCTCCGAGCTGCCGGTGAAGGTCGAGAAGGGCAAGATCATCGCGGGGCCCGGGGCGTAACCACGCGACCAACCGGGCGGGCGCTTCACTCCCAGTCCCACGCGATCCCCAGGAGCCCCGCCCGCACCTGCTGCTCCACGATGTGCACCGACCGATGGCTGCCGCTCAGTGTCAGCTCCTGGCGGCCGCCGCGCGGCGCCGCCGCCGAATGCTGGGCGAAGCGGTGGCAGCGCAGGGGCAGGGCTCCCTCGTCGAAGCGCACCTGCAGCGCGTACTGCCCGCCCGCGTAGGTGAAGCCGCGCAGATACTCGGTGGAGGTGCCCGCCGTGCCGTCCTCGAAGCCGTAGCGGAACAGATGGGTGTCTCCCGCGCGCAGGCGCGCGTCGAAGAGCAGCTCGGCGACGAGCACACCCGTCTCGTGGTGCCACCGCACTCGCCCGGTGCGGCAGTTCTCCAGGGCGTGTACGCCGATGTGTTCGGGTACGCAGCCGGGATCGCCGTGGTAGATCGCGAGGTAACGGTCCACGTCGTCCCGGTGGGAGCGCACCACGTGCTGCGAGTCGCGGCCGAGCAGCTCGCGGCGCGCGCCGATCCGCACCCGCTCGTGGTGGCCGACGGTGTGCAGACCGCCGTCGAGCGGGGATTCGAGGTCGGCGAGCAGGCGCTGCACGACGTCGGAGGCCTCGATGAGCGAGCGGTAGGAGCGGGCGGCGGGCCGTTCGCAGCCGGGGCTCCCCGAGGCATGGGCGGGCTGAGCGAGGAGCCGGATCAGTGACTCCTCGGGGAGCTGGAGGATCTCCTCCAGGGCGCGTACGGCGCGCAGCGACTCGGTGCGCTGCGGGCGCCGCGCACCCTGCTGCCAGTAACTCAGGCTCGTCACCCCGACGTTGACGCCGTGCTGCGCGAGATGATGGCGTACCCGTTGCAGGGGGAGGCGGCGGGCGGCGATCGCGGCCCGTAGCGCCACATGGAAGGGGCCGGTGCGCAGCGCGGTCTCCAGGTCCGCAGGCGACTCCTCCGCGAGCTGTGTGCCGTGCCGCATCGCAAGGCCCCTTCTGTGAACATTCACATCGGCCGCCCGGGCGTACGCGCCGGTCGGAACGGGCCACCAGGTGGGCGTACGAGGGGTGTTCACATACGTACGCCGCCGTTCACTGGCCCAAGTAATCCCGCATTGAACCGTGTTGACCTGTACCGGACAACACTCGATGCTCAATCGCAGCGTCCGGACGCGCTCCTCCACCCCTTCGCCCCCACTCGGGAGGAACGCGATGCGCCAGAGAAACAGCAGGTACAGCAGACGCAGACGGTTGTCCGCGGTCGCCGTCGTGGCGGTGGCGCTGGTTGCCGCGCCGGCGGCGACGGCCACGGCCGAGCCGGCCCCAGGACCCTCCGCCCTCGCCGCCAAGCGGCTGAACATCACGATGCAGGCCCAGGAGAAGACCAACTGGTGCTGGGCCGCGGGCGGGAACACCATCGCCGCCTTCTACGGCAAGAAGTACAGCCAGAACCAGTTCTGCAACGCCGCCTTCGGGCGCAACCAGAACACCGAGTGCCCCAACAGCCAGGCCACGCTGGGCAACGTACAGAACGGCCTGGAATGGGCGGGCATCAACTCCGGCTCCTATGTGTCCGGTTGGCTGCGCTACCCGACCGTGCAGGCCGAGATCAACGCGGGCCGGCCCGTGGAGACCCGCATCCAGTGGTCGGGCGGCGGCGGCCACATGCACGTCCTCTACGGATACGACGATTCCCGGAGCTGGGTCTACTGGGGCGACCCCTGGCCCTCAAGCGACCGCTACAACTGGGCCTCGCACGACTGGTACGTGGACAACGGCACCTTCTCCTGGACCCACTCGCTGTACCGGATCGGGGCGTGAGCGCGATGAGCCGTCATCTGCTGAGAGCCGTGCTCGCCGGCTCCGCCGCCACCCTGTTCCTCGGTCTCGCCGCCCCGCACGCCACGGCGGACTCCGGCCCCTCCGACGCCGCGCGCGAGGCCGCCCGGAAGGCGGCGAGCTCGCCCGGGACGCTGGACACCCTCTCCCGCTTCTTCGCCCGCGACGGCGCCGTCACCAAGGCCGCGGCGGACCCGCGCGTCCAGGGCGACGCCGTGCCCGTGTACTACCTCTCCCCGGAGTTCGTCGCGGGCGAGAAGGGGGCGCCGGTCGCCCGCCTGGAGTTCCTCGCCAGCAAGGCGGTCTCGTCCGACGGACAGGAGGCCTCCCTGTGGACCGTCGAGCGGGGCAGTTCCTGGAAGGTCGTGAACATCGCCACCGGGGACGACGAGACGCACTACGCGCGCGTGGGCGCCAAGAAGCTCCCCGGAGGCACCGTTTTCCGCGAGCCGCAGATCGACGCCTGGTACGTCCAGGGGCGGGGGCGGGTGCTGCCGCTGGACGCCGACGCGAAGCATGCCGTGGGCTCCGGCGGTATTCCGGTTGCCGCCTATCAGAAGCGGGTGCACAACGCGTACGCCGATAAGTTGCCTGGCAGCGGCTACGCGAAGTCCGGTGCGGCGGGGGGCTTCGCCCGGAAGGAGGCCGCTGGTGAGCCGGCGGGTGGCTCCTCGCCCGGCGGTCCCGTCACGGTTGCCTCCTCCGTGGCCGGAGCGGGAGCACTGGTCGCCCTCGGCCTCTCCGGGGTGGCCGTTCTGCGCCATCGCACCCGGCAGCACGGCTGACCTCGCCCGGCCTCCGGCCGGGCTTCCCCACCCACCCGCCCTTCAGGGCGGGTGGGCTTCAAGGGCGGGGAAGAGGCGGCGCGAGACCGGACGGAGGGAAGGAGGCGGCGACGCGAGGCATCGCGGGACCGTCGCGCACAGCTCGCCCTCAAGCCCCGGACTGTCACCCCCCGCCAGTAGGGTGTGAGGCATGGCAGACCCCTCCAGCTACCGCCCCAAGCCGGGACAGATCCCCGACTCGCCGGGGGTCTACAAGTTCCGCGACGAACACCGCCGGGTCATCTACGTGGGCAAGGCGAAAAGCCTGCGCCAGCGCCTGGCGAGCTACTTCCAGGACCTCTCCCACCTGCACCCGCGCACCGCCTCGATGGTGACGACCGCCGCGTCCGTCGAGTGGACGGTGGTGTCCACCGAGGTCGAGGCGCTGCAGCTGGAGTACAGCTGGATCAAGGAGTTCGACCCCCGGTTCAACGTCAAGTACCGCGACGACAAGAGCTATCCGTATCTCGCGGTGACGATGAACGAGGAGTTCCCGCGCGTGCAGGTGATGCGCGGCCACAAGAAGAAGGGCGTGCGCTACTTCGGCCCCTACGGCCACGCGTGGGCCATCCGCGACACCGTCGACCTGCTCCTGCGCGTCTTCCCCGTCCGCACCTGCTCCGCTGGGGTCTTCAAGAACGCCGAGCGCACGGGCCGCCCCTGCCTCCTTGGCTACATCGGCAAGTGCTCGGCGCCCTGCGTGGAGCGGGTCTCCCCGGAGGAGCACCGCGAACTCGCCGAGGACTTCTGCGAGTTCATGACCGGACGCACGGGCACGTACATCCGCCGTATCGAGCGTCAGATGGCCGACGCCGCCGAGGAGATGGAGTACGAGAAGGCGGCCCGCCTCCGCGACGACATCGAGGCCCTCAAGAAGGCCATGGAGAAGAGCGCCGTCGTCCTCGCCGACGCCACGGACGCCGATCTGATCGCCCTCGCCGAGGACGAGCTCGAAGCCGCCGTCCAGATCTTCCACGTCCGCGGCGGCCGGGTGCGGGGCCAGCGCGGCTGGGTCACCGACAAGGTCGAGGCGGTCACCAGCGGTGACCTCGTCGAGCACGCCCTCCAGCAGCTCTATGGCGAGGAGAGCGGGGACTCCGTACCGAAGGAAGTCCTCGTGCCCGCGCTGCCCGACCCGATAGAGCCCGTCCAGGAGTGGCTCACCGAGCGGCGCGGCGCGAACGTATCCCTGCGCATCCCGCAGCGCGGCGACAAGAAGGCGCTGATGGAGACCGTGGCGCGCAACGCGCAGCAGTCGCTGATGCTCCACAAGACCAAGCGCGCGTCCGACCTGACCACCCGCTCCCGCGCACTGGAGGAGATCGCCGAGGCCCTGGAACTCGACAGCGCCCCGCTGCGCATCGAGTGCTACGACATCTCGCATCTGCAGGGCGACGACGTGGTCGCATCGATGGTCGTCTTCGAGGACGGCCTCGCCCGCAAGAGCGAGTACCGCCGCTTCCAGATCAAGGGCTTCGAGGGGCAGGACGACGTCCGCTCCATGCACGAGGTGCTCACCCGCCGCTTCAAGCGCTATCTCGCCGACAAGGAGAAGACGGGGGAGCTGGACGAGGAAGGCGTCGTCGACGAGTCGAACGGCGGGGCGAACGGCGGGGCGAACGGCGGGGCGAACGGCCTGACCGAGGAGGACGGCCGCCCCAAGCGCTTCGCCTACCCGCCGCAGCTCGTCGTCGTGGACGGCGGCCAGCCGCAGGTCGCGGCGGCCCGGCGGGCCCTCGACGAGCTCGGCATCGACGACATCGCGGTCTGCGGCCTCGCCAAGCGCCTCGAAGAGGTCTGGGTGCCGGGCGACGACGACCCGGTGATCCTGCCGCGCACCAGCGAGGGGCTGTACCTTCTCCAGCGGGTGCGCGACGAGGCACACCGCTTCGCGATCACCTACCAGCGGGCCAAGCGGGCCAAGCGCTTCAAGGCGGGACCGCTGGACGCCGTGCCCGGCCTCGGCGACGCGCGCAAGCAGACGCTGATCAAGCACTTCGGTTCGGTGAAGAAGCTCCGGTCCGCGACAATCGAGCAGATCTGCGAGGTTCCGGGGGTAGGCCGCAAGACGGCCGAGACGATCGTCGCGGCCCTGGCCGCGGCGGCCCCCGTGGCGCCCGCCGTGAATACGGCGACCGGAGAGATCATTGAAGACGAGGAACCCGTACGTGCGGGAGCCTCGAACGGTGAGACCGAGGCACCCGTGACCGCGGGCACCTCAGAGGAGCGACGGGGGCAGGAGACATGAACGAGCACGATGAAGGCGGCGAGCAAGTGAGTACGGGCACGACCATCGAGCCAGGTGAGGCCGCCGAGGCGGCTATCCCCGAGCTGGTGATCATCTCCGGCATGTCGGGCGCAGGCCGCAGCACGGCCGCGAAGTGCCTCGAGGACCTCGGCTGGTTCGTCGTCGACAACCTGCCGCCCGCGCTGATCCCCACGATGGTGGAGCTCGGCGCCCGCTCGCAGGGCAACGTGGCGCGGATCGCGGTCGTCGTCGACGTCCGTGGCCGCCGCTTCTTCGACAATCTGCGCCAGTCCCTCGCGGACCTGGAGTCCAAGCAGGTCACCCGCAGGATCGTCTTCCTGGAGTCCTCGGACGACGCCCTGGTGCGCCGCTTCGAGTCGGTGCGCCGCCCGCACCCGCTGCAGGGCGACGGCCGCATCGTCGACGGCATCGCGGCCGAGCGCGAGCTCCTGCGCGAGCTGCGCGGCGACGCCGACCTGGTGATCGACACGTCCAGCCTGAACGTGCACGAGCTGCGCGCCAAGATGGACGCCCAGTTCGCGGGCGACGAGGAGCCCGAGCTGCGGGCCACGGTCATGTCGTTCGGCTACAAGTACGGCCTGCCGGTCGACGCCGACCTGGTCGTGGACTGCCGCTTCCTGCCCAACCCGCACTGGGTGCCGGAGCTGCGCCCCTTCACGGGGCTCAACGAAGAGGTCTCCGGTTACGTCTTCAACCAGCCCGGGGCCAAGGAGTTCCTCGACCGGTACGCCGAGCTGCTCCAGCTCATCGCCGCGGGGTACCGCCGCGAGGGCAAGCGTTACGTGACGATCGCGGTCGGCTGTACGGGCGGCAAGCACCGCTCCGTCGCCATGTCGGAGAAGCTCGCGGCGCGCCTCGCTTCCGAGGGCGTAGAGACCGTCCTCGTCCATCGGGACATGGGGCGAGAGTGAAGGCTTCCCTGCGGCTGAACCGCCTTGGCCGCAAGCGCAGCGCTCAGCCCAAGGTGGTGGCGCTCGGCGGCGGAATGGGCCTGTCCGCCTCGCTCACCGCGCTGCGCCGCATCACCGGTGATCTCACCGCCGTGGTCACCGTCGCCGACGACGGCGGCTCCAGCGGGCGGCTCCGCGACGAGCTGGGCGTGCTGCCGCCCGGCGACCTGCGCAAGGCGCTCGCCGCCCTGTGCGGTGACGACGACTGGGGCCAGACCTGGGCCCGCGTCATCCAGCACCGGTTCCAGTCCCAGGGCGATCTGCACGAGCACGCGGTCGGCAATCTGCTGATCGTCGCCCTGTGGGAGCAGCTCGGCGACCATGTCCAGGCGCTCGACCTGGTCGGCAAGCTGCTCGGCGCGCAGGGCCGCGTACTGCCGATGTCGGCCGTTCCGCTGGAGCTCCAGGCGCTGGTCAAGGGCCACGACCCGGAGCGCCCGGACGATGTGGACACGGTGCGCGGGCAGGCCACGGTGGCGCTCACGCCGGGTGAGGTGCAGTCCGTGCACGTCGTCCCGCACGACCCGCCGGCCGTCCCCGAGGCGGTCGCCGCCGTCCTCGACGCGGACTGGGTGGTGCTCGGCCCCGGCTCCTGGTTCTCCTCGGTGATCCCGCATCTGCTGGTCCCCGAACTGCTCGACGCGCTCATCGAGACGAAGGCCCGCAGGGTGCTCTCGCTGAACCTCGCGCCGCAACCCGGTGAAACCGATGGGTTCTCTCCGCAGCGTCATTTGGAGGTTTTGGCCCGACACGCCCCTAAACTCGCCCTGGACGTGGTGCTGGCCGACGACGCCGCCGTGCCCGACCGTGAGTCACTGACCGATGCCGCCAAGCGGCTCGGCGCCACGGTCGAGCTGGCGCCGGTGGCCCGGCCCGACGGGACTCCGAGGCACGATCCGGAGCTCCTGGCCACCGCGTACGACCGTATTTTTCGGATGCATGGAAGGATCGGCCCATGGCGATGACGGCAGCGGTGAAGGACGAGATCTCCCGGCTTCCCGTCACCCGGACCTGCTGCAGGAAGGCAGAGGTCTCGGCGATCCTGCGGTTCGCGGGCGGCCTTCACCTGGTGAGCGGCCGCATCGTGATCGAGGCGGAGCTGGACACGGCGATGGCCGCACGGCGGCTGAAGCGGGACATCCTGGAGATCTTCGGGCACAGCTCGGAGCTGATCGTGATGGCCCCCGGCGGGCTGCGGCGCGGCTCGCGCTATGTCGTACGCGTGGTGGCCGGCGGCGACCAGCTGGCCCGGCAGACGGGTCTCGTGGACGGCCGCGGCCGCCCGATCAGAGGGCTGCCGCCGCAGGTGGTCTCGGGGGCCACCTGTGACGCGGAGGCCGCCTGGCGCGGGGCCTTCCTGGCGCACGGCTCCCTGACCGAGCCGGGGCGTTCCTCATCGCTGGAGGTGACTTGCCCAGGGCCAGAGGCCGCGCTCGCCCTGGTCGGCGCCGCGCGCAGGCTGCAGATCGCGGCCAAGGCCCGCGAGGTGCGCGGCGTGGACCGTGTCGTGGTCCGGGACGGTGACGCGATCGGCGCGCTGCTCACCCGGCTCGGCGCCCACGAGTCCGTACTGGCCTGGGAGGAGCGGCGGATGCGCCGCGAGGTGCGCGCCACCGCCAACCGCCTGGCCAACTTCGACGACGCCAACCTGCGCCGCTCGGCCCGCGCGGCCGTCGCCGCGGGCGCCCGTGTGCAGCGCGCCCTGGAGATCCTCGGCGACGAGGTCCCGGAGCACCTGGCGGCCGCCGGGCGGCTGCGGATGGAGCACAAGCAGGCCTCCCTGGAGGAGCTGGGCGCGCTCGCCGACCCGGCGCTGACGAAGGACGCGGTCGCGGGCCGTATCCGCCGGCTGCTCGCGATGGCCGACAAGCGGGCCCAGGACCTGGGGATTCCGGGCACGGAGTCCAACCTGAGCGAGGATCTCGCCGACAGCCTCGCCGACAACATGGCGGTCTGAGCGCCGCTGCTCGCGGGTCTGCGCACCACCTGTCACATACGCCACGTAAGCCGCCGGTGTCCCACAGGGCACCGGCGGCTTACGTATGCCCGTCTTGAACGCCCCTTGTCCCCCTTCCCGCCATATTGACATGATCATGAAGTGTCACGAGCCTGGCGTCCGGCACATATGTGCCGGACAACTGCAAGGGGGGCTCATGAGACGAAGAGCGAGAGCCAGATCGGTCGTCGCCGCGGGCGCGCTGCTCATCGGCGGACTCGTCGCCGCGCCGCACGCGCAGGCCGATCCGAAGGCCCCGGCCGCCGACGATCCGGCGGCCGTGAAGGTCTACGAAGCCGACGTCACCAAGAAGCAGATCCCCATCCTGGTGAAGGCGGGCCAGGACGCCCATGAACTCGCGGGCCAGGCGCCCGAGCGCGGCACCGCCCGCGTCCAGGTCTATCTGACCGAGGCGCAGGCCAAGGGCGTCGAGCGCGAGGGCATCGAACTCACCGAGCACAAGGTCTCGGCGAGCACGGAGAAGAAGCTCAAGGCCGCGGGGGACGGCGTCTTCCGGCCGTACGGCGGAAAGGGCGGCCTGAAGGAGGAGATCGTCAAGACCGGGCAGGCCCACCCCGGGCTCACCAAGGTCGTCTCCATCGGCAAGACGCTCAAGGGGCAGGACATCCTCGCGCTCAAGCTCTCCAAGGGCGCGAGCAAGTCCAAGGACGGCTCCAAGCCCGCCACGCTCTACCTCTCCAACCAGCACGCGCGCGAGTGGATCACCCCCGAGATGAACCGCCGCCTGCTCCACCACTATCTCGACAACTACGGCAAGGACCAGCGCATCACCAAGCTGGTCGACTCCACCGAGCTGTGGTTCGTGCTCTCGGCCAACCCCGACGGCTACGACTTCACGCACGCCGCCGACGGCAACCGCCAGTGGCGCAAGAACCTCCGCGACATCGACGGCGACGGCAAGATAGCCGCCGGTGACGGCGTCGACCTCAACCGCAACTTCGCCTACAAGTGGGGCTACGACAACGAGGGTTCGTCCCCGAAGCCCTCCTCGGAGACCTACCGCGGCACGGGACCCATGTCCGAGCCCGAGACCAAGGCGCTCGACCGCTTCCAGAAGCGCATCGGCTTCGAGTACGGCATCAACTACCACTCGGCGGCCGAACTGATCCTCTACGGAGTGGGCTGGCAGGTCGCGACGCCCACCCCGGACGACGTGCTCTACAAGGCCCTCGCCGGCACCCCGGAGAAGCCCGCGATCCCCGGCTACCACCCGCAGGTGGCCTCCGAGCTCTACACCACCAACGGCGAGGCTGACGGCCACGCGGGCAACATCAACGGCATCTCGATGTTCACGCCGGAGATGTCCACTTGCCAGACCGTCTCCGCGCTCGACCCGAACGACCCCTGGAAGCCCGAGGACTGTGCCTCGATCTTCACCTTCCCGGACGACGAGAAGCTGATACAGGAGGAGTTCGCGAAGAACATCCCCTTCGCGCTCGCCGTCGCCGAGACGGCCGCCCACCCCGACCAGCCGGTCTCCGTCCCCGGCGTCGAGGCCCCCGACTTCACCCCGGACGCCTTCACGACGTCGTACGCGCGCGGAGCCGACCAGGAGGTCGCCGTCACCGCCCGCAAGTCGGTGCGCGACAAGGAGCTCAACTACCGCGTCAACGGCGGCCGTACGCACGACGACGACCTCAGGGCCTGGAAGGGCGGCGAGACGTACGGCGGCGAGGACAACCTGCACTTCGACCAGTACCGCGCCTCCGTCGAGGACGCGCGCGTCGGCGACAAGGTCGAGGTGTGGTTCACCGGGCGCACCAAGAAGGGCCGCACGGAGAGCGAGCACTTCACGTACACCGTCGCCGAACGCCCCAAGGCGAAGACGCTCGTCGTCGCCGAGGAAGGCGCCACCGCGACACAGGCCCAGAAGTACGTCGACGCCCTCAAGGGCAACGGGCGTTCGGCCGCGGTCTGGGACGTCGCGGGGAAGGGCGCCCCGCACCCGCTGGGCGTGCTCGGCCACTTCTCGACGGTCGTGCACTACACCGGCGACCCGGCACCCGGCGCGCCCACCCAACTCGCCCTGCGCGCCTACCTCAACGAGGGCGGCAAGCTGATCGAGTCCGGCGAGCGCACGGGCGGCAACGTGGACCTCGGTGACGCGCTCACCGACGACTTCGCGCAGTACTACCTGGGCGCGTACGAACGCCTCTCCGCACCCGGCGCCAACAACTTCGCCGGCAGCGGCGCGCTCGACGGCGTCAAGACCCCGCTCGCGGCGGCCGGCGCCAACCCCCTGGACAAGGCGGGCCGTTACACCGTCACGTCCGACAACCTGCCCACCGACGACTTCCCGCAGTTCAAGAGCGCGGCCGCCGGCAGCTACCCCGGACTCAGCAACCCGTACGCACCCTTCGAGGGCCAGGGCATGGCATCGGCGACCCACGCCGACCAGGACTGGAAGCGGCTGACCCGCACCATCGACCTGACCGGGGTCTCGGCGGCGGACAAGCCGGAGCTGCGGTTCGCGCTCAACTGGAACCTGGAGCCCGGCTACGACCACGGGATCCTGGAGGCGCACACCCCGGGCGCCGACGACTGGACCACGCTGCCGGACAAGAACGGCGGCTCGTCCACCGCAGTGCCCGCGGAGTGCGGGGCCGGGTTCTTCATCAACGGCCACCCGTTCCTGCGCCACTACCTGACGCAGACGGCGACCGGCTGCACGGCCGGCGGCAGCAGCGGCGCCTGGAACAGCTTCACCGGCGCGGCGGGCGGCTTCAAGCCCGTCGCCTTCGACCTCAGCGCCTACGCGGGCAAGAAGGTCGAGGTGTCGCTCAGCTCCGTCACCGACCCCTCCGCCGGAGGCCGCGGCCTCTTCGCCGACAACGCGCAGCTCGTCGTCGGCGGCAACGTGACGGAGACCGAAGGATTCGAGTCCGGGCTCGGTGTCTGGGCCGTCTCGCCGGCCCCGGCCGGGAGCCCCAATATCACAGGCGACTGGGCGCGCACCGGGGAGCTCTACAAGCCCCACGCGGCCGTCACAGCGCGTGACAGCGTGCTCCTCGGCTTCGGGTTCGAGCATGTGCCCGGAAGCCCAGAGCGCACCGCTCTAATGGGCGCCTCCCTGGCACATCTGAGCCGCTGACGCTCCGTGACAAAAGGTGGCCCGTACCCCTACTGGCGAGTACGGGCCGACCTGCCGCCGAAGCCCCCTCTCGATGTCACTTCGGGGCCATCAGAGAGGTAGGGTCGGAGGCGGTCGGGGACATCCCATACATCTCGCCGGCGTCTGAAACCGGCGTACCAACGAGGAGATCGGTTCGTGACGATCCGCGTAGGCATCAACGGCTTCGGCCGCATCGGGCGCAACTACTTCCGGGCGCTGCTCGAGCAGGGTGCGGACATTGAGATCGTGGCTGTCAACGACCTGGGTGACACCGCGACGACGGCGCACCTCCTGAAGTACGACACCATCCTGGGCCGTCTCAAGGCCGAGGTGTCGCACACCGAGGACACCATCACGGTCGACGGCCACACCATCAAGGTCCTTTCCGAGCGCAACCCCGCGGACATCCCCTGGGGTCAGCTGGGCGTCGACATCGTGATCGAGTCCACGGGCATCTTCACGAAGAAGGCCGACGCCGAGAAGCACATCGCCGGCGGCGCCAAGAAGGTCCTCATCTCGGCTCCGGCCAAGGACGAGGACATCACCATCGTGATGGGCGTCAACCAGGACAAGTACGACCCCGCGCAGCACAACATCATCTCGAACGCGTCCTGCACCACCAACTGTGTGGCGCCGATGGCCAAGGTTCTCGACGAGAACTTCGGCATCGTCAAGGGCCTGATGACCACGGTCCACGCGTACACCAACGACCAGCGCATCCTGGACTTCCCGCACTCGGACCTGCGCCGCGCCCGCGCCGCCGCCGAGAACATCATTCCGACCACGACCGGTGCCGCCAAGGCCACCGCTCTGGTCCTGCCGCAGCTCAAGGGCAAGCTCGACGGCATCGCGATGCGCGTGCCGGTCCCGACAGGGTCGGCCACCGACCTGGTCGTCGAGCTGCAGCGCGACGTCACCAAGGACGAGGTCAACGCCGCGTTCAAGAAGGCCGCCGACGACGGCGACCTGAAGGGCGTCCTCTACTACACGGAGGACCCGATCGTGTCCTCGGACATCGTCGGCGACCCGGCGTCCTGCACCTTCGACTCGTCCCTGACCATGGTCCAGGACGGTAAGTCGGTGAAGATCCTCGGCTGGTACGACAACGAGTGGGGTTACTCCAACCGCCTCGTCGACCTCACGGTCTTCGTCGGCGGCCAGCTCTGATCGTCAGAGCAGGCACCTCGATGTGAGCACAGGGTCCGGACCGCGCAATACTGCGGTCCGGGCCTTGTTGCACGTCAGCCCTCTTAAGGAGTCCTGGAGTCCAGCCATGAAGACGATCGACGAACTTCTCGCCGAAGGGGTCGAAGGCAAGCGGGTCTTCGTCCGCGCCGACCTCAATGTGCCGCTCGCCGACGGCACCATCACCGACGACGGCCGCATCCGCGCCGTCCTGCCGACCGTCAAGGCGCTCGCGGACGCGGGCGCCAAGGTGGTCGTCGCCTCGCACCTGGGCCGCCCCAAGGGCGCCCCGGACCCGGCGTTCTCGCTGCTTCCCGCCGCCGAGCGGCTCGGTGAACTCCTGGGCGCGCCCGTCGCGTTCGCGCAGGACACCGTGGGCCCCGCCGCGCACGACGCGGTGGACGGACTGCAGCCCGGCCAGGTCGCCGTCATCGAGAACCTCCGCTTCAACGCCGGTGAGACGTCCAAGGACGACGCCGAGCGCGGCGCCTTCGCCGACCAGCTCGCCGCCCTTGCGGATGTCTACGTAGGGGACGGTTTCGGTGCCGTGCACCGCAAGCACGCCTCCGTGTACGACCTGCCGGCGCGCCTGCCGCGCTACGCGGGCTACCTCATCGCCACCGAGGTCGGCGTCCTGAAGAAGCTCACCGAGGACGTGCAGCGGCCCTACGCCGTGGTCCTCGGCGGCGCCAAGGTCTCCGACAAGCTCGGCGTGATCGACCACCTCCTGGAGCGGGCCGACCGCATCCTCATCGGCGGCGGCATGGCGTACACCTTCCTCAAGGCGCAGGGCCACGAGGTCGGCATCTCCCTCCTGCAGGAGGACCAGATCCCGACGGTGCTCGGCTATCTCAAGCGCGCCGAGGAGAAGGGCGTCGAGTTCGTCCTGCCCGTCGACGTCCTGGTCTCGCCGAACTTCCCGGACCTGAAGACCAAGGCCCCGGCCAACCCCACCACGGTCGCCGCGGACGCCATCCCGGCCGACCAGGAGGGTCTCGACATCGGACCCGAGACCCGTAAGCTCTACGCCTCGAAGCTCGCCGACGCGGCCACCGTCTTCTGGAACGGCCCGATGGGCGTCTTCGAGCACCCGGACTACGCCGAGGGCACCAAGGCGGTCGCCCAGGCTCTCCTCGACTCCCCGGCCTTCACGGTCGTCGGCGGTGGCGACAGCGCCGCGGCCGTCCGGATCCTGGGCTTCGACGAGAACGCATTCGGCCACATTTCCACCGGCGGCGGAGCCTCCCTCGAATACCTCGAGGGCAAGACGCTCCCCGGCCTCGCGGCACTGGAGAACTGACACCTGATGACTACGCGTACCCCGCTGATGGCGGGCAACTGGAAGATGAACCTCAACCACCTCGAGGCCATCGCCCACGTCCAGAAGCTCGCCTTCGCCCTGGCCGACAAGGACTACGAGGCCGTCGAGGTCGCCGTCCTGCCGCCCTTCACCGATCTGCGCTCCGTACAGACCCTGGTCGACGGCGACAAGCTCAAGATCAAGTATGGTGCCCAGGACATCTCGGCGCACGACTCCGGCGCGTACACCGGCGAGATCTCGGGCCCGATGCTCGCCAAGCTGAAGTGCACGTATGTGGCCGTGGGCCACTCCGAGCGCCGCCAGTACCACGACGAGACCGACGAGGTCTGCAACGGCAAGGTGAAGGCCGCCTACAAGCACGGTCTGACCCCGATCCTCTGCGTCGGCGAGGGCCTCGACATCCGTGAGGCCGGCCAGCAGATCCAGTACACGCTCAACCAGATCGACGGCGGCCTCAAGGGCATCCCCGCCGAGCAGGCCGAGTCCATCGTGATCGCGTACGAGCCGGTGTGGGCCATCGGCACCGGCAAGGTCGCGACCCCCGAGGACGCCCAGGAGGTCTGCGGCGCGATCCGCGGCCGCCTGGCCGAGCTGTACTCGCAGGAGCTCGCCGACAAGGTGCGCATCCAGTACGGCGGCTCCGTGAAGTCCGGCAATGTGGCCGCGATCATGGCGCAGCCCGATGTCGACGGTGCCCTGGTGGGCGGCGCCGCCCTTGACACGGACGAGTTCGTCAAGATCGTCCGCTTCAGCGACCAGTGAGTATGCGGTAGCGGCGTTACGACGTACCCTTGCGGGGGTCGGCGGCTCCAGTTTCTAGCTCGAGGGCTACGAAGAAGAGCACCGGCCCCCGTCGTCGATTCTGATCCGAGGAAGTTGGTCCAGCCGTGGTTATGGGGTTCTCGATCGCCCTCATCGTCTTCAGCCTGCTGATGATGCTGCTGGTGCTGATGCACAAGGGCAAGGGCGGCGGCCTCTCCGACATGTTCGGTGGCGGCATGCAGTCGTCCGTCGGTGGCTCGTCGGTCGCCGAGCGCAATCTCGACCGCATCACCGTCGTGGTCGGTCTTCTCTGGTTCGCGTGCATTGTCGTGCTCGGCCTGTTGATGAAGGTGAACAACTGACCGCGAAAGCGGCTTGATTACCACCTTGCGAAATCATCGCTGAAAGCCCCATGTACGGTGCGTGCTCTCCAGCGCGGATTATCATGGGGCTTGCGTCTCGGGGCGGGGTGTAACTCCAAACACTGGACGCGCGTTGGGCCTTACGTAGACTGAGGCGCCCGCAGCAGCACCATCACGCAGGGAGTTACGACCGTGGCAAGTGGCAACGCGATCCGAGGAAGTCGGGTCGGGGCGGGGCCGATGGGCGAGGCCGAGCGCGGTGAGTCCGCGCCGCGACTGCGCATCTCCTTCTGGTGCTCCAACGGACACGAGACGGTGCCCAGCTTCGCCAGCGACGCGCAGGTTCCCGATACTTGGGACTGCCCCCGCTGCGGCTTCCCGGCCGGTCAGGACCGGGACAACCCGCCGGACCCGCCCCGCACCGAGCCGTACAAGACGCACCTGGCGTATGTACGGGAGCGGCGCAGCGACGCGGACGGCGAGGCCATTCTCGCGGAGGCGCTCGCCAAACTGCGGGGCGAGATCTAGGACTTGCGAAGGGCCGGACACCTGAGGGTGTTCGGCCGCTGCGCTTTTCATGGGCCGGTCGGCCTTTCATGTGACGTTTACCGGCACGTGTGCGGACAGATAGCTGCAGACATCTCATACCGGGCCCTGATCAATTAGGTTGGACCGTGCAGCGGGGCAAGGTACGTACATAGGTACGAGAGAAGGCTGAAGTCCGAAATGAACGCAGAAAGCCGCGCGCGGCTCAACCAGACGCCCGAGTGGGCGGCGCTCAGCAAGCACCGGGAGCAGCTGGGGGAGGTGCAGCTGCGTGATCTTTTCGCGCAGGATCCGGCGCGCGGTACGGGATACGCCCTCCAGGTCGGCGACCTGCACGTCGACTACTCCAAGCACCTCGTCACCGACGAGACGCTGGCACTGCTGCGCGAGCTCGCCGCCGCGACGGACGTCTTCGGGCTCCGGGACGCCATGTTCCGCGGCGAGAAGATCAACACCACCGAGGACCGTGCGGTCCTGCACACCGCGCTGCGCGCCCCGCGCGACGCGGTGATCGAGGTCGACGGCGAGAACGTGGTGCCGGCCGTGCACGCCGTCCTCGACAAGATGGCCGTCTTCGCCGGGCAGGTCCGCTCCGGCGGGTGGACCGGGCACACCGGCAAGCGCATCAAGAACATCGTGAACGTCGGCATCGGCGGCTCGGACCTCGGTCCCGCCATGGCCCACGAGGTCCTGCGCTCCTTCACCGACCGTGACCTCACCGTGCGCTTCGTGTCCAACGTCGACGGCGCCGACCTGCACGAGGCCGTGCGGGACCTGGACCCGGCCGAGACGCTGTTCATCATCGCCTCGAAGACCTTCACCACCATCGAGACGATCACGAACGCCACCTCCGCGCGCGACTGGCTCCTGACCGGCCTGCGTGCCGACCAGAGCGCGGTCGCCAAGCACTTCGTGGCGCTTTCGACGAACGCCGAGAAGGTCGCCGACTTCGGCATCGACACGGCCAACATGTTCGAGTTCTGGGACTGGGTCGGCGGCCGCTACTCGTTCGACTCGGCGATCGGCCTGTCGCTGATGCTCGCCATCGGCCCGGATGCCTTCCGCGAGATGCTGGACGGCTTCCACCTCGTCGACGAGCACTTCTGCACCGCGCCCGCCGAGTCCAACGTGCCTCTGCTCCTTGGCCTGTTGGGCATCTGGTACGGCAACTTCCACGACGCCCAGGCGCACGCGGTCCTGCCGTACTCGCACTACCTCTCCAAGTTCACCGCGTACCTCCAGCAGCTGGACATGGAGTCCAACGGCAAGTCGGTCGGACGTGACGGCGAGAAGGTCGACTGGCAGACGGGACCGGTGGTCTGGGGCACGCCCGGTACGAACGGGCAGCACGCGTACTACCAACTCATCCACCAGGGCACGAAGTTGATCCCCGCGGACTTCATCGGCTTCGCCGAGCCCGTCGGTGATCTGCTGCCGGGCCTGGTCGCCCAGCACGACCTCCTGATGGCCAACTTCTTCGCGCAGACCCAGGCGTTGGCCTTCGGCAAGACGCCGGACGAGGTGCGCGCCGAGGGTGTGCCGGAGGAGCTCGTCCCGCACAAGACGTTCCGGGGCAACCACCCGACGACGACGATCCTCTCGAAGGAACTGACGCCGTCGGTTCTCGGCCAACTCATCGCGCTCTACGAGCACAAGGTGTTCGTGCAGGGCGCGGTGTGGAACATCGACTCCTTCGACCAGTGGGGCGTCGAGCTCGGCAAGGTGCTCGCCAAGCGCATCGAGCCCGCCCTGACCGAGGGCGCCGAGGTGCCGGACCTGGACGGGTCGACGACCGCGCTGGTCGCCAAGTACCGGGATCTGCGCGGGCGCTGAGCCTGAACAGGGCCCCCGGCAAGGCGTGCGTCAGGACCGACCGCCTTGCCGGGGGCCGAGGGGGCGCAGGTCCGCATCCTGTTGTCCCGGCAGGGATGTCGGACGCTGCCACGGCTCAGCGGCCGTCCTGGGCAGCAGCACCTCCACCGCCGCTCCCTTGCCGCGCTGTCGCTGTGCCCACTCCTCGACCTCCTCGCGGCAGGCGAGGTCCAGGTGGGAGACGGCGGTCAGGTCGAGCTGGACACCGGAGCGGGCCGACAGGGGTTCCAGCGTGGCGATGAGCTGGGGGAGCCGCAGGAAGGTGGCGTTGCCGCTCATCACGAGGAGTGCGCTGTCGCCTTCGGTGACGGTGTCCACGCGTACGCGCGACATCCTTACCGCCGCGAGCAGGATCGCCACCGCGACGCCGGCGAGCACGCCCTCCAGCAGGTTGCCGACCACGATGGCGCCCGTGGTGACGACCATGACGACGCCCTCGCCCCGGTCCTTGCGCCACATCTTGGGGAACTGGCCCGGGTCGAGCAGCTTCCAGCCGCTGTGCACCAGGATTCCGGCGAGTACGGACACCGGGATCAGCCCGAGCACTCCCGGAAGCAGCAGGCCGAAGCCGAGCAGCCAGGCGCCGTGCAGGACACGGGACACCTTGGTCGTGGCGCCCGCCTGGACGTTGGCCGAGCTGCGCGCGATGACGGCGGTGACCGGCAAGGCGCCGAGCGCGCCCGCGACGGCGTTGCCGACGCCCTGGGAGAACAGTTCGGGGTTGTACCGGGTACGCGGCCCGCTGTGCATCCGGTCCACGGCCGCGGCGCTGAACAGGCTCTCGGCGGAGGCGATCACGGTGAACGTCACCACGACGCCGAGGACCGCCGGGTCCGCGAGCCCCGCGAACCTCTCCGGGCCCGGGATCAGTACGGCGTTCCCGAGGCTGCCGAAGTCGACGGTCTTCACGCGCATCCCAAGCAGCGCGGCGAGCAGTGCGCCCAGGGCGACGGCGACGAGCGGCGCGGGCAGCGCGCCGAGCGGTTTCGGGACCTTCTTCCACAGTGCGCAGATGGTGACGGCGAGTGCCCCGAGCACCAGGGCCTGGGTCGCGGACCGGTCGGCGAAGGTGTCGGAGAACAGGGCGGGCAGTCCCGCGGCGTTCTTGAGCGCGTTGCCGAGCTGGGCGTGATCGGTGAGGGCGTACAACTGGCCGAGGATGAGCGGGAGTCCGATGCCGGCGAGCATGCCGCCGATCACCGACACCGGGATGGCCTGGAAGAAGCGGCCCGCCTTGAGGGCGCCGAGCAGCATCTGGAGGAGGCCGGTGGCGAGCACGATCGGACCCAGCATCTCCAGGCCGTGGTCGGTGACGGCCTCGAGGACCAGCGCGGCGAGTCCGGCGGCCGGCCCGCTGACCTGGAGGTTGCTGCCGGGCAGGAAGCCGACGACGAGGCCGCCGACGATTCCGGAGACGATGCCGAGTGCCACCGGCACCCCGGAGGCGGCGGCGACGCCGATGCACAGGGGCAGCGCCACCAGGAACACGACGAGGGAGGCGACGACGTCGGTGGCGATCACACCCCCTGACGGCGGCGGCGCGGATGTGCCCGGTCCTGCGGGCGCGCCCCGTCCTGCGGGAGCGGGGCGCTTGGCATGGCGTCCGGACCCCATCAGCCTTCACCCGCAGACCAGTTGAGTATGTCGACCTCGCCCGTGTCGATCCGGTAGAACCAGCCGTGCAGCCGCACCTCACCGCGTTCGACGCCGGGCCGGACGGACGGATAGGTGGCGAGGGTGGTGAGCTGGGCGGCCACATGCCGGCGCACCTGGCGGGTCAGCGCCGGGTCGTAAGCCGTCTCGGAAGAGCTGCCGACCCCGGGACGGCCGAGGCCCAGTGCGGGCCGGGCGAGGTCCAGCCAGCGGCCGAGACCCGGAAGCCCCGCGAGGTCGGTGCCGCTGACCAGGGCGTCGAGCGCCCCGCAGTGCGAGTGGCCGCAGACGACGATGTCGCGGACGCCGAGCACCTCCACGGCGTACGAGATGGTGGCGGCCTCGCTGCACGCCGGGCTGTGGTCGTACGGAGGCACGATGCTCCCGGCGGTGCGCAGTTCGAAGAGGTCGCCGGGCCCGGCACCCGTGATGTGGGCCGGGACCACCCGCGAGTCCGAGCAGGTGATGAACAGCGCCTGGGGTGCCTGGCCCTCGGCGAGCCTGCGATATTTGTCACTGTCGGCGCTCACGTGATGCCTGAACGACTGTGCACGCTCCAGTAGTTGCTGCATGGACGCGCTCCTTTCGTTTCGGGTGATCAGGACGCTAACCAGCGGCTTTGCGGCCACGGGAGGGCTCTGGCCGAGCGCTGGACGGACCTTGGCGAACTCCTGGGCCGTCCCTGTACTTGCCTTAACTCCCGCCCCGTCCGAGCCCGTTGGGGTAAGACGGCTGCTGTACCTTCCGGGGCATGCGAGTGCTGCTGGTGGAGGACGACGAGACGATCGCCGAGCCGCTGGCCGACGGCCTTGGCCGGTACGGCTTCACCGTCACGCGGTGTGCCACGGGCGCGGAGGCGCTGAGCACGCCGCCCGGCGACTTCGTGCTGCTCGACCTGGGGCTGCCGGACATGGACGGCATCGACGTGTGCCGCGGGCTGCGTCAGGTCTCCCCGGTGCCGATCATCATGCTGACCGCGCGCGGTGGTGAGGCCGACCGCATCGTGGGCCTGGAACTCGGTGCGGACGACTACCTGGGGAAGCCGTTCTCGCTGCGCGAACTGGTCGCGCGGATGCGGGCGGTGACCCGGCGCACGGCCGCCCCGGCGCAGGCCTCGACCGCCGTACCGACCCGGGCCCAGGCCCCTGCTCCCGTACCGGCGCCGCCCGGCCCTCTCGTCGCAGGACCGCTCACCGTCGACCGGCGCACCCGCCACGTGCACATGGCGGGCCAGGGCGTGGCCCTGACCCCGAAGGAGTTCGACCTCCTTGCGCTCCTGATGCAGGACCCGGGCGCGGTGTTCCCGCGCAGACTGCTCCTGGAGGCGGTGTGGGAGGCGGACTTCTTCGGATCGACCAAGACCCTCGATGTCCATGTGGCCGCGCTGCGGCGCAAGTTGGGCGATTCCGCATGGATCGAAACGGTGCGCGGAGTGGGGTTCCGGCTGGTCGCGCCGGGCGGCTGAGGAGGCCAGGGACGTGCGCTACCGCCTGCTGCGCAGCTACCTCATGCTCGCCGCGCTGGCCCTGATCGTGCTGGAAGTGCCGCTCGGCCGCTTCTACCTGCGCTCGGAGGAGACCCGGGCACTGGCCGCGCTGGAGGGCAACGCCGAGGTGTTCGCCGCCTACGCCGACCAGTTGATCGAGGCAGGTGCCCCGGAACGGCTGCCCGCCCTGGCCCGCGACACGGCGGGACGCATCGGCGGCGAAGTCGTCGTCGTGGACGTCCGGGGCCAACTCCTGGCCGCCTCGCCGGGATTCGGCGAGCGTGAGCTCCGGAAGGTGGCGCGGCAGCCCGAGATCGTCACGGCACTGGGCGGCGGCTCATCGGCGGGCGTACGCCATGGGTCGGCCGGGGGCGAAGCGGTCGTGCACCTGGCCGTGCCCACCCGCCCCGGCCCGGCGTCGCGCGGCGCGGTACGGATCACCGTGCCGCGTGCGCAGATCATGGTCGAAAGCCGTGCGGTGTGGCTGTACCTGGGGGCGGTCGGGGCAGGTGTCCTCGCGGTCGCCGCAGTGGTGGCGTTCGCCATGGCGCGCTGGATCAGCCGCCCGGTCCTTGCGCTCCAGGAAGCGGCGGCGCGGGTCGCGGCGGGCGGCGATCTTGTCGTGCCCGCCCGCCGGACGACCGGGCCGCCCGAGATCCGTCGGCTCACCGAGACGCTGCGCATGACCGCCCGGCGCCTGGGTCATCTGCTTGCCGCCCAGCGGGCCTTCGCGGGCGAGGCCTCCCACCAGCTCAAGACGCCGCTGGCGGCGCTGCGGCTGCGCCTCGAGAACCTGGAACAGGACCTCGCGCCGCGCGCACGGCGGGACTTGGAGGCGGCCCTCGCGGAGACCGACCGTCTTGCCCGGACGGCGGAGACGCTCCTTGCCCTGTCCCGCCTGGAAGAGGCCGGCAGCGCGCCCGAACCGATCGCCGTGGACGCCGTCGTCGCCGAGCGCGTCGCTTCGTGGGCGCCGGTCGCGGCGGCATCCGGTGTCTGGCTGGTCGCGGCAGGTGAGGCGGCGGGCCGGGTCTGGGCGCTGCCGGGCGCGGTGGAGCAGATCCTGGACAATCTGCTGTCCAACGCCGTACGGGTCTGCCCGACGGGCGGCACGGTCACCGTCCGCACCCACGTCGTGCGCCCGCGCCACAGGCTGGGCCGGCGTGCCCGCCGTATCCGCGGGACCCAGGAGGACGGCGCCCCGCCGCAGCTGGTCGAGCTGCATGTGATCGACGAAGGGCCGGGGCTCTCGCCGGAGGAGCGCGAGCGTGCCTTCGACCGGTTCTGGCGGGCCTCGGACGCGCCCAAGGGCGGGTCCGGTCTTGGCCTGCCGCTCGTCCGGCGCCTGGCACGGGCGGCAGGCGGTGACGCCCGCCTGGATCAGGCACCGGGTTCCGGGGTCGACGCGGCGGTGACGCTGGTCCGTGCGACGAGCGCCGTCACCTGGCGACGGCGCGAGGACCGAGCGGCCACGGCGCACCCCGATGGCCGACGGGCCCGGCCGTGGGCGGCCAGGCCTTGAATCAACCCCAGCCGAAGCAGGGGGCGCACCACCGCACAGAGCTCAGGCCTCAGGCGACCGCGCTCAGCGTGTCCGCGAGGCGGCGCCGGGCCGCTCGCGACGCCGGGAGCGCGGCAAGGGCGGCGGCTCCAAGGACCGCGGCCGAGCCGAAGAGGATGAGCAGAGCGGGGGACGGCATCCGGGCGATACCGGCGCCGATGCCGTTCGACCGCCCCTGGGCGTCGATCAGCCAGTGCGCGATGGGCAGCCCGAGTGCCGTGCCGGTGAGCGCGGCAGCGAGGGCGGTGCACCCCGTCGCCGTCACCGCGACCGCCGTGATCTGCCGTGGTGACAGGCCGATCGCCTTGAGGGCGAGCAGATCCCGTTCCCCCTCGCGCACCGTGCCGCCGATCGCGGTCAGCAGCTCGATGAGCCCGATCAGGGCAAGGACGGCGATCAGACCGATGACCACCGAGCGCAGGGGCGAGAGCCCGTCGGCCGGGTTGGTCACGGCCTGGACGTCGAGCTGTCCCCGCGAGGTCCTCGTCAGCTCCGCGCCGACCGCTGCGGGATCCGCGCCGGGGCGCAGCTGCAGCTGGTAGAGCGTGGGCCGGAGCTTCGGGTCGTTCTCCCGCAGCGTGTCGAGCGAGGTGGAGATGATCCGGCCGCTGTTCTCCGGCTCGATGTTGCGGCCCACGATGTGCAGGATCTGCGGGCGCCCGCCCACCGTCATCCGCACCCAGTCACCGACGCGTACGTCCAGTGCGTCGAGGAGCCCCTGACCGGCCACCGCCTCGTCCGGGCCGCGCGCCGGGCGGCCCTCGGCCAGCGTGAAGGGGTACGGGTTCTGGTGCGTGCCCAGGCCGCGCAGCGCGATGGTGCCGGTCTGGCCGGGGACGAGGGCCGCCACCTCGATGCCCGGATGGACCCCGGTGACCTGCCGGTTTCCGGCGAGCAGGTCCCGCGCCCCGGAGTCGGTCAGGTCCTCGTCGGCGCGGGCGGTGAGCGCCGCCGCGAGGCCGAGCTCCTGGGGCCTGTCGTGGAACCGGTCGATGGTGGTCCAGGCGCTCAGCGCGACCACGATCAGCAGGAGCGGCAGGGCGAGGCGGGCGATCGCGGACAGGGAGCGCGGCCGCCGCGTGAACGCCTTGTGCCAGCCGAGGACCAGTGCGGGCGGCAGCCGCAGCCCCAGTGCCCCGCGCGCCACGCCGGACAGACGGCCGCCGGGCGCCACCGCGGCCCGAAGCACGGGCACCGACGGCACCCGCCCGGCCCGCCACGCGGCGAGCCCCGTCATGGCGCCGATGAAGAGGACCGCGGCGGCCGGCACCCCGAACAGGGCCGCCGTATGCTCCGGCAGCCCCTGCCACACGCCGACCGCGTCGCCGAGCCGCCCCGGGACGCGGCTGCCCAGCGTCTGGATCAGAGCCGTCGCCACCGCGGCGCCGAGCAGGGCGTACGCCAGATGCTGGACGAGGAAGCTGCGCACCACCTGGCCGGGGGTGAAGCCGATGGCCTTCAGGACCGAGATGTCGCGCAGATGGCCCCGGATACGGGTGTCGATGGCGCCGTACACGGCGAGGGCGGCGGCCACCAGGGCTCCCAGGCCGAAGAGGCCGAGCACCTGGCCGAGCAGCCGGTTGCCGCCCTGGGCCTCCGCGCGTGCCTGCTGCCAGTGGGAGACCTGGGTGACCGCTCCGGCGCCCAGGGTCGTGACGGCGCGCTGCACCGCGTAGTCCGTGTCGCCGGGGTCGGCGAGGCGAAGGCCGACGACCTGGCCCGAGCGACCCTCGGTCCGCTGCACGACGGACGGGGGCGCCCAGACGAGTCCGGACCGCTCCCCGGGGCTGTAGCCGGGCTCGGCGCTGTCGGCGACGCCGAGGACGGTCAGGGTGCGTGCGGTGCCGGGCAGCTTCAAGGTGTCGCCGGGCTCGGCCCACAGCGCGCGGGCGAGGCCGTGCTCGAGGACGACGCCGTCCGGAGTGGCCGGGTCGAGCCAGCGGCCGGAGGTCAGCAGGGGCCGCCCGGTGGCGGGCGGTGCGCCGGTGGCTGCGCGCAGTTCGACGGAGGCACGTGCGCCGTGCGACTCGACGGCGGTCGCGGCGGTCCGGTACGGCCCGGAGACGGACTCGACGCCGCCGAGACGAGCCAGCCGTCCTGCGTCGGTGTCGGCCCCGGTGTGGATCCACACATGCGCGCCCCGTGACTGGGTGAAGACGCGCTGCCAGGGGTTGGTGGCGTACCCGAAGAGCGCCGACGCAAGGAGCAGCGATGCGACGATCCCGGCGGTGGCGAGCACGATGAACAGCGCCTCGCCACGGTGCGTCCGCAGATCGGCGTGCGCCCAGCGCAGGGTGGCCCGCATGGGGTCAGTCCTTCAGTTCGAGCACGCCGGAGATGCCGGTGCCGCGCGGCAGTGCGCCGCCGAGCTCGGCGTCGTCGGCGATCCGGCCGTCGAAGAAGCTGATGACGCGGTCCGCGGAGCTCGCGAGCCGTGCGTCATGGGTGACGAGCACAATCGTCTGACCGCGCCCGTGGAAGCGGGAAAGCAGGCGCATCACCTCGCGCGTCCCCTTGCTGTCCAGGCTGCCCGCGGGCTCGTCGGCCAGGAGCAGGGAAGGGTGGTTGACCAGGGCGCGGGCCAGCGCGACGCGCTGCTGCTCGCCACCGGACAGCTCGCCCGGCATGCTGCGCTCCTTGCCCTGAAGGCCGAGCTCGGCCAGGAGCTCCTCGCGCTCGGCGCGCGCCTGTTTCGGCGAGGTCCCGGCGAGCAGCGCGGGCAGCTCCACATTGTCGGCGACCGACAGATTGGACACGAGGTTGAAGAACTGGAAGACGATGCCGATCCGGCGCCGGCGCTCCACCGCCCAGCGCGCCTCGCTGTAGGAGTCGGTGGACTCGCCGTCGAGACGGATGCTGCCGCTGTCCGGCCGCTGGAGCCCGCCGAGCAGATGCAGCAGGGTCGACTTCCCGGCGCCGGAGGGCCCGGTGACGGCGACGAACTCGCCCTGCCGTATGCAGAGATCGACACCGCGTACGGCAGGGGCGGGTGCGCCCTCGCCGTAGTGGGTCTTGACCAGGCCATCGGCCTCGAGGAGGGGAGGCACGGGAGACGGCACGGAGGGACTGTCGTTCACTCCAGTTCCTCCAGCTCTTCCTGGCAGCGCTCGAGCCAGTCGAGGTCGGCCTGCAGATGCAGCATGGCGCCCTCGATCAGCAGTTGGGATATGCGGTTGTCCCGGTTCTCGGCCGCGGACAGCTTCGACAGATCGCGCATGGTGTTCAGGTACTGGCGCCGCTGTTTGTTGATCAGGGCGATCTGGTCGGCGAGACCGGTCCGTGGGGCGAGCGCGAGCTTCATGAAGAACTCGTCCCGTACCCGCGGCTCGTCCGCCGTCTCCTCGTACCAGGCGTGCAGCGCTTCCCGCCCGGCGTCGGTGAGGTGGTAGATCTTCTTGTTGGGCCGGCTCGACTGCTCGACTTCCTCGCCCTCGATCAGTCCCGACTTCTCGAGGCGGCCGAGCGTCACATAGATCTGGCCGACGTTCGGCTGAGGGTACGCGGAGCCGAGGAGTTGCTCAAGGTCCTGCTTGAGCTCGTAGCCGTGGGCCGGGCCTCGCGCCAGGAGAGCAAGGAGGGGCAGCCGCACTCGTGCTCTCCTCCTCGCATCCTCGTATTGTGCTCCAGGCCCTAGTATCGCCCATACCTAACGGGTATACATGGCCCCTGACGCATGGCGAAGGTGCCGGGCGCCGGTGTACAGGGAGGAACCTATGCGGTGGATACGTGCCGCGGGTAGGGGACTCCTGGTCATCGCCGTGATCCTGTCCGGGTACGTCGCATCGGGAACCCGGTCCGACACGGCACCCGGCGACGGACGCGGCCCCCTCACGCTGGCCACCGCGGGCGACCTCACCGGCTATCTGGGACCGCTGCTAGAGGGCTGGAACCGCACCCACCCGGGCGAGAAGGTCACCCTCGTCGAGCTCCCGGACTCCGCCGACGAGACCCATGCGCAGATGACCACCGATCTGCGCTCGGGCAACAGCCGCTTCGACGTGCTCAACATCGACGTCGCCTGGACCTCGGAGTTCGCCGCCGCGGGCTGGATCGCCCCGCTGCGGCGCGACAGCTTCCCGCTGAAGAGCTTCCTGCCGCCGGTCGTGGACACGGCGACGTACGACGGGAAGCTGTACGCGGTTCCCTACGTCACCAACGCCGGGCTGCTCCTGTACCGCAAGGACGTCCTGGCCAAGGAGGGCATCGCGCCGCCGCGCACCTGGGCCGAGCTCGAACGGGCGGCGAAGACCATCGCCCCCAAGCACGGACTCGACGGATACGCGGGCCAGTTCCTCCCCTACGAAGGGCTCACCGTGAACGCCGCCGAGGCGGTCTACTCGGCGGGCGGCACGATCCTCGGCGACGACGGCGAGCGCGTCACCGTGAACTCCACGGCGGGCCGCGAGGGCATCGGGTTCCTCGCCCGCGGGGTGCGCGAGGGCTGGATCCCGAAGAAGGCCCTGACGTACAAGGAAGAGGAGTCCCGGCAGGCCTTCCAGGACGGCCGGCTGCTCTTCCTGCGCAATTGGCCGTACGCGTACGTCAGCGCGTCCGGCGAGAAGTCCGAGGTCGCGGGGAAGGTCGGCGCCGTACAGCTGCCGGGGGCCGATGGCCCGGGGACGAGTGTGCTCGGGGGCTCGAACCTCGCCGTCAGCTCGCATGCGCGGCACCCCGATTCCGCCGCCCGCCTTCTCGCGTATCTCACCGGCGAGAAGGTGCAGCGGCAGGTCCTCACGCGGGGCGCGCTGCCGCCCGTGCGGGCCGCGCTCTATCGGGACCCCGGTCTCATCCGGAAGTTCCCGTATCTGCCGACGCTGCGCGCGAGCGTGCTCGCGGCGGCGCCGCGCCCCAAGAGCCCCCGCTACGACCAGGTGAGCCTGGCCGTGCAGGCCGCCGTGCATGACGCCATGGCAGGGAACCAGTCGCCCGATGCGGCGGTGCGGCGCCTCGCCCGGGAGCTTGCGGCGATCTCGCGCTAGCTGCCCTAGTTACATGTTAGGTATCTGAGGCGAGCCTCAGGGGTCTCATGGGTGCCAAAAACTCCGGACATATCGACTCAATACACCGCAGCTTTCTGTCTATTCGTTGACACCCCTGCGACACGTCTACTTAACATGCATGCATAACCGCTCGGGTCGCGGTCGGCTCTCGGCCACACACCCCTCGCGCACTTCGGCGCGCTTTCTCGGCACTTCCAGCACTTCCAGCACTTCACGTAGACAGGTCAACGGGTCATGCTCACAGTCCCGGCCGGCGACGGCCTCGCGCGCCTCCACCCGCACCACTGGTGGCGGGACGCGGTGATCTATCAGGTGTACGTCCGCAGCTTCCTGGACAGCACCGGTGACGGCATCGGCGATCTCGCCGGGGTCCGCGCGGGCCTGCCGTATCTGAAGAAGCTCGGCGTCGACGGCATCTGGCTGAGCCCCTTCTATCCCTCGCCCCAGCGCGACCACGGCTACGACGTCGCCGACTACTGCGACGTGGACCCGATCTTCGGCAACCTCGCCGAGTTCGACCTGCTGATGGCCGACGCCCGGCGCCTGGGCGTCAAGGTGCTCCTGGACATCGTCCCCAACCACTGCTCCAGTGACCACGACTGGTTCCGCGAGGCGCTCGCCGCGGAGCCCGGCAGCGCGGCGCGCGCCCGTTTCCACTTCGCCGAGGGCCGCGGCCCGCAGGGCGAGGAGCCGCCGAACAACTGGCACGCCATGTTCGGCGGCCCCGCCTGGACCCGCGTCACCGATCCTGACGGCACCCCCGGCCAGTGGTACCTGCACATGTTCACGCCCGAGCAGCCGGACCTGAACTGGCGCAACCCCGAGGTCGGCGCCCACTTCGACCACGCGCTGCGGTTCTGGCTCGACCGGGGCGTCGACGGCTTCCGCATCGATGTGGCCGCCGGGCTCTTCAAGCACCCCGACCTGCCGGACTCGCCGGACCCCGAGGCCGACGCCCGCACCCGCGACTCGGTCAACCCCCTCGCCTGGAACCAGCCCGAGGTGCACGACGTGTGGCGGCACTGGCGTGCGGTGTGCGAGGAGTACACCGCGCGCGACGGCCACGAGCGCCTCCTCGTCGGCGAGGTCTCCGTGCCGACAGCCCGCGAACACGCCCAGTACGTACGTCCCGACGAACTCCACCAGGCCTTCTTCTTCGACCTGCTGGGCGCGCCCTGGGACGCGGACGCCTTCCGCAAGGTCATCGACGAGGCGATGCGGGACATCGCGGGCACGGGCTCCACGGTCACCTGGGTGCTCAACAACCACGACCAGGTCCGCACGGTCACGCGGTACGGCGAGTCCGGCACCGAGGGCAGCGGCCTCGGCGCCACCCGGGCCCGGGCCGCGGCGCTGCTCATGCTCTCGCTGCCCGGAGCCGCGTACATCTACCAGGGCGAGGAGCTCGGCCTTCCCGAGGTCGACGATCTGCCCGACGAGGTGCTCACCGACCCGATCTTCCACCGCACCGGAAGCCGGGCCCGGATCCGCGACGGCTGCCGGGTGCCGCTGCCGTGGTCGGGGCACGCGTCGCCGTTCGGCTTCACCTCCGGGGCGGAGGGCGCCAAGCCGTGGCTGCCGCAGCCCGCGTGGTTCGCCGAGCACGCCACCGACCGTGCGCTCGCCGACACCCGATCCTTCTGGCACCTCTACCGCGACGGACTCCAACTGCGCGCCGGGCTGCCCCAGTTGGGCGAGGGAGCGCTGCGCTGGCTGCAGACGCCGCCCGGGGTCCTCGCCTTCGTGCGCGGCGACGGCCTGGTGTGCGCGGTCAACTTCGGCACGGCTCCGGTGCCCGCGCCCGTCTCCGGCGCCCCGCTCCTGTCCAGCGGTCCGTGCCCGACCGGCGTCCTGCCCGGGTCCACCGCCGCCTGGTGGATCAGCGACTGCACCAACCCCTGAGATCCGCTCCACCCAACAGACCGTCAACTCCTTTGCCCCCGAAGGGACATCAACGATGATGCGACGACGTATCACGCTCGCGAGCTGCACCGCCCTCGCCCTGGCCATGGGTGCCACCGCCTGCGGCGGTGGCGACGTCAGCGCCGGTGGCGGTGACAAGTCGCTGG
The DNA here is from genome assembly GCF_040640795.1 of Streptomyces sp. NPDC021622. NCBI lineage: Bacteria > Bacillati > Actinomycetota > Actinomycetes > Kitasatosporales > Streptomycetaceae > Streptomyces > Streptomyces sp. NPDC021622. Next base: position 802,163 of record NZ_JBFACK010000001.1, read on the forward strand.
ACGGCCAGACGATCACCGTCGCCGGCGTCTGGTCCGGCAGTGAGCAGAAGAACTTCCAGAAGGTGCTCGACGCCTTCGGCGAGAAGACCGGGGCCAAGGCCCAGTTCGTCTCCACCGGTGACAACGTCTCCACCGTCGTCGGAAGCAAGATCGAGGGCGGCAACGCCCCCGACGTCGTGATGGTCCCGCAGGTCGGCGTCCTGAAGCAGTTCGCCGAGAAGGGCTGGCTCAAGCCCCTGTCCCAGAAGACCGAGCAGGCCGTCGACACCAACTACGCGAGCGTGTGGAAGAAGTACGGCAGCGTCGAAGGCGCCCTCTACGGCCTGTACTTCAAGGCCGCGCACAAGTCGACCGTCTGGTACAGCCCCGACGCCCTCGACCAGGCGGGCGTCAAGACACCCAAGACATACGAGGACATGCTCAAGGCGGGCGGTACGGTCTCCGACTCGGGGCTCGCCGCCTTCTCCGTCGCGGGACAGGACGGCTGGACCCTCACCGACTGGTTCGAGAACATCTACCTCTCCCAGGCCGGGCCCGAGAAGTACGACCAGCTCGCCGCGCACAAGATCAAGTGGACCGATCCGTCCGTGGTCGACGCGCTCACCACCCTCGGCAAGCTCTTCAAGGACGAGCAGCTGATCGCCGGCGGCCGCAAGGAGGCCCTGAGCACCGACTTCCCGGGCTCCGTCGAGAAGGTCTTCGGGCCCGAGCCCAAGGCGGGCATGGTCTACGAGGGCGACTTCGTGGCCGGTGTCGCCAAGGACCAGTTCGACAAGAAGATCGGTACGGACGCCGACTTCTTCCCCTTCCCCGCGGTCGACGGCGGCAAGGCGCCCGTGGTCAGCGGCGGTGACGCCGCGGTCGTCCTGAAGGACGGCAAGAACCAGGAGGGGGCCATGAAGTTCCTGGAGTACCTGGCGACCCCCGAGGCGGCGGCGGTGTGGGCCGAGGCGGGCGGTTTCCTCTCCCCGAACAAGAAGGTCGACCTCGCGTCGTACGGCGACGACGTGTCCCGCGACACCGCCAAGTCCCTTGTCGGCGCCGGTGATTCGGTCCGCTTCGACATGTCCGACCAGGCCCCCGCGGCCTTCGGCGGCACCAAGGGAATGGGCGAGTGGAAGCTCCTCCAGGACTTCCTGCGCGACCCGTCGGACCCGAAGGCCACGGCGCGGCGGCTCGAGGCCGCGGCCGCCAAGGCCGACAAGGGCTGATCGCCGTGACCGCCACTTCCGCCACCTCCGCCGGGCCCGCGGCCGCCACCGAGGCCGCCCGGCGCAGGCGCCGCGGGCGGGTCATCGCCGTCGTCTTCGTGCTGCCCGCCCTGCTCCTGCTCGGCGCCCTCGTCGTCTACCCCGTGCTGTTCTCGGCGGGACGCAGCTTCTTCGACGCCTCCGGCACGGAGTTCGTCGGCGGCGACAACTACGCCGAGATGTTCCGCGACCCGGCCACGCTCAAGGCCATCCGCAACAGCGTCATCTGGGTGGTCATCGCCCCGACGCTGCTCACCGGACTCGGGCTCATCCTCGCCGTCCTGGTCGAGAAGATCCGCTGGGCCACCGCGTTCAAGCTGCTGCTCTTCATGCCCATGGCGGTCTCGTTCCTCGCCGCGGGCATCATCTTCCGGCTCGCGTACGACGAGGACCCCGAGAAGGGTGTCCTGAACGCCGCCGTGGTGGGCGTGCACGACGCCTTCGAGGGCACCTCCTCCTATCCGACCGCGCGTGCCCGTGACGGCCAGGGCCTGACCAAGGGCGCCGACGGCTCGTACCGTACGACGGCCGCCGCGTCTCCCGGCCAGACGGTCGGTCTCGGCCTGGTCGGCGTCGCGCCCAAGGACCTGCCCGAGGACGCCGAGCCGGCGTACGCGGCGGCCGGGCGGACGGCCGGCGCGAGTGAGCTGCGCGGTGTCGTCTACCTGGACTTCGTGCCCGGCGGGGGAGGGAAGCAGGGCGAGACGGACCGGGCCGAGAGCGGACTGCCGCAGATGCAGGTCGAGGCGGTGCGGGACGGCAAGACGGTCGCGAGCGCCACCACCGGCGCCGACGGCTCCTTCCGCTTCACGGACCTCGACCCCGGTGAGACGTACAGCGTGCGGCTGCCCGCGGAGAACTTCGCCGCGCCCTACGAAGGCGTCTCCTGGCTGGGGCCCGCCCTCGTCACCCCCGCCATCATCGGCGCGTATCTGTGGATCTGGACGGGCTTCGCCATGGTGCTCATCGGCGCCGGGCTCGCCTCGCTGCCGCGCGACGCACTGGAGGCGGCCCGGATGGACGGCGCCAGTGAGTGGCAGGTCTTCCGCCGGATCACCGTGCCGCTGCTCGCGCCCGTCCTCACCGTGGTCTTCGTGACCCTGGTGATCAACGTGATGAAGGTCTTCGACCTCGTCTACATCATCGCGCCGGGGCCCGTGCAGGAGGACGCCACGGTCCTCGCCACCCAGATGTGGCTGGTCTCCTTCGGCGGCGGCAACAACCAGGGCCTCGGCAGCGCGCTCGGCATGCTCCTGCTGCTCCTGGTGATCCCCGCCATGGTGTTCAACGTCCGCCGCTTCCGCAGGAGTCAGTCATGACCGTCACCACTCCCGAACGGCAGGCCGCGGCGCCGGACAAGGAACCGGCGGCCGCCGCACCCGCCCCGCGCCCCCGCCCCAAGGGCCGGATCGGCCGGTGGCTCGGCAGCAGCCTGGTCCAGGCGTTCCTCGTGGTCGTCGCCCTGGTCTGGATCACCCCGCTCGCCGGGCTCTTCCTCTCCTCGCTGCGTTCCGCCCAGGACAACGCGAGCGGCGGCTGGTGGACATCCCTGAGCAGCCCGGCGCAGCTGTCCTTCGACAACTACTCGGCGCTGCTCGGCAACGCCGGGATGACGCAGGCCTTCTGGAACACCGTCCTGATCTCGGTGCCCGCCACCGCCCTCGTCGTCGTCATCGCGGCGCTCGCCGCGTACGCCTTCGCCTGGCTGGAGTTCCCCGGCAGGGACCCGCTGTTCCTGCTCGTGGTGGCGCTGCTCGTGGTGCCGATGCAGATCGGCCTTCTTCCGGTGGCCAAACTCTTCGGTGAGCTGGGGCTTTTCGGCACCATCCCGGGCGTGGTGCTCTTCCACGTCGCCTACGGACTGCCGTTCGCCATCTTCCTGCTGCGCAACTACTTCGCCGAGATGCCGAAGGAGATGCTGGAGGCGGCCCGGATGGACGGCGGCACGGAGTGGCGGATCTTCACGCGGCTCGTGCTGCCGGTGGGGCGTCCTGCCATCGCGAGCCTGGCCATCTTCCAGTTCCTCTGGGTGTGGAACGACATGCTGGTGGCGCTGCTCTTCGCCGACAGTGCCTCGCAGCCGCTGACCGTGGAACTGCAGTCGCAGATCCGGCAGTTCGGCAGCAACATCGATGTGCTCGCGCCCGGCGCGTTTCTCTCGCTGGTCGTCCCGGTGGTCGTGTTCTTCGCGTTCCAGCGGCACTTCGTGCAGGGGGTGATGGCGGGCTCGGTCAAGTGAGCCTGCATGTGCGGGAGTTACCCGTATACATGCGGGAGTTGCCCGTACGCACAACGCGCCGCGGCCCGGTCTCCACGAGGAGGACCGGGCCGCGGCGCGTGCGTCGTCGCCACCGTCAGGGCGAAGCCGGCGGATACAGATCGCGCGGCAGCTGCGAGGCCGCCGCCGCGTCGAGCAGCCACAGGGTGCGCGACCTGCCGTACGCACCGGCAGCCGGAGCCTGCACCTCGCCCGCGCCCGACAGGGCGATCGCCGCGGCGTTCGCCTTGTCCTCGCCCGCCGCGAGCAGCCACACCTCGCGGGCCGCCCGGATCGCCGGGAGGGTGAGCGTGATGCGGGTGGGCGGCGGCTTGGGCGCGCCGTGCACGCCGACCACCGTGCGCTCCGTCTCACGGACCGCGGGCAGCTCCGGGAAGAGCGAGGCGACATGGGTGTCCGGGCCGACGCCCAGCATCAGCACGTCGAACGTCGGCACCGGACCGTGGTCCTCGGGCCCCGCCGCCGCGGAGAGCTCGGCGGCGTACTGCGCCGCGGCGGCGTCCGCCTCGTACACGCCGTCCGAGGCGGGCATCGGATGCACCCGGGCCGGGTTGAGCGGCACCGAGTCGAGCAGCGCCTCCTTGGCCTGGGTGTAGTTGCGCTCCGGGTCGCCGTCCGGCAGGAAGCGCTCGTCGCCCCACCACAGGTCGAGGCACGACCAGTCGACCGCGTCCTTCGCCGGGGCCGAACTGAGCGCCGCAAGCAGGCCGTTGCCGTTGCGGCCGCCGGTGAGGACCACCGACGCGTAGCCGCGGGCGGACTGCGCGTCGACGATCTTCGTGATGAGGCGGGCCGCCGCGGCCTGCGCCATCAGTTCCTTGTCGCGGTGCACGACCAGCTGCGGGGCCGCGCTCACTTCGCCGCCGCCTTCTTGGCCGGGGCCTTCTTCGCCGGGGCGGCCTTCTTCGGCTCGTCGGCGGACTGCTCGCCGGGGGGCTGCTCGGCCGCGTTCACCGCCGTCGGCTTCGCCGGCTCACCGAGCCGCTCCACGCCGAACTTCAGCGCGGACGCGTAGGTGTCGTCCGGGTCGAGCCGGCGCAGCTCCTCGGCGATCAGCTCGGCCGTCTCGCGGCGCTTGAGCGCCACCGCGCGGTCGGGCTGCCCCTGGACGGAGAGCGTCGCGAGCGAGCCGTCGGAGCGGCCGAGCACGATGGGACCGCAGTCGGTGTCCATGCGTACGCCGGTCAGGCCCGGGCCCGTCGAGATCGAACGCTTCACGGGGACGTCGAGGCGGTCCGCGAGCCACATCGCGAGCAGCTCACAGCTCGGGTTGAACTCCTCGCCCTCCACCTCGACCGACGTGACCTTGCAGGTGACCTGGTCAAGGGCGGCCGCGAGCATCGAGCGCCACGGCGTGATCCGGGTCCAGGACAGGTCCGTGTCGCCGGGGTGGTACGCCTCGGCGCGCGCGGCCAGCTCGTGGATCGGCTGCTCCGCGGCGTAGGTGTCCGTGACGCGGCGCTGGGCCAGCGAGCCCAGCGGGTCGTTGGACGGGTCGAGCGGTGCGTTCACCGGCCACCAGACGACCACGGGGGCGTCGGGAAGCAGCAGCGGCAGGACGACCGACTGGGCGTGGTTGATGACCTCGCCGTACAGCCGCAGGATCACCGTCTCGCCGGTGCCCGCCTCGACGCCCACCCGCACCTCGGCGTCCAGCCGCGACGACGTGCGGTCACGCGGCGAGCGCGCGGCGCGCCGGATGACGACCAGGGTGCGCGAGGGGTGCTCGCGCGACGCGTCGTTGGCGGCCTTCAGGGAGTCGTAGGCGTTCTCCTCGTCGGTGACGATGACGAGGGTGAGGACCATGCCGACGGCCGGGGTGCCGATCGCGCGGCGGCCCTGCACGAGCGCCTTGTTGATCTTGCTGGACGTGGTGTCCGTAAGGTCGATCTTCATGGCCGACGCCAGCTCCGTCCGTCTCGTGCGAGCATTTCGTCCGCCTCGGTCGGGCCCCAGGTGCCTGCCGGGTACTGCGCGGGCTTGCCGTGCTTGTCCCAGTACTCCTCGATCGGGTCGAGGATGTTCCAGGACAGCTCGACCTCCTCCGTGCGCGGGAAGAGGTTGGCGTCGCCGAGCAGGACGTCCAGGATCAGGCGCTCGTACGCCTCGGGGCTGGACTCGGTGAAGGACTCGCCGTACGCGAAGTCCATGGACACGTCGCGGATCTCCATCGACGTACCCGGCACCTTGGAGCCGAAGCGGACCGTGATGCCCTCGTCGGGCTGGACGCGGATGACGATCGCGTTCTGCCCGAGCTCCTCGGTCGCCGTGTGGTCGAAGGGGGAGTGCGGGGCGCGCTGGAAGACGACCGCGATCTCCGTGACGCGACGGCCCAGGCGCTTGCCCGTGCGCAGGTAGAAGGGGACGCCCGCCCAGCGGCGGTTGTCCACCTCCAGCTTGATGGCCGCGTAGGTGTCGGTCTTCGACTTGGGGTCGATGCCGTCTTCCTGGAGATAGCCGACGGCCTTCTCGCCGCCCTGCCAGCCCGCCGCGTACTGCCCGCGGACCGTGCTCTCGCCGAGGTCCTTGGGCAGCCGGACGGCGCCGAGCACCTTCGCCTTCTCGGCGACGAGCGCATCCGCGTCGAAGGAGGCGGGCTCCTCCATCGCGGTCAGCGCCATCAGCTGGAGGAGGTGGTTCTGGATGACGTCACGGGCGGCGCCGATGCCGTCGTAGTAGCCGGCGCGGCCGCCGATGCCGATGTCCTCGGCCATGGTGATCTGAATGTGGTCCACGTACGACCGGTTCCAGATCGGCTCGAACATCTGGTTGGCGAAGCGCAGCGCCAGGATGTTCTGGACGGTCTCCTTGCCGAGGTAGTGGTCGATCCGGAACACCTGGTCCGGGTCGAACACCTCGTGCACGATCGAGTTGAGCTCCTGGGCGGACGCCAGGTTGTGCCCGAACGGCTTCTCGATGACCGCGCGCCGCCAGGACCCCTCGGGGGCGTCCGCGAGCCCGTGCTTCTTGAGCTGCTGGACGACGTCCGGGAAGAACTTCGGCGGTACGGACAGGTAGAAGGCGAAGTTGCCGCCCGTGCCCTGCGCCTTGTCGAGGTCCTGGATGGTGGCCTTGAGCTGCTCGAAGGCGGTGTCGTCGTCGAAGTTGCCCTGGACGAAGCGCATGCCCTGGATGAGCTGCTGCCAGACCTCCTCGCGGAAGGGGGTGCGCGCGTGCTGCTTGACCGCGTCGTGCACCTCCTGCGCGAAGTCCTCGTCCTGCCACTCGCGCCGGGCGAAACCGATCAGGGAAAAGCCCGGCGGAAGAAGGCCTCGGTTGGCGAGGTCATAGACAGCGGGCATCAGCTTTTTACGGGACAAATCGCCCGTGACGCCAAAGATGACCAGGCCCGACGGCCCCGCGATACGCGGGAGCCGTCGGTCTGCGGCGTCACGCAGCGGATTGCTGCTTGACAAGATGGTCAGCCCTCCGAAGGGGTGAGGCGCTTGAGCTCCGCCTCGGTGGACTTGAGCAGGTCGTTCCAGGACGCCTCGAACTTGTCGACGCCCTCGTCCTCCAGAAGCTGCACGACGTCGTCGTAGCTGATGCCGAGCTTCTCGACGGCCTCGATCTCGCCGCGCGACGCGTCGTACGTGCCGGCCACGGTGTTGCCCGTGATCCGGCCGTGGTCCGCGGTGGCCTCCAGGGTGGCCTCCGGCATGGTGTTCACCGTGTTCGGCGCGACCAGGTCGTCGACGTACAGGGTGTCCTTGTACGCCGGGTCCTTGACGCCGGTCGAGGCCCACAGCGGACGCTGCTTGTTGGCCTGCGCCTTGTCGAGCGCGGCCCAGCGGTCCGAGGAGAAGACGTCCTCGTACGCCTCGTAGGCCAGACGCGCGTTGGCGAGCGCGGCCTTGCCCTTGAGGGCCTTGGCCTCGTCGGTGCCCAGGCCGTCCAGGCGCTTGTCGATCTCGGTGTCCACGCGGGACACGAAGAAGGACGCCACCGAGTGGATCTTGGAGAGGTCCAGGCCCGCGGCCTTCGCCTTCTCCAGGCCCGCCAGGTACGCGGCCATGACCTCGCGGTAGCGCTCGAGGGAGAAGATCAGCGTCACGTTCACGCTGATGCCCTTGCCGATGACCTCGGTGATCGCGGGCAGGCCCGCCTTGGTCGCCGGGATCTTGATGAGGGTGTTCGGGCGGTCCACCAGCCAGGCGAGCTGCTTGGCCTCGGCGACCGTCGCCTCGGTGTTGTGCGCCAGGCGCGGGTCGACCTCGATGGACACGCGGCCGTCCTGGCCGCCCGTCGCGTCGAAGACCGGGCGCAGGATGTCGGCGGCGTCACGGACGTCCGCCGTCGTGATCATGCGGATGGCCTCTTCGACGGTGACCTTGCGGGCGGCGAGGTCGGCGAGCTGCTGCTCGTAGCCGTCACCGCTGCTGATCGCCTTCTGGAAGATCGACGGGTTCGTCGTGACACCCACCACGTGGCTCTGGTCGATCAGTTCGGCGAGGTTGCCGGACGTGATCCGCTTGCGCGACAGGTCGTCCAGCCAGATCGCGACGCCTTCGTCGGAGAGGCGCTTGAGTGCGTCTGTCATGGGATTACATCTCCTACTTGGTCGTATGTCGGCGTCAGCGCTGAGCGGCGTCGATCGATTCCCGCGCGGCGGCGGCCACAGCCTCGGCAGTGAAGCCGAACTCGCGGAAGAGCACCTTGCCGTCGGCCGAAGCGCCGAAGTGCTCCAGCGAAACGATGCGGCCGGCGTCACCCACGAAGCGGTGCCAGGTCAGGCCGATGCCCGCCTCGACCGCCACGCGCGCCTTCACCGAAGGCGGAAGGACGCTGTCGCGGTACTCCTGGGTCTGCTCCTCGAACCACTCGACCGACGGCATCGAGACGACGCGCGTCGGAACGCCGGCGGCCTGCAGCTGCTCGCGCGCCTCGACGGCGAGCTGCACCTCGGAGCCGGTGCCGATGAGGACGACCTCGGGCTTGCCGCCGTCGGCCTCGAACAGGACGTAACCGCCCTTGGCCGCGCCCTCGGTGACCTCGCGGTCGTACGTCGGCACGCCCTGACGGGTCAGCGCGAGGCCGTGCGGGGCGCCCTTGCCGAACACCTTGGTGTAGCGCTTGAGGATCTCGCGCCAGGCGACGGCGGTCTCGTTCGCGTCCGCCGGGCGGACCACGTTCAGGCCCGGGATGGCGCGCAGCGATGCCAGGTGCTCGACCGGCTGGTGCGTCGGGCCGTCCTCGCCGAGGCCGACGGAGTCGTGCGTCCACACGTACGTCACCGGCAGGTGCATCAGCGCGGACAGACGGACGGCGTTGCGCATGTAGTCGGAGAACACCAGGAAGGTGCCGCCGAAGATGCGGGTGTTGCCGTGCAGCGCGATGCCGTTCATCTCCGCGGCCATGGAGTGCTCACGGATGCCGAAGTGGATCGTGCGGCCGTACGGGTCGGCCTCCGGCAGCGGGTTGTCCGCCGGGAGGAACGACGACGTCTTGTCGATCGTCGTGTTGTTCGAGCCCGCGAGGTCGGCGGAGCCGCCCCACAGCTCGGGCACGACCGCGCCGAGCGCCTGGAGGACCTTGCCGGACGCGGCACGCGTCGCGACACCCTTGCCCGCCTCGAAGACCGGGAGCTTCTCCTCCCAGCCGGCCGGCAGCTCGCCCGCGGCGATGCGGTCGAACTCCGCGGCGCGCTCCGGGGAAGCGGTGCGCCAGGCGGCGAAGCCCTTCTCCCACTCGGCCTTGGCGTCACGGCCGCGGTCGAGCGCCTCGCGGGCGTGCGCGAGGACCTCGTCGGCGACCTCGAAGCTCTGCTCCGGGTCGAAGCCGAGGACGCGCTTGGTGGCCGCGACCTCGTCGGCGCCGAGCGCCGAGCCGTGCGCGGCCTCGGTGTTCTGCGCGTTCGGCGCGGGCCAGGCGATGATCGAGCGCATCGCGATGAAGGACGGCTTGTCCGTCACCGCCTTCGCGGCCTGGATCGCCCGGTACAGGGCGGCCGGGTCGAGGTCGCCGTTCTCCTTGGGCTCCACGCGCTGGACGTGCCAGCCGTAGGCCTCGTACCGCTTCATCGTGTCCTCGGAGACGGCCGTCTCCGTGTCGCCCTCGATGGAGATGTGGTTGTCGTCCCACAGCAGCACGAGGTTGCCGAGCTTCTGGTGCCCGGCCAGCGAGGACGCCTCCGAGGAGATGCCCTCCTGGAGGCAGCCGTCGCCCGCGATCGCGTAGATGTAGTGGTCGAACGGCGACTCGCCCTCGGCGGCCTCCGGGTCGAACAGGCCACGCTCGTAACGGGCGGCCATCGCCATGCCCACGGCGTTCGCGACGCCCTGGCCCAGCGGGCCCGTCGTCGTCTCCACGCCCGTGGTGTGCCCGTACTCCGGGTGGCCGGGGGTCTTCGAACCCCAGGTGCGGAACGCCTTCAGATCATCGAGCTCCAGGCCGAAGCCGGCCAGGTAGAGCTGGATGTAAAGGGTCAGTGACGAGTGGCCCGCGGAAAGAACGAACCGGTCGCGCCCGGTCCACTCGGCGTCCGCGGGGTCGTGCCGCATCACCTTCTGGAAGAGGGTGTACGCGGCAGGCGCGAGGCTCATGGCCGTACCCGGATGGCCGTTGCCGACCTTCTGTACGGCGTCGGCGGCCAGGACGCGGGCGGTGTCGACAGCCCGCTGGTCCAGTTCGGTCCACTCGAGGTCAGTGGTGGTCGGCTTGGTGCTCACCCTGAGTCAGGGCTCCTCTCCAAAATGTCGAATGCCGGCGATGGAGATCCCACCGGCCGATGTCGAGCCTACCGCTGTGAAGACGTGCATTTTTTCGAGTCATTCCAGACTGCCGGGGTGCGCCGGGATCCGCCTCCCGAAAGGGATCCACGCTGTTCACCATGTGAAGTCGAAGCCGCTCAGATGGACTGTATGAACGAGTGCCGGGCCGCTCATCTGAACGGGTGTCGCACCGTGTTCCCGGGTGTTTCCCGGGTACCCAACACGCCGCTCAACACGACCCCACCCCCGCGAAGGGCGAGGTATGGGCAACGTCTACAGTGGCGTGGTACGCGCGAGCCTTTACCGGATCTTCATGTCCGAACTTCCGAAGTGGCTTGCTGGGAAGTCTCTGTCAGGGGTGTGCGTGACGGCCGTTGAATCCCGTCCAGCGGGAGCAATTGGGACGAGCTCAAGCCCAAGCCACCGGCCGTTCGGGGCCCGTGTCATGGCGTTCGTGGCGCTGACCAAGCCGCGGATCATCGAGCTCCTCCTGATCACCACCGTTCCGGTGATGTTCCTCGCCGAGCAGGGTGTGCCCGACCTGTGGCTGGTCCTGCTGACCTGCGTCGGCGGCTACCTCTCCGCGGGCGGTGCCAACGCGCTGAACATGTACATCGACCGCGACATCGACGCGCTGATGGACCGTACGTCGCAACGGCCCCTGGTCACCGGCATGGTGAGCCCCCGCGAGTGCCTGGTCTTCGGCATCTCGCTCGCGGTGATCTCCACGCTCCTGTTCGGCCTGGCCGTCAACTGGCTCTCGGCCTGGCTCTCCTTGGGCGCACTGCTCTTCTACGTGGTCGTCTACACGATGATCCTGAAGCGCCGCACCTCGCAGAACATCGTCTGGGGCGGCATCGCGGGCTGTCTGCCGGTCCTCATCGGCTGGTCCTCGGTCACCAACTCCATGTCGTGGGCGCCGGTCATCCTCTTCCTTGTCATGTTCTTCTGGACGCCGCCGCACTACTGGCCGCTGTCCATGAAGGTCAAGGAGGACTACGCACGCGTGGGCGTCCCGATGCTGCCGGTCATCGCGTCGAACAAGGTGGTCGCCCGCCAGATCGTCCTCTACAGCTGGGTCATGGTCGCCGTGTCCCTGCTGCTGCAGCCGCTCGGCTACACCGGCTGGTTCTACACCGCGGTCGCCCTGCTGTCCGGCGGCTTCTGGCTGTGGGAGGCACACGGCCTGCAGACCCGCGCCAAGGCCGAGGTCACGGGCGGCAAGCTCAAGGAGATGCGGCTCTTCCACTGGTCGATCACCTACGTCTCGCTGCTGTTCGTGGCGGTCGCGGTGGACCCCTTCCTGCGCTGACTTTCAAGGCTTCGCCGACGGGCGGGGTACGTGGTGTTGAACGCCACGTACCCCGCCCGTCGCCAGTTGATCTACCCGTCGGTAGCATCCTGCCCATGGCAGACACGCAGCAGGTGGACGACAGCAAGCAGGCCGCGAAGGCCGAGCGGAAGGCGGCCAAGCTGGCCAAGGAGATCGGGGCCTTCGCGCGGGCGCACGGCGGTGCCGAGGGGCAGGTCGCGTACATCGGGCACGAGGGCACCCGGATCGTTCTCGTCGGTGAGGACGGTGGGTGGGGCGACCTGGTGGCGCCCACCTACGCCATCGCGCAGAGCGCCGTGGAGAAGGCCGGGATCACCGTCCACGAGAACTTCGACGGCGAGTTCGCGGCCAAGGTGAAGACCGGGCCCTACGAGTGGACGCGCATGGCGGGCATTCAGCTCGGCGGCCCGAGCAACGGCTGACGGATCGCGGCCGATGTCGTACAGACTGGCCGAAAGCAACACCTGAGGCCCGGGTGACCCGTTAGGACCGTAGGAGCACGGTCCGTCTACCGGGAGCCCGGATGATCGAAACGCCGTCCCTGGTGGACCAGTACTGCCATGGCGTGCTGCGCACGGAGCTGGGCCTCGGCACCTTCGAGGCCCACCTCGGCCGCGGCGGGGGCCCGCCCGCGCCCGGCACCACCTTCTTCGACACCCAGGCGGGCTTCGCGGTACGCCGCTGGTGCCCGCCGCTGCTCGGCCTCGAACCGCACTGCCCGCCCGCCCGCTATCTGGCCCGCCGTCGCGAACTGGGCGTACTGGAAGCGGCCCGGCGGCTGTTGCAGGGCAGCGGCATCACGACGTATCTCGTCGACACCGGGCTGCCGGGTGATCTCACCGGGCCCGGTGAGATGGCCTCCACCGGTGCGGCCGAGGCGCACGAGATCGTCCGCCTCGAATTACTGGCCGAACAGGTGGCCGACACCTCCGGCACCGTCGATTCGTTCCTCGCCAATCTTGCCGAGTCCGTGCACGCGGCGGCCGCGGGCGCCGTCGCCTTCACCTCCGTCGCCGGCGTCCGGCACGGTCTCGCCCTGACGCCCGAACCGCCGGGCCCGGGGGAGGTGCGGGGCGCCGCGGGCCGCTGGCTCTCGGGGCGGCAGGTGGGCGGCGCCCTCGGGGACCCCGTACTGCTGAGGCATCTGCTGTGGATCGCCGTCGCGTCGGGGCGCCCGCTGCAGCTGCACGCGGGGGCCGGCGACCCGCAGGCGTACTTCGGCGGCTTCGCGCGGGCGACCGCGGGGCTCGGCACCGATCTCGTACTGCTGCACGGCTACCCCTACCACCGGGGCGCCGCCCACCTCGCGGGCGACTTCCCGCACGTGTACGCCGATCTGGGCCCCGCGCTGGTGCGCACCGGCGCCCGCGCGGCGGCCGTGCTCGCGGAGATCCTGGAGCTGGCGCCGTTCGGCAAGGTGCTGTTCTCCAGCGGCGCGCACGGGCTTCCCGAGCTGCACGTGGTGGGCGCGCGGCTGTTCAGGGAGGCGCTGGGCAGGGTGCTCGGTGGCTGGGTCGCGGACGGGGCGTGGTCCCTTGCGGACGCACAGCGGGTGGCGGGGCTCGTCGCGTCGGGCAACGCCCGCCGTGTGTACGGGCTTTCGGAGGGCTGAGGCCCGTCAGACCGCCGACAGGCGGGAGTCGTCGGCCTGCGCCGGGACCTCCACCGCGGTCAGCGGGCGCTCGCGCAGCGAGAGGAGCACCCTCATCACGCAGATCCACACCAGGCACGAGCCGAGCATGTGCAGGCCCACCAGGACCTCGGGCAGGTCCGTGAAGTACTGGACGTAGCCGATGCCGCCCTGGGCAAGGAGGATCAGGAACAGATCGCGGGTGCGGTGCAGCGGGCCCTTGGGCGCGTCGACGGCCTTGAGGACGAACCACAGGGCGAACGTCAGCGTCACCACGATCCAGGCGAGGACCGCGTGCACCTTGCTGACCGTCTCCCAGTCGAAGCCCATCCGCGGCACCTCGCTGGAGTCGCCCGCGTGCGGCCCCGAGCCGGTCACGACCGTGCCCACGGCGATCAGCAGACCGGACGTCACGATCAGGAACCACACCAGCTGTGTCACGGCCCTGCCGACCAGCGGGCGCGGCTCGGCGTCGCCCTCGCGGGTGCGCTGCCACATCGTGACGGCGACCGCGATCAGGGCGGAGGAGAGCAGGAAGTGTGCCGCGACCGTCCACGGGTTCAGGCCGACGAGGACCACGATGCCGCCGAGCACGGCGTTGCTCATGACCAGCCAGAACTGGATCCAGCCGAGCCGGGTGAGGCTGCGCCGCATCGGCTTCTGGGAGCGCGCCGCGATGATGGCCCAGCCGACGGCCGCGCTGAGCACATACGCCAGCATGCGGTTGCCGAACTCGATGTAGCCGTGGATGCCCATCTCGCTGGTCGCGGTCAGGGAGTCGTCCGTGCACTTGGGCCAGGTCGGGCAGCCGAGGCCCGAGCCGGTCAGGCGGACGGCGCCGCCGGTGACCACGATGCCCACCGTCATCACGAGCGAGATCATCGCCGCGCGCCGGACGGTCCGCTGCTGCGGGGTCCAGCGTTCAGCGATGAAGGCGAGCGGGTTGCGCACGGCTTGAGCGACGTCGGCTCGGGTCACGTTTGGCACGGGCCCCATCGTAGGGGGCCGCTTGTGCACGCCTTCACGAGGGGGACGTAAGCGGCGTATCTGTGACGGCGGTTACTCCCAGCGGAAGAACTTCGCCGCCGCGCCGAGCCCCACGACCGCCCACACGGCAAGGATCGCGAGGTCGCCCCACGGCATGCCCGCGCCGTGCTGGAGCACGTCCCGAAGCCCGTCCGAGAGCGCCGAGATGGGCAGCAGACCGAGTACCGACTGGGCGGCGTCCGGGAACTTGTCGAGCGGCACGATGACGCCGCCGCCCACGAGCAGGAGCAGGAAGACGAGGTTCGCGGCGGCGAGCGTCGCCTCCGCCTTCAGGGTCCCCGCCATCAGCAGGCCGAGCCCGGAGAAGGCCGCGGTGCCGAGGATCAGGAGGAGGAGTACGGAGACGGGGCTGCCCTGCGGCGACCAGCCCAGCGCGAAGGCGATGACCGTGAGCAGCACGATCTGCAGGACCTCGGTGACCAGGACCGAGAGGGTCTTGGCCGCCATCAGGCCCCAGCGGGGCAGCGGCGAGGCACCGAGCCGCTTGAGCACGCCGTAGCGCCGCTCGAAGCCCGTCGCGATGGCCTGCCCGGTGAACGCCGTCGACATCACGGCGAGCGCGAGGATGCCGGGCGCGAGGAAGTCGACGGCCTTGCCCTCGCCCGTGTCGACGATGTCGACCGCGCTGAACAGCACGAGCAGCAGGGTCGGGATCACGACCGTGAGGAGCAGCTGCTCGCCGTTGCGCAGCAGCATCTTCGTCTCGAGCGCCGCCTGCGCGGCGATCATGCGGGGGAGCGGGGCGGCGCCCGGCTTCGGTGCGTACGTACCGGCGGCGCTCATCCGCGCAGCTCCTTGCCTGTGAGCTCCAGGAAGACGTCTTCCAGGGTGTGGCGTTCGACGGCGATCTTCTCCGGCATCACGCCGTGCTGGGCGCACCAGGAGGTGACGGTGGCGAGCAGCTGGGGGTCGACCGTGCCGCTCACGCGGTAGGCGCCGGGGGTGAGTTCGGCGGCCGCCGAGTCCGGCGGCAGCGCCTTGAGCAGGGAGGCGACGTCGAGTCCCGGGCGCCCGGTGAAGCGCAGGGTGTTCTCGGCGCCGCCGCGGCACAGCTCCTCGGGGCTGCCCTCGGCGATGACCTTGCCCGCGTCGATGATCGCGACGTCGTCGGAGAGCTCCTCGGCCTCGTCCATGTGATGCGTGGTGAGGATGACGCAGACTCCGTCGCGGCGCAGATCGCGTACGAGATCCCAGGTGGCCCGGCGTGCCTGCGGGTCGAGGCCCGCGGTGGGCTCGTCCAGGAAGACAAGTTCGGGCCGGCCGACCACGGCCATCGCGAGTGCGAGGCGCTGCTGCTGGCCGCCGGAGAGCCGCCGGTAGGTGGTGCGGCCGCAGCTCTCCAGGCCAAGGCGCTCGATCAGCGCGCCCACGTCCAGGGGGCCTGCGTGCAGCTTCGCCACGTGCCGCAGCATCTCGTCGGCGCGGGCGCCGGAGTAGACGCCGCCGGACTGCAGCATCACGCCGATGCGGGGGCGCAGGGCCGCGGCCTGCGTGACCGGGTCGAGGCCGAGGACGCGGACCGTGCCCGCGTCCGGCCTGCGGTAACCCTCACAGGTCTCGATCGTGGTGGTCTTCCCGGCGCCGTTCGGCCCGAGGACGGCGGTGACGGTGCCCGCGCGGACCCGGAGGTCGAGCCCGTCCACCGCGGTCTTCTTGCCGTACCGCTTGACCAGGCCGGTGACCTGGACGACGGACTCAGTTCCCATGGCGGGAAGTCTAGAGAGGGGGAGACGGGCCGTGGGCAGGGGGCTGCTACCCGGCGAACTCGGCCCGCGAGCGGTGGATGTCAAGCCACCGCTCGGCGTACGCGACCGCATCGGCGACGGGGAAGAGCCGTGCCGTCGCGGCACCGACCTTGCCCCGCACGACCGGCCTGTCCCGCTCGAAGTCCGCGCCGAGCTCGTCGAAACGCTCATCGGAGATGGAGCGCTCGCGCACCGTCGTCCACCGGCGGCCCTCGGGGGTCATGACCGCGAAGGAATTCTCGACCTCGGGGGCGGGGATCCGGTACTCGGCCAGGTGGAAGGAGGTGCAGGAGTCGAAGCCGGCGCCGAGCAGCAGCACGCGCGCGTGCACCTCTTCGAGGCGGGCCAGCGGGCTGCGCTCGCCCAGGCGGCAGTCGAGCGCGTGCCCGTCCATGAGGGCCGCCGCGCGCGGGCCGATCGCCGCGAAGGAGGTCTGCGGGTGTGCGCTGCGGACGGCTCCGGGCCAGGTCCGCACGGTCTCGGGGATCACGCCGACGCCCCGGGTGGGCGCGGTGCGCGGGTCGTACGCGGGGATGGACGCGCGGATCTCGGGCCACCAGGACTCGGGCACGGGAGGGTTCTCCCACTCGGCGGGGTCCGAGTTGTCGCTGGACTGCGCGGGGACCACCAGCGTGCCGATTTCGCCCAGGGCGTCGAGCAGTGATTGCACGACGGCGATCTGGCCGCCGCTGACCCAGCCGAGCGCGCTGAGCGAGGAGTGCACGAGGAGGGTCTCGCCGGGCCGTACGCCGAGCTCGCGGAGGTCGGCGGCAAGAGACGTCCGCGTACACAAAGGGCCGGTCGGAGGGGGTGTGGGCATGGTTTGAGAGTGTCCTCGGGCCCGCTTCGGGCCGCCACCTATTTGATCGATCAGTGATCATTTCCGCAGGTCAGCTTAGGTATGCCTAAGTGACGCAGCGCACCGGACCGTGATCCGGACGCGGGTTGTCAGGCTCTGAGGAATTACGCAACAATGGCGTTGTGAAAAACGTTGGCGAGGCTCCGCAGGAGGAACTCGCGACCGGGGAGCGGTCTACGCGCAACCGGGTCGCGCGCTCCGTCCTGGATCACGGCCCGTCCACCGTCGCGGACCTCGCGAAGCGCCTCGGGCTCACCCAGGCAGCCGTACGCAGGCACCTCGACACCCTCGTCCACGAGAACGTGGTCGAGCCCCGCGAGCAGCGCGTCTACGGCACGCGTACCCGCGGGCGCCCCGCCAAGGTCTTCGCCCTGACGGACTGCGGCCGGGACGCCTTCGACCAGTCCTACGACAAGCTCGCCGCCGACGCCCTGCGCTGGATCGGCGAGCGGCACGGCGAGGGAGCGGTCGTCGAATTCGCCCGCGAGCGGGTCGCCTCCCAGGCGGAGGCCTACCGCAAGGCGATCGACGCGGCACCTCCGGAGCAGCGCACCGAGGCTCTTGCGAAGGCGTTGACCCGCGACGGGTACGCTGCTACGGCGCGCAGCGCGCCGGTAGGCGAGCAGCTGTGCCAGCACCACTGCCCCGTCGCTCATGTCGCCGAGCAGTACCCGCAACTGTGCGAGGCGGAGACGGAGATCTTCTCCGTCCTGCTCGGAACGCATGTCCAGCGGCTCGCCACCATCGCCCACGGCGACGGCGTCTGCACGACGTTCATTCCCCGCAACACCGCACAACCCCCAGAGACCACTGTTAACGCATCTGCAAGCACGGCCGGGAGGAACCCCGCATGACTCTCCCCACGGAGACTGCCCACCCCGAACTCGAGGGTCTGGGTACGTACGAATACGGCTGGGCCGACTCCGACGCGGCTGGTGCCTCTGCCAAGCGCGGCATCAACGAGGACGTCGTCCGGGACATCTCGGCCAAGAAGTCCGAGCCGGAGTGGATGACCAAGCTCCGCCTCAAGGGCCTGCGCCTCTTCGACAAGAAGCCCATGCCCAACTGGGGCTCGGACCTGTCCGGCATCGACTTCGACAACATCAAGTACTTCGTGCGCTCCACGGAGAAGCAGGCGGAGTCCTGGGAGGACCTGCCCGAGGACATCAAGAACACGTACGACAAGCTCGGCATCCCCGAGGCGGAGAAGCAGCGCCTCGTCGCCGGTGTCGCGGCCCAGTACGAGTCCGAGGTCGTCTACCACCAGATCCGTGAGGACCTGGAGGAGCAGGGCGTCATCTTCCTGGACACCGACACGGCGCTGAAGGAGCACCCGGAGCTCTTCAAGGAGTACTTCGGGACCGTCATCCCCGTCGGCGACAACAAGTTCGCTTCGCTGAACACGGCCGTCTGGTCCGGCGGCTCGTTCATCTACGTCCCCAAGGGCGTGCACGTCGAGATCCCGCTCCAGGCCTACTTCCGCATCAACACGGAGAACATGGGCCAGTTCGAGCGGACCCTGATCATCGTGGACGAGGACGCCTACGTTCACTACGTCGAGGGCTGCACCGCGCCGATCTACAAGTCGGACTCGCTGCACTCCGCGGTCGTCGAGATCATCGTCAAGAAGGGCGGCCGCTGCCGCTACACGACGATCCAGAACTGGTCGAACAACGTCTACAACCTGGTCACCAAGCGCGCCGTGGCGTACGAGGGCGCGACCATGGAGTGGATCGACGGCAACATCGGCTCCAAGGTGACGATGAAGTACCCGGCTGTCTACCTCATGGGTGAGCACGCCAAGGGTGAGACCCTCTCCATCGCCTTCGCGGGCGAGGGGCAGCACCAGGACGCCGGTTCCAAGATGGTCCACATGGCGCCGAACACGTCCTCCAACATCGTCTCGAAGTCCGTGGCGCGTGGCGGTGGCCGCACCTCCTACCGCGGTCTCGTCGAGATCGGTGAGGGCGCCGCCGGATCGAAGTCGAACGTGCTCTGTGACGCGCTGCTCGTCGACACGATCTCCCGCTCGGACACGTACCCGTACGTCGACGTCCGCGAGGACGACGTCTCCATGGGTCACGAGGCGACCGTCTCCAAGGTCTCCGACGACCAGCTCTTCTACCTGATGAGCCGCGGCATGACCGAGTTCGAGGCCATGGCGATGATCGTCCGCGGCTTCGTCGAGCCGATCGCCAAGGAGCTGCCCATGGAGTACGCCCTGGAGCTGAACCGGCTGATCGAGCTGCAGATGGAGGGCTCGGTCGGTTAAGACCGGCCGCGTCCCCGTAGCAGCGAGCAGACTTCTTACGCAGAGAGAGAGCACGACGACAGCCATGGCTGAGGCTCAGAACATCCCGGTGGGATCCACCACCGCCGGATCCATCGCGGTGGCCGCCGAGTCCACCGTCGCCACCCGTATGAGCGCGCCCCCGTCCTTCGACGTGGCGGACTTCCCGGTGCCGCACGGCCGTGAGGAGGAGTGGCGGTTCACGCCGCTCGAGCGCCTTCGCGGGCTGCACGACGGCACGGCGGTCGCCACCGGCGGCATCCGCGTCGAGGTGACGGCGCCGGCGGGCGTGACCCAGGAGACCGTCGGCCGGGACGACGCGCGCGTGGGCAAGGCGGGCAAGCCCGTCGACCGCGTCGCCGCGCAGGCGTACTCGTCCTTCGAGAAGGCCTCGGTCGTGACCGTCCCCAAGGAGACGGTGCTCACCGAGCCGATCCGGATCGCGGTCCATGGCGAGGGCGGCACCGCCTTCGCGCACCAGGTGATCGAGCTCGGTGCCTTCGCCGAGGCCCTCGTCGTCATCGACCACACCGGTGACGCCGTGCTCGCGGGCAACGTCGACTACATCCTGGGCGACGGCGCCAAGCTGACCGTCGTCTCCGTCCAGGACTGGGACGACAAGGCCGTGCACGTCGCGCAGCACAACGCGCTGATCGGCCGGGACGCCTCCTTCAAGTCGGTCGTCGTGACCTTCGGCGGCGACGTCGTCCGCCTGCACCCCCGCGTCGAGTACGCGGGCACGGGCGGCGAGGCCGAGCTCATCGGTCTGTACGTCACCGACGCCGGCCAGCACCAGGAGCACCGCCTCCTGGTCGACCACAACCAGCCGCACTGCAAGTCGAACGTCGTCTACAAGGGCGCGCTCCAGGGCCAGGACGCCCACGCGGTGTGGATCGGCGACGTCCTCATCGAGGCCGCGGCCGAGGGCACGGACACGTACGAGATGAACCGCAACCTGGTTCTGACCGACGGCGCCCGCGTCGACTCCGTGCCGAACCTCGAGATCGAGACCGGCGAGATCGTCGGCGCGGGCCACGCATCGGCGACCGGCCGCTTCGACGACGAGCAGCTCTTCTACCTGCAGTCGCGCGGTATCCCGGAGGACGAGGCGCGCCGCCTGGTCGTCCGTGGATTCTTCGCCGAGCTGATCCAGCAGATCGGCCTGCCCGACATCGAAGAGCGCCTCCTCGCCAAGATCGAAGAGGAGCTGGAGGCGTCGGTCGCATGACATTCGTACGCGCCTGTGGCCTGAGCGAGCTGTCGGAGGACACCCCGAAGCGGGTGGAACTCGACGGCACGCCGGTCTCGGTCGTCCACACCGAGGGCGAGGTGTTCGCGATCTACGACATCTGCTCGCACGCGAACGTCTCCCTCTCCGAGGGAGAGGTGGAGGACTGTCAGATCGAGTGCTGGCTGCACGGCTCCGCATTCGACCTCCGCACCGGCAAGCCGTCCGGCCTTCCCGCGACGCGCCCCGTCCCCGTATACCCCGTAAAGATCGAAGGGGACGATGTGCTCGTCTCCGTCACCCAGGAGTCCTGAGGCACATGGCAACGCTTGAAATCCGCGACCTGCACGTCACTGTCGAGGTCGAGAACGGCACCAAGGAAATCCTCAAGGGTGTCGACCTGACCGTGAAGCAGGGCGAGACCCACGCCATCATGGGCCCGAACGGCTCCGGCAAGTCCACCCTCGCGTACTCGATCGCGGGACACCCCAAGTACACGATCACGCAGGGCACCGTCACCCTCGACGGCGAGGACGTCCTGGAGATGTCCGTCGACGAGCGCGCCCGCGCCGGCATGTTCCTGGCCATGCAGTACCCGGTCGAGGTCCCCGGCGTCTCGGTCTCCAACTTCCTGCGTACGTCGGCCACCGCGATCCGCGGCGAGGCCCCCAAGCTGCGCACCTGGGTGAAGGAGGTCAAGTCCGCGATGGAGCAGCTCCAGATGGACCCGGCCTTCGCCGAGCGCAACGTGAACGAGGGCTTCTCCGGCGGTGAGAAGAAGCGCCACGAGATCCTGCAGATGGAGCTCCTCAAGCCGAAGATCGCGATCCTCGACGAGACGGACTCCGGTCTGGACGTCGACGCCCTGCGTCAGGTCTCGGACGGCGTCAACCGCGTCCGTGAGACGGGCGAGGTCGGCACCCTGCTGATCACGCACTACACGCGCATCCTGCGCTACATCAAGCCCGACTTCGTGCACGTCTTCGCGAACGGCCGCATCGCCGAGTCCGGCGGCGCGGAGCTCGCCGACAAGCTCGAGGCCGAGGGCTACGAGGCTTACACGAAGGGTGGCGTATCAGCGTGACGTTGGCCCACCAGGGGCTCTCCGGCCTCCTCGACACCGAGGCGATCCGCAAGGACTTTCCCATCCTGGATCGCACGATCCACGACGGCAAAAAGCTCGTCTACCTGGACAACGCGGCCACGTCCCAGACCCCGCGCCAGGTGCTCGACGTACTCAACGAGTACTACGAGAAGCACAACGCCAACGTCCACCGCGGCGTGCACGTCCTCGCGGAGGAGGCCACGGCGCTGTACGAGGGCGCCCGTGACAAGGTCGCGGCGTTCATCAACGCGCCGAGCCGCGACGAGGTGATATTCACCAAGAACG
Source organism: Streptomyces sp. NPDC021622 (assembly GCF_040640795.1). NCBI lineage: Bacteria > Bacillati > Actinomycetota > Actinomycetes > Kitasatosporales > Streptomycetaceae > Streptomyces > Streptomyces sp. NPDC021622. The sequence goes on from NZ_JBFACK010000001.1 coordinate 823,923, forward strand.
CCTCGGAGTCGCTCAACCTCGTGGCCAACATGCTCGGTTGGGCCGACGAGCCCTACCGCGTGGACCACGAGACCGAGATCGTCATCACGGAGATGGAGCACCACTCCAACATCGTGCCGTGGCAGCTGCTCTCGCAGCGCACGGGCGCGAAGCTGAAGTGGTTCGGTCTCACGGACGACGGCCGGCTCGACCTGTCCAACATCGACGAGATCATCACGGAGAAGACGAAGATCGTCTCCTTCGTGCTCGTGTCGAACATCCTGGGCACGCTCAACCCGGTCGAGGCGATCGTCCGCCGCGCCCAGGAGGTCGGCGCGCTCGTCTTGATCGACGCCTCGCAGGCCGCCCCGCACATGGTGCTCGACGTGCAGGCGCTGCAGGCCGACTTCGTGGCCTTCACCGGCCACAAGATGCTCGGCCCGACGGGCATCGGCGTGCTGTGGGGACGGCAGGAGCTCCTCGAGGACCTGCCGCCGTTCCTCGGCGGCGGCGAGATGATCGAGACCGTGTCGATGCACTCGTCGACCTACGCTCCCGCGCCGCACAAGTTCGAGGCGGGCACGCCCCCGGTCTCCCAGGCCGTCGGCCTGGGCGCGGCCGTGGACTACCTGTCGGCGATCGGCATGGACAAGATCGCCGCGCATGAGCACGCGATCACCGAGTACGCGGTGAAGCGCCTCCTGGAGGTCCCCGACCTCCGGATCATCGGTCCGTCCACGGCGGAGGACCGCGGCGCCGCGATCTCCTTCACGCTCGGCGACATCCACCCGCACGACGTGGGCCAGGTCCTGGACGAGGAAGGCATCGCGGTCCGTGTGGGTCACCACTGCGCCCGCCCCGTCTGCCTCCGCTACGGAATTCCTGCGACCACGCGAGCGTCGTTCTATCTGTACTCCACGCCCGGCGAGATCGACGCGCTGATCGACGGCCTGGAGCACGTACGGAACTTCTTCGGCTGAGGGGCTGGCTGGGAACGTGAAGCTGGATTCGATGTACCAGGAAGTCATCCTGGACCACTACAAGCACCCGCACGGGCGCGGTCTGCGTGATGGCGACGCCGAGGTGCACCACGTCAACCCGACGTGCGGCGACGAGATCACGCTGCGCGTCAGGTACGACGGGTCGACGATCGCCGACGTGTCGTACGAGGGCCAGGGCTGCTCCATCAGCCAGGCCAGCGCGTCCGTCCTGAACGACCTGCTTGTCGGCAAGGAGCTCGCCGAGGCGCAGAAGATCCAGGCCGTGTTCCTGGAGCTGATGCAGTCCAAGGGCAAGCTGGAGCCGGACGACGCGATGGAGGAGATCCTGGAGGACGCGGTCGCGTTCGCGGGGGTCTCGAAGTACCCGGCGCGTGTGAAGTGTGCTCTGCTGAGCTGGATGGCGTGGAAGGACGCGACGGCCCAGGCGCTGGAGAGCGCCGGAGCCGGGATCGCTGAGAGGAAGACCGCATGAGCGAGAACGAGACGCTGACGAAGCCCGCCTCCGAAGAAGAGGTGCGCGAGGCGCTGTACGACGTCGTCGACCCCGAGCTGGGCATCGACGTCGTCAACCTCGGCCTGATCTACGGCATCCACATCGACGACGCGAACATCGCGACGATCGACATGACGCTCACCTCGGCGGCCTGCCCGCTGACGGACGTCATCGAGGACCAGGCGAAGTCCGCCACCGACGGCATCGTCAACGAGCTGCGGATCAACTGGGTCTGGATGCCGCCGTGGGGCCCGGACAAGATCACGGACGATGGTCGCGAGCAGCTTCGGGCGCTCGGGTTCAACGTCTGAGACACCACTGATACGGCTGATTCGGCCCCCCGCGCTTATGGCGCAGGGGGCCGAACTGCTTTTAGGGGGAGGTCGGCTGGGCCGTCGAGGCCTCCGTCAGCGTGTGGGCCAGGCCCTCCTTGCGGATGCGGCGGTCTATGTAGAGCAGGGCGGTCACCAGGGGGAGGAAGACCGTGGCGGCCAGCTGGGTGAGGAAGCTGCCGACCAGGCCGAGGACGGCGTACAGGCCGAACTGGGAACGCAGTTGGTCCAGGAAGTAGGCCGACGCGGAGTCGTCCGGGTCCACCGGGGGCGGTGTCGGGGCCGCGAACTGCAGGGGGAGCCGCAGCGCGAGGGACACCCCAAGGACGATGAGGCCCGCGAGCAGCGAGATGCCGAAGGTGCGCCACCAGGAGCCGCGCACCAGACGTACGGAGCGCCGCAACGCCGTGAAGGGGCCCGCTGATTCGAGGACCGCGGCCGCCGGGGCGAAGGCGAACAGGACGTACAGCCAGGCCGCGAGCGGCATCGTCACCAGGAACAGCGGGAAGACCAGGCCGATGGGGATGAGCGACTGGGTCATCATCAGGAAGACGATGGAGAAGAGGACCAGTGCGAACGCGGCCACCGGCAGCATCAGGATGAAGGAGAGAAAGAGCGTCACGGCCACCACGGACGGCGTCCGTGACCACGCCCTGCGCCAGACCGCGCCGAACGTCGCGGGGCGGCCGAGCACCGCCTCGTGCAGGGTGGCCGCGCAGGCGGCCTGGATGAACGAGTTGACGGCCAGCGTGGCGAGCATGAACAGCAGCCACACCAGGCCGAACGCGACCAGGATCGGCCTGCCGTCGTCCCAGGTGAAGTCCGTGCCCGGTTCGTACACGGCGCGGACGTGGTCCTGGGTCGCGGCGTAGGCGAGCCCCGCCCCGGCCACGAGGACGACGGCGAGCAGGCCGTAGGCCGCGGCGGCGGTGCCGAACAGCGGCTTGGCGTAGCGCCGCATCGTCGCGAACGCGCCGCCGATGATGTGGTTCGCGCCGAGCGGCGCGAGGGGGATGACGCCCGGCTTGGGCGGCGGGGGCAGGGGTGCCCAGCCGCTGCCGTTCCAGCCCCAGCCGGGCGGTGGCCCGCCGTAGGGCCCGGGCGGCCCGTACGGCCCCGGCGGCCCGTACGGCCCCGGCGGCCCGCCGTAAGGCGCCTGTGGTCCCCACCCCGATGTGTCTGACATCGCTCTTGTGCTCCGTAGCTTCGTGCGGTGTTCCGCGTGTGCTCGCTGTGGCCCCCCACAGTGATCGCGTCACCTTAGCCGGTTTGCCGTCCGGCTTTGCGTACGCCCGTACACAACGTTATGTACACTCGTACGCATGGGATACGGACTGCTGGCCGCGGCGATCGCGGCGGAGGTGGCCGGGACGACGGCCATGAAATACAGCGAAGGGTTCAGCAGGCTCTGGCCTTCGCTGATCACCGTCGCGGGATATCTGATCGCGTTCACCCTCCTCGCGCAGACGCTGAAGACGCTCTCCGTGGGGACCGCCTACGCGATCTGGGCGGGGATAGGGACCGCCGCGGTCGCCGGAATCGGGATGCTGTTCCTTGGGGAGTCGACGAGCCTGGTCAAGGTCTCCGGGATCGCGCTCGTGATCGCGGGCGTCGTCGTGCTCAATCTCGGAGGTGCGCACTGATGGCCCGCAGGTACGACCCCGAGCGGCGGCAGCGGATCATCGACGCCGCGATCCGGGTGGTAGGGCAGAAGGGGATCGGCGGGCTCAGTCATCGCTCGGTCGCCGCGGAGGCGGATGTGCCGCTCGGGTCAACGACCTATCATTTCAAGACACTTGACGAGCTGATGGTGGCCGCGCTGCGGCAGGCCAATGAGGGGTTCGCCAAGGCGGTCGCCGCGCGGAGCGCCTTCGAGGACCCGCGGGCCGATCTCGCAGGTGAGCTCGCCGCACTGCTCGGGGAGTGGCTCGCGGGGGATCGCACGGAGGTGGAGCTGGAGTACGAGCTCTATCTGGCCGCCCTGCGCAAGCCCGCCCTGCGGCCCGTCGCCGCCGAGTGCGGCGTGGGCCTCGCGGAGGTCCTGGAACAGCGCACCGACGCCGTCACCGCGCGGGCCATCGCCGCGCTCATGGACGGCATCTGTCTGGAGGTCCTGCTCACGGACGCGCGGTACGACGAGGAGTACGCGCGCGAGGCGTTCAGCCGGATTGTTCGGTCAGCCGGTTGACCGTCGCAGGCGGCCGACCGTCGCCAGTGCCGCGTCGACGCTCGCCGTGACATCCGTGACCGGGTACTGCACGTCCCGCACGACTCGGTCCCGGTCCACCACCAGGGTCAGCCGCTTCAGCCGGCTCACCCCGGCCGCGCGGAACGTCGGCAGGCGCAGCGCCGCCGTCAGGTTCAGGTCCGCGTCCGAGAGGAGCGGGAAGCGCAGCCGCTCCTTCTCGGCGAACGCCCGCTGTTCGTCGGGGCGTTGGGTGGAAACCCCGTGGACCGTCGCGCCCGCCGCGGTGAACTCGGCGAGCCGGTCGCGGTAGGTACAGGACTCCAGCGTGCAGCCCTGGGCGCCGGGGATCTCGGCCCAGTCGGGCGGGTAGGCGTCCTTGCGGGCGTAGGCGCCCGGGAAGCAGTACAAGACGGTGTACGGGGTGGTGGCGGCCACCGGGTCATTGAACTCCCCGTCCCCGCCGAGGAGTTGGAGCTCGGGCAGGTGTGTGCCCAGGAGCTCGTGGACCCGCTGTGCCTCCATGGAGACCTCCGCCGCGGTCGCCATCGTCTCTCCCTCTCCCATCACCCAGGTGTCGCCCCAGTCCTGGAGGGCGACCAGGACCGGCAGCAACGCGCGGCCGCGTGGCGTCAGGCGGTACTCGTGGCGTACCGGACGGTCCTGATAGGGGACGCGCGTGAGCACCTCCGCGTCCACCAGGAGGCGCAGCCGCTCGGTCAACACCTTGCGGGACACGCCCAGTTCACGCTGCAGCTCGTCGAAGCGGTGCAGGCCGCGGGCCGCGTCGCGCACGATCAGGAGGGTCCACCAGTCGCCCACGACGTCCAGGGCCTGCGCGATGGCGCAGTGGTCGTCGTCGAGCCGGGTCCGTTGCGCCATGGCCCCCATGCTGACATAGTCCGTTCCCAAAAGGAACTCACTGTCTTGCTGGGGGTGGCATGCTGCGCAGCCTGCGTGACGTACCGAGAACCGTGTGGCTGCTGGCCGCCGGCGGCTTCTTCAACATGGTCGTCGCCTTCACCTTCGTCTATTTCTTCGTCTACCTGACGGACGAGCGCGGCCTCTCCGTCGCCCAGGCCGGGGTGATCAGCGGCATGGGCGGGGCGGGCATGGTCGCGGGCAACTTCACCGGCGGCTGGTTCGGCGACCGGTACGGCCACCGCAGGATCCTGCTCATCGGATCGCTGATCAGCGGCGCGGGCGTGCTCGCGCTGCCCGTTCTCCCGCTCGCCCTGCTGTACGTGGTGCCGACCCTGAGCCAGTACGCCGGAGGATGCGTGCGCGCGGCGAACGGCGCGCTCGTCGCGGTCACCGTGCCCGAGGGCGGACGGCGCCAGGCCTTCGCCGTGACGCGGTTCGCGGCCAATGCGGGATTCACCGTCGGGCCCCCGCTGGGCGCGCTGATCATCGCGCACGCCTCGTACGGCCTGCTCTTCGTCGTCGACGGGCTCGGCACCCTCGCCTTCGCCGCGTACGCCTGGCGCGTCCTGCCCGCGCACGGCGCCGTGCGCGCCGCCAGAACGGCCGAGCCGGGCCCCGGGGTGTTCGCCGCGCTGCGACAGCGCCCCACCGTCCTCGTCCTGCTCGGCGCGATCCTCGTCACCGACCTGGTCTACCGGCAGCAGTACTCGACGCTCCCCGTCGACCTCGCACGCCACGGCCTGGACACCGGCGTCTACGGCTGGCTCCTCGCGATCAACGGCGGCGTCATCCTGCTCCTCGAACTCCCCGCCACCCTCGCCCTGCGCGGCCGCGCGCCGCTGCGGATCGTCGGGGCCGGGCTGCTCCTGGTCGGCGCGGGGTACGCCGCGCTCGTCATCGGCACCTCGGTCGCCACCGCCGTGGCCATGATGCTGCTGCTCACCGCGGGCGAGGTCCTCTACAAGACTCCGGCCACCGCGTACGTCGCCGACCATGCGCCCGCCCATGCGCAGGGCCGCTTCCAGAGCCTGTACTCGGGGGTCTCGGTCAGCGGTGTCGTGCTTTCGGCGCCGCTCGGCGGGGCGCTGTACTCCGTGGCGCCGGGGCTGCTCTGGCCGCTGTGCGCGGCTCTCGCGGGCGCGGCCGGGTGCGCCGTCCTCGTCGCCGGGCGGTCCGCCCCGGAGCAGGGCCCCGGCGGTCCCCCGGCCCGGTCCCTGAGACCGGTTCGCCCGCGCGGCGCCCGGCCGGTTAGGTTTTCCCCATGACCGACACGAACGCTTCCCGCACCATCGGCGCCGTCGCCGCAGGCCTTGCCACCGTCACCGCCGACGGCACCGTCCTCGACACCTGGTTCCCCGCGCCCGAGCTCGCCGCCGAGCCGGGCCCGTCCGGCACCGAGCGGCTCACCGCCGAGCGCGCCGTGGAGCTGCTCGGCGACGGTGCCGCCAAGGCGATCGGCCCCGACGCCCGCCGTGGCGTGGAGATCATCGCCGTACGTACGGTCATCGCGTCCCTCGACGAGAAGCCGCTGGACGCCCACGACGCGTACCTGCGTCTGCACCTGCTCTCGCACCGCCTGGTCAAGCCGCACGGCCAGAGCCTGGACGGCGTCTTCGGCCTGCTCGCCAACGTCGCCTGGACCTCGCTCGGCCCGGTCGCCGTGGACGACGTCGAGAAGGTCCGGCTCAACGCCCGCGCCGAGGGCCTGCACCTCGCCGTGACCTCCATCGACAAGTTCCCGCGCATGACGGACTACGTCGCACCCAAGGGCGTCCGCATCGCCGACGCCGACCGCGTCCGGCTCGGCGCGCACCTCGCCGAGGGCACCACCGTCATGCACGAGGGCTTCGTGAACTTCAACGCGGGCACGCTCGGCACCTCCATGGTCGAGGGCCGCATCTCCGCCGGTGTCGTCGTCGGCGACGGCTCGGACATCGGCGGTGGCGCCTCCACCATGGGCACCCTCTCCGGCGGCGGCAACGTCCGCATCGTCATCGGCGAGCGCTGCCTGATCGGCGCCGAGGCCGGCGTCGGCATCGCCCTCGGCGACGAGTGCGTCGTCGAGGCCGGTCTGTACGTCACCGCGGGCACCCGCGTCACCATGCCCGACGGGCAGATCGTCAAGGCCCGCGAGCTCTCCGGCGCCTCGAACATCCTCTTCCGCCGCAACTCGGTCTCCGGCGCCGTCGAGGCCCGCCCGAACAACGCGGTGTGGGGCGGCCTGAACGACGTCCTGCACAGCCACAACTGACGTACGCCACACACTCCGCGTGGGCGGCCCGCACCGAAACCGGTGCGGGCCGCCCACGCGTATGTAGGGACAGATACACAGGCGAGGCATAGCGGGGCGGCGCCGCGCGCGTCATCACGGGCAGAGGGGCAGTGAGGCCCGTCGGAACGCAGGAGACGAGAAGGTGGCGATGGATGCCGAAGGCCAGGAAAGCTTCCGGGAGTTCGTGGACAACAGGTCGGCCGCACTTCTGAGGACCGCCGTGCTGCTCAGCGGCGGCGACCGGCACGCGGCCGAGGACCTGCTGCAGAACGCGCTGGTCAAGGCCGCGGGCCGGTGGCATCGGATCGACGATCCCGAGGCGTACGTACGGCAGATCCTCTACCGGCAGCAGGTCGGCCGCTGGCGGCTGAAGTGGCCGCGGCGCGAACTGGCCGTCGCCGAGCCGCCGGAGAGCGCCGTGGGGGACGGCGCGGGCGCCGCCGAGCTGCGCATCGTGATGCGGGCGGCGCTCGCCCGGCTCACCACGCGGCAGCGCACCGTGCTCGTCCTGCGCTACTTCGAGGACCTGCCGGAGGCGGATGTCGCCCGGCTGCTCGGCTGCTCGGTCGGCACCGTGCGCAGCACGACGCACCGCTCGCTCGCCAAGCTGCGCGGCCTCGCGCCGGAACTGGCGGCGCTCGACGGTCCTGACCCCGGCCCAGGCCGCCGGCCGTCCCCCGACTACTCGCCCGTGTCGTCCGTGGAGGTAAAGCCGTGAACGTGGAAGAAGTGGTGCGCGAGTCGCTCCGGGAGCAGGCGGGCGACGGCGTGCGGCCCCCGGACGGGTTCGCCGACCGGGTCCTTGCGCTCAGGCGCCGCCGCAGGACCCGCACCATCGCGGGCCTCGCGGTCGCCACGGCCGCGGCGGTCGCGGCCGCGGTGGCCGTGCCCGCGCTGGACTCCGGCGGCGAGGACGTACGCCCCGCGAGCGACGCCCAGACCGGCGATGTCGTCGCCCACCCCGACCAGTCGCCGCCCCGCGACCTGATCGCCGCGGGGAGCACCGCGCTCGCCGCGTTCTACACCACCCGGACGACGGAGCAGCCGGGCGGCGACAAGCTCACCACCCGTACGTACGGTCTGCTCGACCAGAAGACGGGGACGTACAAGAAGGCCTCCAAGAAGTGGGCCTGGATCGATGTCGCGCCGGGCATGCGCACCGCCGCGGTCCTGGAGGGCGAACTGCCCGCCCGGCGCATCGGGATCCTCGACCTGATCACCGGCAAGGTCGAGCGCTGGATCCCGGTGAACCACCCGGTGGCGGGGGTCAGTTGGTCCCCCGACGGCGGCAAACTGGTCGCCACCGCGTACAGCAAGAACCCCGACCGGCTGATCGACCTGCCCGACGACCACCCCAAGAACCCGCCCCAGCGGCACGGCAGCCGCACCGGATTCTTCGTCGTCGACGCCCCGTCCGGCGAGGTGGGCCCGTTCCGCGAGCTGCCGCAGAAGGCCGCCGGCAAGTTCGGCTTCTTCGAAGGCAACTCGCGCGAGGACCTGCGCTGGAGCCATGACGGCAAGCTGCTCTACGTTCAGCTGGCGGCGGGCGCCGACGGCGAGAACCGCGCCTGGTACACGCCGGAGGGCAAGAAGACGAAGGCGCCCGCCGCCGAGCGGTACGCGGGCTGGCCCGAGGCCGGTCTCTCGCCCGACGGGAAGCTGCTCGCGAGCGACGGCAACGACAAGGGCTCACCAGTCCTCGACCCGAGGACCGGCAAGAAGATCACCACGGTGCCGGGGCAGCAGCAGCTCGCCTGGGCCGACAACAAGCGGTTGATCGCGTGGGGCTGCGACCCCGAGAAGTGCAGCGGGAAGGGCGAGTTCCGCAACCAGCTCGTGCTGGTCACCGTCGACAGCAAGAAGGTCGTGCCGCTCAGCGACTTCCGCAAGGCGTCGGACGACTATCCGGGCCGCTGGACGCCGATGTTCGCCGCCCGCTGACCCCCGGCGGAGCTATCGCAGCGCCTCGTACGCCGTCATCAGCCCGTCGGTCGCCTCGCGGCCGGCGGGCAGCAGCGGTGCCCGCACCGGACCGCCGGGCAGACCGAGCGCGCCGAGCACCGCCTTGGAGGTCACCGTGCCGGGCAGACCCGCGCCCATCATCAACTCGATGAGCTCCATGGCCCGTTGCTGAAGCCGCTGAGCCTCGGTCGTGTCTCCCGCGTCGAACGCGTCGATGATCGCCCGGAGTTGGCGCGGCACGGCGTTGGCCACCGTGCTGATGTATCCGGCGCCGCCGATCGCGTACATCGCCAGGATGTACTCGTCGCAGCCCGTGTAATACGCCAAGTCCGTGCGGGCGAGCACCTTCTGAGTGCCCATCAGGTCGTACGCGCAGTCCTTCACGGCGACGATCCGGGGATGCTCGGCCAGCCGCAGCATCGTCTCCGGCTCGATCCGTGTCCCGGTGCGGCCCGGGATGTCGTACAGCGCGAGCGGCAGACCCGAGGCGTCGGCGACCTCGCGGAAGTGCGCCTCGACGGCGGCCTGCGGGGGCTTGCTGTAGTACGGCGTGACCACCAACAGGCCGTCCGCGCCCGCCTTTTCGGCCTGCAGTGCCAGCTCGACGGTGTGCCGTGTGGCGAAGCTGCCGACCCCCGCGACGACCGTGGCCCGGTCACCGACGGCCTCGGCGACGGCCCGTACGAGCGCGGACTTCTCGCCGTCGGACGTGGTGGGGGACTCGCCGGTGGTGCCGGACAGCACGAGCCCGTCGCAGCCGCCGTCCACCAGACGCGCGGCGAGCCGCTGCGCGCCGTCCAGGTCGAGCAGACCGTCGTCCGTGAAGGGCGTGACCATCGCGCAGAGAGCGCGGCCGAAGACAGGAGCCGATGAGGGTGAGGTCATAGGGGCAGTGTCGGCACGACGGCCGTGAAGCTCCACTTAATTCTGCTACGAGATACGGGGCAGGAACGCTACGAGGTGGACGCCGAACCCGGCGGGCACTAGTGCCAACTCGCCCCCGTATGGGCCACCATGGCGGGACGGTAGTCGACGGACGGCCGCAGGGCCGGGCACAGGAGGCGTCATGAGGCTGGGCAAGGCACTCGCCACCGGTATCGCCGATGAGCAGCCGCGAGAAGAGCGGGTCGAAGAGCGGGTTGAAGAGCGGGTCGAAGAGCGGATCGAGGACGCGGTGCTCGATCCCGAACGGGTCGAAGAGATCCAGGCCCCGGTCGAGGTGCCGGCCACCCGATGAGGCTGCGGCTCCCCGAGGAACGCCCGAAGGAGCCGCCGACCGGATACAAGATCGCCCACCCGGTGCTTTCCCAGGACGGCACCCGGGCCGGGTTCACCGGTGTATCCCTGGGCGCCGCCCTGCCCTACGCGGTGCTCGACGAGGCGCACTGCGTCTACGGCAGACGGCACGCGGCCCCGCACCGCCGCTGCGACTGCGGCTTCCACTGCGTCCACGAACGCGCCGCGGCCGAGGCGTTCCTCTGCACCGCCGAACATCACAGGGCGGCGCTGCTCGAAGTGACGGTGCTCGGCGCGTACATCCGCTTCGAGCGCGGCTTCCGGTATGCGCGGCAGCGCGTGCGCACGGCGACGGTGCGGCCGTGCGGCTGCGGGGCGCGGGCCTCGCTGCTCGTGGACGCCGGGTGGGGCAGGCCCGGATGGCAGGTGCTCGAGAGCGCGTGCGGGGTGTGCGCGGGCGGGCGTACGTCGCTGCGGCTCACGGAGTTCGCGCGGATCGCCGGGGAGGGGCTCACGGTCCTGGGGGCGCGGCCCGGGTCCGGGGCGCCTCCTCAGGGCATGGGGGTGCCCGAGCTCCTCGCCGAGGCGGCGCTGCTGCAGGCCCGACTCGACGTGTTCCAGGGGGAGTTGGCGCGACTGGCGAAGGGGGAACGGAACTAGCCGCGCACTGTCTGGCATGATCGGCGCGGGGCGTGACAGGCCGACATGACAAGACATGAGGCTTGATGAGCAACAACAACGACAACCGAACGCAGGCACAGGAACAGGCACAGGCACAGGACAAGCGCGTCGCGCTGGTGACGGGGTCGTCATCGGGCATCGGCGCGGAGGTGGCCCGGCGCCTCGCCGCGGCGGGCATCCGCGTCGTGGTCAACTCCGCCAACTCGGTCGAGGCCGGCGAGAAACTGGCCGCCGAACTCCCCGATGCCGTCTACGTTCAGGCGAACGTCGCCGACGAGGCCGACGCCGCACGCCTGGTCCGGACGGCGGTCGACACCTACGGACGCCTGGACATCCTCGTCAACTGCGCGGGCGCCACCCGCTTCATCGCCCACGACGACTTCGAGTCCGCGAACCCCCAGGTCTGGCGCGAGCTCTACGACATCAACGTCATCGGCGTATGGCAGACGATCACGGCCGCCGTCCCGCACCTGCGGGCGAGCGGCGCGGGCAGCGTCGTCACGATCTCCTCGCAGGCGGGGGTCCGCCCCGGCGGCAGCTCCATCCCGTACTCCGTCAGCAAGGCCGCCGTGAACCACATGACCAAGCTCCTGGCCAAGACCCTCGGCCCGGACGTACGGGTCAACGCGGTCGCGCCCGGAATGATCGACACCCCGTGGTTCGACGGGGTCGAGGGCATCGAGTCCGCGATGGAGGAGACGGCGGCCAGGCTTCCGCTGCGCCGCGTGGGCAGGCCGCAGGACATCGCGGACGCCGTCTTCGACCTGGCCAACGCCTCGTACATCACCGGCGAGGTCCTGCTGGTGGACGGCGGCGGCCACCTTCTGTGACCCTCGCCGACGGGCCGCCCCCGCGACCGCGTTGACGACCCCCGCCCGTCAGAGGAGGCTCAGGCCATGAGCACACATCCGTACGCGCGCTATGTCGCGATGGGCGACAGCCAGACGGAAGGGATCGGGGACGGCGACGAGGCCCACGGCTACCGCGGCTGGGCCGACCGCCTCGCCGAGCTGCTCGCCGATGCCAACCCTGACATCGGGTACGCCAACCTCGCCGTGCGGGGCAGGCTGACCGCGGGCATCAAGGCGGAGCAGCTCGCCCCCGCGCTGGCCCTCAAGCCGGACCTGGTCACGGTCATGGCGGGCATGAACGACCTGGTGCGGCCCGGCTTCGACGCCGCGGGGGTGGCCCGCGACATCGAGGACATGTTCACCGAGCTCACCGCGGCGGGAGCGCGGGTGGCCACGGTGACGTTCCCGGACATCGGGCGGATCTCGCCGCTCGCGCGCCGGGCGATGCCGCGGGTGCTCGATCTGAACGCGCGGATCAGGGCGGCCGCGGACCGGCACGGCGTCGTCGTCTTCGACACGTTCCCGCACCGGATCACCACCGATCCGCGGCTGTGGTGCGCCGACCGGCTGCATGCCAGTCCGCTGGGGCATGCGCGGATCGCCGCCGGCATGGCCGACGCGCTCGGCATTCCGGGGCACGAGGACTGGCTGCGGCCGCTGCCGACGCCTCCGGCGGTTTCGCCGCTGCGGGCGGCGGTGGTGGAGGCGCGGTGGTTTGCGGGGTTCATGGGGCCGTGGGCCTGGCGGCGGCTGCGGGGGCGTTCCTCTGGGGACGGGAGGGAGGCGAAGCGGCCGGTTCTTGGGCCGGTGGTGATGTCTGAGCGGGCGCCGTGAGGCGGGCGCCTCGTGCATCGCTTGCCCGGCAGCTGGGGGCTGTGCCCACCCGTTCCGCCCTGCGGAACGACTGCCCACAGCCGGGGCGACATAGAACGCCTGCCCACAGCCGGGGCGACATAGAAGGAACCACCATCACGAGGGAGTCGCCATGACGACCAGCAGTGGCAAGGAGTTCGAGATTGCGCGGGAGTTTGAGGTCGATGCCTCGCCCGTGGAGGTCTGGGACGCGCTCACCACCGGCGCCGGCGGCTGGCTGTGGCCCATGCGGTACGAACCCCGCGAAGGCGGGGCCGCCCCCTTCGGCGGCACCGTCACCCGCTGGGATCCCCCGCACCGCCTCACCGGACGGGTGGAGGGTCCGGAAGGTCTGCCGGACGGCCAGGTCCTCAATCAGCTCGACCAGACCATCGAGCCCCGCGACGGCGGCCGCCGCTCCTGGGTCCGCTACGTACACAGCGGCGTCTTCACCGACGACTGGGCCAACCAGTACGACGGGGCGAGCAAGCACACCGACTTCTATCTGCACACCCTGCGCCAGTACCTGACCCACTTCACGGGCCGCACCGCCACCTTCACCACCCTGGAGGGCCCGCCGTCCGCCAAGACCCCGGACGCCTTCATCAAGCTGGGCCGCCATCTGGGGCTGCCCGACGACGCCCGGGAGGGCGCCCGCGTACGCGTGGACGCCCCCGGCGGCTCGCTCGACGCGGTGGTCGACTTCCGGACGTCCCACTTCATCGGCCTGCGCACGGACACCGCGCTGTACCGCTTCTTCGGCCGCAACCGCTTCGGCGCCCCCGTGGCCGTCAGCGTCCACGACTTCGCGGCGCACACCGACCCCAAGGGCACCGAACTGGCCTGGCGGGACTGGCTGGACAGGCTGTACGCCTAGGCCCTACGGACGGAACCTCAGCACCTGCGGGTCGTGGTCACTGTTCTGCTCGGCGAACTCCGCGTTGATGTGCACGCTGTCGTACGCGAAGTCCCCGGCACCCCCCACTCCGGGGCTGGTCAGGATCTGGTCGAGGACCTGCGAGTTCCCCTGGTACACGTACGAGTAACGCTCGGACCGGGGAAGGGACTTGACGGCCGACTTCAGCGCGCCGCCCGACTCCAGGGTCTTCGTCGTCTCGGAGAACTCGAAGTCGTTCACGTCCCCGAGCACGATCACGTCCGCGCTCTTGTGCACCTTCCGTACGTCCCGCACGAAGGAGTTCACGGCCTGCGCCTGCCGCACCCGCTTCTCCTCCGACGAGCGCACCGGCGGCTGGTGGTGCGACGTGAGGCCCTCGTCGCCGCCCTTCGAGCCGAAGTGATTGGCGACCACGAACACGGTCCGCCCCCGGAAGCTGAACTCACCGGCCAGCGGCTTGCGGCTGTCCGCCCAGGCGGAGTTCGCGGGGTCGATGCGCCCGGGTGAGAGGGTCAGCTCGGCCCGTCCGCCCGAGGACGAGGCGACGACGTCCGTGGCGGTCGTCGCGTCCCCTTCGCCCCGGTCGGTGAAGGACACCCGCTCCGGGTTGAAGAGGAACACCTGACGGATGTTCCCGCCGGGCTCCCCGCCGTCCTTGTTGTTCTCCGGGGCGATGGACCGCCACTCGTAGCGGGGCCCGCCCGCGGCGACGATCGCGTCCGTGAACTTCTTCAGGGTCGCCTCCGCCGAGACGGTCCCGTCGTTCTTGGCGCCGTTGTCGTCCTGGATCTCCTCCAGGGCGAGGATGTCGGGCGACGCGAGGTTCGAGACGACGGCGCCCGCGAGCGCGTCGAACTTCTTCTGCGGGTCGGTCGGGTCGAGGTTCTCCACGTTGTACGTCGCCACGGCCAGCTCACCCTTGGCCTGGCGCCGCGTCTTCTCGCGTACGAGCCCCTTGTCGGTGACCTTGCCGAGGGTGCGCGCCGTCAGGGTGTAGCCGCCGAACTGGTTGAAGTCCAGGGGTCCTTCGGCGCCACCGGACAGCACGTCGCCGACGTTCGCCTTCGGGAACGGCTGCTCGGAGACCGGCGCCAGCTGCTGGATCTGCAGCCGTCCGGTGTTCTGCGCCGTGTAGGAGCCGTAGACGGTGCCGCCCCGCCGGTCCGCGTTCTCGCGCGGCTTCACGGTGATCCACAGCTCGTTGTAGGGATCGGTGGCGCCGACCACGCGCGAGGTGCCGACCCGGACGTTCATGCCCTCCAGGGACTCGTACAGATCGAGGGCGTACGAGCGGGGCTTCAGCGGCAGCGCGTTGATGCTGGAGCCGTTCGCCGGGTCGCCGTCGGGCGCGTACGCGGACGGCACCTTCTTGGCGTCCACCGTGACCGGCGCGGGCAGCGCGTTGCCGGACGAATCGACGGTCACCGTCGGCTTGGTGAGCTGGGTCAGGGACTGGTTGCCGGACGCGGCGCCGCCGGGCACGTACTCGGCGACCGTGCCGGAGACGCGGACGGCGTCACCGGTCTTCACCGTCAGGGCCGCCGACCCCGTGTAGACGAAGACGCCCTCGCTGGTCGCGGCGTCCGAGTCGGCCTTCGGGTCCTGGATCCAGAAGCCCTTGGAGCCGTAGGAGCGCACGCCCGTGACGATGCCCGTCACGTCCGTGACCTGCTGACCGTTCAGGGGCGAGAGGCGGGTGGTGCCCTGGATGTCGTGGACGCGGACCTCGTCGGCGGAGGCGGCGGACGAGGTCGCGGCGAGCAGACCGGCGGCCAGTGCGGTGGCGACGACGGTGGCGATCGCGGCGGATCTCACGGTGGGCCGGGTGGCACCGGGTATGAGCGGCATGTGGGGACTCCGGGTGGGTGAGGGTACGTACGCAGTACCGGGCCGGCGGGCGCCCGGGACTCTACGCGCGTCAATCTCTTGTGTGGCCAGGGGAGTTGTCAAGGTTCGGCGGGTGTTCTCGCCATGTATGTCTTCTGACAGGGACATGAACCGGGCGGCATGGGTCCATATCCGTCTAGGCTTCTGTTCAGCCGAACCGTTTGCTTTGCCTCGGAGGAGAACCAGCCGATGTCCGTAAGTCCCGCCACCCTGCCGCCGGTGCTGCTGCACCCCGAAGCGGAACTCGCGCGGGCCGCGCTCGCCACACCGCTGCTGTCCCGCGCCGCGCGGCTCGCCCGCTGGGCGGGCCCCGACACACGGGTCGGGGCGGGCGGCGAACTGATCGACGAGCAGCTGCCGGCCGCCGCGGCGGAGCTGGGCCTGGACACGGACGACCCGGACTCCGCCGCGTACGCCAGTGAGGCCTGGCGCGTCGCCGTCGACACGGGCCTGGTGGAGGTCACGGACGGCGACGAGGCGGAGGGCGAGGACGCGCTCGGCACGGTGACCCTCGGCGAGGACCTCGCCGCGCTCACGTCCGGCAGCCCGCAGGACGTCCTCGGGGTCTGGCTCGGCGCCCTGGACACGGTGTACGCGGACGCGACCGTGCCCGACATGGACAACCTCCTCGACGTCCTGGAGGAGAACGGCGAGGTCGACTTCGACGAGCTGGGCTGGGACCCGCAGGCCGAGGCCGACTTCCTCGACGGTGTGCTCGGCAATCTGTATCTGCTGACCGTCAGCGACGCCGCCGGGAACGAAGGGCCGGTGCCGCTGCCCGCGCTCGCCGCCTCGATGATCGTGCCCGACGACATGGGGGAGCCCACGGACGACGTCCTGGAGCAGGTGTCGGACGCGATGATGAAGCTCGACGACCAGTTCCGGCTCTTCGAGCCCCTTGGCCTCGTCGAGTACCAGCCGGTCGACGAGGCACTGATGGTCGACATCGACGAGGCGGAGGCGCCGCTGCCGGAGGACGACGAGGACGTGTCCCGGTACGGCCTGGTCCGCCTGACGCCGCTCGGCCTGTACGGCGTCCGGGCGCGGATGCTGGAGGCCGGCGTCGACGCGCCCGCCGTCGGTGACCTCGCGGACAAGGGCGCCGACACGCTGCTCGACGGGACGGCCGGCTTCCCGCAGGCGGCCGCGCAGGCCGAGATCGAGCTGTGGCTCGCCCGGCACGAACCGCTGGACGCGGCACGGGAGTTGCTGGCCGCGGCACGCGGCGGCGACGAGGGCGCGCCGCTGCGCAGGCTGCGGTGCCAGCAGGCGCTGTCGCTGGTGGGTGTGGAGGCGGAGCCCGCGCTGCGGGAGGTGCTCGACGACGCGGAGCTCGGCGGGCTCGCCCGGGTGTGGCTGGCCGAGCACGGGGCCGCGGACGTGCCCGCGCCGTCCGAGGCGATGGTGTTCTGGCTGACCATCGACACGATCGCCGCGCAGCTCGCCGCCGAGGGCAACTCGGACGAGCTGCAGGGTCTGGTCGAGGGCCTCTCCGAGCAGCACAGCGGGTTCTTCGCGGCGGCCTGGCGGGTCGAGCACCCGGCCACCGCCGATGTCCTGGAGGCGATGGGGCGGCTGCACCCGGACAAGAAGGTGGCGAAGGAAGCGCGGAAGGCGGCCTTCAAGGCCCGTTCGCAGCAAGGGATTTGATCCCTCGGCAGACGCGGGCCGGGCTGAAGCTCTCAGCCCGGCCCGCATCCGGCTCAGCTCAGCACTGATACAGCGTCGTGTGCTTGAACGACGACGTCGCACCGTCGAAGCCGTACGTCCCCCGGTACGCCGGAGGGTTCTGGTACTCGCCGACGATCGTGATCGTGTTCGCGCACGATCCCTGGCCCGCGCGCTTGGCGTCCAGGCGGATGGTGTCGCCGATGAAGCCGCCCGTGATGTCCCACGGCGCGCCGCAGATGCCGGCGGTGATCTGGCCGCCCGTCACCACGTGCGGGTAGGTGTTCGGGTTGTACTTCACCTCGATGGCGAAGGTGAACGTGCCGCTGTGCAGCTCCATCTTGCAAGCGGTGGAGACCGCCTCGGCGGACACCTCCTGGGGCGCGGCGAACGCCTCGTCGCGCGTCTTGACCTCGGCGCCCTGCGGATTGTGGAAGCGGTGCTCCGCGCGGGCCTGGCCCTTCTGCTTACGTGCCTGAGTGGTCATGAAAACCCTCCTCTCGTGGTGCGACCGGTCAGGCCAGCTGCTCGGAGACCTCGACCCGCAGCAGCGCGCGGACGTTCTCGATGTGGTTGAGCACGGTCACGGTCGAGGAACCGGCGAACAGCAGGCCGAGCGCGACGTTGTCGAGCGAGGTCACCAGGGACCCCGAGTCGCCGCCCGCCGAGATGTTCGTCGTCAGGATCTGGTCCTTGAAGCGGGCCGTGCCCGCCGTGCCGTAGTTGACGTCGATCGTCGCGTCGACGGCGATGATCCGGCCGAAGGAGATGTTGGTCGTGCGGCCGGTCTTCTTCACCAGGTCGCCGACCGCGACGTTCGCCTTGCGGCGCCAGGCGCGCGGCGCACCGCTGAAGTACGTCTCACGGGTCGCGTCCTGGAAGTCGACGGTGCCGAGCGCCGCGTCGACGACGTTGTTGTGCCGCTCCAGCGGGATCTGCGGGGCGAACTGGATCGTGATGAAGCGCTCCAGGGTCGCGATGCGGTCGGCTGGGTCCTGGCCGCCGTCGAAGATCCCCGGCTGCACGATCGCGCTGCCCAGCTGGGCGCGGTTGGAGTCGGCGAGCACGTGGTTGTTGGACAGGATGTAGAACTTCGCCGGTACGCCGAGGCCGGAGCCCGGCGGGTCGACGGAGGCGCCGGGCAGGAAGTCGTAGACCACGCTGCCGAGCGTGCCTGCCGTCACCCGTACGTTGCCGACCGAGAAGCCGGAGGGGCACGGGCGCATCCGGCGCTTGAGGAGCTGCGGCTCGAACGCGCCGAGTCCGGCGAGCTCTTCCAGCATGGGCTGCGAAAGGCCGCCGAGCTGCTCGCTCACACTGCCGTCGGGGCCGTACGTCACCGAACGGTCCTCGGTGCGGCCCGACTTGCGCTGCTGCCGCTGTGCGGCGACATGGCCGACGGCGACGACGTCGGTGGGGGTGCCGTCGTCCATCTGGGAGGGGATCACGTCCCGCTCCGGGAGCATGGACTCCGGAACCTTCTGGGTCACGAACACGATGACCGCGGGTTCGCCCGTGGGCTCGCCGTTGATCCACTTCACGCCGTGGCCGAAGCCGACGACGTTGGCCAGCGACGTCTGGGGGCCCAGGAAGTCCCCTGTCGCCTGCTGACGTGAGCTGTCACTGAGCTGACCGCCGGTGGGTCCTCGCATCAATTCGGGCTGGCTCACCACGCCAGACCACCTCTTCCCCTTGGTTGAAGGGTGGAGTTCCGGGCCGCTTGCGCAGGTCGTCCCGCTGCGCCTCGTCCTACTGCGCCGCGGTCTCGCCGATGGCGAGCACACGTACGGGGACGCCTTCGAGCCGATCCGGAATCACGTCTTCGTCACGGAGCCGGTCGCGGGGCACTGTGCGGGTGACGAACACGACGATCACGTCCGCGCCCGAGTGCTCGTCCTTTCCGATGCCGACTCCGGTGACATTGGCCAGCTTCATCAGCCGGTCCTCATGGAGGCTGCGTGCCTGCTGTGCGTCCACGCGGCTCGCCTCCCCCAACGGGTGATGCAGGTAGGTGATGTCTATTGCGGTGTGGATCGCGGGTCAAGGCGTACCGCACGAAATCTTGGCTTTACGGGTGATCCGCGCCTGTTGACCTTCTTTACGAAGATTCTTCCAACCTGTTGCTCAGGCGCGCGGACGTTCAGGTACGCAGACGTTCACGTACGCAGATGTGAAGCGCCATTGAGGTCGAGCACCGAGCCCGACGCCCACTCGGCGACCGGCGACGCCAGCCACAGCACCGCCGCCGCGATCTCCTGCGCCGTCCCCGCCCGCCCGAACGGACTCTGCGCACGGATCGCCGCGCCTTCCGCCCCGCTGAGCCGGTGTGCCACCCGCTCGGTCTCGAAGAAGCCGGGCGCGACCGAGGCCACCGCGATCTTGTACGGCGCGAGCGACACCGCGAGGGACTGGCCGAGCGCGTGCACGGCGGCCTTCGTCGCCCCGTAGGCGGGATGGTCCGGCTCCCCGCGGAAGGCGCCGCGCGAGCCGATGTTCACGATCCGGCCGCCCGAGCCCTGGTCGATCATCCGGCGGGCAGCCAGGTGGCTGAGATTCGCCGTGGCAAGGAGGTTCACGGACACATGCCGCTGCCACAGCCCCGCCCAGTCCTCGTACGACGTGTCGGCGAGCGGATGCGGCAGGTTCACAGCGGCGTTGTTCACCAGGACATCGATGCCGCCGAGCCCGTCGGCGGCCCGCCCCGCGACGTCCGCCGCACCCGCCGGATCCGACAGGTCGCCGCCCACCAGCACATGTCCGTCGCCCTCCAGCGAGTCGAAGGTCGCGCGCGCCTCCTCCTCACGCGATCCGTAGTGCACCGCGACGCGGTCCCCGTTCTCCGCGAAGGCCTGCGCGACGGCTCTCCCCAGGCCTCGGGAGGCTCCACTGATCAGGACACGGCGGCCGGTGGCTGGCAGGTTCATGGAAGGAAGCCCCTTGACGTCGGACGGTGTTCAACCGCTGTTTATACGTGAGCGGGAACGTGACGCCGACAGCAGCCCGGCCGATCCTCGCCGCCTGCGACCGAGCCCCACGCAGCCCGTCCGTAGTCCGCTCGTACGCGCCTTTGGAGAGATCATGCCGCTCACCCGCAGGGACTTCGCCAGACGCTCCGCGATCACCGGCGCGGGGGTCGCGCTGGCCGGCAGCGTCGGCGCGCTCGCCACCGCACCCGGTGCGCTCGCCGCCACCGAGACGGAAGGCGTGGACGCGGAAGGCGCCGATGCGCCGTACGGCGCCCCCGGCTACGGTCCGCTCGTCCCCGACCCGAAGGGCCTGCTCGCGCTGCCCGCCGGGTTCTCGTACCGCGTCCTCACGTACAGCGGCAAGACGAAGCTGGAGACCGGCGAGTTCACGCCGTCCAACCACGACGGCACGGCCACCTTCGAGGGCCCGCGCGGTGTGACCCTGCTCGTCAACAACCACGAGCTGAGCGGCCCCCGCTCCAAGTGGAAGCACCCGGTCCCGCTCACCGAGGGCCTCGTCTACGACCCGGCCGCGTCCGGCGGCTGCACCGTCGTCGAGGTCCGCCGCGACGGACAGGTCGCCGAGTGGGTCGGCATCGCCGGCACCGCCACCAACTGCGCGGGCGGCAGCACTCCTTGGGGCACCTGGCTCACCTGCGAGGAGACCGAGGACAAGGCCGGCGAGAACGGCATGACCAAGGACCACGGCTACGTCTTCGAGGTCGACCCCCTCGACAAGCGCGCCAACCGCGACCCCAAGCCCATCAAGGCGCTCGGCCGCTACGCCCACGAGGCCGTCGTCGTCGACCCCAAGCGCGGTCACCTCTACCTCACCGAGGACGCCTCCAAGCCCAACGGCCTGTTCTACCGCTGGACCCCGCCGAAGGGCTTCGAGCACGGCCGCGGCAAGCTGCGCACCCTGGCCGACGACGCCGGCGTACTGAAGGCCCCCAAGTGCTACGACTCCGGCGGCCGCTTCGTGGACGACCTGTCCCGCGCCACCAAGATCGGCACGGTGTACGGCGTGGACTGGGTGGAGGTCCCCGACCGCGACGCCCGCACGGTCCCGGTGCGCGAGCAGTTCGACGACGGCGACATCACGCGTGCCCGCAAGCTCGAAGGCATGTGGTGGGGCGACGGCGGCGTCTACATCGTCGCGTCGTACGCCCGTGACGAGAGCCCCGTCCACCACGACGGACAGGTGTGGTTCTACCACCCGGCCCGCCGCACCCTGACCCTGAAGGTCCTCATCGGCGTCAACCAGGACCCCGGCAAGGACGGCGCCTTCGACGGCCCGGACAACATCACGGTCTCCCCGTACGGTGGCCTGGTCATCGCCGAGGACGGCGACGGCATCCAGCACCTCTTCGGCGCGACCGACCGCGGCCGCACGTACCCGATCGCCCGTAACGACCTCAACGCGGGCACCCCGGAGAAGCCCTCCTACAGCGAGTTCGCCGGCGTCACGTTCTCGCCCGACGGCAAGACGCTCTACGCCAACATCCAGTCGCCCGGCATCCTGCTGGCGATCACCGGGCCGTGGCGGAGGCAGCGCGGCTAGGACCGGGACCGGCCGGGGGCGTTGACCGCGCGCACGGAGTCGTTGTCGACGCGCGCGTACCAGCCGGACGAATCGGCGGCGAGGTCGGTGATCTCGCCGCCGACCGGCCATTGCTCACGCACCGTGCCGCCGCTCAGGGCCAGCGCCTTGCAGACACCGCCCGCGGCGGCGTAGACGGTGCCGTCCGCGACGGCCGGGGGGACCTGCGCGGTCGCGCCGAACGTCTCGAGCCACAGGCCCTTGCCACTGCTGAGGTCGATGGCCTGCAGGGTCTTCTCGTTCGTCCAGTGCAGCAGGACGCCGTCGGCGGTGACGGGGCCGTGCCCGCCGCCGGGCAGCCACCGCCAGCTCGCGCCGAGCCCGGCGGTGGGGAAGTGCCAGCGGGGCTGTCACGCGCCAGGCAGCGGGCCAGAAACGTGGGCCAGGCGGTGCCCGGACGCCCTCCAGGTCCGGCTCGTCGTGCAGGGTGCGGTACAGGACCGCGGGGGCGCCGCCCGTACCGAACGGGGCGCGCCCCGTCGCGGCCAGCGCGAGGACCGCGCCCAGGGCGAACACATCGGCGGCGGGGCCCGGTTCGCCGTCCCGTGCGAGCTGTTCCGGAGCGATGAAACCGGGCGAGCCGATGGCCTCGTCGGCGGCGGTCAGGCTCTCGTCGGCCGCGCTCTTCGCGATGCCGAAGTCGAGGACCTTGGGGCCGTCGCGGGTGATGAGGATGTTCGACGGCTTCAGGTCGCGGTGCGTGAGCCCCACCGCGTGCACCCCGGACAGCGCCTCCGCGAGGGCCGCGCCCAGCGTGGCGAGTTCGGCCGGCCCGAGGGGCCCGTGCGCGGCGACAGCGGCCGTCAGATCGGGGCCCGCGCAGAACTCCGTGGCGAGCCAAGGCCGTTCGGCGTCCGGATCGGCGTCGAGCACCGCCGCGGTGAAGGGGCCCGCGACGGCGCGCGCGGCGACGGTCTCGCGGCGGAACCGCTCCCTAAACTCGGCCTCCACGGCCAGGTGTTCATGCACCGTCTTGACTGCGGCGAGCCGCCCCGACGCCGAACGCGCCAGGTGCACACGCCCCATCCCGCCCTCGCCGAGCCGCGCCACGATGAACCCGCCGAGCTCGACCGGCTCACCCCGCGTGGACTGTGCCATGCCCCGGCATCCCCCTCCGCATCGACCACCCCTCCGGACGATCTGTGCGACGCCTGCGAGTCATCGTACGGTTGCACCGAAAAAGCATTGGTGCCCCGCCAGTTCGCTCTCCTAAAGTGAAGCTCGTCCAGGTGCGAAGGCAGGACTTACTTCCACTCATAATGGGGAGCGGACGGGTTCGAGTCCCGTCTCCGGCACCAACAGGCCGGAGTAGCTCAGGGGTTAGAGCACCATCGTCAGTTCAGCCGAACCGGAACTCTGGACACCTGAACTTCACATGTTTCGCACCTCCCGGTGCGCACGCAGCGGCTACTTCCTTCAAAGAATCCATGCCGCCGCCACTTTGATCTCGGGAGGCCTCAACAGCCGGTGCGCGCCCTGCGGCGCGCCCTCGCGCTGTGCTGCCTCCCCCGTCGTACTTCGGAATTCGGGGGAATTCTCATGGCACGCTTCAACACCAAGTCCGCGAAGGCTCTCGTCACTTCGGCGGTGAAGTCGACCGGCCGCACCACCCGCACCCACGAGGGCGGCCGAGGGCATCTCCGTGACCCGCGTTCCGAGCTTTTCCTGCTCGCGGTCGCGAATTTCGTGTCCCAGCAGACCTTTTACGAGACCGGCGATGACCGCGACGACCGATTCGCCGCCCTGGTGCGCCGCCTCGCCGTCGAGGACCCGGAGTGGACCGCGGGCCTGCTCGGCTGGCTGCGCGGCGACGGCAACATGCGCACGGCCTCGCTCGTCGGCGCCGCCGAGTACGTCAAGGCGCGCCTCGACGCGAACGTGACCGAAGGCCCCGCCAACCGCCAGGTCGTCGCCTCCGTGCTGCGCCGCCCGGACGAGCCCGGCGAGCTGCTCGGCTACTGGACGGCGACGTACGGCCGCAGCATCCCCAAGCCCGTCAAGCGCGGCATCGCCGACGCCGTACGCCGCATGTACGGCGAGAAGGCACTGCTGAAGTACGACACGGCGTCCAAGGGCTACCGCTTCGGCGACATCCTCAACCTCGTGCACGCCGCGCCCGACCCGGACAAGCCGTGGCAGGGCGACCTCTTCCAGTACGCCCTCGACCGCCGGCACAACCCGGACACCGCTGTCCCGCCCGCGTCCGCCCGCATTCTGGGCGCGCACCGCGAGCTGATGGCGGTGCCCGTCGCCGAGCGGCGCGCCGTGGTGACCGGTGCGGGCGGCGCCGAGCGGCTCGCCGCCGCGGGCATCACCTGGGAGGCGCTCGCGGGCTGGCTGCAGGGTCCGATGGACAAGGCGGCCTGGGAGGCCGTGATTCCGTCCATGGGCGCCATGGCGCTCGTCCGCAACCTGCGCAACTTCGACGAGGCGGGCGTCTCGGACGAGGTGGCGGCCGGCGTCGCGGCGAAGCTCGCCGACCCGGCGGAGGTCGCGAAGTCGCGGCAGTTCCCCTTCCGCTACCTCGCCGCGTACCAGCACGCGCCGTCGCTGCGGTGGTCGTACCCGCTGGAGCAGGCGCTCGGCCACTCGCTGGCCAACGTGCCCGCGCTGCCCGGCCGTTCGCTGATCCTGGTCGACCGGTCCGGATCGATGTGGTCGCCGCTCTCGGCCCGCTCGCAGCTCAACCGCGCGGACGCGGCGGCGGTCTTCGGCACGGCGCTCGCACTGCGGGCGGCGGACGCGGACCTGGTCGAGTTCGGCACGAGCAGCGCCCGGGTGAAGTACAGCAAGGGCGAGTCCGTCCTGAAGGTGCTCGACCGCTTCGGCAGCCTCGGCGGCACGAACACCACCGAGGCGGTGCGCCGCTTCTACAAGAAGCACGACCGGGTCCTGATCGTCACCGACGAGCAGGCGGCGTACAACTACCACGGCGACCCGACCGAGCAGGTTCCGGCGGACATCCCGGTCTACACCTGGAACCTGGCGGGCTACCAGGCGGGCCACGGCGCGTCCGGCACGGGCAACCGCCATGTGTTCGGCGGGCTTTCGGACGCGGCCTTCCGCATGGTGCAGCTGCTCGAGCAGGGGGCTTCGAGCGACTGGCCCTGGGTGAAGTGAGGTGACGGAGGGGGCGAGCGGCGGGCGGTCTGAGGCGGCACTCCCTGGCGGCCGCCCACCGCGCCCCGCACCGGATCCGCCGGATTTTTCTGAACGGATGCGACGAGAGATCCGGAAGGGATAAATCGGCGTTGACGGAGTCCCGTGGGGCACAAATGTGCGCGTGGTGCGATGGAGTGGCTACGGACCGCTACGGGGAAGCCGTGTTTGTGTGTCGGTTTGATGCCGATGTGAGGACCGTGTGAGCTCGGAGCATGGTGCGGCGGGCTCCCGGGGGCGCATACTCAGGACATGACGAGGCCCCCCGGTACCCGACGCCACCTGCCGAACAGTCCCTTCAACGTTCCGCCGCCGCCCGCACCGCCCATCGAGCAGTTCGCCGTGGGCGACCGGGTCTCGCACGACCAGTACGGACTCGGACGGATCGTCGGAGTCGAAGGCGAGGAAGCGGTGGTCATCGACTTCGCCGGCCGCCAGGGAAGGTTCCTGAGCCCGTACCCCAAGCTGGCCAAGCTCTGAGTCCCTGATCTGCGTACGACAAAGGGGCGGCCGCCAGGAGGAGTCGATCCTCCGGCGGCCGCCCCTGCGCATGTCCCGCGGCGGCTACAGCGCCTGCGCCGCCGGCTTCACCATGCCGCGCACGGTGCGTGACTTCACGAAGTCGCCCATGGCGGTCATTTCCCACTCGCCGGTGAACTGCTTGATCAGCTTGGCCATCATCACGCCCGTCTGCGCCTCGGCGTTGGTGAGGTCGAAGCGGACCAGCTCCTCGCCCGTCGCCGCGTCCAGGAGGCGGCAGTAGGCCTTGGCGACCTGCGTGAACTTCTGGCCGGAGAACGAGTTCACCGTGAAGACGAGACCCGTCACGTCCTGCGGCAGCCGGCCGAGGTCGACGACGATCACCTCGTCGTCACCGCCGCCCTCGCCCGTGAGGTTGTCGCCGGAGTGCTTGATCGCGCCGTTCACGATCGACAGCTTGCCGAAGTAGCAGCTGTCCACGTGGTTGCGCTGCGGGCCGTAGGCGATGACCGAGGCGTCCAGGTCGATGTCCTTGCCGCGGAACGCGGGCTCCCAGCCGAGGCCCATCTTGACCTGCGAAAGCAGCGGCTGGCCGCCCTTGACCAGGGACACCGTCTGGTTCTTCTGGAGGCTGACGCGGCCCTTGTCCAGGTTGATCTTCCCGGCGCCGGGCGCGGGGGCTGCGGGTGCCGCGGCGGGCGCCGCCGGGGCGGTGACGCGGGGGTCGGCGACCGGCGGGGGCGGGCCCTGCACGGGGGCGCCGACCGGCGGGGCCATCGGGGCGGGGGCCGGAGCGGCGGCCGGGGCGGGCGCGGGCTCCTCCACCGAAACGCCGAAGTCCGTCGCGATGCCCGCGAGGCCGTTCGAGTACCCCTGGCCGACGGCACGGGCCTTCCACGCGCCGTTGCGCAGGTAGACCTCGATGACCACCAGGGCGGTCTCGCCGCCGAGCTGCGGGGGAGTGAACGTGGCGAGTACGGAGCCGTCGTCGGCGTTGCGGATGGTGGCGGTGGGTTCGATGCCCTGGAACGTCTGGCCCGCGGCGTCCGGGCTCGCGGTGACGACGATCTTCTCGATGCCGGGGGGCACGGCCGTGGTGTCGACGGTGATCTTGTCGGGCGTCGTGCCGCCGCCCGACTGATAGGTCACGCCGGGGCCCGCGGGCTGGTTGAAGAAGATGAAGTCGTCGTCGGAGCGCACTTTGCCGTCGGCGGTGAGCAGCAGGCCCGACACGTCGAGCCGCACCGGTGCGGCGACGTCCACCGCTACGCGCGTGGCGGTGAGAGGGATGTTCGAGCCGGGTGTCATAGCGGTCATGCACGGGGTAACGAACATCCCGGCTTTGCCGTTCCCTTACCCGAAGAACTTTTCTCTCCCCACCCAGCCTCTGCACACGCCGGACGCGCTGGAGGATCCAGCCCGTCCGGCGTTTGAGGACGAACTCGGCGAAGCCGGTGATGTCCGGTACGGGCGCCGCGGGCTACGGCACCACCACGATCTTCCGGCCCACGCCGGAGGCGAACCGCTCCAGCGCGTCGGGGTACGCCGCCAGCGGCAGCCGGTCGCTGATGAAGACGTCCGGGTCCAGGACGCCCCCGGCGAACAGCTCCGCCGCCCGCTCATAGCTGTGAAGCACCGCCATCGACCCGGTGATGGTGATCTCCTGGTTGTAGATCCGGTACGGGTCGATGCTCACGCGCGTCGCGTAGTCCGCCACCCCGAACTGCAGGAACGTACCCGCCTTGGCGACGCGCCCGAGCCCGTCCTGGATCGCCCCCGCGTTCCCCGTCGCGTCGACCACGATGTCCCAGCCCTGCGGCCGCTCAAGATCGTCCGCGTTCGCGGCGGAGCCCGAGACGCCCAGCTGCCGCGCCGTGGCGAGGCGGTCCGGGTTGAGGTCCACGACTTCCACGCTCGCCGCGCCCGTCCGCTTGGCGAGCTCCAGCATCATCAGGCCCATGGTTCCCGAGCCGTAGATCAGCACATGCGCCCCCAGCTGGGCGCGCAGCACGTCGTAGCCGCGCACCGCGCAGGACAGCGGCTCGATGAGCGCGGCGTCCTGGGTGCGGACGTGCTCCGGGAGGCGTACGCAGTTGGCGACGGGCGCGACCGCGTACTGGGCTGCGCCGCCCGCCGTGGTGACGCCGATCGCGGCCCAGCGCTCGCAGAGGTTGTTGTGGCCGGTGCGGCAGTAGCGGCACTCGTAGCAGTAGAGGGACGGGTCGACGGCGACCCGGTCGCCGACGGCGAGTTCCGTGACCTCGCTGCCGAGCCCCACCACCTCGCCGGCGAACTCGTGCCCCGGCACCACGGGCAGCGTGGGCGCGAACTCGCCCTGGAGGATGTGCAGATCGGTCCCGCACAGACCGCACGCGGCGACCTCCACGACGACCTGGCGCGGCCCGGGTGTCGGGTCCGGGACCTCTGCGACCACGGCCTTGCCGATGGACTCGATGACGGCGGCCTTCATTTCACGGCTCCCAACGACAGGCCCTGGACCAGCTTGTCCTGGGCGGCGAACCCCGCGGCGAGCACCGGCAGGGAGATCACGAGCGACGCGGCGCACACCTTCGCCAGGAACAGGCCCTGGCTGGTGATGAAGCCGGTCAGGAAGACGGGCGCGGTCTGGGCGACGACCCCGGTGAGCACCCGCGCGAAGAGCAGTTCGTTCCAGCTGAAGATGAAGCAGATCAGGGCCGTCGCGGCGATCCCGGGCAGCGCGATGGGCGCCACCACGCGCGCGAGGATGGTCGGCAGGCGTGCCCCGTCGATCTGCGCGGCCTCGATGATCGCGACCGGCACCTCGGCGAGGAAGGACTGCATCATCCAGACCGCGATCGGCAGGTTCATCGACGTGTAGAGGATGACGAGCAGCCAGATGTTGTCGAGCATCTCGGCGTTCTTGGCGAAGAGATAGATGGGCAGGAGGCCCGCCACGACCGGCAGCATCTTCGTCGAGAGGAAGAAGAACAGGACGTCCGTCCACTTCTTCACCGGCCTGATGGAGAGCGCGTACGCGGCAGGGAGTGCGAGAAGCAGGACACACAGGGTCGAGGCCACCGAGGCCACGGTCGAGTTGATCAGCGCGGGCCAGGGGCTCGCGCCGCCGCCCGTGCCGAAGAAGTCGCGGTAGCCGTCCAGGGTGAGCGAGGCGGCGACCGAGGGCGGGTTGGTCGCGGCGTCCTCCTCCGAGTGGAAGGAGGTCAGGGTCATCCAGGCGATCGGCAGGAAGAACAGGATGCCGGCCAGCCAGGCGACGAGGCCGAGCCCCGACGCTCCCTTCGTACGGGCGGTACGGGCGGTACGGACACGCGTCACGGCGGTGTTCATGCTGCTCATCAGCGGGACGCCTCCTCACGGAACAGGGACGAGACGACCCGCAGCGCGAAGGTCGCGATGATGATGGAACCGATGACGACGAGGACACCGGCGGCGGACGCCAGGCCGTTCTCGTGGGCCTGGTAGAAGCTCTGGTAGACGGTGTAGGGCAGGTTGGCGGTGCCCAGGCCGCCCGAGGTGATCGTGAAGACGGCGTCGAAGTTCTGCACGATGTACACCGAGCCGAGCAGGGCGCCCAGTTCGAGGTAGCGGCGCAGGTGCGGCAGGGTCAG
This sequence comes from Streptomyces sp. NPDC021622, assembly GCF_040640795.1. Lineage (NCBI taxonomy): Bacteria > Bacillati > Actinomycetota > Actinomycetes > Kitasatosporales > Streptomycetaceae > Streptomyces > Streptomyces sp. NPDC021622. Next base: position 852,960 of record NZ_JBFACK010000001.1, read on the forward strand.
GTACCGGAACACCTGCCAGTTGCTCGCGCCGTCCATGCGGGCGGCCTCGATGAGTTCGGTGTCGCGGCTCTGCAGCCCGGCGAGCAGGATCAGCATCATGAAGGGCGTCCACTGCCAGATCAGGGAGGCCTCGATGGCGATCAGCGGGGTGTTGGACACCCAGTCGGGCTGTGCGGCGCCGTCACCGCCCACCCAGTGCAGGAGCCCGTTGAAGAGCCCGTACTCGGGGTTGTAGAGCACGTGCTTCCACAGCAGTGCGGCGGCCACCGGCACGAGCAGGAACGGTGCGATGAGCAACGTACGCACCAGGCCGCGGCCACGGAACTTCCGGTCGAGGAGGAGTGCGAGCGCGAGGCCGATGACGAGGCTCGCGATCACCACGGTGGCCGTGAGCACGATGGTCGTCAGGACGGACTTGCGCAGGTCCGGATCGGTGAGGACCTCGGAGTAGTTGGCCAGTCCGGTGAAGCTGCGGGCGTCGGGGTAGAGGGCGTTCCAGTCGAAGAAGGAGATCACCAGCGTGGCCACGAACGGCAGCTGGGTCACCACGACCATGAAGATCAGGGCGGGCAGGAGCGGGGCCCTGGTGGCCCAGGCGCGCAGCCTTCCCGGTGGCTTGGCGGCGCTCACGCGCGCGGGCGCGACGGCGGTGGTGGTGGTGCTCGCGGTGGCGGTCATCGTCCCTCGTACTCCTCGGCGATCTTCTCGGCGAGCTTCTGTGACTTCCTCAGGGCCGAGTCGACGGACTGCCGCCCGGCGATGGCCGCGCTGATCTCCTGGGAGACCCTCGTGCCGAGGTCGGTGAACTCGGGGATGCCGACGAACTGGATGCCGGGCGCGGGCCGGGGCTGTACGCCCGGGTCGCGGGGCCTTGCGCCCTCGATGGCGGCGCGGGTGACGTCCTGGAAGGCGGCGGCTTCCTTGCGGTACTCGGCGTTGGCGTACGTCGAGGCGCGCTTGCCGGCGGGGACGTCGGACCAGCCGATCTTCTCGCCGACCAGCTGCTCGTACTCCTTGCTCGACGCCCAGGAGACGAACTTCCAGGCCTTGTCCGGGTTGCGGGACGCCTTCTGCAGGCCCCAGGCCCAGGTGTAGAGCCACCCGGAGCTCTTGGTCTTCTCCACGGGCGCCGGTACGTAGCCGATCTTGCCCTTGACGGGGGACTTGGCGGACTCCAGGGAGCCGGCGGCGGCCGTGGCGTCGTACCACATGGCGGTCTTGCCCTGGGTGAGGTTGTTCAGGCACTCGGCATAGCCGGACTGGGCGGCTCCGGACTCGCCGTGCTCGCGAACGAGGTCTACGTAGAAGCGAGTTGCCTTTTCAAACTCGGGTGAGTCGAGGCGGGCCTTCCACCCCTTGTCGAACCACGTCCCTCCGAAGGTGTTCACCACGGTCGTCAGGGGCGCCATCAGCTCGCCCCAGCCGGGAAGCCCGCGCAGACAGATGCCCTTCATGCCGGACTCGGCACCGTCCACATCGGCGGCAAGCTTCGCCACCTGCTGCCAGGTGGGGTGCTCGGGCATGGTCAGCCCTGCCTTCTTGAACACGTCCTTCCGGTACATCAGGAAGGACGACTCTCCGTAGAAGGGCTGTCCGTAGAGCTTCCCGTCGTCGCCGGTGAGCGACTGGCGCATGGGCGGCAGGATGTCCTTCTGGTCGTACGCCTTGTCCTTGCGCGTATACGAACCGACTTCATGCAGCCAGCCGTTGCGGGCGTAGATCGGTATCTCGTAATTGCTGAGCGTCGCGACGTCGTACTGCCCGGCCTGGTTGGCGAAGTCCTGGCTGATCTTGTCGCGGACGTCGTTCTCGGGCAGGACCGTGAAGTTCACCTTGATGCCCGTCTCCTTGGTGAAGTGGGCGGCGGTGAGCTTCTGCAGCTCGACCATCTGCGGGTTGTTCACCATCAGTACGTTGATGGAGTCGCCGCCTGAACCGGTCCCGCCCGCCCCGGCCCAGCAGCCGGAGAGCAGCGGGGCAAGCAGCGTCCCTGCGGCGGCAGCGGCGAGTGCGCGCGGCCTCCGTCGGCTCTGGGTTCGCATGAATGCTCCTGGACTTATGGGGACTTATGGGGTGCGGTGGGGATGCGGTTGGGGTTGCGATTGGGGTGCGGTTGGGGCGCATCCGGGCGTGCGGAAGCCCGGTGCGGCGAGGGGGGGGAGGGGGATGCGGCGGATGTCGTCAGACCCGGATGACCTGCGGCCCCTGGAGGGAGTAGCGGTGTGCCTCGGACGCGGGCAGCTGGGTGCTGGTGACGATGGCCTCCAGGTCGCCGATGTGCGCGAACCGGCAGAAGCTCGCCGCCCCGAACTTGGTGTACACGCCCGCGAACACGGTGCGCCGTGACGCCCGGATCGCCTGGGCCTTCACTTCGCTGACGGCCGGGTCGGGCGTCGTCAGACCGTGCTCGCGGGAGATGCCGTTGGCCCCGATGTAGGCCAGGTCGATCACGAATCCGGCGAGCATCCGGGTGGTCCAGTGGTCGACGGTCGCGAGTGTGCCCGGACGGACCCGGCCGCCGAGGAGCAGCACGGTCATGTTCTCGGCCTCGGCGAGGGCGCCGGCGGTCGCGAGGGACGCGGTGACCACGGTCAGGGGGCGGCCCTTGGCGGCCTCGGGCAGCGCCTCGGCGATCAGCTGCGGGGTGAAGCCCTCGTCGACGAAGACGGTCTCCGCGTCGCCCAGGAGGTCGGCCGCGGCGGTGGCGATCCTTCGCTTCTCCGGGACGTGCATGGTGGTGCGGAAGGCGAGCGTCGTCTCGAAACCGGCGCTCTCCACGGGGTAGGCGCCGCCGTGGGTGCGGCGGACCAGGCCGTGGTCCTCCAGGGCGCGGAGATCGCGGCGCACGGTCTCCTTGGCGACGCCCAGTTCGGCGGCGAGTGCGGTGACGTCCACGGAACCGGAGTTCCGCGCCGCTCGGACGATCTTCCGCTGACGTTCTTCCGCGGTCATGACCGCCGCCCTCTTCCTCGCCGGATGCCCGTTCGGGCCCTGTGGGGAAGTTCTACAGCGGGAGACGGTGTGTGAACAGGCTCGGAGCCGGTGTGATGGTGCCCGCATCTGCCCGTTTGCCGGGGCGGTGGCCTGCGGTCCGGGCGGGAGGGGTGCCCGTTCGGTGGGGTGGGGGTGCCCGTTTGGTGCCCGGGTGCTGGTTCCCTTACCCGAATCCCTTCCGGCTTCGCCGGCCGCGAGGTGGCCGTAGATCACCGCCTTCGGCGAGTTCGTCCTCAATCGCCGGACGGGCTGAGATGTCTGCTGCCGGGCAATCGGGTGGGTGGGCGGGAAAGATCCGCCGCGAAGCGGCGGTCTTGAGCTCAGTACGGCCACACCGGAGGGTTCGTGCAGAAGTGGCCGCCCAGGCACGCGTGGTCCGGGCTCTCGGGGCCCAGTTCCCCGTGCTCGGCGATCAGTTTCTCCGCGTACTGCTCCGAGTCGTCCTGCGGCTCAAACCCCAGCGCCCGCGCCGAGGAGAGGTCCCACCACAGCCGGGTATTCGCGGAGGACCCGTACACCACCGCATGCCCCACAGCGGGAGCGCTCAGCGCCGCGTGGAAGAGACGGGCGCCGTCCCCGGGCGACATCCACACCGACAGCATCCGCACGCTCGTCGGCTCCATGAAGCAGGAGCCGATCCGCACCGACACCGTCTCGATCCCGTGCTTGTCCCAGTAGAGCTGGGCGAGATCCTCGCCGAAGGACTTGGACAGGCCGTAGAAGGTGTCGGGGCGGCGCGGTGTGTCGACCGGGATCAGCGGGTCGTCCCCGGTGGGCCGCGGCGTGAATCCCACCGCGTGGTTCGACGAGGCGAAGACGACACGACGCACCCCCTCCTCGCGAGCCGCCTCGTAGAGGTTGTACGTCCCCTCGATGTTGGCCTTCAGGATCTTGTCGAAGGTGGATTCGAGGGAGATGCCCGCCAGATGGACGATCGCGTCGACGCCCCGCACCGCCTCGCGCAGCGCCGCCCGGTCCGAGAGGTCCGCCGTGACCGCCGTCGGCTCGCCCTCGATCGGCCGCATGTCGAGCAGCCGCAGCTCATATCCGTACGCGGGCAGCAGACCCCGCATCAGGGTGCCGAGGCCGCCGGCTGCGCCGGTGAGCAGGACGGTGCGGGGAGCGGGCATGAGGGAGTCTCCTCGGATCAGCTGTCGCATTCGCCTTCGCAGTTGCCTTCGCATTCGCGTGCGCGTACGGCATTCACATGTGTGGACACGCTAGGGATCGGATCACCGCCGCGTCAAGTGTCGTACGGAGGCGGTGAATCCGCTCCTGAATTGCGGTTCTGTTGCATGCCTGCGCGCTTGACCAGGGGTTAGGGCGCGCCTTAGCGTGGACGCGTTCAGAAATATGGACGTGGATCAGAAACGTGCACGCTAAGGGAGAGCCCGTGACGTCAGCACCCCTCGCCGCTCGACTCCGCATCCCCAGCGGGCCACTGTTCTTCCCGGTCACCGCCTATGGCCCTGACGGCTCTGTAGACCTCGACGTCTTCCGCACGCATGTGCGCGCGGGCATCGAGGCGGGCGCGGCGGCCGTCTTCGCCTGCTGCGGCACCGGCGAGTTCCACGCCCTGACCCCCGAGGAGTACGAGGCGTGCGTCGCCGCCGCCGTCGAGGAGTCGGCGGGCCGGGTGCCGGTGGTGGCGGGCGCGGGGTACGGCACCGCGCTCGCCGTGCGGTACGCGAAGCTCGCCGATGGTGCCGGCGCCGACGGGCTGCTCGCGATGCCGCCCTACCTGGTCGTCGCCGGACAGGAGGGCCTGCTGCGGCACTACGCCGAACTGGCCGCCGCCACCTCCCTCGACGTGATCGTCTACCAGCGCGACAACGCCGTGTTCACCCCCGAGACCGTCGTCGGACTCGCCCGCACCGAGGGCATCATCGGCTTCAAGGACGGCCTCGGCGACATGGACCTGATGCAGCGCATCGTCAGCGCCGTACGCAGTGAAGTCCCTGAAGACTTCCTGTACTTCAATGGACTGCCCACCGCCGAGCTGACCGGACTCGCCTATCGCGGCATCGGCGTGACGCTCTACTCCTCGGCCGTCTTCTGCTTCGCCCCCGACATCGCGCTCGCCTTCCACAAGGCCTTCAACGCCGGGGACGCCGAGGGCGACGCCACCGTGAACCGGCTCGTCGACGGCTTCTACCGGCCCTTCGTGGAGCTGCGCGGCGAAGGCCGCGGCTATGCCGTCTCCCTCGTCAAGGCGGGCGTACGCCTGGCCGGACTCGACGTCGGCGGGGTGCGGACGCCGCTGCACGACCCCACCGACGACCACGTCAAGCGCCTGGCCGAACTGACCGAGCGGGGCAGGGCGTTGCTGCGGACGGGAGCGGACGCGTGAGGACCTCCGCCTTCCTCTACCCCTGGGACGTCGTCGGCGACCCCGAGGCGCCCGCCCGCATCGCCGCCCTCGGCGTCCAGCAGGTCACCCTCGCCGCCGCCTACCACTCCACGCGCGCACTGACCCCGCGCCACCCCCGTCACCGCATCCTCACCGCCGAGCACGCTGCGGTGCTGTACGAGCCGGACGCCCGCTGGCAGGGGCGCGAACTGCGCCCGTACGCGCCCGGAAACTGGGCCCGGGGCGACGCCTACGGAGAGGCCGCCGAGGCGCTGGCGTCCGCCGGGCTCGACGTGCACACCTGGGTCGTCCTCGCCCACAACTCCCGCATGGGCGCCGACCATCCGCACACCTCGGTGGTCAACGCCTATGGAGACCGCTACCCTTGGGCGCCCTGCATCGCCAAGGCCACCACGCGCGCGTACCTGATCGACCTCGCCGCGGAAGCCGCCGTACGCCCCGGCGCGCTCGGCACCGAACTGGAGTCCCTCGGCTGGTACGGCCTCGCGCATCTGCACGCCCACGACAAGACCGCGGGAGTGCCGCTCGGCGAGGCAGGGCAGTACCTGATGTCGCTCTGCTTCTGCGCGGACTGCCGTCAGGGGTACGCCGGACAGGGCCTGGACCCCGATGAGCTGGCCCCCGCGGTCCGCCGCGCCCTGGAGCCCGTATGGCGCGGCGAGGAGCCCGCCGGCAGCTGGGCGGCCGTCGAGAAGCTCATCGGCGCCGACACGGCGGCCGCCACGCGCGCGTGGCGCGACGAGACCGCACGCACCCTCCAGGAAGCGGCGATCGCGGCGGTACGCGCGGCCGCACCGGACGGCTTCCAAGTGCTGCTGCACGCCGACCCGGTGACGTACCACTGCGGCGCGAACGCCGGAGTCGACGCCGAGCACATCCTCTCCGTGGCGGACGGCGTGGTCGTGCCCTGCACGGGCGGCGCGGACGCCCTGACGGCGTTCGCACCGCACCGCACCGACCGCACCACGCTCGCCGCGAACCTCACCGTCGTGTCCGGCATGGGCGGAAGCCCCGCGACCCTCGCCGGGGACGCCGCACAAGCGGCCGACCTGGGCGCCGACGAACTGCGGCTCTACCACGCCGGGTTGGCGTCCGACACGGATCTCGCGCGGGTCCGCAACGCCCTTTCGAGCCTCAAATAGCCCCTGTCGCCCGTGAAGTGAAGACGGTTACCATCCGCGCAACCATTCGCTCCAGTACGAGAAATACGAGGAGACAAGGTGCGCAACAAGGGGATATCCGCGCTGGTCTGCGCCGGATTCATGGCGGGCGCGGCCGTGCTCGGCGGGGCAGTGCCCGCGGCCGCGCAGACGGACGGAAGACAGGCCGCCGCACCCGACATCCGGGAGCAGCTGGAGAAGATCCCGGGCATGAAGGTCGTCTCCGTGGCTGACCGCGAGGGCTACCCCCTCTACACGCTCACCTACGCCCAGCCCGTCGACCACGACAACCCCGACGCCGGCACGTTCACCCAGCGCGCCACCCTCTGGCACAAGTCCACGGACAAGCCGACCGTCCTCTACACCGGCGGCTACACCCTCGCATCCAACACCACCGCCCTCACCAAGCTGATCGACGCCAACCAAGTCAGCGTCGAGCACCGCTACTTCGAGCAGTCCCGGCCATCGGGTCCGGCCGGTTCCGACTGGTCCAAGCTCACCGTGCAGCAGGAGGCGGCCGACGAGCACCGCCTCACGCAGGCGCTGCGCGGCATCGAGAAGGGCAAGTGGCTGGGCACGGGCGCCAGCAAGGGCGGCATGACGGCGACGTACCACGAGCGCTTCTACCCCGACGACCTGGACGCCGTCGTCGCGTTCGTGGCCCCGAACGACGCCAACAACAAGGACGACAGCGGCTACGAGCACTTCTTCAAGACGGTGGGGACGGCCGAGTGCCGTACCGCGCTCGACGCGGTGCAGCGCGAGATGCTCGTACGCCGTGACGCCCTCATCCCCAAGTTCGAGGCGGACGCCAAGGCCAACGGCGACACCTTCGAGGAGACCCTCGGCACCATCGACCGCGCCTACGAGTTCGCCGTGCTCGACCAGGTGTGGAACTTCTGGCAGAGCGGCACCATCGACAACTGCCCGACCGTGCCCGACGCCGAGAAGGCCACCGACGACGAGCTGTACGACTGGTCCAAGAAGCACGGCTTCAGCGTCTACCAGGACGAGACCCTCGGCACGAACGGAACAGGACCCTACTACCGGCAGGCCGCCACCCAACTCGGCTGGGCCGACCTGAAGTTCAAGCACCTCAAGGATGTCCGCCACTACCCGGACATCTACCAGCCCAACTCGGTCCTGCCCGAGGGCATGCGCGGCTCGTACAACAACAGGACCATCGCCGACGTCGACCGCTGGGTGAAGACCCGCGGCCAGCGGATGATGTTCATCTACGGCGAGAACGACCCGTGGAGCGCGGAGAAGTTCACCCCGAGCCGGCGCGACTCCTACCGCTACGAGGTGCCCGGCTCCAACCACGGCGCCTCGATCGCCAAGCTGCCCGCCGCCGAGCAGGCCGAGGTCACCGCCACCATCAAGCGCTGGGCCGATGTGAAGTAGTGCACGTTTAGGGGCATTTGGAGAGGTTGATGCTGTCGCGACAGCAGTGATCAAGGTTACGATCCGTACACCGATGATCATCAAGCTGATCACCACGACCGATCACGATCGGAGACACGGTGCGCGACAAGGGGACCGGGGGAACCAAGGGGGCCAAGGGCGCCAAAGGGGTGTCCGCGCTGATATGCGCCGGGGTGCTGGCGGGCTCGGCCGTGCTTGCCGGCTCCGCGCCCGCGGCGGCGCGGACCCCCGCCGGCGCGACGGGGGTCCAGGCCGATGACTTCCGTGAACGCCTGGAGGGCATCCCGGGGATGACCGTCACGGGCGTGGACGACGTGCGGGGCCACCCCCGCTACTCGCTCACGTACGTCCAGCCCGTCGACCACCACGACCCGGGCGCGGGCACGTTCACCCAGCGCCTCACGCTCTGGCACAAGGCGACGGACAAGCCGACGGTCCTCTTCACCCCGGGCTACGACCTCTCCAGCGACGTCACCCCTCTCACCGACATCCTCGACGCCAACCAAGTGAGCCTGGAGCACCGGTACTTCGAGGGGTCCCGTCCCTCGGGGCCCGCGGGCGACGACTGGTCCAAGCTCACCGTCCAGCAGGAGGCCGCCGACGAGCACCGCCTCACCCAGGCCCTGCGCGGCATCGAGAAGGGCAAGTGGATCGGCGTCGGCGCCAGCAAGGGCGGCATGACGGCGACGTACCACGAGCGCTACTACCCCGACGACCTGGACGGAGTCGTCGCGGTCGTCGCGCCGAACGACGTCGACAACAAGGACGACAGGGCCTATGAGCGCTTCTTCAAGACGGTCGGGACGCGCGAGTGCCGGGACGCCCTGAACGCCGTGCAGCGCGAGATGCTCGTACGCCGTGCGGCGCTGCTCCCCAAGTTCGAGGCGGAGGCGCGGCGGGAAGGCGCCACTTTCGAGGAGATACTCGGCACCGCGGACCGCGCCTACGAGCGGGGCGTGCTCGAGCAGGTGTGGGGCTTCTGGCAGAGCGGTGGGATCGACAAGTGCCCGACCGTGCCCGATGCGAAGAAGGCCACGGACGACGAGCTGTACTCCTGGTCGAGGAAGAACGGCATGGGAATGTTCCAGGACGAGGTCCTCGGCACCCACAGCGGTGGCCCCCACGACCGGCAGGCAGCCACGCAACTCGGCTGGGCCGACCTGAAGTTGGACCATCTCGACGGTCTCCGCCGTTACCCGGGTCTGCGGCATCCCGACTCGTTGCTCCCCGCCGCCATGCGTGGCGGCACCTACGACGGCAGGACCGTCGTCGACGTCGACCGCTGGGTGAAGACCAAGGGCGAGCGGATGCTCTTCATCTACGCGGAGAACGACCCGTGGAGCGCCGAGAAGTTCACGCCCAGCAAGCACGACTCGTACCGCTACGTGGCGCCCGGCGCCCACCACAACAACGCGATCGAGAAGCTGCCCCCCGCCGAGCTTGCGGAGGCCGTCGCCCACGTCAAGCGCTGGGCCGACGTGAAGTAGCCCGCGACGCGTGGCGATGAGTTTTGGGCGCCGGGCCGGTCTACAGGGTCAGGAGAGCGGCCCGGGGGCAGGGTCGCCGAGCTTCGGGAGGACCCATGACAGAGATGATCGACTTCGCTCCGCAGGCCCGGCTTGTCGCGGCCGTCGCGGAGGGCGTCACCGACGAGCAGCTCTCGGGACCCACGCCCTGTCCTGAGTACGAGGTGCGCCATCTGCTGGGTCATCTGATCGGGCTGACGGGCGCGTTCCGCGACGCCGGCCGCAAGGACCTGGGGCCGGCGCTCGACCAGGACCCGGCCGGCTCTTCGCCGGACATCGGCCCCGGCTGGCGCGGTGAGCTGCCGAAGCTGCTTGACGAGCTGGTGGAGACGTGGCGCGACCCTGCCGCGTGGGAGGGCATGACCCGGGCCGGCGGTATCGATCTGCCGGGAGCCGTCGCGGGCGCTGTGGCCATGGACGAACTCGTCGTGCACGGCTGGGACTTGGCGCGCGCGACGGGCCAGGAGTACGCGCCCGACGAGGCGAGCCTCGGGGTGGCCAAGGAGCTGCTCACGCCGGAGGAGGACGCGACTTCGGGCAACAGCCTGTTCGGGCCCGTGGTGCCGGTGCCCGACGACGCACCGCTCCTCGACCGGGTGATCGGTCTCAGCGGCAGGGACCCGGGCTGGACTCCCGGAGCGTAGGAGGCTTCCCGCGGATCAGGTCGGATCAGGTCGGATCAGGTATCGATCGAGTAAAGGGTCTCCCCGGGGTCTCGCGGGGGCCAGAGTGATGCGCGTAGACAAGGCGCGTAGACAGGCTTTGACCTGCTCACCTTGTTGCCCCTACGTAGACATACGCAGACACTGATCCGGAGAGACCGCTCTATGCGCAAGTCCCTACGGGTGGCGGGTATCGCCACCGCATGTGCCGTCGCCGGCGCCGCGCTGTACGGCACCGGCGCCGCCACCGCCGACAACGCCTCGGCGCGGCACACCGCCGAGCCGCAGAACATCGGCCTGCTCGTCGGCGAGATCGACGACTACTACGGCGCGTACCAGGACGCCGACGGCGTCTGGCGCTCCTCGCCCGACAGCCCCTACGCCAAGGACCTGGCGCGCATCCAGGCGAGGGCGAAGAAGGACATCAGGAAGGCCGCGGCGCACGGCGCGAAGGGTGCGGGCCACGGCAAGAAGCCCGCGATCGTCCTCGACGTGGACGACACCTCGCTGCTCAGCTTCGACTACGAGAAGACCACCAACTTCACCTACAACAGTGCCACTTGGGACGCCTACGTCAAGGCGGCCAAGCGCCCGGCGGTCTTCGGCATGCCCGAACTCGTCGCGTACGCCAAGGGCAAGGGCGTCGAGGTCTTCTTCCTGACCGGCCTGAGCGAGTCGCAGCGCGAGGGCGCCGTCACCAACCTCGCCAGGGCCGGGTACGAGACGCAGCTGGACAAGCAGCACGTGTTCACCAAGGACAAGACCAACCCGCCCGCCTACCTGAGCGACTGCGCCACGCCCGCCAAGTGGGAGTGCACCACCGTGCAGTTCAAGGAGGGCACCCGCAAGCACATCGAGTCGAAGGGCTACGACATCGTCGGCAGCTTCGGCGACCAGCTCTCCGACCTCGCGGGCGGGTACGCGGACAAGACGTACAAGCTGCCGAACCCGACGTACTTCGTCGAGTAGGCACCGGAGATGCCGGGGGAGGCTCGGCATCGCGAGATAGGTTGCATTCCTGACTAGGTCGCTTTACGGTCTAGGTAGCTCACATGCTCATGGGGCCGTGCGGCATGCGCCGCGCGGTCCCTTCGGGAAGGGGGATCCTTATGACCGTCTCGCCGGACTTCTCGGCCGCGTCCACCGCCGTCACCGCCGTGCTCGGCGCCTATCTGCTGCTCGGCGAGCCCTGGCTCGGCCGCCGCGTCTACGGCTCGCTCGCGCGCCGCCGCGACACCGAACCACGCGCTCTCGTCCGCTACTTCACCTTTGTGCTCGCCTTCTGGTGGGTCCTTGCCGCCCTCGCCGTGGCGGTGCTGCTGCTCTCGCCGGGCATGGCCGCCGCCGACCTCGGCATCGCGGCGCCCGATTCGCCGGTGTCCACGGCCGTCGTCATCGTCGTGATGGTGGTGGTCTCCGTGACGTCCGGGCGCAAGATGCGCGCCCTCGCCGCGGGCGGCAGGAACGTGCCGGGGCTCGCCTCCATCCAGGCGATGCTGCCGCGCACGCCACAGGAGCGCCGGCTCGCGATCGCCGTCGCCGTCACCGACGGCCTCTGCGCCGAACTCGTCTACCGCGGGCTCCTGATCGCCTTCGGCGTCGGCGTGCTCGGCCTCAACCTCTATGTGGCGGCGGCCCTTTCGGTGCTCGTGTACGCCCTCGCCGGCTTCTACCAGGGCCGCAGCGGTCTCCTCGCCTTCGGCTTCGTCGGGGCGCTGTTCGCCGGACTCTATGTGGCGAGCGGCAGCTTGCTGCTGCCCGTCGCCGTCCACATCGCCCTCTCCGTACGGGACTTGACCCTCCCCGAACCGGAGCCGATCGGTTCCGTGCCCGCTTACGAGCCGGCCTCGAAGGGAAGCTGAGCGTGACCCCACCCGCGTCCTCGGGCGCCAAGACCGACCGTCGGGCCAGCTGGTTCAAGGGCGTACTCGATCTGCTCGTCCTTGCCAGCCTCACCGACGGCGAGAGCTACGGCTACGAGATCGCCAAGCTGCTCGGCACCGCCGGGTTCGGCCAGATCAAGGGCGGCACGCTCTATCCCGTGCTCAACCGCCTTGAGGAGGCGGGCCTGGTCGCCGCCGAGTTCCGGGCCACGGAGAAGGGGCCGGGGCGGCGCTACTACTCCCTCACGGACGCGGGGCGCGAGACCCTCGGCGAGCAGGGCGGACTGTGGCTCGCCTTCGACGCGTCCGTACGTGAGGTCCTGGGGAAGGCGGGTGTGCGATGAGCCTCAGCTACTTCGATGACCTGGCCGGTCGGCTGCGGGAGCAGGGTGTCTCCGCCGAGCGCGTCGAGACGACCGTCGCGGATCTGCGGGCGCACCTGGAGGAGTCGGGCGGGGCGGAGCCGGAGGCCGAGTTCGGGCCCGTGGAGGAGTTCGCCCGGGATCTGGCGCCTGCCGGGGGAGAGGGGCGGCCCGAGGTCCCTGACGCGCACGTCGAGACGTGGCGGTGGACCGCCGACACGTACGTCGACGAGGAGCTGCTGAACCGCTTCGGCGGTGAGGGGTGGGAGGTCGAGCGGGTCGACGCGCTCGGGCGGTTCGTCTGCCATCGGGATCTTGAGCGGCCGCAGCGGTGGGAGTACCGGCGGGAGCTGGTCACGCGGGGGCGTGAAGGGCTTGACGAGCGGCTTGCTCCCGAGGGGTGGGAGGCGTGCGGGAACTGGATCGTGTACGCGTGGTTCAAGCGGCCTCGGGCCGCGAGCGTTGGTCCTGGGGCGGAGATTTCGGCGCCGCCGGGGGTTCCGCTGCGGGGGCGGTTCTTCAGCCGGCGGTTCTATGTGCTGGTGGGTGTTGCGGCTGTGGCTGTCGTCCTGGCGGGTGTTGCTGTTGCCGTCGATGACGGCGACGCCAGCAGTGGGTTCGGCTTCGCCGGGGGGTTGTTGGTGGGGGCGTTGGTTCCGCTTGCCTGCCTTTGGGGCTGGCAGGTGTGGAAGTCGCGGCGTTGACCTCCGCGGGGTGCCGGTCGCTTTCATCGGCACCCCGCGGCTTCGGGCTGTGCCCACCCTTCCCCAAGCTCTCGGCTTCGCTCGAGCAGGGGAGACCCCACTCGCCCTGCGGAACGCCTGCCCACAGCCGGGGACGACTGTTAAGAGTTCAGAGCCGCTGACATCATCGCCCTCGCGATCGGCGCCGCCAAGCCGTTGCCGCTGACCTCTGACCTTGCCGCGTCCGAGGACTCGATGATCACCGCCACCGCCACCTCCTTGCCGTCGCCGCCCTTCGCATACGACGTGAACCAGGCGTACGGCGTCTTGCTGTTGTTCTCGCCGTGCTGGGCCGTGCCCGTCTTGCCGCCCACGTCCGCGCCGCTGATCCGCGCGTTCGTGCCCGTGCCCTCCTCGACGACCGTCTCCATCGCGGACTGCAGCTCGCCCGCCGTGTCCTCGCTCATCACCCGCTCGGAGTCCGGGTCGTCGTACGACTCCAGGACATCGCCGTTCGAGTCGGTGATCTGGGACACCATGTGCGGCGACACCAGCTCGCCGCCGTTGGCGATCGCGGCCGAGACCATCGAGATCTGCAGCGGCGTCGCCGTCACGTCGAACTGGCCGATGCCGGTCAGGGCCGTCTGCGCCTTGTCCATGTCGGAGGGGTAGACGCTCTTGGACGCGCGCACCGGCACGTCCAGCTTGTCGGCGTTGAAGCCCATCTTCTCGGCCATCGACTTGACCTTGTCCTGGCCCAGGTCGACGGCCATCTTCGCGAAGACGTTGTTGCAGGAGTACTGCAGCGCCGTACGGATCGTCGCGTTCTCGCAGGGCGCGCTCGCGTTCTCGTTCTTCAGGACCGTGGTCGTGCCGGGCAGCGTGTACGGGTTCGGGCTGTCGGTCTTGGTGTCGGCGGAGGCGTAGCGGCCGTCCTCGAGAGCCGCCGCCGCGACGACCAGCTTGAACGTGGAACCGGGCGGCAGCGGCTGCCGCAGCGCGCGGTTGACCATCGGCTTGTCCTCGTCGCCGGTCAGCGCCTTCCACTCCTTGGAGTCCGTGGAACCGCTGATCTCCGAGGGGTCGTACGACGGCGTCGAGACCATGCCGAGGATCTTGCCGGTCTTCGGGTCGATCGCGACGGCCGCGCCCTTCTTGTCGCCCAGCGCCTTGTACGCGGCCTTCTGCACCGCCGGGTCGATCGTCGTGACCACGTCACCCGGGTCGGCGCGCTTGTTGGTGACCGTGTCCAGCGGGTTCTTCAGCCGGTTGTCGGTGCCGTCGAGGATGTCCTTGTAGATGCCCTCGATCTGCGTCGCCCCGTACACCTGAGAGCTGTAGCCCGTGACGGCCGAATAGAGATCGCCGTCCTTGTACGTGCGCTTGTACGCGAGGTCGCCGCCCTTCGTCCGCTCGGAGCCGGTGATGGCGTCACCGCCCACGATGATGTCGCCCAGCGGGTTCGCGTACTGCTCGATCGCGTTGCGCCGGTTCAGCTTGTCGTCCGCGAGAGCCTTCGAGTCGTAGAACTGCACCCACGTCGCCCGCACCAGGAGGGCGAGCACGAGCAGCAGCGTGAAGACCGAGGCATGCCTGATCGTCTTGTTCATCCCGTGAAAGGACGAGCGGCACGGATGCTTTCGTTCCGTTCTGCCGGGTTTCTTAGAGATTCCTCATAGTCGGGGCAGGGCGTCAGGCGTCCTTCATGAAGCCCGCCTCGTACGCCGCGATCACCGCCTGTGTGCGGTCCCGCGCCCCCGTCTTGGCGAGGACCGAGGCCACATGGGTCTTCACCGTCGCCGGGCCCACCCCCATCCGTCCGGCGATCTCCGCGTTGGTGAGCCCCGCGGCCATCAGCCGCAGCACCTCGCTCTCCCGCCCGGTGAGCCTGGCCACCCAGGCCGGGGCCGCGGGCTTGGCGCTCGCGTGCTCGGCGGCCAGGGCGCGCACGGCCGCGGGGAAGAGCAGCGAGTCGCTGCGCGCGACAAGCCGCACCGCCTGGACGAGCGAGTCCGCGTCGGCCCGCTTGAGCAGGAACCCGGAGGCCCCGGCGCGCAGCGCCTCGTACACATAGGCGTCGTTCTCGAAGGTCGTCACGACCACGATGCGCGGCGGATCGGCGAGCGTCTGCAGGATCTGCTCGGTGGCGCGGATGCCGTCGATCTCCGGCATGCGTACGTCCATGAGCACCACGTCGGGCTTCAGCTCGCGCACGACAGACACCGCCTCGGCGCCGCTCGCCGCCTCGCCGACGACCTCCAGGCCGTCCTCTGCGGAGAGGATCACGCGCAGGGCCGTGCGCACCATGCGTTCGTCGTCGGCGAGGACGATACGGATGGGGCCTGCGGCGGTCTCGGTCATGCGGATTCCTTCGGTTTCTGCGGTTCCTGGTGCTTCTGCTGCTGCTTCTGCGGCTTCATCGGTTTCTTCGGGTCGGGGGAGTGCGGGCCCTTCAAGGGGAGTCGTACGCGCAGACGCCAGGTGCCGTCGACCGGTCCTGCTTCGGCCGTGCCGCCCAGGAGCCGGGCCCGGTCGGTGATGCCGCGCAGGCCGTGGCCACCGCCGGGGCGGGAGGTGGCGCCCGCGGCGGGCAGCGGGTTCTGCGCGAGGATCTCCAGGTCGGTGCCTTCCAGGGCGATCCGCAGGGTCACCGCGGCGTCGGGGCCCGCGTGCCGCAGCGCGTTGCTCAGGCCCTCCTGGACGATGCGGTACGCCTCGCGGGAGACCATCGGGGGCAGGGCGTCCGTGCCCTGCGGGCCGAGGTCCACGACCGACCGCACGCGCAGGCCGCCGACGCGGGTCCGCTTGAGCAGCCCGTCCAGATCGGCGGCGAGGGTGGGGGCCGGGGCGGTCGGTGCCGTCTGGTCGCCGTCCCGCAACACCCCCAGGACCGCGTCGAGTTCACCCACCGTGCGCCGGGTCGTCTCCTCGATCGCGGTCAGCGCCTCGCGGACGAACTCCGGGTCCTTGTCGAGGACCCGGCGGGCCGCGCTCGCCTGGAGCGTGACGGCGCTCAGGGCGTGCCCCACCGAGTCGTGCAGCTCCCGCGCGAGCCGGTTGCGCACGGCGAGATCCGCCGCGCGCTGCTCGGCTGCCGCGAGCCGGTCGGCGGGCGTGGGCCCCAGGAGTTCCGGCGCCCAGCGCGCGAGCAGGGTCCCGGCGCCCGCCGCGCACCCCGCGAGTGCGACGAGGGAGGCGAATCCGATGACCGGCGAGAGGGCAAGCAGCCAGCCCTCGCCGAACACTTCGGGCATCCCGACCCGGCTGCCCCGCAGCGCCGCGGCGAACGGCAGCGCGATCAGCACCCCCGCGAACGGCGGCAGCGCGAGGGACATCCCGCTGATGATCCCGCCGAACCCGAGGTGCAGCGTGAACCACGCGACGGTGCGGCCGCGCGCCGTGCGGGACCGCGCGGGCCCGTCGGCGAGGCTCTCGCCCGGTACGTCGCACAGCGCGCGTACGCCGGCCGCCGACATGGGCCGGGTGAGCGGGAAGAGCGCGGTGATCGCGGCGAGCGGCAACCCCACGGCGAACGCGGCGAGTTGGGCCGTGAGCGAGCCTAAGACGGTGTCCTCGCCGAGCAGCGGGCCGACGATGACGGAGCCCACGAAGACGTACGGCATGGCGAGCGCGCCGCCGAGGATCAGATGGATCCAGCGGCGGCGCGCCCGACGCCCGAAGAGGGCTGCAGCAAAGGTTTTCACGCGGGGTCCTTGGAGGCGGGGTCCTTGAAGAAGCGCACCCCGAGGGTGACCACAAGTATCCCGACGATCATCTGCACAGCGTAGGTCAGGAGCATCGGCGCCGTCGGCCGCTCGGCGATGTCGTCGACGCCGACGAGCAGGGCGAACAGCAGCCAGCCGCCCCAGCAGGCGACGGCGCCGGAGCCGAGCCAGCCGAGTGCGAGCGGCACCTTCACGGGCAGTGCGGGCGCTCGCCGGAAGGCGATGAGGAGTCCGCCGGCCACGGCGGCGGCGAGGTAGCCGATGTCCAGGGCTTCGAGGACGTAGTAGTCGGTCGTACGTTGCTCGATGCGCGCCTCGTTGAGTCCGAGGGTGGAACCGGTGGCCCAGAGGAGGTGCAGGGTCGCTGGGGCGAGGGCGAGGAGAGCGGCAGTTATTCCTGTGCGGCGGTCATTCTTGGCTGCGGTCCGGGTCCGGGCCCGGGTCCGGGGGAGATCCCCGATGCGGCCGCGCCACAGGTGGCCCCAGCGGTCGCGGGCGTAGCGGACGAAGAGGGCGCCGAGGGCGAGGCCTTGCAGGATGAAACCGGTGTAGACGACGCCGAAGACCCAGTCGTCGAGGAAGGCGTCACTGCCGCTGCTCGATCCCTGGTTGCTGCTGCCGCCGAGGGCCTTGACCAGGAGCTGGAGCGGGAAGCCGGCCATGATCGGCGTCAGCAGTCCGGTGGCCGCCCACATCGGGAGGGCGAGCAGCCAGGCCGGGGTCCGCAGGCCCCAGGGGCGGGTCAGGAGCAGGGCGAGGACGATGACGCAGGCGTCCATCAGCACCGTGAGGCTGTTGGCGAAGATCATGGCCGTGCGGTGCTGGAGGAGGCTGCTGCCTTCGGGGATGCCGATGTGGCTGCCGGCGATCCAGGCGATCTTGAGGCTGAGGTAGGGGAGGCAGGCGAGGATGGCGATGGCTCGCAGGGTGCGGGGCACTGCCGTGCGGGCTGTGGCGGGGACGAGCGTGAGCGTCATGCCTCTACGCTCCCGGTGGGGGCTGCTGGGGGCGTCCTGCGCGGCGATGATCCGGGTCCGCCGTGCGGGGGAGGGGGTTCTAGACCGCCGCTTCGCGGCGGATCTTTCCCTCCCGCCCACCCGATTACCCGGCAGTTGCCCGCCCACCCTTTTAGCCCGTCCGGCGTTTGAGGACGAACTCGGCGGAGCCGGTGATCTGCGGTCACCTCGCGGCCGGCGCAAAAGGAAATGCCCTCACCCCAGCACCAGCACCGCCTCGTCGATCTCCTCGCCCCGCGCATGCGCGAAGCCCCGCTCGGCGGCCGTCACTCGGAAGCCGCACTTCTCGAGGACCCGCAGGGACCCGGCGTTGTCCGCCGCCGCCCGGGCGTGGAGCGGGCGCTCCGGGACCTCCGCCAGGAGCCCCAGCAACGCGGCAGTCGCCAGGCCACGCCCCCAGTACGCGCGGTCGATCCAGTACGTGACCTCCCGCTCGCCCGGCTCCCCGTACACCGCCACGCTCCCCACGACGTCCCCGTCCGCGAGAACCGTCCGCACGACGACGTCGGGCGACGTCCGCAGCCTGTTCCAGTGGGCCTCGAAGAGGTCCCGGTCCGCCGTCTTCGGCGAGGTGAACGCGGCGACGCGGTTCGCCTCGGGATCGTTCATCTGCCGGTAGAAGACCGGCAGATCGCTGTCATGCACCGGGCGCAGACTGACATCCATGTTCGCCGTGTTCGCCGTGCTCGTCGTGTTCACCATGGTTCAGAGCCTACGAGTCGCCAGTGTCAGCCGGTCCCGAGCGTCGAACAACGCGTCCTTCACCATCTGTTCGTGCGCGGGCGTAAGCCGCGCCACCGGCACGGAGCAGCTGATCGCGTCCCGCGCGGGCGTGCGGTACGGAATCGCGACGCCGAAGCAGCGAAGGCCCAGCGTGTTCTCCTCGCGGTCCACCGCGAAGCCCTGCTCGCGCACCGTCCGCAGCTCCTCGATCAGCTTCTCGCGGTCGGTGATCGTGTGCTCGGTCAGCGCGGGCAGCGTCTCCGGGAGCATCTTGCGGACCTGCTCGTCGGTGTGCGTGGCGAGCAACGCCTTGCCCAGGGACGTGGAGTGGGCGGGGAGCCGGCGGCCGACCCGGGTGAAGGGGCGGAGGTAGTGCTGCGACTGGCGCGTGGCCAGGTAGACCACGTTCGTGCCGTCGAGGCGCGCCAGGTGGATCGTCTCCGTGGTGTCGTCCGAGAGGCGGTCCAGGGTGGGACGCGCCGCCGCCACCACTTCGTCGCCGTCGATGTACGAGGTGCCGACGAGCAGGGCCCGCACCCCGATGCCGTACCGCGTGCCCGTGGCGTCCGTCTCCACCCAGCCGAGCTCCACCAACGTACGAAGGAGCATGTAGAGGCTGGACTTCGGGTACCCGACGGCTTCCTGGACGGCGGCCAGGGAGTGCATTCCGGGGCGGCCCGCGAAGTATTCGAGCAACTCCACCGTCCGCACCGCGGACTTGACCTGCGCCCCGCCAGTCTCGCCAGCCGACATCGCCCTTGACCCCTTAGTTCGACGAGAAATAGTCTCCGAAGTCTCCGCTATTCATCATGGGAGACGCTGTTCAGCATATCGAACAGTGCAGGTGAGTGGCAGTACAAGTGGCAGTACATCTGAGTGCATCTGTGGCAACACATCTTGAGGAGCCCGCGGTGGCAGCAGCACCAGTCTGGAGTGTCGACCCCCGAACCGGGAAGCAGCGCGAGCAGGTTGCGGTGGAAGCCACAGCCCAGGAGGTGGACCAGGCGGTACGTGCCGCCATTGCCGCCAAGGACGCGCTCGCCGACCGCACCGTACGCGCGGCGTTCCTGCGCACCGCGGCCGAGCTGCTCGACGGGGCCAAGGACCAGCTCGTGGAGGCCGCGGACGCGGAGACCGCCCTCGGTCCCGTCCGGCTGACCGGCGAACTCGCCCGCACCTGCTTCCAGTTGCGGGCCTTCGCGGACGTCGTCGACGAGGGTGCCTTCCTGGGCGTCGTCATCGACCACCCCGACAGCGGCGCGACCCCGCCCATCCCGGACCTGCGCCGCTACAAGATCCCGCTGGGCGTGGTGGCCGTCTACTCCGCGTCCAACTTCCCGTTCGCCTTCTCGGTGCCCGGCGGCGACACCGCGAGCGCGCTCGCCGCGGGCTGCCCCGTGGTCGTCAAGGCGCATCCGGACCACCCGGCCACGTCCGAGCTGGTCGCGGCGCTTCTTCGGGCGGCCGCGAACCGGCACGGCATCCCGGACGGCGTCATCGGCCTCGTGCACGGCTTCGATGCGGGCGTGGAACTGGTCCGGCATCCGCTCGTATCGGGCGCCGGGTTCACCGGCTCGATCCGTGGCGGCCGCGCCCTCTTCGATGCGGCGGCGGCACGTCCCGTGCCGATCCCCTTCCACGGCGAACTCGGCTCCCTCAACCCGGTCGTGGTGACCGAGGCGGCGGCCGCCGAGCGCGCCGAGGAGATCGGGGCGGGGCTCGCGGGCTCGATGACGCTGGGCGTCGGCCAGTTCTGCGTCAAGCCGGGCCTGGTCTTCGCCCCGTCGGGCGCGGGCGGCGACCGGTTCATCAAGTCCCTGACGGATGCGGTCAGCGACACCGAGGCCGGGGTGCTCCTCGACCACCGGATGCGGGACAACTTCGTGGCGGGCGTGCGGGAGCGCGGCGGCCTTCCGGACGTGGACGCTCCGGTGACGCCGGGCGCGGGCAGCGAGCACACGGTCAGCGCGGGGTTCCTGACGGTTCCCGCGGCGCGGCTGGCCTCCGAGGGGGAGCACGATCTGCTCCTGGAGGAGTGCTTCGGGCCGGTGACCGTCGTCGCCCGCTACGAGGACGACGCGGAGATCACCGCGGTCCTGTCCCGCCTGCCGGGGAACCTCACGGCGACCGTGCAGCTCTCCGCGCGGGAGGCGGCCGGCGAGGGGCGCGGGGCGGCGCTGCTCGCCGAACTGACGCCGCTGGCCGGGCGCGTGCTGGTCGACGGCTGGCCGACCGGGGTCGCCGTGGCGCCCGCGCAGCACCACGGCGGACCGTACCCGGCGACGACGTCCACCTCGACGTCCGTCGGCGGTACGGCCATCGAGCGCTGGCTGCGCCCCGTCGCGTACCAGAACACCCCGGAGGCGCTGCTGCCGCCCGAGCTGCGGGACGACAACCCACTGGGGCTGCCGCGTCGCTTCAACGGCGGCCTGGAACACTGACGCCCATGGACGTCGATATCCCGCAACTGCCCTTCTCCCTGCGCACGTACGGCCCTGACGGCCATTGGTCGTACGAGGACGGGGTCCTCACCGGCTGGGCGGGCGCCCGGCAGGACCGCTTCGTGCCGCCGACGGGCGAGGCGCTCGACCCCGCGTCGGACGCGCCCCGCCTGCTCGGCGCCCCCGAGGGCGACTTCCAGCTGATCGCCAAGGTCACGGTGGGGTTCGCGGCGGCGTTCGACGCGGGTGTGCTGTACGTGCATGTCGGCGACCGGGAGTGGGCCAAGCTCTGCCTGGAGCGCTCGCCGGACGAGGCGACGGTGTGCACGGTCGTCACCCGTGGCCGCTCCGACGACGCCAACGCGTTCGTGGTGGACGGCAGCAGCGTGTGGCTCCGGGTCAGCCGCACGGGCTCCGCGTTCGCGTTCCACGCCTCACTGGACGGGAAGCGGTGGACGTTCGTCCGGATCTTCTCGCTGGGCGATGAGAAGGCGGCGGGGGCGGCGCTGGTGGGCTTCATGGCGCAGTCGCCTGTCGGGGAGGGCTGCGTGGTGACGTACGAGTCCGTCGAATTCCGCCCGAACTGGCCGGTGGGCCTGAGGGACGGTTCTTAGTCACCCCGGGGGTGGGTGGGACCAAGACCGCCGCTTCGCGGCGGATTTTTCCCGCCCACCCACCCGATTACCCTGCAGCTCTTTCAGCCCGTCCGGCGTTTGAGGACGAACTCGCCGAAGGCGGTGATCGACGGCCACCTCGCGGCCGGCGAAGCCGGAAGGGATTCGGGTAGGGGTGGGATCGGGGAAAGGTCAACGCTCTCGCCTCATCCCCAACGTCGCCAGCCCCGTAGCCGCCAGCAGCCCCGCCGAAATCAGCAGACTCACCCTCATCCCGGAGACGAAGTCCCCGGCGACCAACCCCCCGAAGGCCGCGATCCCGAGGCCCCCCGCCACCTGCCGCGCCGAGTTGAGGACCCCCGCAGCCAGCCCCGCCCGCTCGGAAGGCACCGCCTCCATCATCGCGGACGTCAGCGGCGGAATCGTCAGCGCGCAGCCAAGCGCCAGCGGGACCATGAGGAACGCCAGGCCGAGCGCCGGCGTCGACGCGTCGGCGAAGAGGAGGACCAGCAGGCCGAGGACGGCCAGGGACTGTCCCGCCAGCATCGGGACCCGCGGCCCCACCCGCGCAGCCAGCTTCCCCGCCACCACATTCGTCACCGCGATGAGCCCGGTCATCGGCAGGAACATCAGCCCGGCCCACAGCGCCGAACGCCCCTGCACCTGCTGGAAGAAGAGGCTGAAGACAAAGACGAGACCGTAGAAGGCGACGCTGCACGCCGCCCCCGCCGCGACAGTGATCGCCACCGTCCGGTTGCGGAAGAGCCCGAGCGGCACCACCGGATGCGGCTGCCGCGCCTCCGTCCGCAGGAAGAGTGCACCTCCCGCCACCGCGATGACCAGGGCGAGCAGACCCGTCGTACCGCCCTCGATCACCGCGAAGGTCAGCGCCGTCAGGGTCACCACCGCCAGCGCCTGCCCCGGCAGGTCAAGCGGTGCGGGACGCCGCTGCGAGCGCGGCGCACGCAGCAGGAGCACCAGGGCCACCGCGCCCAGGGGGACGTTGATGAAGAAGATGCCGCTCCAGTCCCACGCCGTGGTCAGCGCGCCGCCCGCGACCGGACCGAGCGCCACCGCGACGGAACCGCCCGCCGCCCACATCGCCACCGCACGCGCCCGCCCCGCCGCGTCCGCGTACGCCTGACGGACCAGGGAGAGCGAGGCCGGAAGGACCACCGCGGCCGCCATCCCCTGCGCTGCCCGCGCGCCGATCAGCGCGGGCAGCGACGGTGCGAGGCCGCACACCACGGAAGCCGCCGTGAAGACCGCGATGCCGATCGCGTACGCCCGGGTCGCGCCGATCCGGTCGGAGAGCGCGCCGGTGGACAGCATCAGCGCGGCGAAGGCGAGGGTGTACGCGTCCACGACCCACTGGAGCCCGGACATGCCGCCGCCGAGTTCGTCGCCGATCGCGGGCAGCGCCACGTTCACCACGGAGGCGTCGAGCGTGATCAGGGCGAAGCCCAGCATGGCGGCGACCAGGGTGAGGACGGGTGACGTCCGGCCCGTGCCGGGGGGTGCGGACCGGGGGTGCGGTCGCGTCAAGTCGCCCGTGTGACCGGGGGTTTCGGTGAGGGAGTTCGTTGCCATGCCCCTGAGTCTGCGGACCGCGGCGCGGCTACAGTAGTGGCCTGAATGCCATACATCCGGAGGTTCTGGCCATGCCCCGCTCCCAGGGTGACCACCGTGCCCACCGCGCCCATCGCGTCGTCGTCATCGCCCCCTCACCTGTGTCGATGTTCAATCTCGCGATCCCGGAGATGCTCCTCGGCAAGGTCGAGCTGCCGGGCGGCCCCGGCTATGAAGTGGTCGTCTGCACCCCGCGGCCCGGCGCCATCGCCACCACCGGCGGCCTCAGCCTCCACGTGGAGCACGGGCTCGACGCCGTACGCGACGCCGACACGCTCCTCGTCGCGGGCACCGGCCACCGCTACGAACCCGACCCGCTGACCGTCGCCGCCGTCCGCGAGGCCGCAGAGCGGGGCGCCCGCATCGCCTCCATCTGCAGCGGCGCCTTCGTGCTCGCCGAGGCCGGCCTGCTCGACGGGCGCAGCGCCACCACGTACTGGCAGCTGGCCGAGGAGCTGCGCAACCGCTACCCGGCGCTCGACCTCAAGGGAGACGTCCTCTACGTGGAGGACGGCCAGGTGATGACGTCCTCCGGGTACGCCGCCGGGATCGACCTGTGCCTGCACATCATCCGCACCGACTACGGGGCGGCGGTGGCCAACGAGGTCGCCAGGGCCGCACTCGTCGCCCCCGTACGGCCGGGCGGCCAGACCCAGTTCACCCAGACCCCGCTGCCGCCCGAGCGCGGCAACGCCTGTGCCGACACCCGCGGCTGGGCCATGCGGCGCCTCGACGAGCCGCTCACCCTCACCGACCTGGCCCGGCACGCGGGCGTCAGCGTGCGCACCCTCACCCGGCGCTTCCACGCAGAGAGCGGGGTCAGCCCGTTGCAGTGGCTCCTTCACCAGCGCATCGAGCGGGCGAAGGAGCTCCTGGAGACCACGTCGTTCCCGATGGACCGGGTGGCCCAGGCGTGCGGCCTGGGCACGGCCGACTCGCTGCGCGGTCATCTGGTGCGCCGCACGGGGCTCACGCCGAGCGCCTACCGCGCCCAGTTCAGCCGCCTCGGGACGCGCCCCTCCACGAGCCCCGCCACGCGCCCCGGAACTCAGAAAGCGTGGCGCACGTCTATCGCAGCGTGATCCACTCCGCACTTCCCACACCGCCCACCCCGAAGCAGGCAGTGATGCCGACCGTCATCCGCACCGCACTGCCCGCCGACGCCCCCGTGCTCGCGGCCCTGCACGCCCGGGCCCGCGCCACGTACTACGCCGAAGGGCCGCCGGACGCGGGCGTCGACGGGACGGCGGTGTGGCGGGGCGCCATCGAGCGCCGCGACGGGCATGTGCTCTGCGCGGTCCGGGACGGGAGCGTCGTGGGCCTCGCGTCCTTCCGTACGCCCGACGGCGACGCGGCGGACACGGTGCAGCTCTTCCAGTTCCATGTCGAGCCCGCCCACTGGCGCGCGGGTGTCGGCGCCGCGCTGCACGCCGCGTGCGTGGAGCAGTGGCGGGCCGACGGCATCCGTGAGGCGGGCCTTGACGTCCACCGCGAGAACCGCAGGGCCCAGGCCTTCTACGCCCGCCACGGCTGGCGGCCCGCCGAGCGCGCGGACGGCGCCGGCACCCATCTGCGGATGCGCCTTGCCGTGTCGGACGCGGCCGGGGAAGCCGGGGAAGCCGGGGAATGAGACACGACGGTCGTACGTTGTTCAACTGACCGGAGGGACCCTCCGCACTACCCGTACGACCTGGAAAGAGCTGCACACATGCGCGTCGAGATCTGGAGCGATATCGCCTGCCCCTGGTGCTACGTGGGCAAGGCCCGCTTCGAGAAGGCGCTCGCCGCCTTCCCGCACCGTGACGACGTCGAGGTGGTGCACCGCTCCTTCGAGCTCGACCCCACGCGCGTCAAGGGCGACAGCGGCCCGGTGATCCCGATGCTCGCCAAGAAGTACGGCATGAGCGAGCAGCAGGCCCAGGAGGCCGAGCGGAACCTCGGCGTGAACGCCGCTTCCGAGGGCCTTGACTACCTCACCGAGGGCCGCGACCACGGCAACACCTTCGACATGCACCGCCTGCTGCACTTCGCCAAGGAGCAGGGCAGGCAGGACGAGCTGATCGGGCTCCTGTACCGGGCCAACTTCGCCGACGAGCGGTCCGTCTTCGACGACGACGAGCGGCTCGTGGAGATCGCCGTCGCGGCGGGTCTGGACGCGGCGGACGCCCGCGCGGTCCTCGCCGACTCCGACCGGTACGCCGACGACGTGCGCGCCGACGAGCGCGAGGCCGCGGAACTGGGCGCGAACGGCGTGCCGTTCTTCGTCCTCGACCGCAAGTACGGCGTGTCGGGGGCCCAGCCCGCCGACGTCTTCGCGCAGGCCCTCGAGCAGGCGTGGGGCAGCCGCTCGCCGCTGACCACCCTCGCGGACGGCGACGCCTGCGGCCCGGACGGCTGCGCGGTTCCGCAGCCCGGCGCCGGTGTCTGAGAGCTGACGGGTAAGCAGGGCTGACAGGTCCCCCGTACACATCATCAATGGACGTGGGCGCGGACAGGCCCGAGAGTTGGTCCCATGGGGATCATCAACGGTGCCGACTTCGCGCCCACGTCGACGTATCTGAACACCGCGAGCTGCGGGCTGCTGCCCGGTCGCGCGGTGGCGGCCATCCACTCCCTCGCGGCCGAGAACGGTGAGGGCAGGCGCGGCGGATCGGGCAGCTTCGAGGTCGTGGACGCCGCACGCCGGTCCTTCGCGCGGCTCGTCGCGGTGGACCACGGGCGCGTGGCGTGCGGCGGCTCGGTCGCCGTGCACACGGGTCTTGTCGCCGCCTCGCTGCGGCCGGGGGCCGAAGTCCTGTTCCCCGAGGGCGACTTCAGCTCGATCATCAACCCCTTCGTGGTGCGCGGCGACCTCAAGGTGCGCTTCGTACCTCTGGAGGACCTCGCCGATGCGATCAGCCCCACGACCGACCTCGTCGTGTGGTCGGCCGTGCAGTCGGCCGACGGCCGCATCGCCGACGACGCGGCGGTGCGCGCGGCGGCCGCCGCCCACGGCGTGCGCACCTTCAACGACGCCACACAGGCGGCGGGCTGGCTGCCCTTCGACGCGGGTCTGTACGACTACACCGTCACCGGAGCCTTCAAGTGGCTGCTGTGCCCGCGCGGCACGTCGTTCCTGACGGTGCGCGAGGAGGTGCAGGAGACCCTCGTCCCGCTGCACGGCGGCTGGCTCGCATCGGCCGACACCTGGAACTCGACGTACGGCCCGCTCACGGAACTGGCCCCGGACGCACGCCGTTTCGACGAGCCGCCCGCCTTCCTCGCCTACCACGCGGCGGCCGAGTCCCTGGCGTACCTGGAGGAGATCGGCATCGACGCGGTGTACGCCCACGACACGGCGCTCGCGGACCGATACCGCGCCGGACTCGTCACGCTGGGCCACGAACCGGTGCCGGGCACGTCGCCCATCGTGTCGGTGCCCGGACTCGCCGACAGGGAGCCCGAGTTGAGCCGCGCCGGGATCATCACGTCCGCGCGGGCGGGGCTGCTGCGAGCCTCGTTCCACCTGTACAACACGGAGGCGGACGTGGACCGGCTCCTGGACGTGCTGTCCGGCTGAACACTGGCGCGCGGGGCGGCGGCACGCTAGGAAGGCAGGACGGGGTGGCCGCACGAGGCGGTGGTGGACAGTGGCAGTGGCGGAACAGCCCTTCAAGGACACCGATCTGCACCAACGGCTTGTGTACGGCGACGAGACGGCGCTGGCCGAGGCGTACGACGCGTACGGCGGCCTCGTCCACCGGATCGCGGGCCGTGTCACGCGCAGCCCCGCCGCGGCGGAGGACGTGGCCCAGGAGGTCTTCGCCCACCTGTGGTCGCGGCCCTACGCGTTCGACGCGCGGCGCGGCAGTCTGCGCACCTGGCTGTCGATGCTGGCCCACCGGCGTGCGGTGGACTGGGTGCGCGGCGAGGAGCGCCACCGCAAGGCGGCGCACGCCGACGACGCGACCCTGCACACGATCCCGACGCAGGACCCGCCCCCGGAAGACGTGGTCATGGCACGAGAACGCTCCCTGCTGCTGCACTCCGCGCTGGCCCGGCTTCCGCTCCCGCAGCGGCAGGTGGTGCACCTCGCCTACTTCGCGGGCCGCACCTACCGCCAGGCGGCGGTGGAGCTCGGCATCCCCGAGGGCACTGCGAAGACCCGATTACGCACGGCCCTGCGCAATCTGGCCGAAGCCCTGGCCGACCCACCCGACCCGGCACTTGCCGAAGCTCCAGGCGAAAGAGGCGCGTGATGACCACGGATCACGAAGCCATACGTGAACTCCTCGGCGCCTGGTCCTTCGGCGCGCTCATGCCGGGCGACGAGCGGCTTGTCGCCCCGCATCTGGCCGACTGCGAGCTGTGCGCGGCGGAGGCCGCGCGGCTGCGGGCGGCCGTGCGCGACCTGGACGGGCCGCCGCTCCCGGCCGGGCCCGCACCACCCGCCCGGCGCGCCCTCGCCGGCGCGCTCGGCGCCCGTACGGCGGCGCCGCGGACCGCGGCACACGCCGCGCCGTACGCCGCGGCCGTGGCCGGACTCCAGGCGCTCCTGGCGGAGCTGGACGAGCACGGACCCTGGGGTACCCCCGTGGTGCACGACTGGGACGTGCACGACACCGTCGCCCATCTGATCGCCGCCGACGGGGCGCTCGCCGTGCGTCTCGGCCTGGGGACGGGCGCGTCCGCCTCGCCGCCCGTGTCCGTGGACGGGACTCCCTGGCGTGCCATCTGGGCCGCGCGCACGGCCGACGCCCTCTCGCGCGAGCGGCGGCGGGCGCCGGCCGAGACGGTCGCCGACTGGCGGGCGCAGTCCGCCGCGCTGCTCGCGTCCCCGGCGGCGCACGATCCGGAGCTGGCCGGGAGGGCCACCACGCTGATGGGCGTCCGCCTTCCGCTGGCGGATCACTTCCGGGTGCGGGCCTTCGAGACGTGGGTGCACACGGACGACATCGGCAGGGCCCTGGACAAACCCGTTCCGCCGCCGCTCGCCGATCATCTCTGGCAGCTGGTGCGGCTTGCCGTGCGGATGCTCGACCGGGCCGTCGGGGCGAGTGCGGAGCCGGTGGCGCTGACGGTGTCGGGGGAGGGGCGTGCGGTGGAGTGGGTCCTGGGCAGTCAGGACGAGCCGGTGGCCGCGGAGCTGGTTCTGGACCCGGTGGACTTCTGCCTGCTCCTCGGGGGCCGTAGCGATCCTGCGCAGGTTCCTCGCGGGGTGGCGGGGGACGAGGCGGCCGCCGACCGCCTCTTGAACCGGGCCTCCGCCCTGTCCTGGCTGTGAGCCTGCCCCCTGGCTGAGGCTGTGGCCTGACGCCCTGGTGCATCGGGACCCGGCAGTTGGCGCTGTGCCCACCCGTTCCGCCCTGCGGAACGCCTGCCCACAGCGAGGGCGGACGGGTGGGGGCCTGCCCACAGCGAGGGCGGGCGGGGGCGGTAGCCGCGATGTCCCGCCGGGGGTAGCGGCTAAGCCCCGCCCGTCACCGCCGCCGCAGCCCTGCGGGCCTCCTCCGGGCAGTCTGCTGTCTCTGTGCAGAGGTTCGCCTCCACCCGGCCCAGGAGGCGTGCCAGTTCTGTTCGGTCCTTCGCGTCGAGGCCCGCGAGGGTGTGCTCCTCCAGGTCGCCCCAGGCGAGCTCCACCTCCCGCAGCAGTCCGCAGCTCGCGTCCGTGGCCTCGACCAGGACCGCACGCCGGTCGTCGGGGTCCGGCCGCCGCCGGACGTGCCCCGCCTGTTCGAGGCGCTGCAGCATCTTGGTGATGGTCGAGGGATCCAGGTCCATGGCCCTGATGAGCTCCGACTGCCGCACGGGCCCCGCGTCCCACAGGTACATCATCACGAACTCCTGGCCGGGGTAGAGCCCGACCCCCTTCAGCACCTTGCCCGCGGCGATCCGGTGCAGCCGGGCCACCCGGCTCACGGTGTGGCTCACGGGCCCGCGGCGCGCGGCGGTGGGCAGGCGCTCGGCGTCGGTACAGGGGGGCTCGACCTCGGCGGTCATCGCAACTCCAGGTCGCTCGATGGTCGGAACAGTCTCCCTCACATATTAAATTGGTCGGCCAAGGAATACGTTATGGTGGCTCTCGGTTGGATTACTTGGCCGACCAACATAAACGTATCCCGATGCCTGGGGGCACCTGATGACCACCGCGTTCGACTCCATCGACCTGTCCGGCACCCCGCTCGGCAACCGCATCGCCATGGCCCCGATGACCCGCAGCCGCGCGGGCGACGGCGCCACCGCGACGGAGCTCACCGCCGAGTACTACGCCCAGCGCGCATCGGCGGGCCTGATCATCACCGAGGGCATCCAGCCGTCCGTGATCGGCCAGGGCTACCCCGACACCCCGGGCCTGCACTCCGCCGAGCAGATCGCCTCCTGGCGCAAGGTCACGGAAGCCGTACACGCCAAGGGCGGCAAGATCTTCGCCCAGATCATGCACACCGGCCGCATCGGCCACCCCGTACTGCTCCCCGACGGCCTGGTGAACGTGGCCCCCTCGGCGATCCCCGCCCAGGGCCAGGTCTACACGGCCGACGGCCCCAAGGACTTCGTCACGCCGCGCGAGCTGACCGGCGACGAGGTCCGCGCCACCATCGCCGACTTCGCGGCCGCGGCCCGCAACGCGATCGACGCGGGCTTCGACGGGGTCGAACTGCACGGCGCCAACGGCTACTTGATCCACCAGTTCCTGGCGCCGGGCTCCAACCAGCGCACCGACGAGTGGGGCGGAACCCCGGAGAACCGCATCCGTTTCGCGGTCGAGACGGCCAAGGCGGTCGCCGCGGAGATCGGCGCGGCGCGCACCGGCATCCGCCTCTCGCCGGGCAACCCCTTCAACGACATCTCCGAGCCGCAGGACGAGCTCGAGGCGACGTACACCGCCCTCGTGAAGGAGCTCGACGCGCTGAACCTGGCGTATCTGCACGTCATGGAGGTGGGCCCGATCCGCGACCTGGTGACCGCCCTGCGCGGCGGCTTCGGCGGCACCTTCGTCCTCAACCCCTCCACCGAGGGCCCCACGGGACCCGACGCGCTGGCCCTCGTCGAGGACGGCACCGCGGACCTCGTCTCCTTCGGCGCGCTGTTCCTCGCCAACCCCGACCTGCCGGCCCGCCTCAAGGCCGAAGGCCCGTACAACACCCCTGACACGGCCACGTTCTACGGCGGCACGGAGAAGGGCTACACGGACTACCCGGCGCTGTAAGCGAAGGCGAAAAACGAAAGCGGCCCGGCACCACCTGCTGGTGCCGGGCCGCTTCAACTCATTTGTATGGCGGGTTACTTCACCGGCGTGAAGTCCCGGGCCCCGATGTACTCGGGCCGCCGGATCGGCGCGGCGAACGGCTCCACCGCCGTGTTCTCCACACTGTTGAACACGATGAAGACGTTGCTGCGCGGGAACGGCGTGATGTTGTCCCCCGAACCGTGCATGGCATTGCAGTCGAACCAGGTCGCGGAGCCCGCCTCACCGGTGAAGAGCCGGATGCCGTAGTCCGATGCGAGGCTGGTCAGCGTCCCGTTCGACGGAATGCCCGCGTCCTGCATCTGCAGGGACCGCTTGTAGTTGTCCTTCGGCGTGGCGCCCGCACAGCCGAGGAACGTCTTGTGCGACCCCGGCATGATCATGAGGCCGCCGTTGGTGTCGTGATTCTTGGTGAGCGCGATCGAGACCGAGACGGTCCGCATGTTCGCGAGCCCGTCCTCCGCGTGCCAGGTCTCGAAGTCCGAGTGCCAGTAGAAACCGGAGGCTCCGAAGCCCGGCTTCACATTGATCCGGGACTGGTGGACGTAGACGTCGGAACCCAGGATCTGCCGGGCCCGTCCCACCACCCGCGGATCGGCGGCGAGCTTCGCGAACAGCTCGCTGATCTTGTGCACCTCGAAGATGGACCGGATCTCCTGGGAACGGGGCTCCACGATGGAGCGCTCGTTCTCCCGCATCGCGGGATCACCGATCAACCGTTCCAGCTCCGCGTGGTAGACGCTCACCTCTTCGGGGGTGATGAGCTGGTCGATCGCCAGGAAACCGTCCCGTTCGAACCCCGCCAGATCGTCGGCCGCGATGGGCCCAGGTGCACCCGGCTCGGACCACACGACGGGGTCCTTGCGCTCTATGAGGACCTCTTCGGCGCCTCGGGTCGGGTACAGATCGGCGGTGCGTTCGGGTGCGGTGGTCATGGTGTTGCCTGCCTCTCCTCTCGTACGGCCCTTTCCGGGATGTACACCCCCGCCGCCCAGAGGAAGGAGGGCGGCGGGGGAGTTCTTGGGGCTGCTCAGACCGGGTCCGGCTCCGGCTCGGTGAGCAGCGGGTACACGCCGTTCTCGTCGTGGTCCTCACGACCCGTGACGGGCGGGTTGAAGACACACAGGCAGTGGAAGTCTTCCTTGATCCGCATCGTGTGCTTCTCGTGCCCGTCCAGCAGGTACATGGTCCCCGGCGTGATCGTGTACTTCTCGCCGGTCGTGTCGTCGGTCAGCTCGGCCTCGCCCTTCGTGCACACGACGGCCTCGATGTGGTTGGCGTACCACATCGACGTCTCCGTACCCGCGTACAGGATGGTCTCGTGGAGGGAGAAGCCGACCCGCTCCTTGGCGAGGACGATGCGCTTGCTCTCCCACGTGCCCGACTTGGCCTTGACGTGCCGGTCGGTGCCTTCAATGTCCTTGAACGAACGGACGATCACGGTGAGTTGGTTCCTTTTCTCTTACGGGGGTGAAGACGCGGGCGGCCGGGCCGCGACGGGGCGGCCCGGCGCACCGCTCAGGCGGTCTCGCGCACCGCGCGGGCGAGCGTGCGAAGGCCCTCGTCCAGCTCGTCGGCGGTGATCGTCAGCGCCGGAAGGAGCTTGACGACCTCGCCCTCGGGGCCCGACGTCTCGATGAGCAGACCGAGTTCGAAGGCCCGCTTGGCGATGGTGCCCGCGCGCTCCTTGTCGAGGAACTCCATGCCCCAGACCAGGCCGCGGCCGCGGTACTCCTTGATCGCGCCGGGGTTCTCCTCGACGATGGCGGCGAACGCCTCCTCGATCTGCTCACCCTTGGCGCGGGTCTGCTTCTCCATGGCCGGGCCGTCGGTCCAGTACGTCTCCAGGGTGGCGGCGGCCGTGACGAACGCGGGGTTGTTGCCGCGGAAGGTGCCGTTGTGCTCGCCCGGCTCCCAGACGTCGAGCTCGGGCTTGAACAGGGTCAGCGCCATCGGCATGCCGTAGCCGCTGATGGACTTGGACACCGTCACGATGTCCGGCACGATGCCCGCCTCCTCGAAGGAGAAGAACGCGCCGGTGCGGCCGCAGCCCATCTGGATGTCGTCGACGATCAGGAGCATGTCCCAGCGCTCGCAGACCTCGGCGAGCTTGCGCAGCCACTCGGCGCGGGCGACGTTGATGCCGCCCTCGCCCTGGACCGTCTCGACGATCACGGCGGCGGGCTGGTTGAGGCCGGAGCCCTGGTCCTCCAGGAGCCGCTCGAACCAGATGAAGTCGGGGGTCTGGCCGTCGAGGTAGTTGTCGAACGGCATCGGCGTTCCGTGCACCAGCGGGATGCCGGCGCCGGCGCGCTTGAACGCGTTGCCGGTCACGGCGAGCGAGCCGAGCGACATCCCGTGGAAGGCGTTGGTGAACGAGACGATCGACTCACGTCCCTTCACCTTGCGGGCCAGCTTCAGCGCGGACTCGACGGCGTTGGTGCCCGTCGGGCCCGGGAACATGACCTTGTAGGGCAGGTCACGCGGGCGCAGGATGATGTTCTGGAACGACTCGAGGAACGCGCGCTTGGCGGTCGTCGACATGTCGAGACCGTGGGTGACGCCGTCGCGCTCCAGGTAGTCGATGAGGGCGCGTTTGAGGACGGGGTTGTTGTGCCCGTAGTTGAGCGAGCCGGCCCCGGCGAAGAAGTCGAGGTACGAGTGGCCGTCCTCGTCGAACATGCGGCTGCCCTGCGCACGGTCGAAGATGGTGGGCCAACCGCGGCAGTAGCTGCGCACCTCCGACTCCAGGGTCTCGAAGACGCTCAGGTCGGGCTGGGTGATGGTCACAGCAGATCTCCTGGGAGATGGAAAGGCGTGGGAGGTGGGGGGAGTTGACTGAAAGCGAGGGGGGACGCGGGTGACGCCGTCGTCAGCCGCGTGGCGCGGCGGGCGCGGTCGGCGGTATCGGCTCGATGAGGAACAGGACCTCCGGCTCGTGGCCGCCGTCGGGGAAGAGCCCTGCGTCGAAGAGCACCGTGCGCTCGACCGAGGCGCCGTGCCGCTGTGCGTACGAGGTGAAGAGCCGCTCGGACGCGGTGTTGTCCGGGGTGATGGTCGTCTCGACCGAGACCAGCTCGCGGTCGGCGGCGACCTTCGCGGTCAGCCCGTCGAGCAGCGCACCGGCGAGCCCCCGACCACGGTGCGCGTGGTCGACGGCCACCTGCCAGACCACCAGGGTGCGCGGCCGCTCGGGCCGGATGTAGCCGGTGATGAATCCCGCGGGCTGCCCGTCGGCGTCTCTGGCCACGACGGAGGTCGCCGCGAAGTCACGACACCACAGCAGATAGCTGTACGAGGAGTTGAGGTCGAGCACCTTCGAGTCGCGGGCGATCCGCCAGATCGCGGCGCCGTCGGCGACGGCAGGGGTGTCGAGCCGCAACCCCTCGGGCATTTCCAGGGAATTCGCTTGCAGGTCGGTCGGTAGATCGGCTTGTGCAGCGGTCATGCTTATTGAATTTACCGAGCAATTTCTAAGATTGCATCGCGAGGAGGGGTTACGCGAGAGCGCTTCATGTGTTATCACGCGGGGGTGCGCGCCCGCAGGAGGCTTCGGCGGTATCGCCCATTTTGAGCGGGACGAAAGGTCTATACCGGACCCGATGTGGAGTACGTCACAGACGCGTAACTCGGTCGAGACGTGCCCGAATTACGTCGGTTGGCGCTGTCGAAATCTTGGTGTTTAGGTCCCGGGAAAGCGGGCAGAAGAATACGGGAAGCTGCGCTGATAAAGCGGTTAAAGAAGCCATGAGAAGCGGGTGAGGCGCGGGTGAGAATGCGTCCGTGAATTTACGTAGAGTATTTACGGTCCGGACACCCTGCCGGCCCCACTGCCGGCCGCTCCAGCTGTGAGCCTAGCGCCAGGCCTCCGTCACCGCGCGGCGAGCCGCTTCCAGGTCGACCGCGAGGCCGGCCTCGCTCATCGCCGCACCCAGCGCCGCCAGTGATGCGTGCACGATGCCACGGGTTGCGTCCGGGCCGTAGTGATTGACCCGGATCATCTCCTTGGCCAGCGCGCCGCCGCCCGCGACCAGCGGAAGCACCGGGTCCGCTGCCAGGGCCTTCGTGACGAGCTCTGAGGCGTCGATGCCGGAGGGTGCACGCAGGGTGGTGGCGACCGGGGCCGCGTCCTGGGCCTCGTACACGTAAGGCTCCAGGCCCCCACCCAGCGCCAGCGCACCGGCGCGCGTGGCGGCGGCAGCGGTGGCATGCCGCGTCATCAGGGCGTCGAGCCCCTCCGCCTCGATCCGCTCCACGCAGGCTTCGAGGGCGAGCATCTCCAACTGGGCGGGTGCGTGAAGCAGCGCCTTCCTGCCGCCGTCGATCCAGCGCTCCTTCCGGTCCAGGAGGGAGAGATACGAGCGGCGCGGCGCCCGAGGATTGGCCGCGAGTCGCGTCCAGGCGCGCTCGCTCACGGAGACCGCCGACACGCCCGCGGGGCCGCCCATCGCCTTCTGCGCGCCGATCACGCACAGGTCCACGCCCCACGCGTCCGGAAGCAGCGGCTCGGCGGCCACGGAGGCGACGGCGTCCAGCATGAACAGGGCACCGTGCTCGCGCACGACCTCGCCGATCGCGGCGACGGGATTGGTGTTGCCCGTCGCGGCCTCCGCGTGCACGAGCGAGACGAAGTCGATCTCGGGATGCTCGGCGAGGGAGGCGCGCACCTGCTCCGCGGTCACGGCGGTGTGGAAGGGAACGGCGAGGTCGACGACCGTCGCCCCGCAGTCCCGCAGCCAGTTCCCGAAGGTCTGGCCGTACGGCCCGGTGATGATGTTCAGCGCGGTCGTACCCGGCTGAGCCGCACCCCGGATGCAGCCCTCCAGCGGCAGCAGCGCCTCGCCCTGCATGATCACGACGTCCTGCGAGGTGGCGAGAAGACCGGCGACGCGCTCCTCGATGGAGGCGAAGTGCCGGGCGCTCAAGGGGGCCAGGTCAAGGAATGGGTGCGTCGTCACGGTGCTGCTCACTTCGCTGCTCACTTCGCTCACGAGTTCGTTCGGGCTGCCGGACCGAGCGTACCGACAGGCTCCTAAGCTGCTGTACATGAGCGATCACACGGTGCTGCACGTGAAGGGGCGGGTGCTCGTCGGCCCGGACGAGGTCCGGGACGAGCTGTGGGTCGTCGGGGGGCGGGTGACGTACGACCGCCCGGCGCACGCGGCGGCGGACGTCACGACGATCGAGGGCTGGGCGCTCCCCGGCCTGGTCGACGCGC
The DNA here is from genome assembly GCF_040640795.1 of Streptomyces sp. NPDC021622. NCBI lineage: Bacteria > Bacillati > Actinomycetota > Actinomycetes > Kitasatosporales > Streptomycetaceae > Streptomyces > Streptomyces sp. NPDC021622. Next base: position 888,617 of record NZ_JBFACK010000001.1, read on the forward strand.
ACTGCCACGTGGGCCTTGACGCGCACGGCCCGGTGGAACCGGAGGTGGCGGAGAAGCAGGCGCTGACGGACCGCGAGATCGGCGCTCTCCTCATCCGCGACGCGGGCTCCCCGTCCGACACCCGCTGGATCGACGACCGCGAGGACCTCCCGAAGATCATCCGTGCGGGCCGGCACATCGCGCGCACGCGCCGCTACATCCGCAACTACGCCCACGAGATCGAGCCGTCCGACCTTGTCGCGTACGTCGCCCAGGAGGCCCGCCGCGGCGACGGCTGGGTCAAACTGGTCGGCGACTGGATCGACCGCGAGGCCGGCGATCTCACCGCCTGCTGGCCCCGCCCCGAGGTGGAGGCGGCGATCGCCGAGGCCCACCGCCTGGGGGCGCGGGTGACGGCCCACTGCTTCGCCGAGGATTCCCTGCGGGACCTGGTGGAGGCAGGCATCGACTGCATCGAGCACGCCACAGGCCTGACCGAGGACACGATCCCGCTGTTCGCTGAGAAGGGCGTGGCGATCGTCCCCACGCTGGTGAACATCGCGACGTTCCCGCAGCTCGCGGACGGCGGCGAGTCCAAGTTCCCCCGCTGGTCGCAGCACATGCGCCGCCTGTACGAGCGCCGCTACGACACGGTGCGGGCGGCGTACGACGCCGGCGTCCCCGTCTACGCGGGCACGGACGCCGGAGGCTCCCTCGCGCACGGGCTGGTGGCGTCGGAGGTGGCGGAGCTGACGCTGGCCGGCATCCCGGCGGTGGACGCGCTGTCGGCGACGACGTGGGGGGCGAGGTCCTGGCTGGGGCGCCCCGGGCTTGTGGAGGGCGCCCCCGCGGACCTCGTGGTCTACGAGGCGGACCCTCGCGAGGACGTACGCGTGCTGGCCGCTCCGCGGAGGATTGTGCTGAACGGGAGGGTGGTGGGTTGACATCCTCCCGGTGCAGGCCGACGGAGATGACGCCGAGGGGCGCGTCCGTCTTCTCGTCGGGGATGCAGTACGCGCCGAACTTTCCCTGTGGCCTCACGTGAAATTCGGCCTGCGCTGAAGCGCTACAGGCGGCGGAGCCATCTGATGCCGCATCACCCTCGTAAGTGAATCTTTAACTAGCGTGCACCGCAGGGGAGTTGGGGCACTCTCAAGGTGACTGTCGCCGTACGCACGTGGCATGATCCACTTTCGCGTTACCTGTCGGTAACGCCCCCACCCCCCCCAATCCAAAGGTCACACCTACGTGCGCACGCTCTCCAGACGCCTCCTGCTCCCCGGCCTGACCGCCCTCGCACTCGCCGCCACCGGCTGCTCCTCGACGCCGGACACGAACGCAGCCGAGCCCGAAAGCGGCAGCAGCAGCACCACCACGCCGACGGCCGACGGCACCCGGCGGCTCGACGTGGGTGCCGCCGCGCCGCAGGCGTCGCCCGCGCCGACCGCCGTGGCCCGCGCCCACACCGGCAACGGCCGTCCCGAGAAGTCCTCGCTGAAGGTGGCCTCGTACGACAAGACGAGCCGACAGGCCGTCATATCCACGGCCCCGCAACGGCACACAGCCACGCCGGGCCACTCTCCCGCGCCTGACAGGCCCGTCGCCGTCGGCGACATCATCGCCAGCGGGCCGGCGCACGGCGCTCCCAACGGCCTGCTCGCCAAGGTCACCGAGGTCGTGGGGAAGACCGACCGCGGCACCGAGGTGAAGACAGCCTCCACGACGCTGGCCTCCGTCCTGAAGGACGACAAGGCCGATGGCAAGGTCCCGGTCGACCCGTCGTCGGTCACGGTCGAGCCTCTGACCAAGGGCGTCAGCTTCTCCTGGGCAAAGAGCAAGGGCGTGCGTTTCGGGCCCAAGGGCGCAAAGCTCCCCCTCGGCAATCTGCGGCTCGACGTGAACGCCTCGGTGGATACCGCCAAGGACGCCCCCGCCTCGGCCGGTGCCTCCGTCTCCGGCTTCGTCCAGCTCGCCCCCGAGGTGGAGTTCTCCTACGAGGGCAACAAGGACGGCGGCTTCGCTCCGAGCTCCGCCTTCCTCGGCATGAGCGGTGACTGGTCCTCGCAGTGGGCGCTCAAGGGCCGCGCCGCCGCGAGCACCGGGGAGCCCAGGCGGATCCCGTTCGCCAAACTGCACAGCACCCCCGTCATCCAGGTCGGCCCGGTGCCCGTCGTCGTCAACCTCGACCTGACGTGCTACATCCAGGTGGAGGCCGACGGCCGCGTCACGCTCGACGTCCAGCAGGACGTCAAGGGCGACTTCCGGGTCGGCGGCAGTTACGCCTCGGGCAAGGGCTGGGCCCCGGTCAGCACGTCGGCCGTGCACAGCACCCCGGTGAACGCGAGCGTCACCGCCGCCGGGCGCGTCAAGGGCGCTCTCGGCGCGGAGGCCTCCGTCGGCCTGTACGGGGCCGTGGGTGTCACCGCCGACTTCGCCCCGTATCTACGCGGCGAGGCCGACGCCAAGGCGACCGCGTCCAGCGACGGCAAGACCTCGGTGACCGGCGCCTGGGCGCTGTACGGCGGCTTCGACTTGAGCGGCCAACTCCACTTCCGGCTCTCCCTGTTCGGTACGCCGGTCATCGAGCACCGCATCCCGCTGGGTACCCTCAACCGCGAGTGGCGGCTCGCGAGCGGGCACTCCGGACGATAGCCGAGCGCGGACTCCGCAAGTCAACTCGCAGCCGGAGGAGTCGTATGCCCCGCAATGCCGCCCTGATCACCCCCGACTGGTGGACCCAGGCCGGGTACGGGGTGCGGTTCGAGTGGGGACCCGAAGGGGCGCGGCGACTGATGGCGGGCGGGGATGTGGCGTGCCTGGTCGTAGTGGACGTGCTGTCGTTCACGACCGCGGTGTCGGTCGCGGTGGACGCCGGGACACAGGTCTTCCCGTACGCGTGGCGGGACGAGAGCGCGGTGGCGTACGCGGCGGACCGGGGCGCCGTGCTGGCGGTGGGCCGGCGCGCGGTGACGCCCGATACGCCGTGGTCGCTCTCCCCCGCCGCGCTGCGTCGGGCACCCTTCGCGTCCCGCCTGGTGCTGCCCTCGCCCAATGGGTCCGCGATCGCGGCGGCGGCGTCCGAGGCGGGCGGGGTGGTGGTCGCCGGATGCCTCAGGAACGCGGCGGCGGTGGGCGGTTGGCTGGCCCGGGAGGGCTTCGGTACCACTGACCGGCCGCTCGCGGTGGTCGCCTCCGGTGAGCGGTGGGAGGACGGGAGCCTGCGGCCCGCGCTGGAGGACGCGCTGGGGGCGGGGGCGGTGATCTCCGCTCTGGGCGGAGGGCGGCTGTCGCCGGAGGCGAAGGCGGCGGCGGGCGGGTACGCGTCGTGCGGGGACGTCGCGGTGGCGGTGGCGGAGTGTGCGTCGGGGCGGGAGCTGGCGGCGGGCGGCTTCGCCGGGGATGTGGCGGTGGCGGTGGAACGGGATGCGTCGAGGGTGGTGCCGGTGCTGGTGGACGGCGCCTTCTCTTCCCCGCTGTGTCCATGAGGGCGCTCCGCGCGCGGGCGCCCCTTCCCGAAATCTTCCGGCTGCGCCGGCCGCGAGGTGGCCGTGGATCACCGCCTCCGGCGAGTTCGTCCTCAAACTCCCCCAAGCTCTTGATGAGCAGGGGGGACCCCCCTGCTCATCAAGAGCTTGGGGGAGGGCGGGAAAGATCCGCCGCGAAGCGGCGGTCTTGCCCGGCCTCGGGAAGGGGTCAGCCCCCCAGCACCGACCCCAACGCCGCCAAGAACCGATCCGTCGTCCCCCGGTCACGGACCGCGACCCGTAGCCACTCCGCGCCCAGGCCAGGGAACGTGTCGCCGCGTCGCACGGCGAAGCCACGCTCCCGCAGCGCGGAGCGCACCGCGGCGGCCCCCGGCACCCGGATGAGGACGAACGGTCCCTCCGCCGCCGGGACGGCCCGCACCCCGCCGGAGGCGAACTCCGCGAGCCCCGCGAGGAGATGGGCCCGGTCGGCGGCGATCCGGGAAGCCGCGTCCGCCGCCTCGGCCAAGGCGGCGGACGTCACGCACGCCTCCGCCGCCGCCAGCGCCGGCGAGGACACCGGCCACAGCGGCTGCGCCCCCGCCAGTGTCGCGATCGTCTCCGGGTCGGAGAGGACGTAACCGATCCGCAGCCCCGCCAGGCCCCAGGTCTTGGTGAGGCTGCGCAGGACGACGAGTCCGGGCACGTCCGTACGGCCGGCCAGCGCTTCCCGTTCGCCCGGCACCGCGTCCATGAAGGCCTCGTCCACCACCAACACCCGCCCGGGGCGGGCGAGTTCCGTGATGGAGGCGGCCGGGTGCAGCACCGACGTCGGGTTGGTCGGGTTGCCGATCACCACCAGGTCGGCCGACTCCGGCACCGCCGCCGGGTCAAGCCTGAACCCTTCCGACTCCCGCAGCAGCACCCGGCCCACCACATGCCCCGCATCCCGCAGAGCCGCCTCGGGTTCGGTGAACTGCGGGTGCACGACCACCGGCTGACGGACCTTCAGGGCCCGCGCGATGAGTACGAACGCCTCCGCCGCGCCCGATGTGAGCAGCACGCGGTCCGGTGACACACCGTGCCGCGCCGCCACCGCGGCCCGCGCCGACCGCCCGTCCGGATACGCGGCCAGGCCGTCGAGCGAGGCGGCGATGTGCCGCTTCAGCCAGTCGGGCGGGGTGTTCGCCCGGACGTTGACCGCGAGGTCGGTGAGGCCGGCGGCGCCCCGGACCTCGGCATCCCCGTGGTGCCGCAGGTCCAGTTCGCCGTCGTACTCGGTGTCGGTCTCAGGCTCAGTGGGAGTGCGCATGGGACCCGTGGTGGTGACCGTGTCCGTGCCCATGGCCGTGCCCGTGCCCGTGGTCCCCGTCGTCGTCCGGGTGGAAGTGCGGCTGCTGCGGCAGGCCCACCTTGTCCTCGAAGCCGGGCAGCGCGATGCGGTAGACGCAGGAGTCGCAGTTCATCCGGAGGTCGCCCTTGACCGCCTCCCGGTAGCGCTCCATGACGAGGTCGAGCAGCTCCTCCTCGGGGCCGATCACGTCCGCCGAGACCACCTCGACCTCGGGGTGCGCCGCCGCCCAGCCGTCCGTCTGCTGGCGGACCCGGTCCGGCAGGATGCCGGTGAAGAGGAAGTAGGGCAGGACCACGATCCGCTTCGCGCCAAGCCGTACGCAGCGGTCGAGGCCCGACGGCACGTCCGGCGCCGCGAGCGAGACGAACGCCGTCTCCACGCCCGCGTAACCGCGCCCCTCCCACAGCAGCCGCGCCGCCTTGTGCACCTCGGCGTTGGCGTCCGGGTCGGTCGAACCACGGCCGACGAGCAGCACCGTCACGTCCGCGCGGTCCTCGGGCGTGCGCGCCGCGCCGCCGAGCGCCTCGTCCAGGCGGCGCTCCAGGACCTTCAGGAGCGAGGGGTGCGGGCCGAGCGGGCGGCCGTAGGTGTAGGAGATGCCGGGGTGGCGCTCCTTCTCGCGGGTGAGCGCCGCGGGGATGTCACCCTTGGCGTGCCCGGCCGACACCAGCATCAGCGGGACGGCGGCGAAACGTTTGACGCCCCGCTCCACCAGGTCGGTGACCGCGTCGCCCAGCGGCGGCGGCGACAGCTCGATGAAGCCGCCGGCGACCGGGAGTTCGGGGTTGCGGCGGGCGAGTTCCTGCACGAAGTCCCGGAACGCTGCGGCCCCGGCCTCGTCGCGGGTGCCGTGGCCGGCGATGAGCAGTGCGGGCGGGGTGGTCACTGGGACTCCTCGGTTGTTGCGGGTGTTTCGTACGACGTCGACTTCGACTGCGACGTAGTAGGTGAAGTCGACTTCGGCGACGGCGCGGGGTGGTACAGGAGCGCGTTCAGCGCGGCCGCCGCGACCGCCGAACCGCCCTTCTCCGAGACATTGCTGACGGCGGGAAGCCCGCTCTCGCGCAGCGCCGCCTTGGACTCGGCGGCGCCGACGAAACCGACGGGCAGGCCGATCACCAGGGCGGGCGCCGCGTCGAGCACGAGCAGCTCCTCCAGGGCGGTCGGCGCGCAGCCGATCACCCAGAGCGCCCCGGGGCCCACTTCCTCGTACGCGAGACGGATCGCGTGGGCCGAACGGGTCAGCCCGGACGACGACTTGGCGTCCTTGAGCCGGCATACGGTCTCGCGCTTCGTGATGCCCGCCGCGACCATCTCCACGTCGGTGACCACGGGCGCACCCGCGTGCAGCGCCGCGTGGGCCGCCACGAGGGCGTCCTCGTCGGTGACGAGGTCCGTCGCGTACTCAAGGTCGGCAGCGGAGTGGATGACGCGCTCCACGACCGCCCGGGTCAGCGGCGCGAAGTGCGAGGTGTCCAGGCGGGCCCGGAGCCGCCGGAACGACTCCTGCTCGATGGGGTGGACGACACGGGTCACTTGGACACCTCCGAAGGGTCCGCCGAAGGATTCGCCGACACGTCAGCCGCATGGTCCGCGTGCTGCCAGCGGTAGCCGCGCGGAGTCACCATGCGGCCCGCGATCTCACGGGTCGCCGTGTTGCCGACCGTCACGACCGTCATCATGTCGACGACTCCCGGGTCGAGTTCGCCGATCGTGCTCAGGCGCGCGGTCTCGTCCGGGCGCGAGGCATTGCGTACGACACCGACCGGCGTCGTCGGCTCCCGGTGCTCGGCGAGGATCGACAGGGCCTTCGGCAGCTGCCAGTCGCGGCCCCGGCTGCGCGGGTTGTAGAAGGTGACGATGATGTCCGCCTCGGCCGCCGCGCGCACCCGGCGCTCGATGACCTCCCACGGAGTGTGCAGGTCGGAGAGGCTGATGGACACGTGGTCGTGGCCGAGCGGCGCGCCCAGGATCGCCGCAGCCGCGAGCGCCGCCGTCACACCGGGTACGCCGATGACGTCGATGTCGTCGCTCGCCTCGGCAAGGGCGGGCGATGCCATGGCGTACACGCCCGCGTCGCCCGAACCGATCAGCGCGACCGCCTGCCCCTTCTGCGCCTCCGCGACAGCGGTACGCGCCCGCTCTTCCTCGGCGCCGAGCCCCGACTCGATGATGACCGTGCCGGGGCGAAGGAGGTCCCGGATCTGGTCGACGTACTGGTCGAGACCGACCAGGACCGAGGCCCTGCGCAGCTCTTCGCGGGCGCGCGGCGTCAGCAGGTCCCGTGCGCCGGGACCGAGCCCGACGACCGCGAGCCGTCCGCGCGGCTTCCGCCGCACGACGGCGCAGGTGGCCATCGGCGCACGGCCCTCGGGCGCCGACTTCCGCTTGGGAACGAGGAGTTCACCGCCGCCGCGCAGCGCGGCGGCCTCCGCGACGGAGGGCGTACCGACGGCGGCGAGCGGCGCGTCGGACGGGTTCGGCACGTCGACCCCGGCCAACTCGTCGGCCGCGTAGGTCACGACCGGCACCCCGAGCCGCGCGGCGGCCTCGACGATGCCGGGTTCATCGGCCTTCGCATCGACGGTCGCCAGCGAGGCGACGGAAGCGGCGGAGAGCCCCGCGTCCCGCAGGGTGTCCTGGACGAGCCCGAGGACTTCCTCGACGGGCGCACCCTTGCTGGCACCGACACCGACGACGAGGGTGGCCGGCCGCAACACGACCTCGCCTTCGGCGAGTTCGAGCAGCCGATCACTCACCCGAATGGTCGGCTCCGTCTGTGGGCAGGCGTTCCGCACGGCGGAACGGGTGGGCACAGCCCCCGCTTCGGGGTCCCGATCAAGCGGCGACACGTTAGGCGGCAACGCAGGCAGCGGGTAACCCAACTCGTCACAGAGAGCAACAGCTTCCCCGTCGAGCACGGCGCGGGTCACCCCCGCGACATCCCCCTCAACCGGCAGCCCCAGCATGTCAAGCCCCGGCACATCCACCGCGTCGGTGGCCGTAGTCACGACAGGCAAGGCCCCCAGAACATCCCCCACCTCGTGGGCCAGAGAGTTCGCTCCCCCCTCGTGCCCGCCCAGCAGGGCAACAGCAAACCGCCCACCCTCATCGACGCACACCACCCCAGGGTCGACATCCTTCCCCTGGAGCAGCGGCGCGCAGAGCCGAACCACGGCGCCCGCGGCGAGAAAGCACACCACCTGCTCGCACTCCGCGAAGGCCCGCTCCACGGCGCCCCGCACGGGCCCCTCGTACACCCGCGTCCGCGAGGGCCACGCAGCGGCGAGACGGTCGCGTGCCGCGCCGCCCGCCGCCGTGGCGGAGATCAGGCCGATCACTGAACTACTCCTTCAGACAAGGGAGATGAGGGGCGGGTGCCCCACACCAGAAAGACCGGATTGGTCGCGGCGAGCCGCGACACCTCACCCGGCAGCGGCGCGAGTCGCGACGACTGCAGCAGTACGCCGTCGCAGTCGAACCCGGCACCGCTCAGCGCCGCCCGCACGGCGGGCACCCGGTCGAGCGCCGCCATGGCGACGACGACGGACCGCCGGGCCCGCCGCGCGCACGCCGTCACTATCGCGGGCAGCTCACGCCCGCCACCGCCGATGAACACCGCGTCCGGGTCGGCGAGATCGGACAGGACGGTGGGCGCGGCTCCGTGCACGGCGCGTACGTCGACGCCGTGCGCCGCGGCGTTGGCGCGGATGCGCTCGACGCCGTCGGCGGTCTTCTCCACGGCCACGACGGCCGCGCCGAACCGCGCGCACTCCACGGCGACCGAGCCGGAGCCCGCGCCGATGTCCCACACCAGGTCGCCCAGGCGCGGTCCGAGCCGGGCGAGGGCGAGCGCCCGCACCTCGAACTTGGTGATCATCGAGTCGCGGTGGGTGAACTCGCCCTCGTCCAGGGCCCATTGGGCGGGTCCGGGCCGGGGTCCCGCGACAGTGCGCAGCGGCGCGAGGGCCCGTTCCTCGTCCAGGCAGAGCACGACGCTCACCGCAGGCCCCCAGTCACGGGCCGCGGCCTCGCCCGGCGTGACCCGTTCCACGCGCTCGTGCTCCGGGTCGCCGAGGGCGCTCGCGACGACGAGGGTGCGGGCGTCGGCGCGCCGGACCAGCTCGGCGCCGAGTTCGGCGGGGCCGCTGCCGGGGCCGGTCAGGATGGCCACCTTGGGGTGCGCGAGGCAGGCGTTCGCCGCGGTGCGCGGATCGCGCCCGTGCGCGCTGACCACCACGGCGTCGTCCCACGGAAGGCCGACCCGCGCGAACGCGGTCGCGACGGACGAGACACCGGGCCGGACGTCCAGCCGGTCGGACCCGAACCGTTCCGCGAGCGCCCGCACGATCCCGAAGAACCCGGGGTCGCCGGAGGCGAGCACCACGACGCCGCCGCCCTCCGCCGCCCCGTCGGCCTTCGCCAGCCGCTCCTCGATGGCGTCGAGCGCGGGGGCGAGCGGCCCCATCACCACCCGGGCCGTCCCCGGCGGCAGCCCCGCGGACTCGATGTGCCGCCGGGCGCCCACGACGAGCCCCGCGGCGCGCACCGCGTCCAGGGCGGCGGCGTCGAGCGGCGCCCCCGTCCCCGTACCGACGACGGTGATCACGATTTCGCCCTCTCCGCGCGCAACGCGGCCCGCGCCTCGGGGTCGGCCTTGCGGTAGCCGTGGAAGTGGCCCGGGTGGTAGAGGTGCGAGCGGGTGCCGTGTGCGGCGAGGGCCGGTCCGACCAGGAACAGCGTGTGCTTCCACAGACGGTGTTCCTTGACCGTCTCCTCAAGGGTCTCGATGGTGCAGTTGAGGACGAGCTCCTCGGGCCACGTCGCCTGGTACGCGATGACGACGGGCGTGGTCGCCGGGTAGCCGCCCTCCAGGAGCTCACGCACCAACTGGCCGCTGCGCGCCGCCGAGAGGAACAGCGCCATCGTCGTGCCGTGCCGCGCGAACTCCCGCACCTCCTCGCCGGGCGGCATCGGTGTCTTGCCGCCGCCGAGCCGGGTGAGGATCACGGACTGCGCCACCTCGGGGATCGTCAGCTCGCGCTGCGCGATCGCCGCGACCGCCGAGAAGGACGAGACACCCGGCACGATCTCCGTCGCCACACCGATCCCGGCGCACCGGTCGACCTGCTCCTGCGTGCCGCCCCACAGGGCCGGGTCGCCGGAGTGGATGCGGGCGACCTTCAGGCCCTCGGCGGCGGCGCGCTCGTACACGGCGACGACGTCCTCGAGGGACATCGTCGCCGAGTCGAGGATCTCGGCGCCCTCGCGCGCGTGCTCCAGGACCTCCGCCTGCACCAGGCTGGCCGCCCAGATGACGACATCGGCCTCCGCGATGGCCCGTGCGGCACGGAACGTCAGCAGGTCGGCGGCGCCGGGCCCTGCCCCGACAAAGGTCACCTTGCCGGTGGTGGCTTCGGCGTCGGCCATGGGTGGGGTTCCTCTCGTACGAAACAGCAACAGTCAGTGGTGGAACAGAAATCCGTGGGTGTCGCCCCGCGCATGGATGTGCGGGGCAGGGGGTCAATCAACCGAGGTCACAGTTTCCCGCCCCGGCCGCCCTCGCGCCGCGCGGGAGCGATCAGCGTGGACAGATAGGGCAGCGGCGTCTCGTCGAGCTCGGCCGCCGACCGGATGGACTCCTCGGGAAGGCCGAGCGCGGACCCCCACACGGCATCCTCCGTGCGCCCCGTCTCGCGCAGCGCGGCCGCCACCTCCTGGGCCTGCCGCCCGAACTTGTACGCGACGACCGTGCCGGGCCCGGCGAGCGCGTCCTTGAGCACGGCGGCACCCGCGGTCACCGGCACCAGCGTCAGCGGCTCGGTGCCTTCGGTGAGCACGGCACCGCTGCGGGCGGCGAGATCCTGCATGGCGGTGATGCCGGGCACGGTCTCGATGCCGGCCCCCGGCACGAGCTCCGCGATGGTCTGCGCGAGATAGGTGAACGTCGAGTACACATTGGGGTCGCCGATCGTCGCGAACGCCACCGAGCCGTGCTCCCGCAGCAGCTCGGCGACCCGCTCGCCCGCGGCGTCCCAGGCGGCCTCGCGGCGCTGCCGGTCGGTGCGCTCGTTGAGCGCGAACACGACACGTACGACCTTGTCCTCGGGGACGTAGTGCAGCACGGTCGCTTCTGCCCGCCCGCGCTCACCGGTGTCCATCACCGGTACGACGACGACAGCGGCGGCGCGCAGCGCGTTGACACCCTTGACGGTCACCAACTCCGGGTCACCGGGCCCGACACCGACTCCGACCAGCGTGTTGCTCATGCCGTGCACCTCTCTACGAACCGACGGGCGATACCGGGTTCGGCGGCCCAATGCGTGTGCAGATAACTCGCGTGCACACCCTGTTGTACGAAGCCTTCGACGCGCCGTTCAGGGGCGTGCAGACCCCAGGCGGGAGCCGCCCCGGCGCCCGGCTCGACGACGGTGCGGTGAAACTCGTGCCCGCGCATCCGGGTCCCGACGGCCGCGAGTGCGCTGTCGGACACGGCGACGGCCTCCCGGTACCCGAGCGTCAGCCGCTCCGACATCCGCGCACGGGCGTCGAGCACGCCGCACATGGGCTTCCCGTCCAACTCCCGCGTCAGATAGAGCAGCCCGGCACACTCGGCGGCAACGGGCGCCCCACCGAGAGCAAGCTCGGCAACGGCTTTCCGCAACGGCTCATTGGCGGAAAGCTCGGGAGCGTACACCTCGGGAAAACCGCCACCGATGAGCAACCCGGCGGTGCCGTCCGGCAGTTGCTCGTCATGGAGAGGATCAAACGTGACGACGTCGGCTCCGGCGGCGGCGAGCAGCTCGGCATGCTCGGCATAAGAAAACGAGAAGGCAGCCCCACCGGCGATGGCGACGACGGGCCTGCGGCTTTCGCTTTTCAGCCCGTCCGGCGAAACTTCCAGCCCGTCCGGCGTTTGAGGACCGGGGTCTGGGGCGGAGCCCCAGTTTCGGGAAGGGGCGGGATTGGGGAAGGAAGCGCCGCAGGCCCCCACCGCAACCGGGTCCCACGTGTCACCGGACAACGCAGGCGCACTCCGGGCAAGCCCCAGAATCGCCTCCAGGTCACACCCCTCCCGCACTCGCGAGGCCAACGCCGCAACAGACTCCACAGCCTCAGCCCGCCGCTCGGCGACCGGCACAAGCCCCAGGTGCCGCGAGGGCGCCTGGACCTGCTGCGCCCGACCCAGCGCCCCCAGCACAGGAACCCCGGACTCGTCCAACGCCTCCCGCAGCAACGCCTCATGCCGCGCGGACCCCACCTTGTTCAGGATGACGCCCCCGATCCGCACCTCCGGATCCCACGAGGCGAACCCGTGCACAAGCGCGGCAACGGACCGCGACTGCGACGAAGCGTCGACCACAAGAACCACCGGCGCCCGCAACAACTTCGCCACCTGCGCCGTAGAAGCGAGCTCACCCTGCCCCGAGGCCCCGTCATAGAGCCCCATGACACCCTCGACCACGGCAAGATCGCACCCCCGCGCCCCATGCGCGAACAGCGGCGAAACGAGCTCCGGCCCGCACAGATACGCGTCCAGGTTGCGCCCCGGCCGCCCCGTGGCCAGCGCGTGATACCCGGGATCGATGTAGTCGGGCCCCACCTTGTGCGGGGACACGGCGAGCCCGGCCGCCGAGAAGGCGGCCATCAACCCCGTGGCGACAGTCGTCTTCCCGCTCCCGGATGAAGGCGCGGCGACGACGAGCCGAGCTACCACTCGATGCCCCTCTGGCCCTTCTGACCGGCGTCCATCGGATGCTTGACCTTGGACATGTCGGTGACGAGGTCAGCGAATTCGACCAGCTCAGCAGGCGCGTTTCGCCCCGTGATCACGACATGCTGATTCCCGGGCCGATTCCGCAGCGTCTCCACGACCTCGTCCGTGTCGACCCACCCCCAGTGCATGGGATAGGCGAACTCGTCGAGGACGTAAAGGCGGTACGTCTCGGCGGCGAGGTCACGCTTGACCTGCTCCCAGCCCTCGCGGGCCTTGTCCTCGTTGCTCATCTCGCCGTCGGCGGGCGCGCGCTGGATCCACGACCAGCCCTCGCCCATCTTGTTCCAGGTGACGGACCCGCCCTCACCGCTGGCCCCGAGGACCTTGAGGGCGTTCTCCTCGCCCACCTTCCACTTCGCCGACTTCACGAACTGGAAGACCCCGATCGGCCAGCCCTGATTCCAGGCCCGCAGCGCGAGCCCGAAGGCGGCGGTGGACTTCCCCTTGCCGATGCCGGTGTGCACGACGACGAGCGGGCGGTTGCGCCGCTGACGCGTGGTGAGTCCGTCGTCCGGCACGACGCTCGGCTGTCCCTGCGGCATTACGCGACGCTCCTCATGCGAGTCATACGAGATCCCGATCCCTGTACGTCCTTGACGAGCCCGGCGATGGACTCCGCCCGCAGCTCGTCCAGCGTCACCGCGGTACCGCCGAGCTCACCGGCAAGCTGCCCGGCGAGCCCGAGCCGCACGGGCCCCGACTCGCAGTCGACGACCACGGAGGCTATCCCGGCCGCCCCGAACAGCCGCGCCGCACGCCCCGCCTGGGCCACCGGCTCGGGCCCGCCCGTGGCGCGCCCGTCCGTCACGACCACCACGAGGGCCCGCCGCGCCGGATCCCGCAGCCGCTCCACCCGCAGCACCTCGTGCGCCTTGAGCAGCCCGGCAGCGACCGGCGTACGCCCACCCGTGGGCAGCGACTCCAGGCGCGCGGCGGCCGCGTCGACGGACGAGGTCGGGGGCAGCGCCACGTCGGCGCCCGTGCCCCGGAAGGTGACGAGCCCGACCTTGTCGCGCCGCTGGTAGGCGTCGAGCAGCAGCGAGAGGACGGCGCCCTTGACCGCGCTCATCCGCTGCCGTGCGGCCATGGACCCGGAGGCGTCCACGACGAACAGGACGAGGTTGCCCTCGCGCCCCTCCCGTGTGGCCTGCCGCAGGTCGTCCCGGCGCACCACGAGACCCCGGCCCGACCGGCCGCGCGCCCGCTGATGCGGGGCCGCCGCCTGCACGGTGGCCGCCAAGTGCAGCTTGGTGAGGGCCCCTTGGGGCCGCCGGGCCCCGGTGGTCCTGCCGTGCTCGGTGCGCGCCCGAGAGCGCCGCCCGGCGGCACCTTCACCCAGCCCCGGCACGCTCAGCATCTTCGTACGGAACGGCTCGGCGGCCCGCACGGCCTGCTGCTCACCGCCACCGGCGGCGGGAGCCTGCGCGGCGGACGCCTCGTCCTCCTGGCCCGCCTCGCTCTGGTCCCCGGGAGTGCCGGGCGAGTCCGGACCGCTCTGCGGGGGCCGGCCGCCCCCGCCGGGCCCGTCGGGATCCGGATCGTCGTCGCCGTCATCGCCCCCGGACTGCTCCAGGGTGTCGTCCAGCTTGTCCTCGTCGAGCCCCGGCGCGTCGAAGGGGTTGCGCCGCCGCCGGTGCGGAAGCGCGAGCAGCGCCGCCTGCCGTACGTCCTCGGCGAGCACGTCCTCACGCCCGGCCCAGGCGGCAAGTGCCGTCGCCGTACGCGCCATCACGATGTCGGCCCGCATCCCGTCGACCTCGAATGCCGCGCAGGTCGCCGCGATCTGCCGCAACGCCCCGTCGCCGAGCCGTACTTGGGGAAGCAGGGCGCGCGCCGCGACGATCCGGGTCCGCAGCGCGGCCTCCTCGTCGCCCCAGCGCGCGGCGAAGCCCTCCGCGTCGTCGTCGTACGCGAGCCGCCGGCGCACGACCTCCACGCGCTGGTCGGTCTCCCGCGACGCGGCCACCTCGACGGTGAGCCCGAACCGGTCGAGCAACTGCGGCCGCAGTTCGCCCTCTTCGGGGTTCATCGTGCCGACGAGCAGGAAGCGCGCGGCGTGCCGCACGGACACTCCCTCGCGCTCCACATAGGAGGCGCCCATGGCGGCGGCGTCGAGCAGCAGGTCGACCAAGTGGTCGTGCAGCAGGTTGACTTCGTCGACGTAGAGGATGCCGCGGTGCGCGTCGGCGAGCAGCCCCGGCTCGAAGGCCTTGACCCCCTCGGCGAGCGCTCGCTCGATGTCCAGGGCACCGACAAGCCGGTCCTCCGAGGCGCCGACGGGCAGTTCGACCATCCGGGCGTCCCGGACGGAGTCTCCGCCGACGTCGTGCGGGCCGTCGGGGCAGGCGGGATCGGCGGCGGCCGGATCACAGGAGAACCGGCACCCTGCGACCACCGGCACCTGCGGAAGCAGCGCCGAAAGGGCGCGCACTGCCGTGGACTTGGCGGTGCCCTTCTCGCCGCGTACGAGTACGCCGCCGACGGCGGGCGACACGGCGTTGAGCAGCAGTGCGAGCCGCAGGTCGTCCTGTCCGACGAGCGCGGTGAACGGATAGGGGGTGCTCACAAGGCCTCCATGAGGTGATTCAGGGCGGGGCAGAGGACCAGGGAACTCATCCGTCCCCCTCGAGATCACCCTCGAGTTCGAGGTAGGTGGCCCGCAGCCGCTCAAGCGTCTGTGCGTCGGGCTCGGCCCACAGCCCCCGCTCGGCCGCTTCGAGCAACCGCTCCGAAATCCCGCGCAGGGCCCAGGGGTTGGACTTCTGCATGAACTCACGGTTCTCGGGATCGAAGACGTACTCGGCGGAGAGCTTCTCGTACATCCAGTCGTCGACCACGCCCGCTGTCGCGTCGTACCCGAAGAGATAGTCCACGGTGGCGGCCATCTCGAACGCGCCCTTGTAGCCGTGCCTGCGCATCGCCGCCATCCACCGGGGGTTGACGACGCGGGCCCGGAAGACCCGGTGGGTCTCCTCGCCCAGAGTGCGCGTCTTCACCTGGTCGGGAGTGGCGGAGTCCCCGACGTACGCCTCGGGGGATTCGCCGGTCAGGTGCCGCACCATGGCGACCATGCCGCCGTGGTACTGGAAGTAGTCGTCGGCGTCGACCAGGTCGTGCTCGCGGGTGTCGACGTTCTTCGCCGCGACCGCGATCCGCCGGAACGCCGTCTCCATGTCCCCGCGCGCGGCCTTGCCGTCGAGACCGCGCCCGTACGCATAGCCGCCCCACACCGCGTACACCTCGGCGAGGTCGGCGTCGCTGCGCCAGTTGCGCGCGTCGATCAGCGGAAGGAGACCCGCCCCATAGGCGCCGGGCTTGGACCCGAAGATCCGGGACGTGGCACGCCGCCGGTCGCCGTGCTCGGCGGTGTCCTCGTCCGCGTGGGCGCGTACGTAATTGGATTCCGGGGCCTCGTCCAGCTCGGCCACGGCCCGTACCGCGTCGTCGATCAGGCCGACGACGTGCGGGAACGCGTCGCGGAAGAACCCGGAGATGCGCACCGTCACGTCGATGCGCGGCCGCCCGAGCTCCGCCACCGGCACGATCTCGAAGCCGGTCACGCGCCGGGACGCGTCGTCCCACACGGGGCGGCAGCCGAGCAGCGCCAGGATCTCCGCGATGTCGTCGCCCTGCGTACGCATCGCCGACGTGCCCCACACGGTCAGACCCACGGACTTCGGGTACTCACCCGTGTCCGCCAGGTACCGCGCGATCAGCGAGTCCGCGAGGGACTGGCCGACCTCCCAGGAGAGCCGCGAGGGGATGGCCTTGGGGTCGACCGAGTAGAAGTTGCGTCCGGTCGGCAGCACATTCACGAGCCCGCGCGTCGGCGAGCCGGAAGGACCGGCGGGAACGTAACCGCCGTCGAGCGCCCGCAGGATGTGCCCGATCTCGTCGGTCGTCCGCGCGAGGCGGGGCACGACCTCCTCGCAGGCGAAGCCCAACACGGCTACGGCAGGCGGGAGTTCGACCCCCACCACGTCCCGGACGAGCTCCCGCACGGCCGCGAGCTCCCAGCCGCGCTCCTCCATGCCCTCGGCGAGCCGCCGGCACAGCTGCTCCAGGAGATCGAGCGCGTCGGCGCCGGTCCGCGCGGGCCCGTCGACCAGCGACGTCAGACCGTCCGCCACCTTCACGGCCGCGCCCGGCTCGGCGAGCAGCTCCTTCTCGCTGAGCCCGAAGTGCTCGGCGAGACAGGCCCGCAGACCGGGCAGCGCGTTCGCCTGACCGCCCCACACCTGCGAGGCGCGCAGCACGGCGAGCACCAGATTGACGCGCGCCTCGCCCTCGGGGCCGCCGCCGAGGATGTGCAGACCGTCGCGGATCTGTACGTCCTTGATCTCGCACAGATAGCCGTCGATGTGCATGACGAACTCGTCGAACTCGCCGTCGTCGGGCTGCTCGTCGACGTGCAGGTCGTGGTGGAGCTCGGCGGCCTTCACGAGCGTCCAGATCTGCGCGCGCACGGCGGGCGCCTTGGTCGGGTCCAGGTCGCTGACGAGCGCGTACTCGTCGAGCAGCTGCTCCAGCTTCGCCAGATCGCCGTACGTGTCCGCGCGCGCCATCGGCGGCACCAGGTGGTCGACCACCGTGGCGTGCCCGCGCCGCTTGGCCTGGGTGCCCTCGCCCGGGTCGTTCACGATGAAGGGGTAGATCAGCGGCAGCTCGCCGAGCACCGCGTCCGGGGCGCAACTCCCGCTCAGGCCAAGGCCCTTGCCCGGCAGCCACTCCATTGTGCCGTGCTTGCCCATGTGGACGACCGCGTCGGCGCCGAAGGACAGCTCCAGCCAGCGGTAGGCCGCCATGTAGTGGTGCGAGGGCGGCATGTCGGGGTCGTGGTAGATCGCGATCGGGTTCTCGCCGAAGCCGCGCGGCGGCTGGATCATCACGACGACGTTCCCGAACTGCAGGGAGGCGAGCACGATGTCGTCGCCGTCCACGTACAGGCTGCCGGGGGGCTCGCCCCACGCCTCCAGCATGCCGTCGCGCAGCTCGGGGGCCAGCTTGTCGAACCACGCCTGATAGTCGGCGAGCGGCACACGCGCGGGCGCGGCGGCCAGCTGCTCCTCGGTGAGCCACTCGACGTCGTGGCCACCGGCGTTGATGAGCCGGTGGATCAGCTCGTCGCCGTTGTCCGGGTGGCCCTCGACGACGTACCCGGCATCGCGCAGCGAGTCGAGCACGCGCACCGCCGACGCGGGCGTGTCGAGCCCGACGGCGTTGCCGACACGCGAGTGCTTCGTCGGGTACGCCGTGAAGACGAGCGCGAGCTTCTTCTCGGCGTTCGGCTTGTGCTTCAACTGGGCGTGCCGCAGGGCGATTCCGGCGACCCGGGCGGCGCGCTCGGGGTCGGCGACGTACACCGGTACGTCGTCGGGGCCCTGCTCCTTGAAGGAGAACGGCACGGTGATGACACGCCCGTCGAACTCCGGGATCGCCACCTGCATCGCGGCGTCCATGGGGGAGAGCGCGGCGTCCGACGCGTCCCAGGTCGCCCGCGACGAGGTGAGGCAAAGTCCTTGCAGCACAGGGATGTTGAGGTCGGCGAGCGCGCCGATGTCCCAGGCCTCCTCGTCGCCGCCCGCGCTCGCCCCGGAGGCGTGCGTGCCGCCCGCCGCGAGGACGGTGGCGACAAGCGCGTCGGCCCGCCCGAGGATCTCGTACAGGCCCGCGTCCGCGCCGCGCAGCGAACCGCAGTACACGGCAAGGGCGTTGGCGCCCCGCGCCTCGATCGCGTCGCACAGCGTGTCCACGAAGCCGGTGTTCCCGGAGAGCTGGTGCGCCCGGTAGAAGAGCACACCGACGGTGGGCCGGCCCTCGACGTACTCCCGCGTGCCATGCACCCCGTACTCGGGCATCTTCTGCGGCTCGGCACTCTGCCGCTCATGCGTGTCGGCGGCCGACGCCCGGCCGCGACCCGCCGCGAGGACGTCCTCCTTGAGGAAGCGCACCAGCTCGCGCAGATTACCCGTGCCGCCCTCGACGAGATACCGCAGGGCCTCCGCCACGGACCCCGCGTGCACGGTCGACTCGGCCATCAGCTCCGCGTCGGGAACGGCCTCGCCGCCGAGCAGCACCGTCGGGATCCCGGCGGCCTTCAGCGCCGCGAGCCCGTCCTCCCACGCCCGCTTGCCGCCGAGGAGGCGTACGACGGCGATGTCGGCGCCCTCGATCAGGGCGGGCAGCTCGTTCTGTACGTCGACCCGGGTCGGGTTGCCGATGCGGTACCCGGCGCCCGAGGCACGGGCGGCAAGCAGGTCCGTGTCGGCGGTGGACAGAAGCAGGACGGTCATGAGGGTGCCCCCGGTGCGATGAAGGGGAGACCGGACGGTGCGCCGGTCTCGATCAGGCTGAGCAGCGCGTCCGTGTCCGCGTGTTCTTCGATCAGGTCTCCGAGCAGGTCGAGCTGCTCCTCGCGCAGCGCGCCGAAGCTGGTGTCGGGCGCGGGCACGAAACGGCGCCCCGCGGCGCGGGCCACCTCGGTGAGGAAGCGCCGCCGGAACGCGTCGCTCTCAAGGGAGCCGTGCCAGTGCGTGCCCCACACCTCGCCGACGCGGCAGCCGTCCAAGAAGGGCTCTCCGCCCAGGACTTCGGCGACGCCGTGATGGATCTCGTATCCCTCGACGGGTTCGCCCAGGGCCTCGCTGACCGGCCGGGCGAGGGTCTTCTCGCGGGCGAACCGGACCCGCACGGGCAGCAGCCCGAGCCCGTCCACGGCCCCCGCGCGCGACTCCACGTCGTCCTCGATGTGCTCGCCGAGCACCTGGAAGCCGCCGCAGATCCCGAGCACGGGCCGCCCCTCGGCTGCACGCCGCGCGATGGCGTCGGCGAGCCCGCGCTCACGCAGCCACTCCAGGGCACGCACGGTCCCGCGTGTACCCGGCACGACCACGAGATCGGCGTCGACGAGCTCCTCGGCCCGGTCCACGAACCGCACGACGACACCGGGTTCGGCGGCGAGCGCGTCCACGTCCGTGAAGTTGGACATCAGCGGTACGGCACAGACGGCGACCCGCAGCACGTCATCGCCGACCGGGGGAGCGACGACGGACTCCCGCACGGCACCCCGCAGGGACACCCGAAGGCCGTCCTCCTCGTCGATGCCGAGGCCGTGCTGGAACGGCAGCACGCCGAACGTGCGCCGCCCGGTGAGTCCTTGCAGCATGTCGAGCCCGGGTTCGAGCAGCGACACATCACCCCGGAACTTGTTGACGAGGTACCCGGCGACCAGTTTCTGGTCCTCGGCGCCGAGCAGCGCGGTCGTGCCGAAGAAGGAGGCGAAGACGCCACCGCGGTCGATGTCGCCGACGACGACGACGGGGAAGCGGGCGGCCCGCGCGATCCCCATGTTCACGATGTCCGTACGCCGCAGATTGATCTCGGCGGGACTGCCCGCGCCTTCGCAGATCACGGCGTCATAGCTGCCCCGAAGTTCCTCAAGACATCCCACGACGGTGGAAAGCAACGCCTCCTGGCGCCCGCCGTGATAGCCACGCGCACTCATCTCGCCCACGGGCTTCCCCATGAGCACCACCTGACTGCTGCGGTCGCTGCCCGGCTTGAGCAGCACGGGATTCATCAACGCGCTCGGCTCGACCCGGGCGGCCTGCGCCTGCATGGCCTGCGCCCGCCCGATCTCGGCGCCTTCGCGCGTGACGAAGGAGTTGAGCGACATGTTCTGCGCCTTGAACGGCGCGACGGACACGCCCTTGCGGGCAAGCCACCGACAAATCCCGGCGGTGACAACACTCTTCCCGGCATCGGAGGTGGTCCCGGCAACAAGCAGCCCACCACTCATGAGCGTCCTCCCAGCTCGTGCTGCCCTTGCTGTGGGCAGGCGTTCCGCAGGGCGAGTGGGGTCTCCCCTGCTCGAGCGAAGCCGAGAGCTTGGGGAAGGGTGGGCACAGCCCCAGCCGCCGGTCCCCGCTTCCGACGGGCGGCAATGGCAACCCCCAGCGCCAGCAGACCAACCCGCCGAGACAGCCGCACAGCCCGCTCGATGTCAGCCACGGCAACGTCCCGCCCACCCCCGTTCAGAACGGGCCGATGCTCAACCCGCCCCCCGTACGAGAGCGTCCCCCCGAGCCGCACCCCCAACGCCCCCGCAAAGGCCGCCTCCACAGGCCCCGCATTGGGACTCGGATGCTTGGCGGCATCGTCACGCCAGGCCCGCAGCGCCCCGGAGGGCGAATCCCCCGCAGCAGCCGCAAGCAGGGCGGTAAGCCGAGCCCCCGGCCACCCCAGGACGTCATCGAGCCGAGCAGACGCCCACCCGTACCGGAGGTACCTCGCGGACTTGTGCCCCACCATCGCGTCCAACGTGTTCACGGCCCGAAACCCGACAAGCCCCGGAACGCCCGCCAACGCCCCCCACACCAGCGCCCCCACGACGGCGTCGGACGTGTTCTCGGCGACGGACTCGACGACGGCCCGCGCGATGCCATCGGCATCCAGCGCCTGCGGATCCCGCCCGCACAGATGCGGCAGCCGCTCCCGGGCCACCTCGATGTCCCCCGCGGCGAGCACCCCGCCGATGGCCCGCGCCTCACGCCCGAGCGAGGTCCCGCCGACCACGGCCCAGGTCGCCGCGGCGGTCAGCGCGACCGATCCGGCGCGCGAGTGACGACGTACAAAAGAAGAGGCAAGGGCGGCGGCACCCGCCGCCCCGCCGGCGCACACCACGGCATGCAGCGCACCCCACCCGCGGTGATCCCGCCACAGGACACGCTCGACGGCACCCGCCGCACGCCCGAACGCGGCGACCGGATGCCCGCGGCGAGGATCACCGAGAAGCAGGTCACCGAGGAGCCCGGCGGCGGCGCCGTACGCGAAGTCGCGATCGGCACACATGGGTTCAGCCGACCGTTACGGGAAGGGGAGCGACGGGCCCGGCCTGGACGGGCGGGGGCACAGGAACCGGCAACGGGCGGCCGCGCATGGCGATATGTCCTCACTCAGGGTGTCCGCGCCCTGGTTCGACGTGATCGGCGGGCGAGAGTTCCTGGCTCACGGGGAGTCGTCTCCCCGGTGACAGTGGCGGGACCGCGCCGGATTCGCACCGGCTTCCTCTTCTGCCGCCGTAATGGCTCCGGCAGTCCACCACGCCCGCGAACGCCCGTCAACTCGCCTTTGACCTGCGACGGGAGAGTGTGCCAAGGCCCACATACGAAGGTGGGGCGCAAGGCGCCGAAGCGTCCCGCACCCCACCTTGAACTCCGTCGTCGGGCGACGGACTCAGGCCGTCAGGCGACGATCAGATAGATCCCGTATGCCACCGCGGCCGTGCACAGCGCGAAGCACAGGTACGCGCCCGCGCGCGCCGCCACCGCGTTGCCGCCCGCGGCGGAAGTGGCGCCGGAGGTGGCCGCCTCGTGCTTGGAGAGGCCGACGATGCCGAGGGTGAACAGGCCCACCAGGGCCACCGTCACCGCGAGGCTGACTCCGAAGACGGAGCCGAGAGCTGCCCAGTCGATGTCCATGCTGATCTGTCCTTACACCGTGGCGCGGGCGGGATCCGCCACAGGGCCGGTCGGGGCCGGGATGGTGGCCTTGACGTGGTCGTCGTCGGCGGCCGTCGCGGCGGCGCCGGTGGGCGGCGGCGTGACGGCGGCGATCGCGGTGGTCACGACGCCCGCGGGCTCCGCGTCGGAGCCGCCGATCTCGTCGTCCGCGACGTTCGTGTGGTCGACGGCGTTGCGCCGCGAGAGCACCCAGATGACGGCCGAGCCGCCGACCAGGAGCGCCGCGGTCGCCGCGATGCCCCAGGGGCCCTGCTTGGTGAGGAACTCGGCGCCCGCGCCGACCAGGCCGGCGGCCGGGAGCGTCAGACCCCAGGCGACGAACATCCGGGTCGCCGTGGACCAGCGGACCACACCGCCCTTACGGCCCAGGCCCGCGCCCATCACGGCGCCGGAGCAGGACTGCGTGGTGGAGAGCGAGAAGCCGATGTTCGACGAGGCGAGGATGACCGTCGCGGCGCTGGTCTGGGCGGCGAAGCCCTGCTGCGGCTGGAGGTCGGTGAGGCCCTTGCCCATGGTGCGGATGATGCGCCAGCCGCCCAGGTAGGTGCCGAGCGCGATGGCCACACCGGCCGAGACGACGACCCACATCGGGGGGTTCGCGCCGGGGTTGAGGACGCCGCCGGTGACCAGGGCGAGCGTGATGATGCCCATGGTCTTCTGCGCGTCGTTCGTGCCGTGCGCCAGCGAGACGAGGCCGGCGGAGGCGATCTGGCCCGCGCGGTAGCCCTTGGCGGTGGCCTTGGTGTCGGTGTTGCGGCCGATCCGGTACGTCAGGCGCGTGGCCGCCATCGCGGCGAGACCCGCCACGAGCGGCGCGGCGAGGGCCGGGATCAGGATCTTGGTGACGACGGTGCCGCCGTCGATCGACGACCAGCCCATCGACATGACGGCGGCGCCGATGAGGCCGCCGAAGAGTGCGTGGGAGGAACTGGAGGGCAGACCCACCAGCCAGGTCATCAGATTCCAGAGGATCGCGCCCACCAGGGCGGCGAATATGACCTCTGTCTTCAGTCCGTCCTCGTTGACGATGCCGCCAGAGATCGTCTTGGCGACTTCGACGGAGAGGAATGCTCCGACGAGGTTCAGCACGGCGGACATGGCCACCGCCGTCTTGGGCTTGAGAGCGCCGGTCGAGATGGTGGTAGCCATCGCGTTGGCTGTGTCGTGGAAACCGTTCGTGAAGTCGAACACGAGAGCGGTAACGATCACGATCCCGAGGAGAAGCGTGATGTGTTCCATTTACCCAGGCTTCTGTTGGACGTCAGTGGCAAGTGGAACGTAGGCAACCTGGGTGAACGGAAAGTGAACTGGGCCGGGCCGTGCGGTGACTCGATGCGGGGCACCGCCACTCCGCTTCCGTCGGAATGGTGACGGAGATCGTCCGGAGTGGCGGCACGAGGCCCGGAATCCGGGCTTCCAAGGGCTTTTTGGCTACCCTCGGGCGAACCTCTTCAGCTGGTTCATCGAGCCGTTGAAGAGATTCTGATCACCCGGGAGCTTGCCGCCGTTGTCGTACTGCCAGATGGTCAAGTACGACCACCCCTTGGGCAGTGTCCCCGACGTCGACGACCAGCGTGCGAGCCACAGTGCGTGATTCGCCCCGAAGGCGCGGCTGCCGCCCGTGCAGTTGTTCCACCACTTGGTGGTCGTGTAGATCACGGGACGGCGTCCCGTCTGGCGCTGCACCTCGTTGCTGAACGACTTGATCCAGTTGGCCATGCCGGTCTTGCTGAGGCCGTAGCACTTGCGTTTGCCGTACGGATTGTGCTCGATGTCGAGCGCGGGCGGCAGCGTCCAGCCGTCCGCCCGCCAGCGCCCGCCATGGCTCATGAAGTACGCGGCCTGCTTCTTGCCGGATGACTTGTTCGGTACGGCGAAGTGGTACGCCCCGCGGACGATGCCCGCATTGCGGGAGCCGTTGTACTGCTGCTGGAAGCGGGGATTGCGGTACGTGTGGGACTCGGTGGCCTTCACGTACACGAAGCGTGCGCCCTTGCTCTTGGCCTTCTGCCAGTTGACGTTCTTCTGGTGCGACGAGACGTCGTGGCCCCTCGGCTTGCCCGCCGCCGAAACCGGAATCTCGGCGAGGGCGGTCCCGCTCAGGGCCAGCGTTGCCACTGAGGCGGCGATGACGCGGGCGCGACGACGGGACGGTTTGTGATCACGAGCCATATTTCCCCCCGGATGGCGACGTGCATGACAAATCCCCCAGAGGTTACTGGAAGATCACCTCATGCCGGTCGATCGCCAGCCAATCATCGTCAGAAGGGGATGAATGCCCATACACGCCGATACGGACCCGCCGGCTCCGCCCTGCGGTGCCGCGACCCCGGCTGGCAGGATCACGGCATGACCGAGCAGCGGCAGCACGCGATGGAACGGGCCTGGGGCGATCTCGTCGCGGCGGCTCGCAGGACCGTCTCGGACGGCCTGGTGGTCGGCACGTCGGGCAATGTCTCCGTACGCGTCGGCGGCACGGTCCTGGTCACCCCGAGCGGAGTCCCCTACGACCGGCTCACACCGCGGGACGCGGTCGGCGTCGACCTCGACGGCACCCGGCTCTTCGGCGACCTCGCCCCGACCAGCGAACTGCCGATGCACCTCGCGATCTACCGCAACACCTCCGCCGGAGCCGTGGTCCACACCCACGCGGTGCACGCCACGGCCGTCTCCACGCTGCTGCCGGAGCTGCCGCCGATCCACTACATGGCGGCCTCGATGGGCGGCCCCGCGCGCGTCGCCCGGTATGCGCCGTACGGCTCGGACGAGTTGGCCGAGAACATGCTGCACGCTCTGCGCGAGCGCACAGCTTGTCTCCTCCAGAACCACGGAACCATCACATACGGAGACACCCTGGACCAGGCATACGACCGCACGGCCCAGCTGGAATGGATGTGCCGCCTCTGGCTGACGGCAAGCGCCATCCCCGGCCACGCGCCGACACTGTTGTCGGGGAGCCAACTACGGGAAGCGGAGGAACGGCTGCGGGGGTACGGGCAGGGTCACGCCTAGCCAGGCAGCCCGCCCGTTTGTGGCCTGGTGTGCCGGCGGTTTGCCCACCCACCCGGGCCGCCCCGTTTGTGGCCTGGCGTTCCGGCGGCTTCCCCACCCAGGCGCCCGCCCCGTTTGTGGGCAGGCATTCCGGCGACTTCCCCACCCACCCCGCCCGCCCCGTATGCGGGCAGGCGCCCCGGCGGATTCCCCACCCGGGCCGCCCCGTTTGTGGGCAGGCGTTCCGCACGGCGGAACGGGTGGGCACAAACGGCCCACGGTCCGCAGACGAACACCGGGGTCCGGGGCGGAGCCCCGGAGGTACCAGGGAGAGCCCCCAGGCGCCAAGCCCCGCGGAGTCACCCCGCGGCCCCCGCCCACTGGCCCTACCAAGCCACCCCGCCGACACTGGACAGGTGCGCCCAGCCAAAGCGACGGCAACGGCCGTCACCGCCGCAGCGACCGCCCTCCTGGCCGGCGCAGCCGCCATCGCGGCGGGCCGCTTCGCCAGCAACGCCGCCCTCAAGGCCCCGGCAGGCCGCCCCCTGCCGACCGAGCCCCGCCTCACGGTCCACGCCACGGCGGCCGGCCAGATCACCCTGACCCGCGCCCTCGCGAGCCTGCGCCCCGGCAGATACGGCCTCGGCGGCGACGGCAGCCACGCCGTGATCGGCCCGGTCGTCGACTCCGCACCGCACGAGGCCGACACCGTCGTACGCCGCCTGGAAGCCGTCACCCACGGCACCCTGGACCCCGGCGCACGGGTCCGGCTCACCCCGCAGGTGTACATCGGCGACCCGCACGCCGCGCTCGACATCGACCACGCGGACGTCGACATCCCCGGAGAACTCGGCGGCCTGCCCGCCTGGTTCGTGCCCGGCGCCCGCGACACCTGGGTGATCACCGTGCACGGCCTCGGCACCACCCGCGAGCACCCCATGGTCGTCATGGACTTCCTGCACCGCCTGCAGTTCCCGGTCCTCGACCTCGCCTACCGCGGCGACCTCGGCGCACCCCGCTCCCCGGACGGCCTCGGCCACCTCGGCGAGACCGAGTGGCGCGATCTCGACGCAGCCATCCGCTACGCCGTGCGCTACGGCGCAGAGAACGTGATCGTGCACGGCTGGTCCACCGGCGCGGCCATGGCCCTGCACGCCGCCGCGTACTCGGCCCTGCGCGACCGCATCAGCGGCCTCGTGCTCGACTCCCCGGTGCTCGACTGGGAGGTCACCCTGCGTGCGCTCGCCGCGGCCCGGCGCACGCCGGGCTTTCTGCTGCCGCTCGCGGTGCGCGCCGCCCAGGGGCGGACCGGCCTGCGCGGCGACCGCATCCTGGAGGCCGCCGACCCCGACGTACTCAAGGTGCCGACCCTGCTCTTCCACGGCCCCGACGACGTCATCGCTCCTTGGTACCTGTCCCGCCAACTGGCCGCCCAGCGCCCGGAACTCGTCACTCTCCACACGGTTCCGGATGCGCCCCACGGCGCCATGTGGAACGCGGACCCGGCGGGCTACGAAGAGGTGCTGCGGCGCTTCCTCACGCCCCTGATGTAGCACCCCGCACACCCCGGACGTAGCGCTCCGGAGCCTCACGAAGTCATTCCGTTTGGGTTTTCGGACCGTCAACAGGAAGACTGCTCCCGTGACGTCCCGTATCCCGCGCGACTCAAGGCTCCGACTCGTCCGTGCTCAGTCCCCGATGGCCGAGAGGCGAGCATCGGCGGATCGCGGCGCAGCGCGCCCCCTGACTGCCCCCGGCGCAGTGACCGAGGCCCGTTCGCGCCGTCCCGCGCCCCGGCCGCCCGAGGGCACCCCGGCCCCCGCCGAGCTGGCCCGCATGGCCCGCGCCGGTCTCGCCGACGCCGTGCGGGTGGCCCGCTGGGCCGACGCGTCGCTGCGCCCGGGAAGTGGCGCGGGCGAGCGCGACGGCAAAGGAACCCTCTCCACCGCCACCGCCGAACGGGCCGCCGCGGAGCTCGCCCTGACCGCGGATCAGGTCAGGGCGGACTGGGACACCGCACGGCTCGCCGGCCTCGTCGAGGTGCACGGCGACAGCGCGCGCCCCGGCTGGCGCCTGCGCGCCTGGGACCGCGACGACGCCGCCGTGCTGCGCGGCTGGGTCGCCCTGTTCGACGCCTGGTCCCTGGCACACGCGGCATCGCGCGAACTGCCGCCCGCCGCCGTCGCCGAGACCGTCGAGGCCATGCCGCAGCTCCTCACGCTGCTGCAGCTCTCGGCGGGGCCCGTCCCCCTGCCGCAGCTCCTTGACCTCCTGGACCAGCGCGTCACGGAACTGCGTACGGAACGCTGCGAGATCCCCTACGGCCCGCAGCCCGAGCCGGTGGACCCCGATGACGCCCCTTCCCTGCCCACCCTCCTCGACTGGGCCCTGCGCGGTCTCGCCGCCGTCGGCGCGCTGACGTACGCCGACGGGCAGGCCACGCTCACGCCGCTCGGCAGCTGGGCGGTCTGGGTCAAGCTGGAGCAGATCTGCGTGGCCGCGCAGAGCCCGGCGGGGAACATCGAGCAGGCGGCCGCCGACATGCTGCGCGGCTGCGCACGCCTTCGCCCCAAAGCGGCCCGCTCCGAGTACCGCGCCTGGCTCGCCGCGCGCCCCGTCGGCAGCGCCGTCACCGAGCTCCTGGAGGCCGCACGTGGCGAGGACGCCCTGCTGCGCGGCCTCGCCTTCGAGGCCCTGCGGGTGGTCGGCGCCCCGGCCGAGGCCGAGGTGCGGGCCGTCGTGGACGAGACCTCGCTGCGGCCGTACGCCCTGATCTGGCTGGCCGAGCAGGAGGGCGCCGACCCCGAGGACGTCCACCTGGTCCTGACCCGTGACGAGTCGACGTGGCTGTGGGTCGACACCGCCGCGGCCGTCGCCGACCACGGCGAGACCCATCTGCTCATCCGCCACCTGGAGTCCGCGGTCCAGCCCACGGTGCCCGCGCTCCTGGACGAGGTGCGCCGGATCGGCCACCCCCGCACCGTCCAGGTCCTGGTCGCGCTCGCCGCCGCGCACCCCGACCCGGCGCTCGCGAAGGCCGTCCGCCGGGCTGCCTTCCAGGTGCACACCGGAGGGGTGTAGCGGCCCATCCGGCTCACCGGAAGGTGTTGCACCGTCCCATGTCGCCGGTGCGGTAGCCCTCGTAGAACCACCGCTGCCGCTGCTCGGCCGAGCCGTGCGTCCAGGTCTCGGGGGTGACCCGGCCCTGGAACCTCTCCTGGATGCGGTCGTCGCCGACCGCGGCCGCGGCGTCCAGGCCCTCGCGGATGTCCGCCCCGGTGAGACTGGTGATCAGCGGTCTGCCCGTCCGGTCGTCGGGGGTGCGGGTCGCGTGCCGTGCCCACACCCCGGCATAGCAGTCGGCCTGCAGCTCGACCTTCACCGCGTTGCTGTTCTGCCCGGTGCGCCCGTCCTGGGAGCGCTGCAGCGTCCCCATGAGGTTCTGTACGTGGTGCCCGTACTCGTGCGCCACGACGTACGCCTGCGCGAAGGGGCCGCCGCTGGAGCCGAACTCGGTCCGCAGCTCGTCGAAGAACCCCAGGTCCAGATAGACCTTCCGGTCGCCGGGGCAGTAGAAGGGGCCGACCGCCGATGACGCGGCGCCGCACGCGGTGCCTACCCGGCCGCCGAACAGGACGGTCTGCGCGGGGGAGTAGGTCCCGCCCCTGAGCTGGAACTCCGGACGCCAGTAGTCCTGCAGGCTGTTGACCACCGCCACGATCCGGCAGTCCTCCTTGGTGTTCGCGTCCTGTCCCGTACGGCAGTTCTGCTGCACCTGCGCCACGGACGAGGACGATGCGGCGGGCTCCTCGTCGCCCGACGAGAGGCCGAGCTGGTCGGGGCCGACCCCGAAGAGCAGCCCGAGGACCAGCGCGATCAGGCCCGCGATGCCGCCGCCGACCGTCGCCTTGCCGCCGGGAATCCGGCTGCCCCGCACGTCCTGCACCTCGGACGTGTCCAGATCGGCGTCGTCGTCGAACTGCACGGGCGCACCACCCTCTGCCTCGCATCCGGGGCGCCGTCCGCAGTCCCGCGCCAACCATTCGGCACCTTCAATCTTCATCCTGATATGCCGCTCTCCACGCGGCGCCGGACGGGGGGCCGAACGGGGGACGCCCGCCGAGTGGCGCGCCGGACGGCGGGGGCGATCGATGCCGCCGCCGCTACGCTCTGCGCCTGTTCCGTGGCCATCGGCCGGGAATGGGCCGTGAGCATCGGCAGGGCATGGGTACCAAAGGGGCGCGTCGTGAGGTGGGTACCAAAGGGGCGGGTCGTGACGTGGGTACGCAAGGGGCGCGTCATGACCGTCGCGCCGATCGAGCCGACCGAACGGCAGGCGGCCGGACCGCGGCCGACGGGATCACGGGCGGCCGGACCGCGGGCGACGGGATCGCTGGCGGCCGGACCGCTGGCGGCCGGACCGCGGCCGACGGGATCACGGGCGACCGAACCGCGGGCGGCCGGACTGCAGGCGACCGGACTGCAGGCGACCGGACTGCAGGCGACCGGACTGCTGGCGGCCGGACCGCGGCCGACGGGATCACGGGCGACCGAACTGCAGGCGGCCGGACCGCGGGCGACCGGACTGCAGGCGGCCGGACTGCAGGCGATGGGATCGCGGTCGACCGGACCGCAAGCGACTTCACCGCGGGCGACTGCACCGCAGGCGGC
The DNA here is from genome assembly GCF_040640795.1 of Streptomyces sp. NPDC021622. NCBI lineage: Bacteria > Bacillati > Actinomycetota > Actinomycetes > Kitasatosporales > Streptomycetaceae > Streptomyces > Streptomyces sp. NPDC021622. Next base: position 918,374 of record NZ_JBFACK010000001.1, read on the forward strand.
CGAACCGCAGTCGACCGAACCGCAGGCGTCGTCCGCCCGCCGCGGCTCCCGGCTCGCGCTCCCGGTGGCCCTTGCTCTCCTCGCCCTCCCGCTGATCACCGCCGCCCACCACTCGCGCCCGGCCCCCTACGGAGACCACATCACCGTCCACGCGCGCGTGGCCGCCGGCAGCGCCGCCCCCGAGCTCCGCACGAAGGGGCTGACCGTCGAGGCGTACGACCCGGCGACCGGCCGCGCCCGCTGGACCTACGGCCGCGCCGGACACCGCCCGCTCGCGCTGCTCCCCGCCCCCGGCCACGCCGTAGCGCTCTGGAGCGACGGCCTGGTCACCGACACCGCACGCGCCGACGGCAGCGCCGTCCGCTGGCACCGCGCCATCCCCGGCAGCGCCTCCTGGCTGCGCACCCCCGCCGCCCGCGGCGCCGCCGGAGTCCTGCAGCCGCTCGACCCGCACGGCCGCATGATCGCGGTCGTCACCCCGCACCGCATCGCCGCCTACCGCACCGCCGACGGCGACCTGCGCTGGGTGCTGCCCGCCCGCGGCGGCTGCGCCTTCGAGCCCGCCCGCTCCGTACGCCACCGCGCGGCCCTCCTGGTGGCCCAGCCCTGCGGTGACGCCGCCACCTCGTGGACCTCACAGCTGATCGCGGTGGACGACCTCGGCCGGATCGTGCCGCGCCGCACCCCGCTGGGCAACGAGCTGCCGGGGGCCGCCCCCGACGGCGTACCGAACCGGGCAGAAAAAGTGTTTGCGCGGCCCCGGTAGAATTGCCGTCATGGCCATTCTCCTCGTGCATTAGACGGCGTGATCGCCCTCCATCAACCCTTCCGCCGTCCTTCCCCCTGCCCTGGAGTCTGTCCGTGATCACCGCTTCCGGCATCGAGCTGCGCGCCGGCGCCCGCATCCTCATCGAGAACGCCACCTTCCGCATCGCCAAGGGCGACCGCATCGGTCTGGTGGGCCGCAACGGCGCGGGCAAGACCACGCTCACCAAGTGCCTGGCCGGCGAGGGCATCCCGGCCGGCGGCACCATCAGCCGCTCCGGAGAGGTCGGCTACCTCCCGCAGGACCCCCGCACCGGCGACCTCGACGTGCTGGCCCGCGACCGCATCCTCTCCGCCCGCGGACTCGACGTACTCATCCGCAAGATGCGCGAGAACGAACAGCGCATCGCCAGCGGCTCGGGCGCCACCCGCGACAAGGCGATGCGGCAGTACGAACGCCAGGAGACGGAGTTCCTCACCAAGGGCGGGTACGCCGCCGAGGCCGAGGCCGCCACCATCGCCGCCGCGCTCAACCTCCCCGACCGGGTGCTCGGCCAGCCCCTGCACACGCTCTCCGGTGGTCAGCGCCGCCGTATCGAGCTGGCCCGGATCCTCTTCTCGGACGCCGACACGCTCCTCCTCGACGAGCCCACGAACCACCTCGACGCCGACTCCATCGTCTGGCTGCGGGACTACCTGAAGACGTACCGCGGCGGCTTCATCGTGATCTCCCACGACGTCGACCTCGTCGAGACGGTCGTCAACAAGGTCTTCTATCTGGACGCCAACCGCACCCAGATCGACGTCTACAACATGGGCTGGAAGCTCTACCAGCAGCAGCGCGAGTCCGACGAGAAGCGCCGCAAGCGCGAGCGTCAGAACGCCGAGAAGAAGGCCTCCCAGCTCCACTCGCAGGCAGACAAGATGCGGGCCAAGGCCACCAAGACCGTCGCCGCGCAGAACATGGCCAAGCGTGCCGACAAGCTCCTCGCGGGCCTGGAGGAGGTGCGCCAGAGCGACAAGGTCGCCAAGCTGCGCTTCCCGGACCCCTCGCCGTGCGGCAAGACGCCGCTGATGGCGGAGGGCCTTTCGAAGTCGTACGGCTCGCTGGAGATCTTCACCGATGTCGACCTCGCCATCGACAAGGGATCCCGCGTCGTCATCCTGGGTCTGAACGGCGCGGGCAAGACCACCCTGCTCCGGCTTCTCGGCGGCGCCGAGAAGCCCGACACCGGACAGGTCATAGAGGGCCACGGCCTCAAGCTCGGCTACTACGCCCAGGAGCACGAGACCCTCGACCCGGAGCGCACGGTCCTGGAGAACATGCGCTCGGCCGCCCCGGACCTCGACCTCGTCCAGGTGCGCAAGACGCTCGGCTCGTTCCTCTTCTCCGGGGACGACGTCGACAAGCCGGCCGGTGTCCTCTCCGGCGGCGAGAAGACCCGGCTCGCGCTCGCGACCCTGGTCGTCTCCTCCGCCAACGTCCTGCTCCTCGACGAGCCCACCAACAACCTCGACCCGGCAAGCCGCGAGGAGATCCTCGGCGCCCTGCGCACGTACAAGGGCGCGGTCGTCCTCGTCACCCACGACGAGGGCGCGGTGGACGCCCTCCAGCCGGAGCGGATCATCCTGCTGCCCGACGGCGTCGAGGACCTGTGGGGCCAGGACTACGCGGATCTGGTCGCACTCGCCTGATCTCTCCTGACCCACGGGCCTCGCCTGAGGGGTCCACTTTGGTTGATCGAATAACTGATCCACTACGTATGGATCATTCGGCCGAGCCGTGATCCTTCATCTGTGTGAGGCCGCCTCGTACCGAGGTGTGGGATACACGGATTTCCCTTGTGTGGCGGGCGCTGACCGCGGTTCTCGCCCGCCACCGCGCTGACCTGGCACTTCGCTCGACAACCCATTCGGCTGTACGGAATTTGATGCGCGGAATCATTAATTCCGCTCATGGTGGCCCGTTCTTGAGCGGCAAACCTTGTCGTACGGACCTTGCCGAATGGGTGGCCAGGAAGCCCGGGAGGGGTGATCATGAGAAGTCCAGAGCGCACTTCCCATGAGGAGGCACGGGTGGCCGAGACTCTGAAGAAGGGCAGCCGGGTAACCGGCGCCGCGCGCGACAAGCTCGCGGCAGACCTGAAGAAGAAGTACGACGGCGGTGCGAGCATCCGGGCGTTGGCCGAGGAGACCGGCCGTTCGTACGGCTTTGTGCACCGCATGCTCAGCGAATCCGGCGTCACGCTGCGGGGACGCGGCGGGGCGACGCGAGGCAAGAAGGCCGCGGCCGGCTGACGGCGGCGGGCTGTTCACCGGCTTCGACGGTGGCCACCGGGCCGATCGTCCCCCAGGTGCCTTAAGGGACCTGGGGGTGACCCCTGATCGGCCGGGTGGTTACTGTGCAGTCACTTACGGGCGCACGCGTGTGCCCGCACCGACCGCACACCACCATCGGAGGCCCCCATGGTTTCGCCCGGCAGTGAACTCGGCGGACCCGCACCGGTACTCGACAAGGACGGCGTATGCCTGACTGTCGACGAGGCCGTAGCCACGGTGACGCTGGCCAACCCGGCCAAGCGCAACGCCCAATCTCCCGCGCTGTGGAGGGCGTTGGCCGAGGCAGGCCGGATGTTGCCGGGCAGCGTCCGCGTCGTGGTGCTCCGAGGTGAGGGCAAGTCCTTCTCTGCGGGCCTCGACCGCCAGGCGTTCACGCCCGAGGGCTTCGACGGTGAGCCGTCCTTCATCGACCTCGCGCGCGGCGACGACGGCGTCCTCGACGCCACCATCGCCGAGTACCAGGAGGCGTTCACCTGGTGGCGGCGCAGCGACATCGTGTCCATCGCCGCCGTCCAGGGGCATGCCATCGGTGCGGGCTTCCAGCTCGCGCTCGCCTGTGACCTGCGGATCGTCGCGGACGACGTGCAGTTCGCCATGCGCGAGACCAGCCTTGGCCTGGTGCCCGACCTCACCGGCACGCACCCCCTCGTGGGTCTTGTCGGCTATGCCCGCGCGCTGGAGATCTGCGCCACCGGGCGGTTCGTCCAGGCGGCCGAGGCCGAGCGCGTCGGCCTCGCCAACCTTGTCGTGCCCGCGGACCAGCTCGACGCGTCCGTGAGCGACCTGGCGGCCGCGCTGCTCGCCGCGCCGCGCGACGCGGTCATCGAGACCAAGACGCTGCTGCAGGGCGTCTCCGGTCGTACGTACGAGGAGCAGCGCACCGCCGAGCGGGCCGCGCAGGGGCGGCGGTTGCGGGACCTTGCGGGGCTCGGCGACTGACGCTCCGCTGGGCGGGGCGGATTCCGTCTGCGGGTGTGTTTGTGGCTGGGCGCGCAGTTCCCCGCGCCCCTTCGGGGCGGGTCAGTCCTCGACGGCTGTGATCAGCACCGCCACCGAAGGGTGGTCCGGGAGTGCGTCACCGACCGCTGTCCGGACCGCCAGTGCCACGTCCAGGGCGCGGTGCTCGTGGGCCGTTGCCAGTTCTACGCGCGCGTGGCGGCGCGGCAGGGCCGCTTGCGCCGCGGGTGACTCCTCGATGTGTACCGCGCGGCCGAGTCCGCCGAGCGCGCCGGTCAGCCTGCGCACGCCGGGCACGTCCAGGGCCGCCGCGGCCACTTGAGCCTCGTCTCCGCTGCCGGACGGCGGCTTGGACTCGGCCGGTGGCTGCTCCTGGTCGGGGGAGTCGGCTGCGGGGGCCTCGCCCTCGTCCAGCAGGGCCGTCACGTCGAGGTCCACCTCCTCGACCACCAGGCCGAGCCGGTCAGCGGCCGCCGTGAACAGCGCCTCGCGCAGCCGGGCTGCCGCCGCCGGCAGAGGCTCGGTCGCGGCGGCCGCGAACTCCGCCGTGATCCGCAGCGGACCCGGCGGCAGCGCGCTCGGCGGCGCGGGCACCGAAGCGACGTATGCGTCCGAAGGATCGGCCAGTCCCACCCGCAGGCCGCCGAGCCGCACACCGCTCACCCTCTGTGCCGCACGGCGCAGCACCGCGCCCGCCGCCGACTCCGTCACCCAGACGCCGTCGCCCGGTCCGCCGAGCGGCAGCACCCGCCCCAGGCCGAGTTGCCGCCGCACTGCCTCAGTCCACCCGTCACCGGTCATTGCCCCAGCCTGCCGCATCCCTGGCGCGCGACGGCGCAACCGCACTTAGTGTGGGCGAAGGAGCACATCCCCTTTCGAAAGGGACGGCGATGACCGACACCGGACAGCGGCAGCGGCAGCGGCCCCAGGAGAACCTGGAGAAGGAACCCTCGGGCGAGGCGGCGGGGAAGGCAGGCGCGACCAGGCGCGGCGGCGGAGATCCCGCGACCAGGGGACGCACCACCATCGCGGACGGCGTGGTCGAGAAGATCGCCGGGCTCGCGGCCCGCGACGTCGTCGGCGTGCACGCGATGGGCGGCGGCCTCGCCCGGACCTTCGGCGCCGTACGCGACCGGGTGCCAGGCGGCTCCAAGTCCGTGTCGCGCGGCGTGAAGGCCGAGGTCGGCGAGGTGCAGACGGCGCTCGACCTGGAGATCGTCGTCGAGTACGGGGTCTCGATCGCCGATGTCGCCCACGCCGTACGGGAGAACGTCATCGGCGCGGTCGAGCGCATGACCGGCCTTGAGGTCGTCGAGGTCAACATCGCGGTGAGCGATGTGAAGCTGCCGGACGAGGAAGACGATGAGCCGCAAGGCCGCCTTCAGTGACCCAGTCGGCTTGTTGAGGAGCGCGCGATGAGCATGGCCGTGATCGGCATGGTGGCCGGAATGGCGCTCGGCTTCGCCGGGTACTTCGGCGGGTTCGGGGCGTTCCTTCTGGTGGCGGCCCTGGGCGCCATAGGTTTTGTCGCCGGCCGGTTCCTCGAGGGCGACCTCGACCCGGGCGACTTCTTCCGTACCCGTGGCGACGACCGGCGGCGGTGAGCCGTGGCGGCACAGGTCGCTCCAGGGTGGCGCGGCGCGACCCGGATCGCCGACCGGGTCGTCGCGAAGATCGCAGCGCGGGCGGCGCGCGAGGCGCTGGGCACGGTCCCCGCCGACGGCTCGCCGCCGCACGCGACGGTCACCGTGCGCCATGATGTGGCGCGCGTGCGCATCAGCGTGGAACTGGACTACCCCTCGGACATCGGCGCGCAGTGCGGTGCGGTGCGTCGCCGAGTCGCCGAGCGGGTAAAGGCGTTGGCGGGGATGGAAGTGCCCGAGGTCGCGGTCCAGGTCGAGCGGCTGCACTCGGCACAGGTGCGCGCCGCGGCGCGGGGGAGGACGCGATGAGTGAGACCGAGGGGCCGGAGGGCGAGGGCGGTGGTCGCACACAGCCGGTGCCGGTCATCGAGCGGGCCGACAGCGATCTCGACCAGTCGGCGTCCGCGGCCTCCTACGATCCGCCTCCCACGCTGCCCGACGACACCAAGGCGCCCCGCTTCTGGTCCCCCCGGCGCGTTCCCGCCGCCGTCCTCGCGCTGCTGGTCCTCGGCGGTGCGGGGCTTCTGCTGTACGACATCGCGGCCGTGCGCGCCGGGCACTCGGCGATGACGTGGCGGCGCGAACTCGCCCATGAGCTGGCCGAGCGGCCGCTGGACAGTACGTCGGTGCTTGCCGGCGCGGGGGTCGCGGCGGCCGCCGGGGTGTGGCTGATCGTGCTCGCCGCGACGCCGGGGCTGCGGGCCGTGCTCGCCATGCGGCGCGATGACGCCGACGTACGGGCCGGTCTCGACCGCGGGGCCGCGGCGATGGTGCTGCGGGACCGGGCCATGGACGTTTCCGGGGTGCAGTCGGTGCGGGTCCGCATGACGCGCTCCAAGGTGGACGTCCATGCGGTCTCGCACTTCCGCGAACTTGACGACGTACGCGGCGACTTGGACGCCACGCTGGCCGACGGCATCAAGGACCTGGGCCTCGGCCGCGGTCCCGCGCTCTCGGTGCGCGTCGCACGGCCGGGCAGGAAGGGCTGAACTCGATGCTGAAGACGGTCAACCGTGTGGTGCTCGGTCTGCTGGGCCTCGTCCTGCTGGTGCTCGGCGGTTCGGTGCTGGCCATCGGCCTCGGCGCGAGCCCGCCCTCGTGGTGGGTGCACGACGGGAAGCGCGATGTCCTGCTCAGCGACGCGGACCGGGAGCGGTGGCGGGACGACGGCTGGTTCTGGCCCACGGTCATCGGCGTGCTCGCGGTGTGCGTGCTGCTCGCCCTGTGGTGGCTCGCCGCGCAGTTGCGGCGGCGGAGGCTGGCGGAGGTGCTTGTGGAGACCGGGGACGGGGAGGGGGCGCTGCTGCGGGGGCGGGCCCTGGAGAACGTACTCGCGGGCGAGGCCGAGTCGCTGGAGGGTGTGCAGCGGGCCGCGGTCTCCCTGACGGGCCGCCGCAACGCCCCCGAGGCGCGGGTGTCCCTCCTCCTGGAGCCGCACGCCACGCCGGGCGAGGCGCTCCACCGCCTCTCGGCGGAGGCGCTGGCGCATGCGCGCGACTCCGCGGGCTTGGCGAAGCTGCCGGCGGTCGTGCAGCTGAGGGCGGTCAAGCACCGGGCGGAGCGGGTGAGCTGACCGCCGCTTCGCGGCGAAAGCTTTCCCGCCCGCCCACCCGATTGCCCGGCAGCAGGTCTTTCAGCCCGTCCGGCGTTTGAGGACGAACTCGCCGGAGGCGGTGATCCACGGCCACCTCGCGGCCGGCGCAGCCGGAAAGTTTCGGGAAGGGGTGGGGTTGGGGAAAAGGAACCGCCTAGAACCCCCGCCGCGCCCCACCATCCACCGGCAGCATGACCCCCGTCAGATAGGACGCGGCAGGGGAGAGGAAGAACGCGGCCGCACGGCCGAACTCCTGGGGGGTGCCATAGCGGCGCAGCGGGATGCGGGACTCGCTCGCCGCCCGCGTCGCCTCGGGATCCGCCGAGAGCCCGTCCAGCTCCCGCACCCGATCCGTGTCGATACGGGCCGGCAGGAGTCCGACGACGCGAATGCCCCGCGGCCCGAGCTCGTCGGCGAGCGACTTGGCGAAGCCGGCAAGCCCCGGCCGGAGCCCATTGGAGATCGTCAGACCCGGAATCGGCTCGTGCACGGACGCGGAGAGGACGAAGCCGATGACACCCCCCTCACCGAGCTCGGCCGCGGCCGCCCGCGCAAGCCGCACCGCCCCGAGGAAGACGGACTCGAACGCCGACTCCCACTGCTCGTCCGTGTTGTCGGCGGCGAACCCCGGCGCAGGACCCCCGACGCTGATCAGCACTCCGTCGAACCGCCCGAACCGCTCCCGCGCGGCATCGATCAGCCGCCCGGCGACGGCAGGGTCGCCGTTGTCCGCCGCGATGCCGGCCGCGTCGGGGCCCAGCGCGTCCGCGGCTTCGGCGACGGTCTTCTCGTCCCGCCCGGTGATGAGTACCTTCGCGCCGTCCGCGATCAGCTCACGCGCGGCGGCGTTGCCCAGGCCCCGGGTGGCGCCGGTGATGACGTAGACACGGTCCTTCAGTCCAAGATCCATGGCCCTATCCTGCCGCGTCACGGCCGGGGAACGCGAGGCCCGTCACACCGCCGCGGGCGTCGCCTCCGGCGTGGACTCCGCGGCCGCCGCCGCGCGGTCCCGCACTTCGCGGCGGACCAGGATCACCCAGCCGATGGGGACGCCCGCGCAGAACAGCCACCACTGGACCGCGTACGCCATGTGCGGGCCGATGTCGCCGTGCTCGGGCTCGCCGATCGGCTGGGGGGTGCCGGACGCGGGCTCCGGCGAGGTCAGTTCGATGTAGCCGCCGAGGACCTGCTTGCCGAGGGTGTGTGCCTGCTGCCCGCTGCTGATCAGCATGATCTGACGGTCCGGAAGACCCTGGAGGTCCTTGATGCCGCTCTTCGCGGACGTCTCGTCGGCCATGAGCCGGCCGGTGACGGTCAGCTCGCCCTTGGGTGCCGGGGGAACCTTCGGGAAGACGGTCTGCGGCCCGTTCGCCGGGATCCAGCCCCGGTTGACGAGGAGCACCTTGCCGTCGTCGAGGACGAACGGCGTCAGGACGTGGAAGCCGATCTCCTCGTCGGAGTTCGTGCGGCGCCGCACGACGACCTCGTGCTCGGTGTCGTACGTGCCCTTCGCGCTCACCCGCCGGTAGCGCTCGTCGTGCGAGACGGCGTGGCCGGGGGACGTGAGCCGCTCGGCCGGGACGGGCTTCGCGTCCAGTGCCTTGGAGATCTGCGCGTTCTGTGCGACGCGGTGCTCGTGGCGGTGCAGCTGCCAGAAGCCCAGCTCGATCATCGTGGGGATGAGGACGAGGGCGACGAGGGTGAGGATCACCCACTGCCGGGTCAACAGGAAGCGGTACACCCCACGACGGTACAACTCGGTCGTGGGGTGCACGGGAGTGGGGTACTCCGGAACGGAGCCGCGGAGGGCTGTGGGGGCCGCAGCGGAGGGGGCCGGGTCACACCCTGTCGACGATGCCCACCTGCCCCTCCGCCCGCGAGCAGTGCGCACCGCAGTACCACTGCCCGTCGGCCTCCACGCCCTGGCCGATGATCCGGCACCGGCAGTGCTCACAGATGGGCGCCATGCGGTGAATGGCGCAGGAGAAGCAGTCGAAGACGTGTACTGCCCCTTGGGCATGAACTTCGAAGGACATGCCGTAGTCGTTTCCGCAGACCTCGCAACGTGCCATGCGCCACAGGGTGGGACGCGCGGCGCCCGCATGCGAGCGGGCAGGCGGGGCGCGGCGCGACAATCACCCGTCTGACACCCGCCCGTCGGCTCAGCCCTCCGCCGCCGGAGCGACGTCCTGGAGGAGCTGGCCGAAGGCCGCCTCGTCGATGACCGGGGTGCCGAACGCCCGCGCCTTGGTGGTCTTGGACGTGCCCGAATCCGGGTCGTTCGTGACGAGCACGCTGGTCAGCCGCGACACGCTCGTCGCGATGTGCAGTCCGGCCTCCACCGCGCGGTCCTCCAGCAGCTCGCGCTCGGTCGAGGTGTCCCCGGAGAACGCGACACGCATGCCCTGCTGGAGCGGTTTGCCCGGTTCGTACCGCCCCGGGTTGGGGTAGGGGCAGGCGGGCCGCTTGCGTGAGGGGCGCCAACTCCCTTGGCCGTACGAGGAATACGAGGAGTACGAAGAGGATGACGAGGATGGCGAGGATGCGGAGCCCGGTCCTGTCGGCTGGCGGACGATGCGCGCCGCGCCGTCGGACCATTCGGTGAGCGGACGGCACTCGAGGAGCGGCAGCCGCACCCCTTCGCTCGCCGCGGCCCGCAGGCTCGGCCGGAAGGCCTCGGCGAGCACGCGCGCGTCGTCGAGCGCGTTGTGCGCGTTGCGCTGCTCGACCCCGAAGTGCGCGGCGAGCGACTCCAGCTTGTGGTTGGGCAGCGGGAGTCGCAGCTCCTTGGAGAGGGCGATCGTGCACAGGCGCTGGCGCACCGGGGCGGTGCGCTCCGCGCGTGCGTACTCCCTGGCGATCATCGACCAGTCGAAGACGGCGTTGTGCGCGACCAGGACGCGGTCCGCCAGGCGCGCGGCGAACTCGTCGGCGATGTCCTTGAAGAGCGGTGCGTCGGCGAGCATCGTGCTGGTGAGTCCGTGGATCCAGACGGGGCCCGGATCGCGCTGCGGGTTGACCAGCGTGTACCAGTGGTCCTCCACCTCGCCCTGGGCGTCCACCCGGTAGACGGCAGCCGACACTATGCGGTCGTCGCGGGCCAGCCCTGTGGTCTCCACGTCGACGACCGCGTATCCGGAGGGATACGCGGCCGGCCAGGGGGCTGCGGACGCTGCGGTCGTCTGGTCTTCGAGCATGGTCCCTGAGGATACGGGCCACGACTGACAGTCAGGTCCCCGGTCCGAGCAGTCCGGCCACCAGCGCGCGCACGGATGCCGTGAACAAGGCCTCCGGGTCGACGGCTGCGGCGAGCGCGCGGGCGAGTTCGGGATCGTCCTCGGCGGTCTCCACCGTCCACAGCTCCTCCTCGCCGGGCCGCTGCACCGGCGCCCGTTCGCGGTTGCGCTCGACCAGGACGTGGCCGACGACATGGACCTGGACGGCGCGCACGGCGGCGGCCGCGCGTGCGCCGCGCAGTCCCGCCGCGTGCACCTCGTGCACCAGGACCCGCTGTGCGGGCAGGAACATCCGCTCGGTGAGGCCCCGTTCGTGGACCATCGCGACGAGGTGCGGATGGTCGCGCAGCTCGCGGCGCAGGGCGCGCGCCACGGAGACGATGCGCCGGTCCGGGGTCTTTCCGGAGGGCCGGATCTCGCGCAGGTCGGCGACGGTGCGCTCGACCAGCGCGTCCAGGAGCGACTCGCGGTTGCCCACGTGCCAGTAGATCGAGGTGACGGCGGTGCCGAGCTCGGCGGCGAGCTTGCGCATCGTCAGGCCCTGCGGGCCGTGCTGTTTCACGAGCGCGGCCGCCGTGGCGAGCACCTGCTCCCGGTTGAGATGCGTGCGCGTTCCTTCGTGACGCGGCTCTTCACTCTTCACGGCTCCTGTTGTAACTGTGTTACAGAACCTCCCGCAAGACCTCCCGCAAGTCCCCGTCGCGGGCCCGAGTCCCGCGCTGACGAAGGGTGGTACGACATGGCACGCGTACGGTACGGAGCGCGCACCGAGGCGGAGATCGCCGCGGCGCGCACCGCGAGCTCGAAGCTCCCCGACATCTGGTCGACCGGTGTGGTGGCCGTCTGGGAGAGCGACCCGGACGCGGTGGCGGCGGTCCTTCCGCCACCGCTCAAGCCCACGCACCGGCCCCTGGTGCGGGCCAACATCAGCAAGGTCGACCTGCCGGGCTATCCGCTGGGCGCGGGCTCGGTGGCGGTGGCCGCCGAGCACGGGGGAGTGGAGGGCTGGTATCCGCTCGTCATGCCGATGACCCACGAGCGGGCCCTGATCGGCGGGCGCGAGGTCTTCGGGGAGCCGAAGAAGCTCGGCGAGGTGGAGGTGGAGCGCGACGGCCTGGTCGTCGGCGCCCGGCTCGCCCGGCACGGCATCGCCTTCGTCGAGGTGCGCGGCGCGGTCAGCGGCCCGCTGCCGCTCCCGGAGCCGGCCCAGAAGACCGACTTCTACTTCAAGTTCCTTCCCGGCGTTGACGGTTCGGGCTTCGACGCGGACCCGGTGCTCGTGCACTGCGTGCGCAACGAGAAGGTCCGCAAGCTGGAGGGCATCACCGGCGACATCGTGCTGCGCGAGTCGATGTACGACCCGATCGCGGACCTCCCCGTGCGCGCGGTCGTCGAGATCACCATCGGCGAGAAGACCACCGACCAGAAGGGCCGCGTCGTCGAGCGGGTCAGCGCGCAGGCCCTGCTGCCCTACATCCACCAGCGTTACGACGACCCGCAGCAGATCCTCGACGGCCCGCCCGATGGGAGCGTCTGAGATGGAGTTGCGCGAAGGGCAGGTCGCCGTCGTCACGGGCGCGGCGAGCGGCATCGGCCTCGCCATGGCGCGGCGGTTCGCGGCACAAGGCCTGAAGGTGGTCCTCGCCGACGTCGAGGAGGGTGCCTTGGAGAAGGCGGCGGCCGGGCTGCGCGAGGACGGGGCGAGCGTGCACGCGCGCGTGGTCGACGTCGGCTCGCGCGAGCAGGTCTTCGCCCTCGCCGACGCGGCGTACGAGACCTTCGGCGCCGTCCATGTGCTGTGCAACAACGCGGGTGTCGGCTCGGGCGCCGAGGGCCGCATGTGGGAGCACGAGCCGAACGACTGGAAGTGGGCCTTCGAGGTCAACGTGTGGGGCGTCTTCCACGGCATCCAGGCCTTCGTGCCCCGCATGATCGCGGGCGGCGAGCCCGGCCATGTCGTCAACACCTCATCCGGCGACGGCGGCATCGCGCCGCTGCCCACCGCATCCGTGTACGCGGTCACCAAGGCGGCCGTGGTGACGATGACCGAGTCGCTGTACGCCCATCTGAAGGCGGAGCACGCGCGCGTGGGCGCCTCCGTGCTCTTCCCGGGGCCGCACATGCTGCGCACCGGCCTCTGGGAGTCGCACCGCAACCGCCCCGACCGGTACGCCAAGTCCCGCCCCCGCAGGACCCCTTACCGCAGCCTCGACCAGTGGGAGGCGGCGATGAAGGAGGCGGGCCAGGAAGTGGAGTTCACGCCCGTCGAGCAGGTCGCGGACTTCGTGGCGCAGGGCATCGCGGCCGGCCGCTTCTGGCTGCTTCCGGAGAGCGAGCACAGCGACCGGCAGATCAAGGCCAGGTCGCGGTCGATGCTGGACCGCGCCGACCCGGCGTACCTCGAGAACTTCATCCTGGACTGAAGGGAGTGCCACCGATGAGTGCCCAGGACCCGTACTTGATCATCAGCTCCGACTGCCACGCCGGGCTCCCCACCGAGGAGTACCGGCCCTATCTGGACAGCCGATTCCACCGGGACTTCGACCAGTTCTTGGGGGAGCGCGACGCCCGCCGCGCGGAGGCGACCCGGCTCGGCATCCGCAACGACGCGTTCGCCGCCAAGTGGTTCCAGGACAACGAAGAGGGTCTGCGCGGCGGCTGGGACACCGCGCAGCGCCTCAAGGAGCTGGACGGCGACGGGGTGGCCGCCGAGGTCGTCTTCCCCGACGCGGACGCCGTCGACAGCCAGACGGCGGCGCCCTTCGGGGTGGGCCTCGGCCTCTCCGGCGACCAGGACCCCGAGCTCGGCATGGCGGGCGCGCAGGCGCACAACCGCTGGCTCGCCGACTTCGTGTCCGAGCATCCCGAACGGCACTGCGGTGTCGCCCTGTTGCCCATCACCGGAGAGGTCGACCGGGTCGTCGCCGAGGTGCACCGGGCCAAGGAGTCCGGGCTCGGCGCGCTGATGATCCCCTCCATGTGGGTCGACAAGGCGCCCTACCACGACCGGCGTTACGACCCCGTATGGGCGGCGGCGGCCGAGTGCGCGATGCCCGTGGTGACCCACTCCGGGGCGGCGCCCCGCCACGAGTACGGCGACCACCTCGGGATCTACGTCTCCGAAGTGACCTGGTGGCCCGCGCGGCCGCTGTGGTTCATGCTCTGGTCGGGCGTCTTCGAGCGCCACCCGGGGCTGAAGTTCGGTGTCGCGGAGTCGGGCTGCTGGTGGCTGCCGAACCTCCTGTGGTTCATGGACCGCCTCTACCTGGGCGCGCACGGCGGCAAGAAGCTCTCCCCGTTCGCGGAGCTCAAGCGGGCCCCGCACGAGTACCTGGACCGGCAGATCTTCATCTGCGCCACCAACACCAAGCGCCGTGAACTCGCCCAGCGCTACGAGATCGGCGTCGACAACATCCTCTGGGGCAGCGACTTCCCGCACCCCGAAGGGACCTGGCCCGACACGCGCGCGTGGCTGAAGAAGACCTTCCACGACATCCCGGTGGGGGAGACCCGCCGGATGCTGGGCCTCGCGGCGGCGGAGGTCTTCGGCTTCGACACGGAGAAGCTGGCGCCGCTGGCCGCCCGCATCGGTCCGACGCCCGCCGAGCTCGGCCAGGACACCGAGGGCGCGGCTCAGCAGGCGGTGGAGGCCTCCTGGGCGCGCTCGCGCGACGTGGGCCGTCACTGGCTGACGGAGAACGACTTCCCGGTACTGGGGGCGGACACATGAGCGCACAGCGCGGGAGCGAAGAGCGCTACACCGTCATCTCGGCCGACTGCCACGCGGGCGCCGATCTCCTCGACTACAAGCCCTACTTGGAGTCGCGCCACCACGACGCGTTCGACGCGTGGGCGGCCACCTACGTCAATCCGTACGAGGACCTCCTCGCCGACACCGCCGACCGCAACTGGAACTCGGAGCGCCGCGTCGCCGATCTTGAACAGGACGGCATCGTCGCCGAGGTCGTCTTCCCGAACACCATCCCGCCGTTCTTCCCGAGCGCGTCCCTGATGGCCCCGGCGCCCACGCGCGAGGAGTTCGAGCAGCGCTGGGCGGGCCTGCGGGCCCACAACCGCTGGCTCGCCGACTTCTGCGCCGCGGCTTCGGGGCGCAGGGCGGGCGTCTTCCAGATCCTCCTCAACGACGTAGACGAGGCCGTCAAGGAGATCAACTGGGCGGCCGACGCCGGGCTCAAGGGCGGCCTGCTGCTGCCCGGCACGCCGCCGGGGTCGGGTCTCGCCGAGCTCTACTCCGCGACGTACGACCCGATCTGGGCGGCCTGCGCCGAGCGCGGCGTGCCGGTCAACCATCATGCGGGCTCGGCATCGCCGCCGTTGGGCGAGGAACCGGCCGCGCGCGCCGTCTTCATGGTGGAGACGACGTGGTTCTCGCACCGGGCGCTGTGGCACCTCGTCTTCGGCGGAGCGTTCCGCCGTCACCCCGAGCTCAGGCTCGTCCTCACCGAGCAGGGCTCGGGCTGGATACCGGGCGTGCTCGACATGCTGGACTACTACCACGGGCGCCTGGTCGCGGCGGCCTCGAAGGCGGACACGGCCGAGACGGCGGAGTCGAAGTTCGGTGCGGGCCTTGCCGATTCGATGGGCAAGGGGCCTTCCGAGGTGTGGCGCGAGAACTGCTTCGTGGGCGCGAGCTTCATGCGCCCGCACGAGGCGCAGATGCGGGACCGGATCGGCCTCGACAAGATCATGTGGGGCAGCGACTACCCGCACGACGAAGGCACGCACCCCTTCTCGCGCGAAGGCCTGCGCATCGCGTACGCGGGTCTCCCCAAGGAGGAGATCGCGGCCATGGTCGGCGGCAACGCGGCCCGCGTCTACGGCTTCGACCTGGAGCTCCTGGACGCGATCGCGGCAAAGGTCGGACCGACCGTCCAGGAACTGGACGAACCCCTCAAGGAGACCCCCGCCGGCGCGACGAGCCCGGTGTTCGCCCCGGGAGGGTCGGTACGCGTCTGGTGACGGCGTGCCCCGCCGCCCCCGCTCACCCGGGGTGAGACCCTCCCCGGGTGAGCGATCAGGCACCGGAACACGACGAGGCACACGGCGGCGCGCTCGCCTCCCGGCTCAACTGGCTGCGGGCCGCCGTGCTCGGGGCCAACGACGGCATCGTCTCCACGGCCGGTCTGGTCGTCGGCGTCGCGGGCGCCACCGGCGACCGCGCCACCCTGCTCACGGCGGGCCTGGCCGGGCTGCTCGCCGGGTCGATGTCGATGGCCGCGGGCGAGTACGTCTCCGTGTCCACCCAGCGCGACTCCGAGAAGGCCGCTCTTGCCATGGAGAAGCGCGAGCTGCGGGAGCAGCCCGAGGCCGAACTGGTCGAGCTGACCGGCCTCCTGGAAGAGCGCGGGCTCAGCCGCGAGGTGGCCAGGGAAGCGGCCGAGCAGCTCACCGAGCGAGACGCGCTGCGGGCCCACGCGCGCGTGGAGCTCGGTATCGACCCCGACGAACTCACCAACCCGTGGCACGCCGCCTGGGCCAGCTTCGTCGCCTTCACCGTGGGCGCGCTCCTCCCGCTCCTGGCGATCGTCCTGCCGCCCGCCGACTGGCGCCTCGCCGTCACCGTCGTCTCGGTCCTCGGCGCGCTCGCCCTCACGGGCTGGAGCAGCGCGCGCCTGGGCTCCGCGGCCGTGCGTCCCGCCGTGCTGCGGAACGTGGCAGGTGGAGCGCTGGCCATGGCGGTCACCCACGGGGCGGGCGCGCTGCTCGGGGCGGTCGGTGTCTGAGCGTCCGCTTTTGGCGAGGCTCGCCAACATCCGTCGGCTTACCACTGGTAATACTTGTCGGTAACTACGTCTAGCGGCGGCCCGTCAGGGGCCTTTACGGTGCACGCATGCCGCCGAACCTGCCCGATGTCGTGCTGTGGTCCATACCCGCCTTCGTGCTGCTCACCGTCGTGGAGATCGTGAGCCACCGGATCCATCCTGCCGCCGACGGGGCCGCCGCCGGGTACGAGACGAAGGACGCCGCCACCTCCATCACGATGGGGCTCGGCAGCCTCGCCTTCGACTTCCTGTGGAAGATCCCCATCGTCGCCATCTACACGGCGATCTACGCGCTGACGCCGCTGCACATCCCCGTGCTGTGGTGGACGATCCCGCTGATGCTGCTCGCGCAGGACTTCTTCTACTACTGGTCGCACCGCGGACACCACGTCATCCGCATCCTGTGGGCCTGCCACGTGGTGCACCACTCCAGCCGCAAGTTCAACCTCACCACGGCGCTGCGCCAGCCCTGGACGAGCCTGACGGTCTGGCCCTTCTACGTGCCCCTGATCGCACTCGGCGTACACCCGGCGGCGCTCGCCTTCTGTTCCTCGGCGAACCTCGTCTACCAGTTCTGGATCCACACCGAACGCATCGACAAGCTGCCCCGGCCCTTCGAGTACGTCTTCAACACCCCCTCGCACCACCGCGTCCACCACGCGTCACAGGGCGGCTACCTGGACCGCAACTTCGGCGGCATCCTCATCATCTGGGACCGCATGTTCGGCTCCTGGGTCGCGGAGACGGAGCGCCCGGTCTACGGCCTGACGAAGAACATCACCACGTACAACCCGCTGCGGGTGGCCACGCACGAGTACGCGGCGATAGCAAAGGACCTGAAGACGGCAACGACATGGCGCGAACGGGGCGGCAGGCTGTTCCGGGGCCCGGGCTGGCAACCGGAGCCGCAGCCGGCACCCACGACGGCGTCCGAGCCCGTGACGGAGGGAGCAGCGTGACGGACGCGAGCCGCGCCGACGCCGCTGACCCGCCCGCCCCCGTTGTGGGCAGCCGGGCCGCTCCCGTTGTGGGCAGGCGTTCCGCACGGCGGAACGGGTGGGCACAACCCCAGCTGCCGGGCACCGATGAAGCGGCGTCCACCAAGGCCAAGCTGCTCCTGGCCGCATTCGCCCTGGCGGCAACAGGCGACCTGGCAGCACTACTGGCGGACTCGGACACGGCCCACACCCTCTTCAAGCCCCTCCTGATGCCGCTCCTGGCGGCGTACGTAGCCACGGTGAAAGGCCCCCGCCTACTGATCGGCGCCCTCCTCTTCGGCTGGGGCGGAGACACCCTGCTCCTGGCGGACGCGGACCCCGCGTTCCTCGCGGGCATGGGCTCCTTCGCAGCCGGCCACGTCTGCTACCTCATCCTCTTCAAGAGGTACGGCAAGGGATACGGCCCGGCACGCGCACGCGGGGCAGGCCTCGTCGCGGCGTACGCGGCAGCCCTCATCACGACCGTCGCACTGCTCTGGCCCGACCTCCCCGCGGACATGCGCGGCCCGGTGGCCGGCTACAGCCTCCTGCTCACCGCGATGGCCTTCGGGGCGACCACACTGGGCCTCACCGCGGCGGCCGGCGGCGCCCTCTTCCTCCTCTCGGACACCCTCATCGCGACCGGCGTCGCCGAGTGGCCGCAGGCGCCAAGGCCCGACTTCTGGATCATGCTCACCTATATCGCCGCACAGTTCCTGCTGGCCAGAGGCGTGCTGGCGGCGCTGAACGTGCGGACGGCGCCGAACCCGACGAACGGACCGCGCTCAAGGTGATGGTGACCAACTGAGCAGCCCCGCGCGGCTCACCAGCGAATCGGCAGCGGCAGCGCGGTCAGCAGCGCCGACACCACCACGACGAGGCCGAGCGCGACGACCTCCCCGCGCGCGGGGGCGCAGGCGGCAACGGGGTCGGTGGCCCCGCGCAGCCGGACGCGCGCGAGCAGCGCGAGGACGGCGACGGTCACCACCAGGAGCAGCTTGGCGAGCAGCGTGCGTCCGTAGGCCGTGTCCGTCAGCTGGTCGAGCACGGTGCCCGGCGGCATCCGGCGCAGCGTGCTGCACACCCCCGTCACGGTGATCGCGGCGAGCAGGAAGGCCGCCACGCGCGCGTAGAGACCAAGAAGCGCTCCGCCCTCCCGGGGAGCGGACGTCCGCCACAGCCGCAGCGTGCGCAGCACGTGCAGCAGACCGCCCGCCCACAGCACCCCGCAGGTCAGATGGACCAGCGTCAGGCCGGACCCGATCAGCGGGGTGTCCTCCGCCGGAGGATGCGCGCGCAGCGCCTCCGCGACGATCACCGCGGCCAGCGGCAGGGCGGCGGTCGACGGGCGGCGCGACCTCGAACACAGCAGGGACACGATGAAGGCGTTGACCTCCAGGAGCGCCAGCCTGCCGTCCCGCGTCTGATAGAGACCGCCGATATCCATGTCGGAGAGCTGATGCGGCACCAGATTGCCGGTGGCCACCACGGAGGCGAGCCCCAGCGTCGCGACGATGCCCGCGCCCGCCGCGTACGCCGCCCAGCTCCGTGGCTCGCGCTCCAGCGGCGCCCCCGGTACCCGGCGGGCAAGGCGGATCGCGTACACCTCGCCCAATTGCACGCAGAGCGCGGCGAACATGACCGTCCGCAGGAACGTGATCCCCGCCGTGCCCGGCGCCTCGGCCTCCCCGGTGCCGTCCAGCGCGGCCGACGGGCCGAGCAGCGGGATCAGGGCGGCGACGGCCACCAGGACGAGCACGGCCACGGCACGCGCGGGCGAGGGGCGGCCGCGCGGCGCACGGTGGGACGCACGGGGCACGGAGGCGGCCGCTTCGGCCGCTGCATCGCCCCCGGGTTCGGCGGACGGTTGTATGGGACTCACCACAAGATCTTCACCAGGTGCCCCCTTAACGGGCAAGTCCTGGCAAACAACTGGCGAAATCCCATTCCGCCCGACGGGGTCCGTTCACCGCCACTCGGGCGTATCGGTGCCCCAACGGCCGGGCGGTCGCGACCAGTTGTCCGGTCCGCCGGCGAGGGACACCGGCGGCAGCGCATACCGCAGCCGCCCCAGGGGACTGTCCGTCTCGGCCAGCCAGGGGGAGGGATCGTATGTGGGGCCGGTGCTGTCCTCGCCCCCAGGAGTGCCCCCGGGAGCGCCCCCGGGAGTGCCCCCGAGGGACGCCCCCGTCAGCCAGTGCGCCGTCTGCGCGAGCGTCAGGCTCACGCCCCACGTGCCCCCGCCCGCCATTGCCTCGGTGAGCGAACGCAGGACGGCGGCGGCCACCAGATGGCCCGTGCCGTGGTCCAGGGCCTGCGCGGGCAGTGCGCCCGGCCGTTCGGGTGACCCCTCGGCGGACGCGATCCCCGACGCGACCTGCACCAGACTGTCGAAGCCGCGCCGCCCGGCCCACGGCCCGTGGTCCCCCCACGCCGAAAGCCGCGCCACCACGATCCCGGGCCTGCGCTCGGCCAGCGCCAGAGGGGCGAGCCCGAACCGGTCGAGGGCGCCGGGGCGGTACCCGGTGACGACCACGTCGGCCCCCGCGAGCAGCTCGTCGAACGTCCGCAGATCCGCGCGCCGCGCCAGGTCCAGCGTCGCGGACCGCTTCCCGAAGCCGGTGTCCGCGTGCTGGTCCGGGAGTTCGGGCAGCCGGGGCGAGTCGATCCGCAGCACGTCCGCGCCGAGCAGCGCCAGCGTGCGGGTCGCGACGGGGCCCGCGATGACCCGGGTGAGGTCGAGCACGCGGAGCCCGGAAGCCGGCAACAAGGGGTCGCCGGTGAGTGCCGGAAGGGACCGCGCGGGCGCCTCGCCGATCCGCTCGCGGCTCAGCAGCGGCCGCTCGGCCACCGCGGCGCCCTGCGGGTGCTTCGCCCACTCCTCGGACGTACGCAGCGCCACGGCGAGCCCTCCGGCGGCGTACACGGCGTCCTCCACGTCCACGGCGGGCCGCTCGGCGAGCCGGGCGGCCACCGCGCCCACGGAGTCAGTGGAGTCCGCGGAGAGCCCGAGCGCGGCCAGCAGCGCCGCCCGGTGGTGCGGATAGTTGGCGTGCGTCCGCACCCAGCCGCCGTCCCCGGTGCGCCAGAAGCCGGACAGGGGAGCGAAAGTGACGGGCTCGCGGCCGTCCACGAGCAGCTGCCGCTCGCTGGTGAACGCGGCGGCCACCGCCCCGTCGTCGACCCGGACCCGGGGCACGGCCCGCCCGGTGCGCGCCGCCGCCAGTTCCGCCGCGGCGAGCGCGCAGCCGCCCACACAGGCGCGGGCCAGCTCACGGACGGGCAGCCGCGCGGGCAACACCCCCGCGCGTACGACGGGTTCGACACGGGAGAGGAGCGCGGGATCGCCGCCGAGCGCCGCCCAGGCCGCGCGCGTACCGGTCATCGGTGTGTGCGTCATGCAAGCACTATGCCCGGCGGTGTCTACGGTGTGCCCGTGGCCGTCCCAGGATCCGAAGCCGCCGACCACCACAGCCTGATCGACTTCTCCGGCTCCGACGGCCGCAGTTCCCATCCCTGCGCGCCAGCTGTCAGGAAAGCGACGACTATGACCCCGGCCATGACCACCACCACGAGCGCGCACCAAAGCGGCAGGTAGGCGAGGGTGGCGACGACACCGAGCACAGGCGAAGGGCCGGGCAGTCAGCGACCGCCCGGCCCGACTCGCCTCGCGGAAGGGTTACTTCCGCACGGCGTCCAGCGCGTCGATCATGCCCACGCCGTAGAAGCCGTTCTTGTTCTTGCCGCCCGCGCAGACCGCGTCGACCTTGCCGTCACCGTCGATGTCGTACGGATCGGTGCACTTCATGGCGTCGGCCTCGCCGTAGAGCAGCGCCTTCACCTTCGCCGAAGAGGCGTGCGGGTGGGCCGACTTGATGAGCGCGGCGACGCCCGCGGCGTGCGGTGACGCCATCGACGTACCCGCCTTGTAGCCGAACTTGCCGCCGGGCAGCGTCGACAGGATGCGGCCGTCGGTGGCCGGCGCGTCCGGCGTCTGGAACTTCGTCGAGTCGCCGCCGGGCGCGGCGATGTCGATGACGCCCTTGCCGTAGTTCGAGAACGAGGACTTGATGTCCTTCGCGCCCGTGGACGAGACGGTCACGACACCCGGAAGCTGCGACGGGAGGTCGAGGCAGTCCGCGGTCTTGATCGTCCTCTCCGTAGGAGTCGTGTCGTCCGGGCTCGAGTCGTCGACGATCTCGTCCTGCGCGAGGTCCGTCTTGGCGTTTCCGGCCGCCGCGACATTCACCGCGCCCTTGCGCTCCGCGTACCGGGTGGCCCGCCCGACGGCGTCGACCAGGGCCTTCTGGTCGTCGTCCGTCTTGCAGTTGAACAGCCACGGGTCGGTGTAGTAGCTGGAGTTGGTGACGTCGACGCCGTGATCGGCAGCCCACATGAAGCCGCAGACCACGGCCTCCGTGTAGTACATGCCGGTCGCCGGCTCGGCCACCTTCAGGCTCGCCACCTTCACGCCCGGAGCGACACCGGTGACCCCGGTGCCGTTCTTCGCGGCGGCGATGGTGCCCGCCACGTGCATGCCGTGGTCGCTCTCCTTGGCCACCGGACGCCACGCGTTGTCCTTCTGCACGGGCACACCGCCCAGGCAGCTCGCGGAGGCCTTCGCGTCGAAGTTCGGCGCGATGTCCGGGTGCGTGTCGTCCACGCCGGAGTCCAGGACGCCGACGGTGACAGCGGAGCTGCCGAGCGACTCCTTGTGGGCCTTGTCCGCCTTGATGGCGGGCAGGTCCCACTGGAGCGGCTCCAGCTCGTCCTGGCCCGCGTCCGCCTGCCCGGCGGCCTTCTCGGCCTCGGCGGCGGTCAGCGGCCGGTCGGCCTCGAGTGCGTCGTCGGACTGGGCCGACAGCGGCGCCGTGCGGGTCGCCCCCGCGGACGCCACTGCGCGAACCTCGCGGATCTCCTTGGCGAAGCCCGCGTTCGACGAGTGGACGACGATCACGCCGATCCTGTCGTACGCGATGACGACGGTGCCGCCCGCCTTGGCGATCGCCTTCTTCACGTACGCCGATGTCTTGGCGGACGGTGAACTGCCGGGAGCCGAGCGGACGTTGACGACGTAGCTCATCGACGTGCCGTCCGTGAGGGTCGCGCCGATGGCGTCCACGACGGACGACACCGGGCCGCCCGGCCGGGACGCGGCATCGGACTGAGCCGATGCCGTCCCCGGCAGGAAGGCGACGGCCGAGGCCACCGCCATGCCGAGCGGCAGGGCGAGCACGCGGCGGGAGCGCGGGAAGGATGCGGTCATGGTGCGCGAGCCCCTCACTTCTTCACGGCGTCGAGCGCGTCGACGATCCCGCTGCCGTAGAAGCCGTTCTTGTTCGTGCCGCCCTCGCAGATCGCGTCGACATCGCCGTCACCGTCCGGGTCGTACGGCTCCGTCGGGCAGCCCGGGTTGTCGGCCTGCTTCTTAAGAAGGCGCTGGAGTTCGGCGGGGCTCGCCTTGGGGTGTGTCGACTTCAGGAGCGCGGCGACGCCGGAGGCGTGCGGCGATGCCATCGACGTGCCCTGCAGCCAGCCGTACTCGCCGCCCGGCATCGTGGAGAGGATGCGGCCGTTCTTCGACGGGGTGTCGCCCGGGATCTGGTACTTGTCGCCGCCGGGGGCCGCGATGTCGATGACGCCCTTGCCGTACGTGGAGTAGTACGACTTGAGGTCCTTCACGCCCGTCGCGCTGACGGTGACCACGCCCGGCAGCTGCGTCGGGACGTCGAAGCACTCGGAGGGGTCGATGGTGCGCGGCACCGGCGTCGAGTCGTCCGGGCTGGAGTCGTCCAGGATCTCGTCGGAGGCGAGGTCATGGTTGGAGTTGCCCGCGGACGCCAGGTTCAGGGTGCCCTTGCGCTGTGCGTACAGCTGGGCCCGGTTGACCGCGTCGACGATGGCCCGCTGGTCGGGGTCGTCCATGCAGTTGTAGAGCCACGGGTCCACGTAGTAGCTGTTGTTCGTGATCTCGATGCCCTTGTCGGCGGCGAACACGAAGGCGCAGACCACGCTCTCCGGGAAGAACAGCTCGCTGACCGGGTCGGCCACCTTGATGCCCGCGACCTTCACGCCGGGCGCGACACCCGCGACGCCCACGCCGTTGCGCGGGGCGGCGATCTCGCCGGCCACGTGCGTGCCGTGGTAGTGCTCCTTCTTCTCCGGACGCCAGGCGCCGGGGGAGGTGTCCGCCTTGCCGCCGACACAGCTCGCCGACTGCGAGGCCGAGAAGCTGGGCGCGAGGTCCGGGTGGGTGTCGTCGACTCCGGTGTCGATGACGCCGACGGTGACCTTGCCGCTGCCGGGGTTGATCTTCGCTGCCTTGTCGGCGCCTATCGCGCGCAGGTCCCACTGGTCGGCTTCCATCGGCTCGGCGTCCGGACCGGCCTGCTTCTGGAGCGACTTGGCCTCGGCCTTCGACACGAAGGTCGGGGCGCCCTCCTCCGTGGTGCCCGCCGCCGTCAGGGGCGAGGTGCGGGTCGCGCCCGCCGACTGGACCCCCTTGACCTTGCGCATCTGCTTGCCGAACTCGGGGTTGGCCGAGTGCGCGACGATGACGCCGATCTTCTCGTAGGCGACGACGACGGAGCCGTCCGCCTTGGAGATCGCCTTCTTGACGTACTCGATCGTCCCGTGGTCCGGGCGGGTGTTGACGACGTACGCGAGCTTCGGGGCCTCGGCGTTCGCCGATGCGCCTGCGGTCGCGGGGGCGTCGGAGGGTACTGCGGTCGCGACGCCGGGGGCGAAGCCGACTGATGCCGCGAGTGCGATACCGAGCGGCACGGTGAGCGCGACGCGGCGTCTGGAGCGCAGATGAGCCATGGGATCTCCACATCATCCGGATACGTGAACTGCCCGAGCACAAAAGGTGGTCGGGCAGGTACATGACGGGTATTGCAGAGTGAAGCTATCCCCAGAACTCCCAGGCCAGCAACGGGTTCTTGAAGAAATCGGGGAGTGTGGCCGGGACGACGCCGTCGTGATGACGTTGAAAAGGAAACGGAAGCAACATCAACCCCCCTGTCGGATCACGTCCCATGGCCTTAGCATCGCCATCCGTGGCTCACGTGATCCGCGTCACGCGGGATCAGAACGCAGGATCAGAGAGGGCCCATGGATCAGCTGAATGTCCCCACCGCAGCCGCACCACGAGGAGACTCCGTGGCCACCGATGCACCGCCGCCTTCGAAGGGCGGCGCAGACCCCACTCCCCACGCCCCTTCCACGGAGGAGTTCATCCAGGAGCAGGAGAGCCAGGAGTTCGGTGAACTCCGCCGCGCGCACCGCTCGTTCGCGTTCCCGCTGACCATCGCGTTCATCGTCTGGTACCTGGCCTACGTGCTGCTGTCGAACTACGCGGGCGACTTCATGGGCACCAAGCTGTTCGGCAACATCAACGTCGCCCTGGTGCTCGGCCTCGCGCAGTTCCTGACCACGTTCCTCATCGCCTGGTGGTACTCCCACCACGCGGCCACCAAGCTCGACCCCAAGGCCGAGGCGATCAAGTCCCGTATGGAGGGCGGCGCATGAGCCCCGCGCTGAGCACCACAGTCCTGGCCGCGGGTGAGGCGAGCGAGCACCGGCCGCTGATCATCTCCCTGTTCGCGGTCTTTGTCGTCGCCACCCTGTTCATCACCGTCTGGGCGGGCCGCCAGACCAAGAGCGCCGCCGACTTCTACGCGGGCGGCCGCCAGTTCACCGGCTTCCAGAACGGCCTCGCGGTCTCCGGCGACTACATGTCGGCCGCGTCCTTCCTCGGCATCGCGGGTGCGATCGCCCTCTTCGGGTACGACGGCTTCCTCTACTCCATCGGCTTCCTGGTCGCCTGGCTGGTGGCTCTCCTCCTGGTCGCCGAACCGCTGCGCAACTCGGGGCGCTACACGATGGGCGACGTGCTCGCCTACCGGATGCGCCAGCGCCCGGTGCGCACGGCCGCGGGCACCTCCACGATCATCGTGTCGATCTTCTACCTGCTTGCGCAGATGGCGGGCGCGGGCGTGCTCGTCTCGCTGCTGCTCGGCATCACGTCCGACGCGGGCAAGGTCGGGATCGTCGCCCTCGTCGGCGTACTGATGATCGTGTACGTCACCATCGGCGGCATGAAGGGCACCACCTGGGTGCAGATGGTCAAGGCCGTCCTGCTCATCGCGGGCACGCTGCTGCTGACCTTCCTGGTGCTGCTCAAGTTCAACTTCAACGTCTCCGACCTGCTCGGCACCGCCGCATCCAACAGCGGCCAGGGCACCAAGTTCCTCGAACCGGGCCTGAAGTACGGCGCGACGTCCACATCGAAGCTGGACTTCATCTCGCTCGGCATCGCCCTGGTCCTGGGCACCGCAGGCCTGCCGCACATCCTGATCCGCTTCTACACGGTGCCGACGTCCAAGGCCGCGCGTAAGTCCGTGAACTGGGCGATCGGCATCATCGGCTCCTTCTACCTGATGACGATCGCGCTCGGCTTCGGCGCCGCCGCGCTCATCAAGCCGGCCGAGATCATCGAGTCCAACCCGGCGGGCAATACGGCGGCACCGCTGCTCGCGCTCCATCTGGGCGGCGTCGATTCGTCGTGGGGCGCGATCCTGCTCGCCACGATCTCGGCGGTCGCCTTCGCCACCATCCTCGCGGTGGTCGCGGGCCTGACCCTGGCCTCGTCCTCGTCGTTCGCGCACGACATCTACGCCAACGTCATCAAGAAGGGCAAGGCGTCGGAGAAGGAGGAGATGAAGGCGGCCCGCTGGGCGACGGTCTTCATCGGCATCGTCTCCATTGCGCTCGGCGCGCTCGCCCGCGACCTGAACGTGGCCGGTCTGGTCGCGCTCGCCTTCGCGGTCGCCGCCTCCGCCAACCTGCCGACGATCCTCTACAGCCTCTTCTGGAAGAAGTTCACCACCCAGGGCGCGCTCTGGTCGATCTACGGCGGTCTCTTCACGGCGGTCTTCCTGGTCCTCTTCTCGCCGGTCGTCTCCGGCAACCCGAAGACCTCGATGTTCAAGGGCGTCGACTTCCACTGGTTCCCGCTGGAGAACCCGGGCCTCATCTCGATCCCGGTCGGCTTCCTGCTCGGCTGGCTCGGCACGAAGCTGTCGAAGGAGGAGCCCGACAAGGGCAAGTACGCGGAGCTTGAGGTACGGTCCCTGACCGGCACCGGAGCCCACTGATTCCGGCTCATTCCGCCTGAACACGCACGTCAGCGGCCGCGTCGTAGATCGCTTGGTAGATCCCTACGACGCGGCCGCGCCGCTCCTCGTGGGATCGGGCCCGCTTCGATGTCGGTCCCGTCACGTAGGCTCGTGACTATCTGAACCGGACTGGCTGAACAGGATCAGGGAGGGGGCCCACGTGCTCATCGACACCTACGGCCGAGTGGCCACCGATCTGCGGGTTTCGCTGACCGACAAGTGCAATCTGCGATGCACGTACTGCATGCCCGAAGAGGGCCTGCAGTGGCTGTCCAAGTCCGAGCTCCTCAGCGACGACGAGATCGTCCGCCTCATCCGCATCGCCGTGACGCAGCTCGGCATCAAGGAGATCCGCTTCACCGGTGGCGAGCCCCTGCTGCGCCCCGGCCTGGTCGGCATCGTCGAGCGCTGCGCCCAGCTGGAGCCGCGCACCAAGATGTCCCTGACGACGAACGGCATCGGCCTCAAGCGCACCGCCGCCGCCCTCAAGGCCGCGGGCCTCGACCGGGTGAACGTCTCCCTTGACACCCTGCGCCCCGACGTCTTCAAGACCCTCACCCGCCGCGACCGGCACAAGGACGTCCTCGAAGGCCTCCAGGCCGCGCGCGACGCGGGCCTCACCCCGGTCAAGGTCAACACGGTCCTGATGCCGGGTCTGAACGACGACGAGGCCCCGGACCTGCTCGCCTGGGCCGTCGAGAACGAGTACGAACTGCGCTTCATCGAGCAGATGCCGCTCGACGCCCAGCACGGCTGGAAGCGCGACGGCATGATCACCGCGGGTGACATCCTGCAGTCGCTGCGTACGCGCTTCGAGCTCACCGAAGAGGGCTCCGGCGAGCGCGGCTCGGCCCCCGCCGAGCGCTGGATCGTGGACGGCGGCCCCCATCGCGTCGGCGTCATCGCCTCCGTCACCCGCCCCTTCTGCTCGGCCTGCGACCGCACGCGGCTCACGGCCGACGGCCAGGTCCGCACCTGCCTGTTCGCCACCGAGGAGACGGACCTGCGGGCGGCCCTGCGCTCCGACGACGAGGACGGCTCGGACGAGAACATCGCCCGCATATGGAAGCTCGCCATGTGGGGCAAGAAGGCGGGTTCGGGCCTCGACGACCCGACGTTCCTGCAGCCCGACCGCCCGATGTCGGCGATCGGCGGCTAGGCGGCCGCAGCCGCCGCTAGCCCTCCCGCGCTTCCCACTCGGCCAGCGCGACGACGTCCTTCAACATGCCGCGTACGCCCAGGAATTGAGAGAGGTGCTCGCGGTGCTCGTCACACGCGAGCCAGGTCTTGCGACGCTCCGGCGTGTGGATCTTCGGGTTGTTCCAGGCGAGCACCCAGACCGCGTCGGCGCGGCAGCCCTTGGCGGAACAGATCGGTGTTTCGTCGCTCACAGGTAACGTCCAAGTGCGTTCAAAACAAGGCGACGCCGAGCAGCCACGGGGGGAGCTGCCCGGCGTCGGTCTGTCGCTCCGACGGGGGATGCGGAGCGCGTACGAAGTATGTCACGGGGGACCCGGTGCCTGGCACCGGAACTACATGATTGATCTGAGCTTTTCTTGAGCTTGGCGCAACGTCGACGGTCAGTTCTGGTGGCCGGAAGGCGCGTCGGGCTCACCGGACTTGGGGCCCGCGCCGGCTTCCGGGAAGGGTTCCGCGGACTCGGTCCTTGCGGCCGGCGGAGCGATCATCGGCCGTGACGGCGCCGGTACGAAGGTCGACGGCAGCGAGGGCGCGCTCTCCCGGCCGGCGTTGGCGATCACGACGGAGACGTACGGGAGGAGTATCCCGAGCACCAGAGCAACGAGAGCGACATGCCGCTCGACGTTCCACAGGACGGCGGCGGCAATGACCGAAAGAGTACGGATCGACATCGAGATCATGTAGCGCCGCTGCCTGCCGCGGACGTCCTCCTCGAGGCCCTGCCGGGCTCCGGTGATCCGGAAGACCTGGGCACTGCTCTGCTTCCGCATCACATTCCACCGCCTGCTCACAAGACGCCGGACTCTCCCCGGCCCGGACCCGCTCCACGTTACGCCGGGGCTGCGCAGCCTACGAGACCGGGGCCCGTCCCATCTCGGCGTACTTCCTCCGTCATGCCACGTATGGGGGTGCCCGACATGCGCCGTATGGCGGACAGGTCGACACTGACCGTAACGCTCATGTTGAGCCGTATGAGGAGGCAGCTATGGGCTGGTTGTGGGCCATCATCGTGGGGTTCGTGCTGGGGCTGATCGCCAAGGCGATCCTCCCCGGCAAACAGCACAGCCCGCTCTGGCTGACCACGATCTTCGGCATCATCGGCGCGATCATCGGCAACTCGCTCGCCGCGGGCTTCGGTATCGACGAGACCAGAGGCATCGACTGGGGGCGGCACGCCCTGCAGCTGGGGGCCGCGCTGGTCGTCGTGGGCCTCGGTGACATGGCGTACAAGATGGTCAAGGGCAACAAACAGGCGGCGTAGGCGCCCTGCCGCGCCGTCGGTTCCCTCCCTCGCCGCATGCCGAAGGGGCCGGTCCACGCGGACCGGCCCCTTCGGCATACGTACGGTTCAGCGGGTCAGCCGGCCGTGACCTCGACCGCTGCCAGGTTCTTCTTGCCCCGGCGAAGCACCAGCCAGCGACCGTGCAGGAGCTCGTCGCGGGACGGCACGGCGTCCTCGGCGGCGACCTTCACGTTGTTCACGTAGGCACCGCCCTCCTTGACCGTGCGCCGGGCCGCGGACTTGCTGGCCACCAGGCCGACCTCCGCGAAGAGGTCCACCACCGGGCCGAGCTCGGCGACCTCGACGCGCGGCAGCTCCGAGAGCGCGGCGCCCAGCGTCGCCTCGTCCAGCTCGCCCAGGTCGCCCTGGCCGAAGAGCGCCTTGGACGCGGCGATGACCGCGGCGCACTGGTCCGCGCCGTGCACCAGCGCCGTCAGCTCCTCGGCGAGCGCGCGCTGCGCGGCGCGCGCCTGCGGACGCTCCTCGGTCTGCTTCTCGATCTCCTCGAGCTCCTCGCGGGGCTTGAAGGACAGGATCCGCATGTACGTCGAGATGTCCCGGTCGTCCACGTTCAGCCAGAACTGGTAGAACGCGTACGGCGTCGTCATCTCCGGGTCGAGCCAGACGGCGCCGCCCTCGGTCTTGCCGAACTTGGTGCCGTCCGCCTTGACCATCAGCGGCGTGCCCATGGCGTGCACCGTGGCGTCCGGCTCCAGGCGGTGGATCAGGTCGATGCCCGCCGTGAGGTTGCCCCACTGGTCGCTGCCGCCGGTCTGCAGCGTGCAGCCGTACCGCCGGTAGAGCTCCAGGAAGTCCATGCCCTGCAGGAGCTGGTAGCTGAACTCCGTGTAGGAGATGCCCTCCTGGGACTCCAGGCGACGGGCGACCGATTCCTTGGTGAGCATCTTGTTCACCCGGAAGTGCTTGCCGATGTCGCGCAGGAACTCGATGGCGGAGAGGCCCGCCGTCCAGTCCAGGTTGTTGACCATCGTCGCGGCGTTCTCGCCGTCGAAGGACAGGAACGGCTCGATCTGGGTGCGCAGCCTGCCCACCCAGTTCGCGACCGTCTCGGGGTCGTTCAGGGTGCGCTCGGCGGTCGGCCGGGGGTCACCGATCTGCCCCGTCGCGCCGCCGACCAGGGCGAGCGGACGGTGCCCCGCCTGCTGGAGCCGGCGCAGGGTGAGGACCTGCACGAGGTGGCCCACGTGCAGGCTCGCCGCGGTCGGGTCGAAGCCGCAATAGAACGTGACGGGACCGTCCGCGAGCGACTTGCGCAGTGCATCTTCGTCAGTGGACAGGGAGAAAAGGCCCCGCCACTTCAGCTCGTCGACGATGTCCGTCACGGTCCTGTGTCTCCTTGAAAGGTTCGAATGGGTACGCGTCACTCTTACGCGTCAGTCTATGGGCGTCACACGCCCTGGCTGACCGAGCTCATGTTGAAGTCGGGGATGCGCAGGGCGGGCATCGCAGCCCTAGTGAACCAGTCGCCCCACTCCCTGGGCAGCGTCTTTTCCGTGCGCCCGGCCTCGGCGGCCCGCGACAACAGGTCCACAGGAGACTCGTTGAACCGGAAGTTGTTCACCTCGCCCACGACCTCGCCGTTCTCGACGAGATAGACGCCGTCCCGGGTGAGCCCGGTGAGGAGCAGCGTCGCCGGGTCGACCTCGCGGATGTACCAGAGGCAGGTGAGCAGCAGGCCCCGCTCGGTGCCCGCGACCATCTCCTGAAGGGAGCGGTCGGAGCCGCCGTCGAGGACGAGGTTGTCGATGGCCGGGGCGACCGGAAGCCCGGTCAGGGCCGCGCTGTGCCGGGTGCTCGTCAGATGCGTCAGCTCGCCCGCGCGCACCCAGTCGGTGGAGGCCAGCGGAAGCCCGTTGTCGAAGACCGACGAGTCGCCGCCGGACGCGTGCGCGAGCACGAACGGGGCGGACTCCAGGCCCGGCTCGTTCGGGTCGCTGCGCAGGGTCAGCGGCAGCTCGGCAAGACGGTCGCCGACGCGGGTGCCGCCGCCCGGCTTGGAGAACACCGTGCGGCCCTCGGCCGCGTCCCGGGCCGATGCCGACCACAGCTGGTAGATCAGCAGGTCGGCGACGGCGGTCGGCGGAAGCAGCGTCTCGTACCGGCCAGCCGGCAGATCGATGTGCCGCTGGGCCCACCCCAGGCGCTGCGCGAGCTCCGCGTCGAGCGCCGCAGGATCGACGTCCTTGAAGTCCCGGGTGGCCCGCCCGGCCCACGCCGACTTCGTCCGGTCCGGGCTCTTGGCGTTGAGCTCAAGGGTCCCGTTGGGCTGGTCGTGCCGCAGCCTCAGCCCCGTCGACGTACCGAGATAACTCGATACGAGCTCGTGGTTCGCGAAGCCGTACAGCTCGCGCCCGCCCGCGCGGGCCCGTGCGAAGGCCTCGCCGAGCGCGGGGGCGAAGTCGGCGAAGACCGCGGACGAGGTCTCGGCGGGGGCGTCCCTGAAGTCCGCGGACTCCTCGCCACCGGTGACCAGCGGCTGCGCGTCCTCGGCGGGCCCGGCCCCGCGCGCGGCATGCTCGGCTGCGCGCACCAGCGGCTCCAGATCGTCCGCGGTCACGGCCGAGCGCGAGACGACTCCCGACGCGGTGCCTTCCTTGCCGTCGACGGTTGCGATGACGGTGAGGGTGCGGCCGCGGGTGACGCCGTTGGTGGTCAGGGCGTTGCCCGCCCAGCGCAGATTCGCCGTCGACCCCTCGTCGGCGATCACGACGCAGCCGTCGGCGGTGGACAGTTCGAGGGCGCGCTCGACGATCTCGTGCGGCTTGGTGCTGCGACTCGACGAGCTCATCGCCCCGCCTCCTGGGTGGTGTTGAGGATGTTCACGCCCCGGAACAGGGCGGACGGGCAGCCGTGCGAGACCGCGGCGACCTGTCCCGGCTGGGCCTTGCCGCAGTTGAACGCGCCCCCGAGTACATAGGTCTGCGGACCGCCGACCGCCGCCATCGAACCCCAGAAGTCGGTGGTCGTCGCCTGGTACGCGACATTGCGCAACTGGCCGGTGATACGGCCGTTTTCGATGCGATAGAAGCGTTGCCCGGTGAACTGGAAGTTATACCTTTGCATGTCAATTGACCATGAACGGTCACCAACGACGTAAATGCCCCGGTCGACGCCCGCGATCAGGTCCTCGGTCGAGAGCCCGCCCGGATCCGGCTGCAGCGACACGTTCGCCATCCGCTGCACCGGCACATGCCCGGGGGAGTCCGCGTAGGCGCAGCCGTTGGAGCGCTCGAAGCCGGTGAGCTTCGCGATGCGGCGGTCCAGCTGGTAGCCGACCAGCGTGCCGTCCTTCACCAGGTCCCAGGACTGGGCGGCCACGCCCTCGTCGTCGTACCCGATGGTGGCCAGGCCGTGCTCGGCGGTCCTGTCGCCCGTCACGTTCATCAGCGACGAGCCGTAGGCGAGCTTGCCGAGCTGGTCGAAGGTAGCGAAGGAGGTGCCCGCGTACGCCGCCTCGTAGCCGAGCGCGCGGTCGAGCTCGGTGGCGTGGCCAATGGACTCGTGGATCGTCAGCCAGAGGTTCGACGGGTCGACGATCAGGTCGTACGAGCCCGCCTGCACGCTCGGCGCCCGCATCTTCTCGGCGAGATGTTCCGGGATGCGCGCCAGCTCCGCGTCCCAGTCCCAGCCGGTCCCGGTCAGGTACTCCCAGCCGCGGCCGACCGGCGGCGCGATCGTCCGCATCGAGTCGAACTCGCCGCTCGTCTCGTCGACCGCGACCGCGGTGAGCTGCGGGTGCAGGCGCACCCGCTGCTGCGTGGTCACCGTCCCCGCCGTGTCCGCGTAGAACTTGTTCTCGTGCACCGTGAGCAGCGAGGCGTCGACGTGCGAGACCCCGTCGGCGGCGAGCAGCCGGGAGCTCCACTCGGCCAGCAGCCCGCTCTTCTCCTCGTCCGGCACGGAGAAGGGGTCGATCTCGTACGAGGAGATCCAGGTCTTGTCCGCGTGCACGGGCTCACCCGCGAGCTCGACGCGCTCGTCGGAGCCGGCCGCCTTGATCACCTGGGCCGACAGCTTCGCCATCGCCACGGCCTGGGACGCGACCTTCGCAGCCGCGTCCATCGTCAGATCGACGCCCGATGCGAACCCCCAGGTCCCGCCGTGCACCACACGGACCGCGTAGCCGAGGTCCGTGGTGTCCGATGAGCCGGACGGCTTGGCGTCCCGCAGCCGCCAGGACGCGCTGCGCACCCGCTCCAGGCGGAAGTCCGCGTGGTCGGCCCCCAGCGCCCGCGCGCGGGCCAGCGCGGCGTCCGCGAGGGCCCGCAGCGGCAGCGCCGTGAAGGCTGCATCGATGGAATGAGGCACGGAATGTCTCCCTGCTGTCGGCACCGGTCAGGTCCGATCATGTCGCGCGTGTGGGCCCGTGGGCCACAGTTTTCTGTAGGGACCCGACAGCGAGTCCCCTACGCCACTGTCGGTCGCCGATTCTCCGTAATGAGCACCGTACCGATAGGTTTTCGAGGTACCAGACAGCTATCGAAAGGGTGATCCGTTGAGCCGCTCGGTTCTCGTCACCGGAGGAAACCGGGGCATCGGCCTCGCCATCGCCCGCGCCTTCGCCGACGCCGGTGACAAGGTCGCGATCACCTGCCGCTCGGGTGAGCCGCCCCAGGCACTCGCGGAGCTCGGTGTCCTCGCCGTCAAGTGCGACATCACCGACGCGGAGCAGGTGGAGCAGGCCTACAAGGAGATCGAGGAGAAGCACGGTCCGGTGGAGGTCCTGGTCGCCAACGCCGGGATCACCAAGGACCAGCTCCTCATGCGCATGTCCGAGGAGGACTTCACGTCCGTACTCGACACCAACCTCACCGGCACCTTCCGTGTCGTGAAGCGCGCCAACCGCGGCATGCTGCGCGCCAAGAAGGGCCGTGTCGTCCTGATCTCCTCGGTCGTCGGCCTGATGGGCGGCCCCGGGCAGGCGAACTACGCCGCCTCGAAGGCCGGTCTGGTCGGCTTCGCGCGCTCGCTCGCCCGTGAGCTCGGGTCGCGCAATCTCACTTTCAACGTCGTTGCGCCCGGGTTTGTCGACACCGACATGACCAAGGCGCTGACGGACGAGCAGCGCGCGAGCATCATGGCGCAGGTACCGCTCAACCGTTACGCGCAGCCCGAGGAAGTAGCCGCCGCGGTGAAGTTCCTCGCCTCGGACGACGCCTCGTACATCACTGGAGCCGTCATCCCCGTTGACGGCGGATTGGGCATGGGTCACTGATCACCATGAGCGGAATTCTCGACGGCAAGAAGATCCTGATCACGGGCGTGCTGATGGAGTCCTCCATCGCGTTCCACGCGGCCAAGGTCGCGCAGGAGCAGGGCGCCGAGGTCATCCTCACCGCCTTCCCGCGCCCCACGCTCACCGAGCGCATCGCCAAGAAGCTGCCCAAGCCGGCCAAGGTCATCGAGCTCGACGTGACCAACCAGGAGCACCTGGACCGCCTGGAGGGCGTCGTCCGCGAGGAGCTCGGCAGCCTGGACGGAGTCGTCCACTCCATCGGCTTCGCACCGCAGGACGCGCTCGGCGGCAACTTCCTGAACACGCCCTTCGAGTCCGTCTCGACGGCCATGCACGTCTCGGCGTTCTCCCTGAAGTCGCTGGCCATGGCCTGCCGCCCGCTGATGAACGACGGCGCCTCGATCGTCGGCCTCACCTTCGACGCGCAGTTCGCCTGGCCGCAGTACGACTGGATGGGCCCGGCCAAGGCCGCCCTCGAGGCCACCTCGCGCTACCTCGGGCGTGACCTCGGCAAGGACAACATCCGCTGCAACCTCATCTCGGCGGGCCCGATCGGCTCGATGGCCGCGAAGTCCATTCCGGGCTTCGGCGAGCTGGCCGAGGTGTGGAACACCCGTTCCCCGCTGGCGTGGGACATGGCCGACCCGGAGCCCGCGGGCCGCGGCATCGTCGCGCTGCTCTCGGACTTCTTCCCGAAGACCACGGGCGAGATCATCCACGTCGACGGCGGCGTGCACATGATGGGTGCCTGACCTTCTGATCAGGTCTTTCGTACGTTCTCGACGCCCCGTTTCCCGCTTTGTGCGGGGAGCGGGGCGTCACCCGTTCGGCCCACCGGCCGGGCGGCGGCCGGGCACAGCGGCGCACCCTGAAGTGTGCGCCCGTCACCTCTTGCGGTGCTCGCCGCTCTCACCCTGCTGATCGCCCTGCCGTACGGCGCCGCGTCGCATGCCGTCGGAGAGGCGAAGCACCCCCACGCGCGCGTGCAGGCGGTCGAGCCCCGGCCGTTCGGCGCGGAGTGCCGCACCAGCGTCGACGGTTCGGACGCCGTCGCGTACTGCCACAACCCGTACCCCGAGACCGACCGGATCCGGCTGCACGTGGAGTGCGACCGGTGGTGGGACATCGACAGCGACGGCGTCCTGGTCGAGGCGGGGCCCGCCATGACAGTGCGGCTCACCGGCCGGTGCTGGAAGGAGATCCGGTCGGTCTGGGTCAGCCACCAGAGGTGAGGGCCGGGGGCAGGGTCAGGCGGGGTCGCGGGGGGTGTTCAACCGCTCCGGGCGGCACATGAACGGATAGCCGGCGGCCTCCTTCGCTGCGGCCTCCTCGTCGTGCTCGCGGATCGCCTCGACGAGCCGGGCGTGGTCCATGTGGCTCTCGGGGGTCAGCTCCTTGCCGACGTCCTCGCGCAGCCAGTCCCGCAGGACTTCGCCCAGGTCCGCGTACATCGCCATCATCACGTCGTTGTGGGACGCGGCCACGACGGCCAGGTGGAAGGTCGCGTCGGCCGTCACGAACGCCTCCGCGTCGCCGGATGCCCAGGCCTGCTCGCGGCGCTCAAGGAGGGCGTCGAGCTGCTTGAGGTCGCGCTCCGTGCGCCGCTGCGCGGCCAGCCTCGCCGCGCTCGACTCCAGGGTGCTGCGCAGCTCCGCGATGTGCCGGGGCTCCGCGTCGGCGAACCTGCGCTGCATGACGCCGGCGAGCTCGCTCGTCGCGACCACGTAGGTGCCCGAGCCCTGCCGGATGTCGAGGAGGCCGTTGTGCGCGAGGGCGCGGACGGCCTCCCGGACGGTGTTGCGGGCCACGCCAAGCTGCTCGACCAGTTCGGGCTCGGTGGGGATGCGGGAGCCCACCGGCCACTCTCCGGAGGAGATCTGATTGCGCAGCTCGGCGATGACCTGCTCGGAGAGCGCTGAGCGGCGAGGGGTGGTCAGCGGCATGACGTTCCTTCGTACGCGGGATGGCGAGTGGCCCGGGGGCCGAGGTTACGGGCGGTGTGTGAGCCAGAGATTACGGGTGCTGTGACGGAATCGGATTGGACAGCCAATCATCCCATGATTCTATGATGGCTCCATGGCCAGTGAGGAAACCAGGACGATGACGTCTGCGCAGACGCGGACGCAGGCACCGATACGCACCGACGCGAAGGACGCGATGGACGGGGCGGCGGGCGGCGCGACGGCGAAACAGCCCGCCACGCGCGCGTGGGCGACGCGTCTCGTCGTCGTCGGCATCGTCCTCGCGGCGCTCAACCTCCGCCCGGCCATCACCAGCCTCGGCTCCCTCCTGGAAGAGGTGCGCGACGGGCTCGGCATGAGCGGCACGCTCGCCGGCCTGCTCACCTCCGTCCCGCCGCTCTGCTTCGCGATCTTCGGCGTGATGGCCCCGCGCCTGGCCCGCCGCTTCGGCCCCGGTGCGGTGGTGTGCGCGGGCATGGTCGCGATCGCGTCCGGCCTCGCGATCCGCCCCTTCCTGGGCGGCACGGCCGGCTTCCTCGCCGCGACCGCGCTCGCCCTCATGGGCATCGCGGTCAGCAACGTCCTGATGCCGGTGATCGTCAAGCGCTGGTTCCCCGAGAAGGTCGGCTCGATGACCGGCCTGTACTCGATGGCGCTCGCACTCGGTACGTCGATGGCGGCCGCCGTCACGGTGCCCATGACCGATGCGCTGGGCGGCAGTTGGCGGACCGGGCTCGCCGTGTGGGCGGTGCTCGCGGCCGTCGCCGTCGTGCCGTGGGTGCTGCTCGTGCGCGACAGGGGGGCGGGCGCCGGCGCCTCGGCCTTCGCTTCCGCTTCGGCCGCTGCCTCCGCCGAGCACGTCTCGGCCGCCGTGCAGCGCGAGGACGCCGGTCTGCGCATCACCCGGAGCCGTACGGCTTGGGCGCTCGCCTGCTTCTTCGGACTCCAGGCCACCGCCGCGTACATCACGATGGGCTGGATGCCGCAGATCTTCCGTGACGCGGGCGTTCCGGCCGGGGAGGCGGGCGTGCTGCTCGCCGTCACCATGGCGATGGGCGTGCCGCTGGCCTTCGTCATCCCCCGGGTCGCAACCCGGCTGCCCAACCAGGGCCCCGTGGTGATGGTCCTCGGCGCGTGCGGTCTCGCCGGGTACGCGGGTCTCTACCTCGCACCGGCGGGCGGCGCATGGGTCTGGGCGCTGCTGCTCGGCGTGTCCAACTGCTCCTTCCCGCTGGCCCTGACCATGGTCGGGATGCGGGCCAAGAGCAGCGTGGGCGTCGCCAAGCTCTCCGCCTTCGCCCAGAGCACGGGCTATCTGATCTCCATCCCGGGCCCGCTCCTGGTGGGCGTCCTCTACCAGCACAGCGGCGGCTGGGAGCTGCCGATCGTGCTCATGGCCGCCCTGATGGTGCCCCAGATCGTGGTGGGCATCCTGGCGGGCCGCAACCGCACGGTCGAGGACGAGGTCGCCGCGGCGGCCTGATCAGGAGGGGGCGGTGCGGCCCCGCCGGACAAAGGGTGCGAGACTCGTCGTATGCCAGTGCTTGACCCGAACCCCCAGAACAGCCAGAAGAAACTGCTCATCGTGCTCGGCGCGATGCTGGCCATCACCGTGATCATCGGGATCGTCGCCTCCGTCGCCTCGCCGTGAACTGCCCCCGGCGGGGCGGATGGTGGGGCTAGCCCCACCATCCCCTAGGGGGTCAGTGTCAGGGTCAAGTGGGTGGATCACCGGATGTGCTGAGGGTTGCCGAGTCCGTAGTTTCGAGATGTGGCCGCGAAGACGCGGCACGGAG
Organism: Streptomyces sp. NPDC021622; assembly: GCF_040640795.1. Taxonomy (NCBI): domain Bacteria; kingdom Bacillati; phylum Actinomycetota; class Actinomycetes; order Kitasatosporales; family Streptomycetaceae; genus Streptomyces; species Streptomyces sp. NPDC021622. The sequence goes on from NZ_JBFACK010000001.1 coordinate 956,344, forward strand.
CACTCGAAGACCACGGAGGCGGCATGTCGGCCCGCTCGCACACCCGGCGCGAACTGGGAGCCCCCAAGGACTCAGCGAGCGTGGAGATCCAGCTTCCCTGGTGGGCCATCGCCCTCCCGGCCATCGCCTTCGCGGCACTGCTCCTGCTGATACTGAACCCGGCCGACGCGCACGCGGCGAGCGGCGACCCGGTGGTCACCCATCTGCTCGAGCGCGTCCGGGAGACGTTCTTCGGCGCGACGTCGTGACCCGCCCCCGGCAGGCCCCGTCACCCGTGCCGGGGGAGCGCGTCAACTCCCTGCGCCCGGCCGCGCGTTTCATGCGAAGCTGGGATGCATGAGCGTCGCAGAACCCCGCAGGATTGTCCTTTTCCGGCATGCGAAGGCCGATTGGCCGCAGGTGTCCGACCACGACCGGCCGCTCGCGGAGCGAGGCCGCAAGGATGCCCCCGTCGCCGGGCGCAAGCTCGCCGACAGCGGCATCCCGTTCGATCTGGCCCTCTGCTCGACCGCGGTCAGGACCCGCGAGACATGGAAGCTCGCCGTCCACGAGCTGCCCCACAGGCCCAAGACGGTCTACGAGGACCGGCTGTACGAGGCCTCTCCGGGCGAGCTGATCGCCGTGCTGAACGAAACCCCGGACGACGTGCAGAACGTCGTCCTGATCGGCCACAACCCCGGCGTCCAGGGCCTCGCCGACATCCTCGCCGGGGATGCCGAGGGCGACGCACAGGTGCGGATGAACCGCCGCGGCTTCCCGACGTCGGCCTTCGCCGTCCTGACGTACACCGGCTCGTGGAAGGCCCTGGAGCCGGGGGTCGGCACGCTCGTCGACTACTGGGCGCCTTCCGAGTGACCCTCACTCTCCGTACGAAGAAGGGCCCGGTACCGCAGCGGTACGGGGCCCTTCGTCCTACGTGAGGTGCGGGCGCCGTCAGTCGGCGTGCGTGTCCGCCGCCTCCACCTCTTCGCGGGTGACGCCGAGGAGATAGAGCACGGTGTCGAGGAAGGGGACGTTCACCGCGGTGTGCGCGGCCTCGCGGACGACGGGCTTGGCGTTGAAGGCGACGCCGAGACCGGCCGCGTTCAGCATGTCGAGATCGTTGGCGCCGTCGCCGATCGCGACGGTCTGCTCCAGCGGGACCCCGGCCTCGGTGGCGAAGCGGCGCAGGAGCCGGGCCTTGCCCGCGCGGTCCACGATCTCCCCGGTCACCTTGCCGGTGAGCTTGCCGTCGACGATCTCCAGGGTGTTGGCCTGCGCGAAGTCGAGGCCGAGACGTTCCTTCAGATCATCCGTGACTTGGGTGAACCCGCCCGATACGACGCCCACTTGGTAGCCGAGGCGCTTCAGCGTACGGATGAGGGTACGGGCGCCGGGGGTGAGGCGGACCTCGGTGCGGACCTTGTCGACGACCGAGGCGTCGAGCCCGGCGAGCAGCTCCACGCGGGCGTGCAGCGACTGCTCGAAGTCCAGCTCTCCGGCCATCGCGGCGGCCGTCACCTCGGCGACCTTGTCCTCGCAGCCCGCGTGCGCCGCGAAGAGCTCGATGACCTCGTCCTGGATGAGGGTCGAGTCGACGTCCATCACGATGAGCCGCTGGGCGCGGCGGTGCAGGCCCGCGGCCACGACGGCGACGTCCACGCCGAGCTTCGCCGCCGCCAGGGCGAGGGCGGTGCGCAGCGGTTCGGTCTCCGTGCCGGACACGGCGAACTCCACTGCGGTGACCGGGTACTTGGCGAGCCGGAAGATGCGGTCGATGTTGCCGCCGGTCGCGGTGATGCTGGCGGCGATCTCGGCGGTCGACTCCGCCGTGAGGGGGTGCCCGAGCACCGTCACGTGGGAACGGCCGAGGCCGCGCGGGCGGTTGTCGCCGATGCCCGAGATGATCTCGGCCTGCATCTTCAGGGAGTCGGCCCAGCTGTGCACGGTGGACCGCAGGTCGCCTTCCAGGCGGGGCGGCGGCGCGGTCACGAGCGCGCACAGCACTATGCGGCCGCGGGTGACGACCTGCTCGATGTCGACGACGTCGACGGAGTAGGCGGCGAGGGTGTCGAAGAGGCCGGCGGTGATGCCTGGGCGGTCCTTGCCGAAGATCTTGACGAGGAGCGTCGGGGTGTCGGCGGGGGAGGTCTCTTGGGGCTGCGAAGCGCTCATGGTGTTCCCACCGTATCCGCAGGCCGCGCCCGACCGCGGGGGTGGTCCGAGTGACGGACGTTCCGGCTGCGGGTGGGCGGGGATTCCTGTCCCGCCGCTTCGCGACGGATCTTTCCCGCCCACCCACCCGATTACCCTGCGGCGCGGGGTGGACGGGTCATCGCCCCAGGTGGGCGAGTGTTCCGCCCGTCCCCGTCGTGCGCGGGCGTTCCGCCCGTCCCCGTTGTGGGCGGGGATTTCGCCCGTCCCCGTCGTGCGTGAGGATTTCGCCCGTCCTCGTCGTGCGTGGGCATTCCGCCCGCCCCCGTCGTGGGTGGGGATTTCGCCCGTCCCCGTTGTGGGCAGGCGTTCCGCACGGCGGAACGGGTGGGCACAACGCCGAAGCTGCCGGGGGCCGTCACCCCCTCCGCGGACCCGGCGGCGGCGGCGGAGGAGGCGGAGGCGGCGGCCAGTCTCCGTTGCCCGAAGGGCGGGACCGTGGCTTCGGCTTCGGGGATGGTGGGGGCGGCGTTATCGGCCCCACCACTGTCGGCGCGCTGTACACATCCCGCGGCGGCCGCAGGTACGGATTGGTGTCCGGATTCGGCGGCCGGTGCGGCGCGCCAGGGCTGTACGGACCCGAAGCTCCAGCCCCAGCCCCAGCCAACACCTCGGACGTCGCCCCGGCAGCAGCCCCTTCGGCCAGCGGCGAAACCCGCCCACCCGCAGCCCCCGTGGCCACGGCAAGCAGCGCCCCCACCGCCCCCGCCCCTGCGCCCCACGCCACGCCAAGCAGCAACGCGACCCCCAGCTGCCCATGCAGCTCGATCCCCGCCCCGAACGCGTCGAAGCCGAGCACGGAGAGCGAGGCATCGGCGGACACCCCGGTCAGCCACACCATCAGCGGGAGCGCCACCGCCGTCACGACCCCCAGCCGCACCGCACATCCTGCGGCGAACCGCAGAGCGCCCACCTCGCCACGTACGAAGGGCGAACGCACGGCGGCAAGCACCCCCGCGAACAGCATCATCAGCGCCGCCGCAACCCCGAGCAGCCACACTCGCCCGTCAAGCTCGGCGAGCCGCCCCAGCGTCACCGCCTCGTTCCCCGAGGCCCCCGACCCCGTCAGGAGATCGTCCAGCGGGTCGGGAAGCAGCTTCGCCAGCTCACCCGTGGCCTCGCCGTCCCACGGCACGAAGAGCCCGATGGGCACCCCGAGCCACACCCCGTTCGGCGCCCCGAGCAGCGCGGCACCCGCGATCCGCTTCGGATGGGCGTCGCCGACCATCGCGTACAGAGCCGCCGCAAGGCCGGCGAGCACCGCCACGAGTACCACCGTGACAAGCGCGGACACGGCAGGCCGCACCACCCGGTGCACGACGTCCCACCCGCGCGGCAGCGGCGTGCGCCGCGAGGCCAGCAGCGCGATCAGGAGCACTCCGATCACCCACACCGCGCCCCCGAGCAGCGTCGGCCCCGTATCCACGGTGAAGCCGACGGCCGCCTTCGCCTGGGCGAGATCGCCGAGCCGGTCGGGCAGCAGACCGCCGATGTCGCCGAGACCGTCGGGCAGTTTGTCGGTGATGTCGTCGGGGAGTTGATCGATCCCTTTGTCGATTCCCTTGTCGATGCCCAGCTGCTCGCCGTCGATCGTGATGATGTCGTGACCGGCCCAGGCGAGCCCGGCGAGCATCGCGAGGAACAGGGCGACCACCGAGCCCACGCGCGCGGCCAGTTCGGCGGGCGTGATGGTGACTCCCGCCGTACGTAAGGAACGCAGGAAGAAGTACGCGAGGAGAAGCGCGCCCGCGAGCCCGACGCCCAGTGGCGCGACGTCGATCGCGGTGGTCGCCTCCGCACCTTCGAGGCCGAACGCCGACACATCGCCGGACGGCGTGACCGAACCGCCCGCGCCAAGGGCCACCACGGCCGCCGTCATCGGCCCGAGCGACGCGACGGCGTCCGCGCCGAGCAGATGGAGCCCCAAGGCCGCCGTGCCGGCCATGCCGATCAGGGCCCAGCTGACCGAGGCGATCGCGGAGAGCAGTACGTCGCCCCACCGCACACCCCGGCCGTCGACTGCTTTGGCGCCGGTCTCCATCAGGCCCCCCTGACTTGCGCAGCCTCACACGGTGATGCCCCGTTCGTGCGAGATGTGCGCAATGCGCATGATCCGTATGCACTGATGGGCTGTTACTACTCTCCGGGCGGATTTCTGCCCCGTCAACGGGGCAACCACAGAGGCCCGTACGCAGTCTTCACAAGGCCCGACTTTCGGTCAGAGGCCTCCGCCTGAAATAGTTCCTCCCGATGTTCGACATCCCTAGACTCCCCATCGATGGGGGCTAGCTCGGGGGACAACTCAGTGGGGCTGGAGTGCCGGAACTCGTACTGGAATTGAATGGAAGGACCTGGACGCTCGATCCGTCCAGGTCGTACACCCTCGGACGTGATCCGCAGGGAGATCTCTCGCTTGACGACGCCAGAGTGTCCTGGCGTCATGCCACGATCAGCTGGAGCGGCCGCAGTTGGGTCATTGAGGACCACGGCAGCACCAACGGCACCTTTGTGCAGGGCCAGCGGATCCACCAGATGGAAATCGGTCCGGGCTCGGCCGTGCATCTCGGCAACGCGACCGACGGTCCGCGGCTCAACGTGTCCGGCAGCGCGTCGGGCGCCGCCGCTGCCGCCGTCTCCGCACCGCAGCAGCACGCCCAGCAGCAGGCCGCGCCGCAGCAGGCGCCCCAGCAGGACGCACCCGGCTGGGCCGCCCAGCAGCAGGCTCCGCACCAGCAGGCACCCCAGCAGCAGGGCTGGCAGCAACAGCAGCACCAGCCGCACGTGCCCCCGCAGCAGGGTGGCTACGCGCAGCAGCCCCCCGGTTCCGGCGGCGTCGCGGGGGCCCCGCCGGTCTACGGCGACCGCAGCCCGACGACGTTCCACCAGCTCTCCCTCGGCCGCAAGATGCGCATCGGTCGTGCCCTGGAGAACGAGCTGGTCGTCTCCGACCTGCAGGTCTCGCGGCACCACGCCGAGTTCACGGCCACTCCGGACGGCCGCTTCGAGATCCACGATCTCGGCTCGCACAACGGCACGTACGTCAACGGCCAGCCGGTCGCGAAGTCGGGTTCGGCCCTCATCGGCCCGAACGACATCGTCAGCGTCGGTCACTCGACCTTCCGCCTCGTCGGCGACCGCCTCGAGGAGTTCGTCGACACCGGTGAGGTCTCCTTCTCCGCCCGCCACCTGACGGTGACGGTCGACGGCGGCAAGCAGATCCTCAAGGACGTCTCCTTCGGCGTCCCGGAGAAGTCGCTCATCGCGGTCATCGGCCCCTCGGGCTCCGGCAAGTCCACCCTGCTCAAGGCGCTCACCGGCTACCGGCCCGCCAACCAGGGCGACGTCCTCTACGACAACCGGAACCTCTACAAGCAGTTCGCCGAGCTGCGCCAGCGCATCGGTCTGGTCCCGCAGGACGACATCCTGCACAAGGAGCTGACCGTCAAGAAGGCCCTCAAGTACGCGGCCAAGCTCCGTTTCCCCGGTGACACCGCGGAGGCCGAGCGCGAGGCCCGTATCGACGAGGTCCTGCGCGAGCTGAAGCTGGACATCCACAAGGAGAAGAAGGTCACCTCCCTCTCCGGTGGCCAGCGCAAGCGCGTCTCGGTGGCCCTCGAGCTGCTCACCAAGCCGTCGCTGATCTTCCTGGACGAGCCGACCTCCGGCCTCGACCCGGGCATGGACCGCGACGTCATGCAGCTCCTGCGCGGCCTCGCCGACGACGGCCGTACGGTCCTCGTCGTCACGCACTCGGTCGCCGAGCTGGCGATCTGCGACAAGCTCCTGGTGATGGCGCCGGGCGGTTCGGTCGCCTACTTCGGTCCGCCGGAGGAAGCGCTCAACTTCTTCGGCTACACCACCTGGGCCGACGTCTTCTCGGCGTTCGAGAACTACCGCGACTACGACTGGGCGGGCCGCTGGAAGGGCTCGCAGCACTACCAGATGTACGCCGCGGACATCGACGCCGTCGCCGCACAGTCCGTACAGATGCCGCCGCCGCAGGCCGTCCGGCCGCCCAAGCCGCAGGGCTGGGGTTCGCAGCTGTGGACGCTGATCCGCCGCTACTCCTCGGTGATCGCCTCCGACAAGGGCTTCCTTGGCCTGATGGTGATCCTGCCCGCGGTCCTCGGCATCGTCAGTGTCGTCATTCCGGCCGACTTCGGGCTCGGCCCGCCCAAGCCGCCGTCGAAGTTCAACGGCGACGCGGGAACGATCATGCTGATCCTCGCGGTCGGCATGTGCTTCTCGGGCGCGGCCAACTCCGTACGTGAGCTGATCAAGGAACGGGTCATCTACGAACGGGAACGGGCCACCGGCCTGTCCCGCTCGGCGTACCTGATGTCCAAGGTCATCGTGCTCGGCGTGATCACGGCCTTCCAGGGCGTCATCATCTGCGGCATCGGCTTCGCGACGCGCGACATGCCGGAAGAGGGCCTGATCATGCCCCCGGCCGTCGAGATCTGCCTGGTCATCATCGCCTTGGGCTTCACCTCGATGATGTTCGGTCTGGTCATCTCCTCGCTGGTGAAGACCGCAGAGAAGACCATGCCGCTCCTGGTGATGTTCGCGATCGTCCAGGTCGTCTTCACCGGCGTGCTCTTCCAGGTCTACGGCTCGCCGGGCCTTGAGCAGTTCGCCTGGCTGATGCCCTCGCGCTGGGCCATCGCCGGTGCGGGCTCCACGCTGGACCTCGCGCACCTGATGCCGCCGTGGGACCCGAAGAACCCCACGGATCTCGACCCGCTGTGGGAGCACTCGGCCGGGCAGTGGGGTCTGAACATCACGATCCTGCTCCTGATCGGCATCGCCTGCGGCTTCGCGGTCGCGCGACTGCTGCGCCGCCACGAGCCGGAGGTCATGCGCAAGTAAGCGCGTGACTCCCGGGCATACGGAGAAGGGCGGCACCCCCTGGGGGTGCCGCCCTTCGGCGTCCGTGGGCCTCGCCTTAGCGGCTGAAGAGGTCCGTTGATCAGGCGATCAAGGCTCAGTAGGCGCCGTTCACGTTGTCCATCGAGCCGTACTTGTCGGCCGCGTAGTTGGCCGCGGCCGTGATGTTGGCGACCGGGTCGTAGATGTTCGTGGACGTGCCCTCGACGTGGTACGCGTCGAACGTCGGCTTGATGACCTGGAGCAGGCCGATCGACGGGGTGCCGTTGATCGCGTTGATGTCCCAGCCGTTCACGGCGTTCGGGTTGCCCGTGGACTCACGCATGATGTTGCGGTGCAGGCCCTCGTAGGAACCGGGTATGCCCTTGGACTTCATGATGTCCAGGGACTGGCGGATCCAGCCGTCGAGGTTGTTGGCGTAGACCGGCTTGCGCGCGGCGGCACGGCTCGCGGCTTCCTTGGCCTTGCGCGCGTCCTCGGCCTTCTTCTTGGCCGCGGCCTCTTCGGCCGCCTTCTTCTTCGCGGCGGCGGCGGCGTCGGCCTTCTGCTTCGCCGTGACGGCGACCTTGTCGGCGGCGGTGTGCTGCTTGATGACGCCGGCCTCGACGGCCTGCTGGGCGTCGACGTTCTGCTTGAAGGCCACCGGGGCGGCCGTCACGTTCTGGGTTCCGGCTTCGGCGCTGCCCGGCACGAGGGAGAAGGCGAGGGCGGCGGCGCCGAGCGTGGCGACACCGGCGATCGAGAACTTCTGGGTCTTGGTCAGCGCGGGGCGACTATGACCAGGGGTGTAGTGCTTGGGCATGACAGATGGACCTCTTCAAATCGCGGAGGTCGCTCTGGTCCGGTGGGGACATTGCTTCTCCGGCACAAACGCCGCGGTGCGAGACCGCGGCGCCGAGCGACGGGAGCAATTCTTAGCGGCTGCAAAATTCTGTGGCAAAGCAGTGACGTACGATGCCGGGTAGTGGATCAGGGGGTGCGCCGACAGCCCTGGCGACCATGCACCCCGTGTCCGTAAAGGTCCCTCTTATCCACTAGGGGCCTTCGTACGTGACGTGCGTCCTATGTGCGGCCTCACATCGGGCGCGTAACAGTCTTACCAACAGTTGCCGGAGCAACTCTCAGCGTGAGGGCCATCCTCCCGGAGGAGGAGATGGACGTCGCCGAACTCGTGCCAGAGGCAGAGACGGCGTACCGCCTCGGTGTATCCCCGCTCCACGGCGGCCCGGCCTGCGACCGCCTCCAGCATCAGCAGATGCGAGGCCCCCGGCTCGTGCAGCCCGGTGAGCAGACCGTCCACCACGCGTACGCCGCGCTCCGGTGTCACCACGAGCTCCGTGCGTCCCTCGGTGGCCCTGACCGCCCCGTCGGGTCCCGTCGCCGACTCGACGGCCCGCACCGCCGTCGTGCCGACCGCGATGACGCGGCCCCCGCCGGCCCTGGCCGCGTTGATGAGCCGCGCCGACGACTCCGGTACCGCGAAGCGCTCGGGGTACGGCGGCTCGTGCGCCTCGGGCGACGCGACCCCTGTGTGCAGGGTCACCGGGGCGAACTGCACACCCCGGCTCACCAGCCGCGCCACCAGGTGCTCGGTGAAGGGCCGGGCCGCGCTCGGCATCTCGGCGCTGCCCGAGCCATCGGCCGACGGCAGCGCGAACACCGTCTGATAGGCGGAGAGCGGCTGGTCCCGCTCCGTATAGGAGTAGCGGATGGGGCGCCCGTGCCGGTGAAGCAGCGTGGGCACGTCACCGGACACCCGCGCCCACCACAGCCGCCCGTTCCCCGCGGCCAGCGGCTCCTCGCATATGAGGTGTACGTCTCCGGGGAGCTGTACGTATGAATACGCGGGCCCACCCGCGCGTGCGCGCGTAGTGCCCCAATTGTCTGGATCGCGCAATTCGACGGCCCACCGTCCGTCATCGCCCCGTGTCGAGAAATGCACCACTACGCGCGCGTGCCCGAGCGTTCCGTCGACCGCCGCTGGCAGCGTCCGTGACGTGTTCACGATCAGCAGGTCCCCGGCCCGCAGCAGCGCGGGCAGATCCGCGAACGCGTGGTGCGACACCTCGGTCCCGCGCGACACGAGCAGCCGCACCGCGTCCCTGCCCAGACCGGGCCCCCGCTGCTCGGCAGGGACCCTGGCCGCAAGGCCCTCGGGCACCTTCACGGCGAGGGTCATCGGACGTCCGGCGAGGTGAGCAGGGCGGGGGCGGCGTAGCGGCCGCTCGCGGGCCGCTCGTCGAGCAGCCGCAGGAAGGCGGGCACCACCGTCGCGGGCAGCGGCCGGCCCGAGTCGTCGTCCAGCGGGACGGCCGCCCGATAGAGGTCCGTCCGCAGGTCACCGGGGTCCACGGCCCACACCCGGATCCCCGGTTCCTCCACGGCGAGGACCGCCGAGAGCTGGTCGAGGGCGGCCTTGGAGGCCCCGTAACCGCCCCAGGTCTCGTACGCCTCCGCAGCCGCGTCGGAGCTGACGTTCAGGACCGCACCGCCGGACGCCCGCAGCAGCGGCAGCGACTCCCCGATCAGCCCCAGTGCCGCCACCACATTGGTCTCGAACGCCTGCCGCAGCCCGTCGACGGCGAGCTCCTCCAGGCGCAAGAGCGGCTCGGCGCCCAGCGCGCTCGCGTTGTTCACCAGCAGATCCAGACCACCGAGACCGCGCGCCGCCGCCACCAGGGCGGCCCGGTGCGCGGCATCGGTGACATCCCCGGCGACGTCCTCCACGCGCGTGCCGTGCGCCTCAAGATCCCGTGCGGACTCCTTGAGTGCCGCGCCCGTTCTGGCGTCGACGACCAGATCCCAGCCCCGCTCGGCGAGCGCCGCCCCCAGCGCGCGCCCCAGCCCCTTCGAAGCCCCCGTGATGATCGCTACCGGCATGACATCCGTCCCCTCGGGTCGCCGCGGCGGCCGCTTCTCCAGCGGCTGACCCCACGGTAGGAACGGACCCGCCGCGGGCGCCTCGTGCGCGGGCCGCAACGGCGCAGGGTCCTTGGCCCTACGCCCACGGTCCTAGGCGGGGGCCGCCACAGGTCCGATACGCACTGTCACACCCCGCCGGTACGGTGAGGCCATGAGTCAAGGTCCAAGGTCCGGCCTGAACGCGGTGAGTTCCGCGCTCCTGGCCATGAGCAGGCAGCTCGAGGTGCGCGACGTCCTCAAGACGATCGTCGCCTCGGCCCGCGAGCTGCTCGACGCCGAGTACGCGGCGCTCGGTGTCCCCGACGACCACGGCGGCTTCGCCCAGTTCGTCGTCGACGGCGTCAGCGAGGAGCAGTGGCGGGCCATCGGCCCGCTGCCCCGACAGCACGGCATCCTGGCCTCGATGCTGCACAAGGCCGAGCCCGAGCGCCTCGGCGACGTGCGCGAGGACCCCCGCTTCGAGGGCTGGCCGTCCGCCCACCCGGAGATGTCCGACTTCCTGGGCCTGCCGATCCGGTACGGAGACGAGACGCTGGGCGCGCTCTTCCTCGCGAACAAGCAGTGCCCCAAGCCGACGGGCGGCTGCGGCTTCACCGCCGACGACGAGGAGCTCCTTTCGCTCCTGGCCCAGCACGCCGCGATCGCCCTCAACAACGCCCGGCTCTACGAACGAAGCCGCGAGCTGACCATCGCCGAGGAGCGCTCGCGCCTGGCCCATGAACTGCACGACGCCGTGAGCCAGAAGCTGTTCTCGCTGCGCCTGACGGCCCAGGCGGCGGCCGCCCTCGTGGACCGCGACCCCTCACGGGCCAAGGGTGAACTCCAGCAGGTGGCCGTGCTCGCGGCCGAGGCGGCGGACGAACTGCGCGCCGCCGTCGTGGAGTTGCGCCCCGCCGCCCTGGACGAGGACGGCCTGGTGGCCACCCTGCGGACACACACCCAGGTCCTGGACCGCGCGCACTCCGCCGAAGTCACCTTCGACAGCTGCGGAGTCCGGGCGCTGCCCGCCGCCCAGGAGGAGGCGATGCTGCGGGTCGCCCAGGAGGCCCTGCACAACGCCCTGCGCCACTCGGGGGCGGCCCGCGTCGACGTGACCCTCGTCCGGCGCGGCGCGGGCGCGGTGCTGCGCGTCAGCGACGACGGCAGCGGCTTCGACCCGCGCGGAGTCCGGCGCGCGGGGCGGCACTTGGGCCTGGTCTCCATGCGGGACCGGGCCGGCGGGGTCGGCGGACGGCTGACCGTGGAATCGGAGCCCGGAAAGGGCACGACGATCGAGATGGAGGTTCCCGGTGGCTGACGCCGCGTCACGGAAAGCAGGGATCCGGGTGCTGCTGGTCGACGACCACCAGGTCGTCCGCCGCGGTCTGCGTACGTTCCTGGAGGTGCAGGACGACATAGAGGTCGTGGGAGAGGCGTCGGACGGCGCCGAAGGTGTCGCGCAGGCCGAGGAGTTGAAGCCGGACGTCGTCCTCATGGACGTCAAGATGCCCGGCATGGACGGCGTCGAGGCGCTGCGCAAGCTCCGCGAACTGGCCAACCCCGCGCGCGTGCTCATCGTCACCAGCTTCACCGAGCAGCGCACCGTCGTCCCGGCCCTGCGCGCGGGCGCCGCGGGGTACGTCTACAAGGACGTCGACCCGGACGCCCTCGCCGGCGCCATCCGCTCGGTGCACGCCGGGCATGTGCTCCTGCAGCCCGAGGTGGCGGGGGCGCTGCTCTCCCAGGAGGAGGCCAACACCGGGCAGGGGAGAGGCAGTTCCCTCACCGAGCGGGAGCGCGAGGTCCTCGGCCTCATTGCCGACGGCCGCTCGAACCGCGAGATCGCCCGCGCCCTCGTCCTCTCCGAGAAGACCGTCAAGACACACGTCTCGAACATCCTGATGAAGCTGGACCTCGCCGACCGCACCCAGGCCGCGCTGTGGGCCGTACGGCATGGCGTGGCCGGCTGATCCACGCTCCGGCGCACACCGTCAACGGTCAGCGCGGACCGTCGCGTTCCGGGCTGAGATTCATACCGTCGTGTGTATGTCCCCCGAATGGCGCAACCTACGGTCCGCCCCGCCGTTCTCCAGTGCGTGCTGCGGCGGCTGGCCGCAGCGATCGCTAGGAGGGTCCAGAAGTGAAGAACCTGAAGAAGGCCGCGGCTGTCACGATGGTGGCGGGTGGCCTCGTCGCCGCCGGCGCCGGTCTCGCCTCCGCCACGGGCGGCGCGCACGCCGACGGCAACGCCGTCGGGTCCCCGGGCATCGGCTCGGGCAACCTCGTCCAGGCGCCGGTGCACATCCCCGTGAACGCCGTGGGCAACACCGTGTCCGTCATCGGCGCCCTCAACCCGGCCTTCGCGAACGACGGCCTCAACCGCTGACGCAACGCGCCAGGTCCAGCAGTGACCACCGGCCTCCCGGACAGTTCCGGGGGGCCGGTCTGCTTGTGCGCCCCGCAAGGGGCGCGGGGAACCGCGCGCCAAGCCACAACGCACCCGCACCCGCACCCAATGAACAAGCCCTCGCCGCGAAGCGGCCGTCCCCGGGCAACCCGGAACCGCCCAGGCGCCGCCGCAGGCTACCGCTCACGCTCCTCCACGAACGCGTTGTACGCGGCCACCTGCGCCCGCCGAGCCGTCCGCTCGACCGGCCGCAACGCCTCGCCCCGCGCCGCCATCTCCGAGGCGCTCACCGCCCCGCCATGGCCGTTCTCGTACGCCACCGAAATCAGCAGGCCGACCCGCTGGGCCAGCTCCAACACCCGTACCGCCCGCGGCGGATACCCGGGTGCGAGCGCCTCGCGCCCCCGCTCCGCCCGCGCCCGGTAGGCGTCCACCGCGGCCTCGGCGACCGGACCCGATCCCGCGACGTCCAGGCGCGAGAGCACCGCAGTCGCCTCCCGCAGCGCCTCCGCCAGCTCACGCTCCGCCTCACCCAGCGAGGGCACATCGGCGGGCGGCGCCTCCCGCACCGGCAGGCAATGCCAGACGACCTCCACATGAAGGTCGCCGTCGGGCCCGGCCTCGTACACCTCGGGAACGAGCCCGTACGGCGCACCGAACGCGACGACGGCCTCCTCCGCTTCGAGGGCGCGCGCATTGAACTCCGGCGGCCCGCTCAGCCCGAGCGGATGCCCGGGCGCGGGCAGCGCGACCCGGAACCCGGTCACCCCGAGCGAGCGCAGTCGTCCGAGGGCGAGCGTGAGTCCGACGGGCCCCGACTCGCCGGGAAGCCCTTCGACCCGGTGCACGGCGTCGTCGCCGACCACCGCGAGCACCGCGTCATCCGGTGAGACAAGTCCGGCAAGAAGGGCATTTCCCCATGCTGCCAAGCGTCCTGAGCGTTCTTCCGAGAGCATGCGTACAGCCTAAGGACCGGGCTAACGGCTGGACCGCCCGACCGGTGGCGTAGGTTTTCTCCAGGGGACTGCGTCCACAGACGCAAGCGACAGCCGAGACTGCAATGGGAGACAACGCGCTCATGAGCGATGTACTGGAGCTGGAGGACGTATCCGTGGTCCGCGAGGGCCGGGCTCTGGTGGACCAGGTCTCCTGGTCGGTCAAGGAGGGGGAGCGCTGGGTCATCCTCGGCCCGAACGGCGCGGGCAAGACCACCCTCCTGAACGTCGCGTCGAGTTACCTCCACCCGAGCTCCGGCTCCGCCACCATCCTCGGCGAGACCCTCGGCAAGCCCGGCACGGACGTCTTCGAACTCCGCCCCCGCATCGGCGTCGCCGGCATCGCGATGGCCGAGAAGCTGCCCAAGCGCCAGACCGTGCTCCAGACGGTTCTCACGGCCGCGTACGGCATGACCGCCGGCTGGCACGAGGACTACGAGGACGTCGACGAGCAGCGCGCCCGCGCCTTTCTCGACCGCCTCGGCATGACCGACTACCTGGACCGCACGTTCGGCACCCTCTCCGAGGGAGAGCGCAAGCGCACGCTGATCGCCCGCGCCCTGATGACCGACCCCGAGCTGCTGCTCCTCGACGAGCCCGCCGCGGGCCTCGACCTGGGCGGCCGTGAGGACCTCGTACGCCGTCTCGGCCGTCTCGCCCGCGACCCGATCGCCCCCTCGATGATCATGGTCACGCACCATGTCGAGGAGATCGCCCCGGGCTTCACCCACGTCCTGATGATCCGCCAGGGCAAGGTCATGGCCGCGGGCCCGCTGGAGCTCGAACTCACGTCCCGCAACCTCTCCCTCTGCTTCGGCCTGCCCCTGGTGGTCGAGGAGCGCGGCGAGCGCTGGAGCGCCCAGGGCCTGCCGCTCGGCTGACGCACTCCAACCCGCCCCGGGCGGTAGATCGCGGGGCCCTGTCCGGGACGGGCCCGCGGTCCTACCATGACCATGTGGAGAACATCGACGCATGGGTGTGGTGGCTGATCGGCGCGGTCGCACTCGGAATCCCGCTCGTAATGACGGCCATGCCGGAGTTCGGCATGCTCTCCGTGGGCGCGGTCGCCGGCGCCGTGACCGCCGGACTTGGCGGCGGCACCGTCCTCCAAGTCGTCGTCTTCGCCGCCGTCTCCGTCGCGCTCATCGCGGTCGTACGCCCCATAGCGGCCCGGCACCGCGCCCAGCGCCCCGAACTGGCCACGGGCGTCGAGGCGTTGAAGGGCAAGACGGCCGTCGTCCTGGAACGGGTCGACGGGTCCGGCGGACGGATCAAGCTCGCGGGCGAGACCTGGTCGGCGCGCGCACTGGACAAGGACCAGAGCTACGAGGCGGGGCGCGAGGTCGATGTGGTCGAGATCGACGGAGCGACGGCCATCGTCATGTGAATGCCCCACGGCGCGCGCAGCGGTCTGACAGACTCGACCAGCAAGATCTTCAACAGCTCAGCAGAGACAGCTCAGCAGAGTCCGCAGAGATCTTCCGGAAACGCCGAGGCAAGAGGGGTACGGGGAACAACGATGGAACCAATCATCATCGTCCTGATCATTCTGGTGGTGCTGGTCTTCATCGCCCTGATCAAGACGATCCAGGTCATCCCGCAGGCCAGCGCCGCGATCGTAGAGCGCTTCGGCCGCTACACCCGCACGCTGAACGCGGGCCTGAACATCGTCGTCCCGTTCATCGACTCGATCCGCAACCGCATCGACCTCCGTGAACAGGTCGTCCCCTTCCCGCCCCAGCCGGTGATCACCCAGGACAACCTGGTGGTCAACATCGACACGGTCATCTATTACCAGGTGACCGACGCGCGGGCCGCGACGTACGAAGTCGCCAGCTACATCCAGGCGATCGAGCAGCTCACCGTCACCACGCTCCGCAACATCATCGGTGGCATGGACCTGGAGCGGACCCTGACCTCCCGCGAGGAGATCAACGCGGCACTGCGCGGCGTCCTCGACGAGGCGACCGGCAAGTGGGGCATCCGCGTCAACCGCGTCGAGCTCAAGGCGATCGAGCCGCCGACCTCCATCCAGGACTCGATGGAGAAGCAGATGCGCGCCGACCGCGACAAGCGCGCCGCGATCCTCCAGGCCGAAGGTGTCCGGCAGTCGGAGATCCTGCGCGCCGAAGGTGAGAAGCAGTCCGCGATCCTGCGCGCCGAAGGTGAGGCCAAGGCCGCGGCCCTGCGCGCAGAGGGTGAAGCACAAGCCATCCGTACGGTCTTCGAGTCGATCCACGCGGGCGACCCGGACCAGAAGCTGCTCTCCTACCAGTACCTCCAGATGCTCCCGAAGATCGCCGAGGGCGACGCGAACAAGCTCTGGATCGTGCCCAGCGAGATCGGCGACGCCCTCAAGGGCCTCGGCGGCGCACTCGGCAACTTCGGCCCCCTGGGCGGCGGTTCGGGCACCCCGTCACCGGCAGAGCGCCGCGAGCAGCCCCCGATCGACTGAAGCGCCCCGTAAGGGGCGCGGGGAACTGCGCGACAAGCCCAAGAGAGCCCGCAGCCAGACACGAAACGTCTGACTACGGGCTCTGTCGGGTGCGGGCTAGGCCGCAGGCTGCGCCAGCCAGCCGGGCAGCGAGGCCAACTCATCCCGCCCAAGCGACAAGAGCATCGCGTCCGCAGGCGTCGGCTCGAACGGCTGCCGCAGCAACGGCATACCCGCCTCCTCCGGCGTACGGTCCGCTTTGCGGTGATTGTCCATCGCACAGGAAGCCACCGTGTTCAGCCACGAGTCCGCACCGCCCTGCGCCTTGGGCACCACGTGGTCGACCGTCGTCGCGCGCCTGCCGCAGTAGGCGCACCGGTGCTGGTCCCGGACCAGCACACCCCGCCTGGACCACGGAGCCTGTCTTCGGAAGGGCACCCGTACATACCTGCAGAGTCTGATCACCCGAGGCACGGGTATGTCGACCGCCGCCGCGCGCACACGGAGTCCGGGGTGGGCGTGCTCGACCACGGCCTTGTCCTGGAGCACCAGAACGACGGCTCGGTTGAGCGTCACCGTCGAGAGCGGCTCGAAGCTCGCGTTCAGCACCAGCGTGTCCCGCATCAACCTGCCCACCTCCCGTATGCACCGGCCCACCGCCTGGCGGGCTGGGATCAACTCTGGCCGGGCACGCCGAGATGGACAACGCAATAAAAAATGCCCGTCTCTGATCACTTCCATGACCAGAGACGGGCAAACAATCGATGAACGCTCAGTTCTGTACGACTGCTCAGCTCTCCGCGGGAGCGGTGTACTGAGCGAGCACCTGCGCACGCGCGAGCGTGTGGAACCGGAGGTTGAAGCCGACAACGGCGGGTGAAGCGTCCGAATTCGGACCCAGCTTCTCCTGATCGACGGCGTACACGGTGAACACGTACCGGTGGGCCGGATCCCCGGGCGGCGGCGCCGCACCCCCGAAGTCCTTCGTCCCGTAGTCGTTGCGCACCTGCACCGCGCCCTCGGGCAGCCCCTCGAACTTGCCGCTGCCCGCACCACCCGGCAGCTCGGTGACCGAGACCGGGATGTCGAAGACGGTCCAGTGCCAGAACCCGCTGCCCGTGGGGGCGTCCGGGTCGAAGCACGTCACGGCGAAGCTCTTGGTCTGGGGCGGGAACCCCTCCCACCGCAGCTGCGGCGAGGTGTTCCCGGCCGCGTATACCTGAGCGTCCTTGAGGACCGCACCCGGCTCGAAGTCCTCGCTCATGACCGTGAACGACGGGACGGGCGGATGGAAGTCATGGGGAAGCGGCGGCCTCGTCAGCTCGCTCACGTCGGCACCTCCTGGTTGATGGCTGGTCCTCGATCCGCTCCGAGCCTAGAACCAGTTGCGCTTGCTGCCGACCTGCGACAGCCACTCGTTCAGGTACGCCGCCCAGTCGGTGCCCTGGAAGTCGTTCAGACCCACCTTGAACGAACGGAACGAGTCGCTGCCCTCACTGAAGAGCCCCGGCTTCTTGTCCATCTCCAGGATGACGTCCATCTCGTGGTCGTCCGCCACGAAGCTCAACTCGACCTGGTTCAGGCCGCGGTACTGCTGCGGCGGCAGGAACTCGATCTCCTGGTAGAACGGCAGCTTCTGGCGCGTCCCGCGGATGTGACCGCGCTCCATGTCGGCGCTCTTGAAGCGGAAGCCCAGCTGAATGAAGGCGTCCAGGATCGCCTGCTGCGCCGGCAGGGGGTGCACGTTGATCGGGTCGAGGTCACCCGAGTCGACGGCGCGCGCGATCTCCAGCTCGGTGGTCACACCGATGTTCATGCCGCGCAGCTGCTGCCCGTCGATGGAGGTGACCGGCGTCTCCCAGGGGATCTCGAGCCCGAACGGCACCGCGTGCACCTGGCCGGCCTGCAGCGTGAAGGCACCGCCGAGCTTCAGCTTGGTGAACTCGATGTCCTGCTTCGTCTCCTGGTCCTGGCCCTCGACCTCGACGCGGGCCTGCAGACCGACGGACAGACCCTCGATCTCCTGGTCCACGGACCCGCCCTGGATCCGCACCTCACCCTGGACGACACCACCGGGTACGACATTGACCTCGGTCAGCACCGTCTCCACCGAGGCACCGCCGGCACCCAGGCTCGCAAGCAGCTTCTTGAACCCCATGACTCTCCTCCCCAGGCCCCGCCTGTGGCTCGAACTCGACTTGATCCTTGATCCATACAAACGCGATGAACGCACGTCCGGTTCCGCGCCCTCACCCTGGCAATCGGCACGAGCGATGACCATCCACCCGTACAGAACGTCTCCACTAAGCTCGGACGCCATGATCGCGGCCCCTGACCGTACGCCTCTCCCACGCGACTTCTTCGACCGCCCTGTCCTGGAGGTCGCCCCGGATCTCCTGGGCCGCGTCCTCGTGCGCACCTCACCGGACGGTCCGATCGAACTGCGCCTGACAGAGGTGGAGGCGTACGCGGGCGAGATCGACCCCGGGTCGCACGCCTATCGCGGCCCCACCGCCCGCAACAGCGTGATGTTCGGTCCGCCAGGACACGCGTACGTCTACTTCACCTACGGCATGTGGCACTGCCTCAATGTGGTG
Source organism: Streptomyces sp. NPDC021622 (assembly GCF_040640795.1). Lineage (NCBI taxonomy): Bacteria > Bacillati > Actinomycetota > Actinomycetes > Kitasatosporales > Streptomycetaceae > Streptomyces > Streptomyces sp. NPDC021622. Next base: position 974,758 of record NZ_JBFACK010000001.1, read on the forward strand.
TGCGGCCCCGAGGGCACCGCGAGCGGAGTTCTGCTCCGCGCAGGTGAGATCACCACAGGCGCCGAGCTCGCCCGCAAACGTCGACTCTCGGCCCGTAACGACAAGGAACTGGCCAAAGGCCCTGCCCGCCTGGCCACGGCCCTGGACGTGGACCGCGACCTCAACGGCACGGACCTCTGCGCGGGCCAGGGCGCCCCGCTCACCCTCCTGACCGGCACTCCCGTCGACCCCGACCAGGTCAGGAACGGCCCGCGCACAGGAGTGGGCGGAGACGGCGCCGTCCACCCCTGGCGCTTCTGGACCCCCAACGACCCGACGGTGAGCCCTTATCGGGCCCATACGCCGCGGCGCCGTTCAACTTGACGCAGCCTTGAGGTCTCCGTAATGTAGCCCGAGCCGCTTGACCCGGTTACGGCAATCTGCCAGCAGCCGAGAGCGGCCAACCACTACCTACGACTTCCCCTCGGCGGGGTCCTATTTCGCATGCCTGCATGCCGGAATTCGAACTCGCGGAACTCGATTATGAGTTGCGGAGGGAATCCGCTAACGTAGTGAACACGCCGAAAGGCAAAGGCCCTCCAACGGCCACCGGAAATGAAATCCGAACCGGGAACGGAACGGAAAACGGATCTGGTAAGGTTGGAAACACGAAATACCGAAGGGAAGCGCCCGGAGGAAAGCCCGAGAGGGTGAGTACAAAGGAAGCGTCCGTTCCTTGAGAACTCAACAGCGTGCCAAAAGTCAACGCCAGATTGACAACCCCGTCTCGGCCGTCATGGTCGGACGCGGTTCCTTTGAAAAGTCCACCCCTTGGGGTGGCAACATCAGCGAGGACGCTGTGAACGAGGGGATTATTCCTCCCCTCTGTTCCGCTCAACGCGGATGCGCACCCGATTACGGGTAAACA